>NZ_BAAABF010000002.1:0-488299 GCF_054767895.1 Clostridium sp. CTA-17
TAGATTTCGCTAAGAATTTATAATCATTACTCCGAAGATATTACTAAAGCTTCGAAACTTGCTTCGCTTCGAACAGTCTCAGCTTTTTAACGTAATATCTTCTCCGTAATAATTTAAATTCTAAAGCTCATCTAGATATTCTCTTCATATTGTTTATAAGTCTTATTAAAAGCTAGTTTGATACAGTCTCATTTTTATTTTTTTTATTTTACTTAAAAATAAGTTTTGTAAAAAGTAAAGTTAACATAGTTTTTCAGAGAAAATAAATTTATGTTATAATTATAAGATATGAAGCACTTAAATAGAGGAGTAAATATGTTAGTTGAAGATTTATTGTTACAAAGGTTTAAAGAAGAAACTACAGGAAGAAATTATGCTAAGGGACAAAGAATAATAAATAACGATCTTGTGGAGTCAGTAGAAATAGAAGACGAGGAAGATTTAGTAGCTGTTAATGGAATAGTAATTTCAGAACAATTATTTAGCAAATATAGTACTAAATTAGAGATAGATATTAGAACTAGGGGGATTTTATCAACATATTGTACCTGCACTGATTATGAAAAACATGAGTTTAGTAAGGAAAATTATTGTTGTAAGCATTTAGTAGCAACTTTTTATAAAGCTTTAGGGGATTTAGCTAAGAAAAAAGAGTTTGAAGAAAATAAAAACTTATTTTCTAAGAAGAAAGAAAATAAAATTTTAGATTTAATTCTTCAAGAGGAAACAGATAAAGAAGAGTTGAAAATAGAGGTTTATATAAATAAAAATGAGTGGAGTAATAGCATATTAGCAGAGTTTAAAATAGGAACTAAGTCCATGAGTTCAAATAAACTTTATATATTAAAGGATATTGAACAATTTTTAGTAGCTTACTATAACAGAATTCCTATTAAATATAGTAAGGTTTTTACTTTTGATATAAGGGAACAAAAGTTAAGTACTAAGGATAGGGAGTTAATAGAGTTTATAGAAAGCTTAAAAGAGATAGAAAAGCCAATAAAAAGCTTCTTAAGAAACAGAGATACATTTATAGATGGTAAAACCATAAAGATACCTAATTATTTAGTAAGAGATTTTTTTCGTGTTATAAAAAATCATAGAATTTATTTGAATGAAGGATTTTTTTATAGAGCAGTAGAAAGTGAAGTGCTTTTTGAAGAGGTTCCAATAGATTTTTCTCTAAAGGATTCAAAAAATAATTTTGAACTTAGCTCCTTAAATGGAATGCCTAAGGTCTTAGGGGATAGAGCTGATGTATTCTTATATGGAACTAATATATATATTCCTAAAAAAGATTTTTGTTATAAAATAAAGAATTATTTAGATATATTTTCAGAGGGAAAGGTTATAAAGATTGATAAATGTGAAGAGGAAAGAGTATTTAGAAAATTAATACCTTCCTTAAGAGATTTAACTGAGAATGTAGTTCTTTCTAAAAATATAATGAACAAGACGGTTTTAGAGCCTGTAAAATTTAATTTTTACTTTGATAAAGAGGGGAAAGAAGTAACTTTAACCTTAAAAGTAAAATATGGTTCTTATGAATTTAATATATTTGATGATTGCAAGGAAAAAATAATATATAGAGATATAAAAAAAGAAAAAGAGGTTATTGCCTTAATTGAGAGATTTAGCTTTGAAGAGATAAATAAAAAGTTTTATTTCTATTTAGGAGATGAATATATATTTAGCTTTTTTAAGTATGATGTATGCAGATTACAAGAGTATGGAGAAGTATATTATTCAGAAAACTTTAAAGGTATAAAAAGTTTAGGAAGCAAGGGAATAAAGGGAGACATTAAACCAGGAAGATATAATTATTTTGAGTTTGACTTTAAAATAGGAGATATACCTAGTGAGGAAACAAGAGAAATACTTAGAGCTTTTAGGGAGAACTTAAAGTTTTTTAAACTTAAAAGTGGAGAATTTCTTGATTTAGAAGAACTAGAATTAAAGCAATTTTTAAAGTTATTAGATTCAGTGGATAATGGAGATTTAGAGAATAATAGCCTAGAAATAAATAATAGTAGGGCATTATATATAGCTAATTACATAGAAGAGAATGGTATTAGATATATTAAGGGGAAAAAGAAGTTAAATGAATTGAAAAGTAAATTTAAAAATATAAATAAACTGTCATTTGAAGTTCCTAAGGATCTTAAGGCTGAGCTTAGAGAATATCAGAAGTTTGGATACAATTGGCTTAAAACTTTGGAGCATTTAGGCTTAGGAGGAATTCTTGGAGATGAAATGGGACTTGGAAAAACACTTCAAGCAATTACCTTTATTCTTTCTAATAAGGGAAAGAAGACACTAATAGTAGCACCAACTTCCTTAATATATAACTGGAAAGAAGAATTTAATAAATTTGCACCTAATTTAGTTGTGGAGGTATTAAATGAAGGAAAGGATAAGAGAGAA
Source organism: Clostridium sp. CTA-17 (assembly GCF_054767895.1). NCBI lineage: Bacteria > Bacillati > Bacillota > Clostridia > Eubacteriales > Clostridiaceae > Clostridium > Clostridium sp. CTA-17. Next base: position 2,425 of record NZ_BAAABF010000002.1, read on the forward strand.
GAAGCTTTAAGAGATATAGAGAGTAAGGATGTAATTATAACTACCTATAACTTATTAAAAAGAGATTTAGAGGAATATAAGAAGATAAATTTTGATTATTGCTTTATTGACGAAGCTCAAGCTATTAAGAACCCAGATTCTCAAAATTCTGAAGCTGTTAAAGAGGTCAATTCAGAATATAAATTTGCTTTAACTGGTACTCCTATGGAAAATTCTCTTATGGAACTTTGGTCAATTTTTGATTTTGTAATGCCAGGATATCTTTATGATAGAAAAAGATTTACTGTTAGATATTATAAAAAATTAAATGAAAGTGAAGAAGTGTTAAGTGAAATACATAGTCTTATAAAACCTTTCATACTAAGAAGAAAGAAAAAAGATGTTATAAAAGAATTACCTGATAAGATTGAAAAGATGCACTTAGTTGATTTAGGAGAAGAGCAGAAAAAGGTATATTCAATATATGCTAATAATGCTTTATCAATTATGGAAAAGAAACAGGATGCAGAGGAGTTTAATAAGAGTAAAATAGAAATATTATCTTATATAACTAAACTTAGACAATTAGCCTTAGATCCTTCTGTAACAATAAATGATTATATGGGGGAAAGTGCTAAAATAGAGGCTTTAGTTGAAATATTAAATCAAGGAATAGAAGAAGGGCATAAAATTCTTGTGTTTTCACAGTTTACTTCAGTGTTAAAAAACATAAGTAGTAGACTTAAGGAAGAAAAAATTTCTTTTAGTTACTTAGATGGAAGTGTTTCATCTAAGAAAAGAATAAATATGGTGAATGAATTTAATGAAGGTGAAAACTCAGTATTTTTAATAAGCTTAAAAGCTGGAGGAACAGGACTTAACTTAACTTCAGCAGATATTGTAATTCATTTTGATCCTTGGTGGAATCCAGCAGTAGAAAATCAGGCAACGGATAGAGCACATAGAATGGGACAAAAAAATGTAGTAGAGGTTATAAAATTAATAGCTAAAGGAACTATTGAGGAAAAGGTAGTAGCTCTTCAAGAGGAGAAGAAGGAATTGATTTCTAAGATTATTGAAGAGGGAGAATTAGGAGCAGGAAGTACATTTAATACCTTAAGTGAAGAAGAGTTAATTGATTTATTCAAAGTAGATTATTTAGGTTAATAATAAATTATAAGATAATAAATTTAGGTGATTTAAGAAACGCTGAGCTTTAGTATATAACTAATAATAAAGTAGTTAAACTTGTATTGGAATATTAGGTATATAGTTAATAATTAGCCCTATAAATAATTTAAAATAATAAAGTTTATTAATATAAAAAAGAGCTTATATGAAAATAGCTTATGAATAAAACTTACAAAGATTAAAAAAATCATTTTTATTAATTTGAAAAATTAGATTGTAAGTTTTATTAAGCTTCATATAAGCTCTTATATTTTTATAAAATTAAGATAATATTATTAAGTTATAGTTTAATTTTATATGTGTTTATAATTCAATCACATAAATAAGTTTTTTGTTTATCTCATTATAAGTTTAATTCTAGTTATTTTTAAAATGAGATAGTTAATTAAAAAATAAGTTTTAATTAATATATAAACCCATTAGAGGCAGGATTATAAATTACTTTTCTAGAGTAAGGACAATTAATAAGGGAATCAACTGTTGAGTCTAATAGGTTTATTATATCTATTAATGAAGCCTTCTCTTTAAGGGAATATTGCAATTTACTTTTAAGCTTAATTAATTCATCTTTATTTATTCCACATACCAATCCTAAATCTTTTTTTAAAAGAGTATAATAGCTTAAAGAAGCAGTAATATTTTCAGTTAAGCATATTAACCTATTTATATCCTTATCTTTTTTTTGAATATTTCTAAGTGTAAGCTTGTTACACATAAGCTTTATATGGATGGTTAAATTTATTATTTCCTCTTCATTTTTTGAAGGATTTTTTATTAGATCTTCTGCTAATATATTTACATATTTTATTAATTTAAGGCTTAATTCCTTTAGTCCTTGATCTAAGTTATAAGGAAATAAAAATTTATTAGCTAAGAAGGTTATTAATATACCTAAAACTAAATAAAAAACTCTAAAAATAGCTAAGGTATTAACTCCATAGCTAAGAGATGCCATGCAAATAGCAGAGATGGCAGTAAAGAGAGAGAGCTTATAATAGCTTTTAAACCCATAGGTTAGATATAGGCTACAAATTAATATAATAATATGAACAATTTGGCTTTGAAACAAGTTTAAAGTAACAATTACAAGGAAAATAGCTAAAAGATTCCCTTTTAACCTATCTTTACTTTTATTTAAGGTCTCTTCATAATAAGGTTGCATTATTGACATTATAGTTATTCCAAGCCAACTCATTTTAGTAAAATCAAATACATAGCTAAGAAGTAGCACAAGGCTTAAAGTTAAAGAGATTCTTAGGGCAAAATTAAGTTTTATTGTTCCAAAATGAAGAGAATCTCTAAATTTAAATTGGTTTTTATCGGTATTTTTCCATAAATCATAGCTTTTATATCCTTCTCCCTCTTCAAGAGTAGTCATATCAGCTAAATATAAATAAAGATTGGTTACTGAAATAGATAAGTCATGAAAAAAAGTGAGTTGATCAGGTAGATCTTCATGAAATCTATTTAATCTATACAGTTGTTTATCTATTTCATAATAAGAAATCTCATCATTTAAATATAATCTTAAAATATTTATAGATTTTTTTAATTCCTTTAAAAATGATTTAATTAGAGGACTGTTATAATTAAGTTTTGAGTATAGCTTATTTAGATTATATAAATCTAAGTTTAAGTTTTCTAATATTATATATATTTTAAATTGAATACTGCCTAAATTATTAGTTAAAATTTTTCTCTTTCTTGTAGTATAAAGGTTATAACAAATAGTAGTAAGTTCTTTAGAGATAGATTGCTGCAAATCTGAATTATAACTTTTTAAAATAAGGTTATCCACTTGGCTTTCTAATAAAAATAGAGATTTATTTATATTATCTTTTATTAAGGATTTATAACTTAGCTTGTTTAAAAATAAGTGAAAGATTATTATTAAACTAAAGCCAAAGAAAATAGATAATAATCTTCTAGGTAAGCCTTGAAAGTCTACCTTATAAAAATAAGTAAATACATATAACATTAAGAATGGTTTGTATAATAAAGGGGTGTAGGCAACTGAGAGCTTATAAGCTATGAAAAATATGGTGAAGAAGTTTATTATAATTCCTAATAAAAAATGGTTTGATGCTAAAAAAGATAGAACAACTATAAAACAATATAAAAATAAAAGTCGTATAGTTTTTTCTAAGGGATTTATTTTAAAATTTTCTTTTAAAAGAATTGAGGAGGTTAAAGCTATTGGATATGCTAAGATTGCATTATTTATTCCAAAGAATATCCAAGAGGCTAAAAATGTTAAACAGGCAATTGTCCCTTCCCGTTTCATTGAATCCACATCTAAATTGTATTTCTTTATAACTTTATCAATCATAAACATCACCTAAACTAATATATAATAAATCTATTATTCCACTTAATATATAAATTTATGTTAGAAATTAAAAAAAGGCATTTATCAAAATACCTTTTGATAAAACTTATAAACAATATGAAGAGAATATCTAGATGAGCTTTAGAATTTAAATTATTACGGAGACGATATTACGTTAAAAAGCTGAGACTGTTCGAAGCGTAGCAAGTTTCGAAGCTTTAGTAATATCTTCGGAGTAATAATTATAAATTCTTAGCGAAATCTAGTAATTCTCGGAATATGTTTATAAGTTTTATTATTATATTTTGATAAAGCCATTTTTTAGTTTAGGTTTGGAAAGATTGAGCTAAGTAATGGAATAGTACCATTAAATACTATTACTATTTTATTATTTTCTACGTTTATAGATTTTATTTGAAGATATTTTATTATATCCTTAAAAGAAAGAATTATATCTCCATTATTTTTATCAAAGGAAAGTATTGAATTATCTTTTAGGTTTTTAAAGATAGTATCCTTAGAAATATCAATAAAACCAACTTTTCCTTCTTTATAGTGGAATATTCCTTTACCATCCTTGCTTTGAGCTGTAAAGGTAAGTTTTCCTTGGAAAGGTATATCTTTATAGTTTATATCTATATAAATATTAATATCATCATTTTCTATATCCACTTTTAATCCTGTAAGATCTTTTATTGCATCAGGTTCTTCACGTAAAGCTAGTATAAATAAATCTGTCAATTCAGAATCAGAAAATTCAGTTGTAGAGCTAACATTTATTTCTTTTAAAGAAAGATTTATATTGTTAGGAAGGAACTTTTTTATTAAATTCCAATCATTAAGTTCTATGTTAGAGTTTATTGAGGTTACAGGTATTTTAGGAGCAAAATATGATTTATAAACTGTTTTTACTCCAAAAAAACAAGCTAATATTAAAATTAATATTGATAATACAACTATAAAAAGTTTCTTTTTCTTTTTAGTCATGTTAATTATCTCCCATCTATAAGAGTTTATTAATTCAATTATAAACTAAATTAAGTTAAATTTCACTTGTTTTCAAATGAAAGTAACAGATAAGGAAACAGAAGATAAAATAATATTATAACTATATAATTTGGAGTTAATATGCTTGAGAATAATAATGAAAAAATAATAGATTACAAATTAGGTGATGTTACAGGTGATGGTATTAATGACGAAATTTACATTATGTCTTGTGCCTTTAACCAATGTTTAAATAGACACTGGTTAGTTATTAAAGAGGGGAATTCGAAAAAAGTTTTAAATCATGAATTAACAGAAAATAATTATAATTTTGAAGTTTATTTATTACACTTTAAGGATCCAAATAAATTAGATATATTTATAAGATCCATAGGCGATTGTTTTGGAGGATGTGTTAAAGGCCAAATTCTTACTTATGAGGGAAATGAATTAAAGGAAATATTTAATACAAATGATTTTTATGAGGAGAATAAATTAAGTGCTTTTTATAGAGATGATTATAAAGTTGAAGTATTTAATTATGAGAGAAATAAAAAATATATTATAGATATAAAAGAAAATTTTAAATATTATCTGGATTTTGTATATTACGGAGATGGAAAAGTAAAGGAAGGAAAGGAGAAAGCAAATATAAGTAGTGTATGGGGATGTAATGCATATTATCCTATTGGAAGTGAAGTTGCTAATATAAGCATTATACAAAAGGTTATTGGTCAAGCTTCTACAGATGATATATGTTTAATTGAAAGTAAATTAAGGTGGAAAGATAATTCTTTTAAGGTAATTGATCAAATGATAAATTTAAAAGGAAATTTTATAAATCAAAATAATAGGATTAAAGAAATATATAAAACACAAGATTTTTCAATTGATACAAGAAATTTTGGTGAAAAGGATTGTGAAAGTTTAGTGAAAATCTATAATGAGTTTGTAGAATTTAATTCATCATCATCAATATATTGGTATTACTTAGCTAAAGTACAGTTATTAACAAAAGACTTAATTGGAGCTTTAAAATCAATAAATATGAATTTAAGTTTTCAATATCCATATCCTTCAAAGGAAAAAGCACTAATATTAAAAGAAAATATTGAAAATAGTCTTAGGTTAAATAAATAATTATATTTTTAAAGTAGCTTTCTGATATGAAATAGTGATTAAAATGTTTTATACTAAATTCTATACATGGAAAAGATAATGCAATAGTGTCATATATAAGACTTATTAGTTAGTGAATTTTCTTAAAAAAAACCATAAAATAATTATTAGAAGGTTTATTTTGAGGTGAAATTTATGGAGACGGAAAGTTATTTACTTAAGATATCTACATTAGGAACATTGTTTTTTGCTGTGTTAGGAATAGCATGGGGATGAACTGTAAAATCAGAGATGATTTTATTTGATGGAATGTACTCTTTGGGTGGTGTAATTTTATCATTACTAGCCTTAATAGGAAGTATTTATATAAATAAAAAAGATTATGAGAATTATCCCTTTGGTAAAAGGATGATAGAACCTTTAATAGTAATAATTAAATCCTTAGCAATTTTTATTATGTGTATATATTCACTTACAGGATCTATTAAAGAGTTAATAACTGGTGGCAATGAAGTTCAATATGGGTATGCCTTAATATATGCCCTAATATCAACTTTAGGGTGTGGAATTGCATATTTTTTCTTAAAGAAAAAAGGAAAAGCTATTAACTCAAGTTTAGTAAATATAGAAAGTAGTCAATGGTTAATGGATACTTTATTAAGCTTAGGAGTTTTAGTAGGATTTTTAATAGCCAATATACTTCAACATACAGAGTTTATTTGGTTTAATAAATACTTAGACCCATTAATGGTTATTATTTGTTCATCAGTATTTATAAAAATGCCTATAAAATCTTTTAGTGATGGATTAAAAGAAATTTTAGAGTTTAAGGCTGATGATAGTATAACTTTAGAAATAGATAAACTTGTAGAGGGAATAGAGAGAGAATATAACTTTGAAGAGGCGATTACAAGGGTATCTAAAACTGGAAGTGATTTAAGAATAGAAATAGATTTTATATATAATGAAAAATCTAATATTAAAGCATTAGATGAAATGGATAGGTTAAGAGAAAAAATATTTAATTCTTTATCACATATAAATTATGAAAAATGGCTAAATGTATCCTTTACTAAGGATAAAAAGTGGGCTATATAAAAGCTTAAATTAAAACTTATAAATATTATGAGAATATATTTATAAGTTTTATTTATAGACTATTTATATAGCCTAGTTTATTTAGAAAAAGTTAGCTTGGTGAGGGCTTGAATACTCATTTAATTTTTTACTAAGCTCTTCATTTTCTTGTATCATATTTTTTACTAAGTTAATTGATTCTTTGTCTAATTGATTTTCTTTTTCGTGTAAAAATTTTTGAAACATAATTATACCTGTCTTAAAAGCTTTTATGCTTTCTTCTAGAATTTCACTATCTGTATCAGCTGTAACAGTTTTTATATTGTAAATAGCTTCAGAAGCTTTTCCTAGAATGCCAACATTTGAAGCTGGTGAATCACCAAGAGCAGATATTTTACTTGAAAGTTCGCAGGTTTCCTTAGAGTAAAGCTTTATAACATCATTAAGTAAATTTTTTAAGTCATTAGACTTACATTTTTTTTCGTAACGTTTAAAAATATCGATTCCCATATAAAGTCCCTTAAGATTATCGTTTAAAGCTTCACTAGGAGTTCTATCTGTAATTTTTTCCATGAATATCACCTCTAATTTATTTTGTCCTTTTATAAAAAAATAATTAGAAAAATTTATTTTAAATAAGAAATTTTTAGGTTTATATTAATATTTTAAAATAGTGTCCCAGTACACATTTATTAATCATATACTATATTAATATTATGTAAAGGGGATGTGTTTTTTTATGGGTTATTCAGATTATGGGTGTAATAGGTATAAGACTAGTATGAATTATATAACTGAGGTTAAGTTTGATGAGAGAGCTGATGGAGATGATATTCCTATATCTATAGATTCTAAAAATCCAACTTTAATGCTTGAAGTTGGATTTGATATAGTAAATGCAAGTGATATTATATGGTTGCATGGAGTTGTTGTATTAGATCATGAGTATGAATCAGATATAGAAGATGGGGAAGATGGAAGAGAAGAGGATAATGCTAATATAACTATAGTTATTCAAAAGGTATCTTCCTTAATGAAAGATCCAAAACCTATATATACTCTAGAAGTTGATTTAGCTCCACGAAGTGATGATGTAGCAATACCATTTTCTCATATTTCAACTGAGACAGAAATACTTCGTGATGTAAGATATAGAGTTGTAGTTTATTCTGATCGAATGAATGAAGAAGATGTTGATATAGAAGGACCAAATACACTTATGGCAATTAGATTTACAAAGTAGCATAACAAATAATAGATTTAATAGAGGGGCTGTATAAAAATATAACAAATAAAAGTTATTTTGATACACGCCCTTTTTAATTTTGAAATACTTTAAAAATTTTGGTATGAGTTATTTAAAGTTAAAATAATTTAGATGAATAAGTATTAAGTTACATTATTTAGTTTGTTGATTTTAGAGTATATTAATAGATTTTGTAATAGAAAATATAATTGAACTTAATAATAAAATCTAATATAATTAACAATATGATGTAGGCAAGTTATAATAATAACTTTATGAAGGAAAATAAATTGATTATACCTAAAAATATGTTCTATCTTTAATATGATTTTAGCTAAATGGATTAGGATTATAGAAGAATTTAATTGATTAAAACATATTTCGCGAAATAAAGGTGTAAAAGGACTTACATTGTTAGTAAATAATAATGAAGTAGTCTTTTACACCTTTTTTAAGGTGTATTCTAGAAATTAATATTTTTTGTTTTATAACTATATTTTTTTATTATTTATGATTTAAATGAGAAATTAAATGGGACTATTTAGTGAGGGAGGTATTTATTATGAGTGATAATAAGATTTTAACTTATGAGAGAGAAGTCCTTTCAGAAACTAAAAGGTGGATTGAAAGTGAAGAGGAAAGATTAGAAGGTGAGAAGTTAAAAGCCAATGAAAAACTAGATGCTTTAAATAAGAAATCTAAGGGGGCCTATGATCCAGAGATAGAAATAGTTAAGAAGTCTGTGGACTTTTTATCAAAGGAAGAAGAAAAATTTAAAGAATCTTATAATAAGCCATACTTTGCAAGGATAGATTTTAGGGAATATAGAAAAGATTTTGAAAGTTTTTATATAGGTAAATGCGGACTTGGAGATATGCTAGAAGGAGAAGAAAAGGTAATAGATTGGAGAGCACCACTTGCTGATCTTTATTATAGTGGTACTCAAGGAGAAGCATATTATAAGGCACCTATTGGGGTTATTGAGGGTGAGCTTAGCTTAAAGAGAAAATTTCTTTTTGATGATGAGCATAACTTAAAGGAATGTTTTGATGAGGGAATTAATGAAATTATTTTAAAATCTGGTCTTGATGAAGAAGGGGATGGGTTAATAGACGAATTCCTTAGAATTAATTTAGAAAATAGCACAGGGACTAAATTAAAGGATGTAGTAGCTACCATACAAAAAGAGCAGAATGATATAATAAGAGCACCTAAAAATTCACCTTTAATAATACAAGGGTCAGCAGGTTCAGGAAAAACCACTGTAGCTCTTCATAGACTAGCTTATTTATTATATAGATATAAGGAAACCATAACTGGAGAAGATATTTTAGTTGTAGCACCAAATAAAATATTTTTAGATTATATTTCTGAAGTATTGCCTAACTTAGGAGTAGATAAGGTTGAGCAAAAAACTTTTGAAGAATTAGCCTTAAAAAAGTTAGGTATGAAAGGTAAAGTTATAACTAAGGATAAAAAATTAGTAGAAATTTTAGAAAATGATTTAGAAAAAAATAAATATATAATGAATGATAGTAAAATAAAAGGTTCTATATTATTTAAAGAAATGTTAGATAGATATATTCAAATTCTTGAAAGAGAAGATAGTGATATAGATAATATAAGAATTTGTGGATATTCAGTTTTTGATTCAAAGGAGATAAAAAGATTATTTTTAAAAGATTTAATAAAATATCCTGTTAACAAGAGAAAGGATGAAATCAAAAACTATTTTTCTAAAAAATTAGGAGAAAAGGTAAGTAAAGTTTTAGATAAGGTTGATTTTCAGTATGAGTATAGAATAGCTAGACTTAAAAAAAGCATGGAAGATTCTAAAGAAAGAAGAGAAAAACTTATAGAGCTTTATGATGAAAGAGATAATCATAAAAAGGAAATAAAGAAATCGGCTAAAAAAGAATTTAATGAATATTTTAATAGATGGAAGGGTATAGATACAACTAATGTTTATAAAAATTTCTTTGAAAACAAGGAGATTTTTAATGAAGTAACAGCAGGAAAAATACCAGATAAGTTGGCTGAATATATGAGAGAAAATTTGGCTAATAATATAGATAAAAAAATAATAGATTCAGATGACTTAGCAGCTATGCTTTATTTAAAATTTAGAATAGAAGGAATAGAGGAAAGCAGCTTATTAAAACATATTGTCATTGATGAGGCACAGGATTATTCTATGTTACAGTTATATGTTATGTCTATGATGGCTTCAGGAAAGTCTTTAACAATAGTTGGAGATATTGGTCAGGGAATATATTCATTTAAAGGCATTAATGATTGGAAAGAGGCTATTAAATTAGTTTATGATGAAAATGCAGAGTATAAGCATTTAAGCCAAAGCTATAGAAGTACAGTAGAAATAATAAATTATGCAAATAAGGTTTTAGTTAAACAAAATACCTATGAAGAGCCAGCAAAGCCAGTTTTAAGACATGGAATGGTTCCAGAGGAAATTGAGTTTAATAATGCAAAAGAATTTTGTGAAAGATTAGATAACATAGTTAAAAAAGTAAAAGATGAAGGAAAAACTTCAATAGCTATAGTTGGTAAAACTCTTGATGAATGTAAGAAGATAAGAACTTTAGTTAAGAAATATTCAAATTATGACTTTGAATTAATTAAAGATGATCAAAAAGAGTTTGATTTGAATTTAATAATTATACCATCATATCTTACTAAAGGATTAGAATTTGACTGTACTATAGTTTATAATTTAAATAAGGAAAATTATAATGATAATGAAATAGATAAGAAACTTCTTTATGTAGTTTTAACTAGAGCATTACATTATGAATATATATTTTATAAAGAGGAAAAATCACCTTTAATAGGTTGATTTAGGAGGAGAAATAATGGAAGAAAAACAAATAATGGCTTTTAGAGATGAAGAGGGAAATAAAGTTGAATTTGAGGTTGTTGCTAAAATATATTTAGGAGAAAAGAATAAAAAAGAATATATAGTTCTTTCACCAGTAGAGGGTAACGGAGATGAAGCGGATGACTTTGTTTTTAGAGTTGATAAAGTAAATGATTCAGTTGAATATAACTTAGTTGAAGATGATGAAGAATTTAGATTAGTAAAAAAAGAATATAAGAAGTTATTATACTAAAAAGAGGTAAATATTATGGAGAAGTATAGAATAATAAATTTTTTATCTACTAATGGATTAACAGAAATAGAGGAAGTTTCTTCAGAAGAGAACAGATTAGCTCTTAAATTTTATTATGATTTTGAAGATGTAGAGATACAAGGAGCTAAAGCTTGTGCAAATGATGAAACAGATTATGAAGAAGATAGTAATCCATGGATTGTGGAAGGTGTTATTCCATATTTAGATGATATTGCAACAGATAGTGTTGAAGAGATTTTAGAAGAAGTTATGGAAGACTTTGAAATAATAGCTAAAGCTGAAGGATATGAAATAGAAGCTAGCAATTATTCAGGAAAACAGTTTTTAGCTGTGTTCTTACCAGAGGATGAAGAACTAGAAATAGATGATATTTTAGATGAATTAAAGTAGTTTTAAGAACTGTTTAAAATTAATGCTTAACTAAGCATGGATTAATAGTAAAAATATTCTAAAAATTCAATGTTGATTTTTTTATATCTTGTGTTATAATAAAAACATGATTAATCCTGAGATGTACGCGAAGCTTATTAATTTTAACCTACATGATAAATACGGGATTTGCAAAACAGCTAATGAAATCGGGCTTCAAGTTTTACTTCACTTTTGTGACGGAAGATGATCGAGTTAGTTTGCGTAAAACCCACCTGCGAGAGGCAGGTATAAAATTGTAAGTGTGACGGCATATTTGGGAACATTAATTGAGTTTGTTTAAAGGTTCAACTTTTGTTGAACCTTTTTTTCTTTGACTTTATTTAAACTAACTTTATTTCTAAACAGATATGAAATGAAATATTTATATATAACTTTATATAAATATGTTATTTAAAATATAGTATTTTATTTATATAATTAAAAAAAGTAGCTTAAAGAGCTACTTTTTAAAAAATTGATGTATTTTTTAGCTTTTCTTTCAAAGAGAAGAATTTACTTTCTAGTGAGTCTACTTTTTTAGAATACACTTCTCTATCTTTTTTATTAAGATTTTTACTTAATAAATCATTGTAATAATCAATATCACCCATTAAGGATAGAATTTCTAAGGTATAGTCCCAAGCAGATTTACTCATAAAAAACCTCCTAAGTTTAAAATCTAGTAATAGTATAGATTTTAATGCATGGTTTGGTGAATAATTTTAATAATTACTTTAATATATTTTAGTCCATGTGTATAATATAATATGAATAAATTATTAACTAACATAAGGAGTGAACGATTATGAGCAAAGAAATAAGCAATAAAGATAGAGAAAATATAATAAAAAGAATATATGAAAGAATGAAACATGATTTCAAGGAAGAAGAGTTTTATGCTGAAGTTTCATTATCAGAAATGGAAGATAGTATAAAAAAACATTATTTAAATGGAAAGAGTAAATTTAAAACTCTAGAAGAGCTTATAGATAATGAAATAAGAAATGAAAAGTTTTAATTTATAATTAAGGACTATACAAAATCATACTATTTAGAAAATAAGTATGATTTTGTATAGTCTTTTTAAAAGTATAGTTAAGCAAATATTAATTAAATTTACTATATATACTTATTATATTAACAAAATTATTTTTATGGTGTATAATATGTTGATGTGTAGTGTTTTAGTAAAATAATATATTTAAAGAAATAGGTGAAATATATGAACAAGAGAAAATTAACTGCAATTATACTTAGTATATCAATGATTTTTGCAGTTTCAATAAATAGCAATAATATTGTACAAGCTAAGACTACAGAAGAAGCTCAACAAGAAATTGATAATAATAAGAATAAAATAAATGATCTTAAAGATAAACAGAGTGATATAAATTCTGAAAAGAGTAAATCTCAAAGTAAATTAGATGAAATACAAAAAGAAGTAGCTGATAAAAATCAAAAGTTACTTAGTTCACAAAAAAAAGTTGATGAATATAAGGGGAATATTGATTCCTTAAAGGAAAGTATAGATAAACTTCAAGGACAGATCAATGATATTCAAAGTAATATAGACAAGAAGAAAAAGGAAGAACAAGTAAAAGAAGAAATACTTTCAGGTAGAATAAGAAGCGCTTATAAATCTAATTTAAGTAATCAGTTTTTATACATAATGCTTGAATCAAAGAATGTAGGGGACTTTATAAGTAATGTATCAAGCATAAAATATGTGGTGGACACAGACAATAAATTAATTGATGATATAAAGAAAGTTCAAGATGAGTTAAAAAGTGAGGAATCTCAATTAAAAAGCCAAGAAGAAGAATTATCAAGCAAAAAAACTAAGTTAGAAAATGAGAAGAAAGAATATGATACTTTAGTAAGTAAGTATCAATCTCAACTAAATGAATTAAATTCTTTAGAAGAGCAAAAACAAGCTGAGATAAATAGTTTAAGTGAAAAAGAAAGAGCAGTATTAGATGAAATTAATAGTTACGAAGAAGATAATGCTAATCTTAAAGACTATATAAATAATTTAATTAATGAGAAAAAAAGTGTTAAGTTAAATAGTGATAATAATAGTAAAAGTAGTACAAACAATACAAGTAATAATGAATCAAGTTCATCTAGCAATGAAGGAAGTTCAGAGCCAAAGTCTAATTCTTCAAGTGGATTTATGAGACCAGCTCCAGGTGGAGTTACAGATCCATTTGGACCTAGAGTACATCCTGTTACAGGGAAAAGAAGTGTTCACACAGGGGCAGATTTAGGGGCAGCTTATGGGACACCTATTCTTGCATCAAAGTCAGGTACTGTTGTCGAAGCAGGATGGAATACGGCTTATGGTAATATGGTTATAATAGATCATGGAGATGGTACAAGTACTTTATATGGACATTCATCTAGACTTGCTGTACAAGCTGGTCAACATGTATCACAAGGACAAGTAATTGCCTATGTAGGATCAACAGGATATAGTACAGGACCTCATCTTCATTTCGGTATAATGATAAATGGTCAATGGGTAAATCCTATGAACTATATAAGTTAATTTAAAGGGAGTGTATTAAAATTATATTTACAAAGAAAACTATGATAGAATTTCTTTGAAGTTAAATTTTAATATGCTCCTTTTTACTTCATATAATTTAAATAAAAATTTAGTTTGGAGATGATTAGGTGAAAGCTTTAATTTGGGTAGGAATAATATTAGTTGCTGTAGGCTTATTATTTGAGTCAATGTATAAGATAAAAATGGTATTTAAGAATTTTTCTAAAGATAATAATGGGAAAGTGGGAAAGGATTTCAATTTTGACTTTAAAAATCAGTTTAATAATATATCAGTAGAAAAGAGAGAAGAATTTATAAAATCTTTATCACAAGATAATAAGGGTTTATTTAAAGAATACTTAGCTTGTAACAAAGAAGATGAGAATTTATTAAGAGAAAAATTAGATGAAAAACATGTTTTTAATATGTTTAACAGATGGGCAAGACAAAATAATATAGAACCAATAAATATAAGTAACTATAGAAATTTATAAAATGTTTTTATAAATATATAAAAAGATCCAAGGAAGAAAGCTTTCCTTGGACTATTTTTATTTTATAAAAAGATTTAATTCTCTTTTGCTAAATGCTTATTTATATAAATTTTCTTTAAGAATACAGATACTATTATAAATAATATTAATAGACTTACAGATAGATATATACTTGTCTTGTTAAAACTAATCCATTGAGCTCCTAGATTTACAAAAACTAATATACCGGGAATAGTTCCTATTAAAGTACCTAAAGCAAAGTCTTTATATGAGATTTTAGTAAGACCAGATCCATAGCTTATTAAATCAAAAGGAAAAAGAGGAATTAATCTTAAAAGTAGAATCATTAAAAATCCATTATCTTTCAACAATTCTTGTATGTTTTTAAGTTTATCATTTTCAAACTTTTCTACAAAGGATTGACCAAGCATTCTAGAAATAAAGAAAGATATACTTCCTCCTATTAAAGCACCAATACTTGTATATAAAAATCCTCCTCCTAGTCCAAATATACTTCCACCTAAGATTGCTAGTACTGAATCAGGGAAAAAAGTTAATGGAACTAAGGCAAAGGCTATTATATAAATTAGTGGAGCAAAATAGCCAGAACTTAAAATTAAGTTTTTTAAGCTATATAAATTTAATATATTATTCTTAGCAAGGAAAAATATAATACAAACTAAGACTAATATTATTATAGAAATTAAAAATTTATAAAATTTCGTCATTATTAAACCATCCTTTATATTTATTCAGCACTTTTTATTGTAAAATAAAAATATAGAATTGTAAATTTAAATAAAAATATAGTTTTAGTGAGGGGGGATAGGATGATAAATGGAGATTTTATTATGAGTTTTATTGTTGTAACTTGTATTATATACCTTATATATGTATGTTACGGTAAGTACTTAGAAAAAAAGCAAATATATCTTAAAACTTTAACTATATTTTTGATAATAGAAGTCTTAAGAAGGATTTTTATTTATGGAAAAGTCAATAATCGTTTAATAAGTGGACTTTCTTTTATTCAATTAATATTTTTAGTAATTTCAGTAGGAACGTATGGACTTATATATTTTAAGAATAATTTAAGCTAATAAATTTTATGGTGAGGATAAATTCTAGTAATGTATAGTAATAGAGTTTATTCTTATTTTTTATTGGAAAATATAGTTTCATTTGATATATAATAAGATTTGGACTAAAATTAAGTTTCTTATTATTTAAAAAATGTAACTATTTTGAAATGATAAATTCAAAATTTTAAAAGATAATTATTTAAGTGAACAAATGGAATAATTCTAAAATATATAAATTTAACATAGGAGGAAAGAATGAGTAAGGATATTTTTTCTAAAAAAAGAAACTCCAATAAAAATAATTTTTTAAAAATATTTTTAGGAGTTTTAGCAATTATAATATTATTATGGGGTGGAATAAAAGTTGTTACAATGATAGGTAGCAATTCAATTAATAAGGTTTCAAGCAATGAAGGACAAGCTAATCAGGATAAGGTGTTAAAACCTAATCCAGATGATGTTATGCCAGGAATGAATATTACATATGAAGCAGATAAATATGCAGTTGATGCTAAAGAGGTACAAGCAATGGCTAATGATACATATAAAGGTGAGGGTAAGTATGTATTTTTAACTTTTGATGATGGTCCATCTAATTCCACAGAAAAGATATTAAATACATTAAAAGAGAAAGATGTACATGCAACATTTTTCGTTTTAGGAAGTAGTATAGAAAAAGATTCTAAAAGACAAGAGTATTTAAAAGAAGAATTAAAAAGTGGGAACGCAATTGCAAATCACAGTTATAGTCATGACTTTAAAAAATTATACCCAGGAAATAAGCTGAATATTGATTCTTTCATGAATGAGCTTAATAAGACTAATGATATAATGAAGAGCATTTTGGGAGAAGAATTTGATTGTAAGGTATTAAGAATGCCAGGAGGTTATGGAACAAGAAAATATTATAAGGATCCTTCTCTTAAAGAGTTCGATAATATATTACAAGAAAATGGAATAATAAATGTTGATTGGAATGCCTTAGATGGTGATGCAGAGGGAAAACCATATTCTACAGAGGAAATGCTTAATTATGTGAAAAAGACATCAAAGGGAAAAAATCATGTAGTTATTCTTATGCATGATGCAGCAGGAAAAGAAAAAACTGTAGAAATATTACCACAAATAATAGATTACTACAAAAATGAAGGATATGAGTTTAAAGTTATAAAAAATACTTCTAAAGAAGAAAACAATAGTAATCAAACTGAAAACAATACAGGAAAAACAAGTAAATAGTAAAAATAAGAAAACATCATTAGAAAATACTAATGATGTTTTCTTATTTTTTACTTAAATTAAATTTCCATTTCCAAAAAGATTCATTAGTTAATTCATATATGCGTTTCTTTTCTTTATTTGTAAAATCTCTACTAGAAAAAATATCTTTAATTTCCTTTTCAAGTAATTCTAAATAAATTTTTTTATCTTTTAGATCATCATAAATTTCTTTTGAAAAGTCTTCTTCTAAATTTTTTTCCTTTTTTGAATTTCTAAGCCAACTACATTGCTCTTTAAAATGAATTTCAGAGATCATTTTATTGCTTTTTGCTTGAACTTCTTTTATATTATCAATATTCATGAGAACTCCTTTCTAAAAGAGAGATTATATTATATATTCTTCCATTTTATAGAAAATCCTTTGAAAAATATAAATTTTTCTTCCTTGAAAAAATTTAACATATAATTATATAATAGAATTTAAAAAGAAGGTGAGTAAAATATGAATAGTCTTAATATAGAGAAACAATCAATGTGGAAATGTATAACTAAGAATAAATTAATTTGTAATGAAAGTGATACTTTAGCTGTAATATTACCTGGACTTGGGTACACCCTGGATAAAGCACTTTTAGATTATTCTAAACAACTTATTTTAGATTTAAAATTTGATTATTTAGGAATAGAATATGGATTTCAAGTTAGTAGAGAACCTTTTAATAGACATGATGAAAATGATATTAGGGAATTATTCCTTGAAAGTTTAGATGTTATTTTTAGTGCCTTAGAACTTAGAAGAGGAAAATATAAGAGAATTATTCTTATAGGTAAAAGTCTAGGTACAGTATTGCAAAGTAAAATACATAAAGAAATTAAAGAAAATTGTGATATTGATATTAAAAATATTTATTTAACTCCTATCAATGAAACCTTTAAAGAGAAATTAGATAAAGAAGGATTAATAATAACTGGCACTAAGGATACTTTAATATCTTCAGAGAATTTGGAGAAAATAAAATATGAAGGATTAAGAGTATTAGAAATAGATGATGCTGGACATTCATTATGTATAAAAGGAAATGTATTAAAGAGTATTAAAGCTTTAGAAATAATAATTGAAAATATAAAAGATTATCTTGAAAGAATGTAAATATAAAGCATTAAAATAATAATAAATAAAAAATGGAGTGATCATTTTGAAATATACAAAGAAAGAAAAAGAGGAATTACAAAAAATCTTAACTGAGGAAGAATATTATGTTACTCAAGAAAATGGAACTGAAAGACCTTTTACAAATGAATATTGGGATTTTAATGAAGAAGGAATATATGTAGATGTTACAACAGGAGAGCCTTTATTTACTTCAAAGGATAAATTTCACTCTTCTTGTGGATGGCCTGCCTTTTCAAAACCAATAGATAGAAGCATAATAAAAGAAAAGATAGATAAAAGTCATGGAATGATTAGAACAGAAGTTAGAAGTAGATTAGGAGATTCACATCTAGGTCATGTATTTTGTGATGGACCAGAGGATTTAGGTGGATTAAGATATTGCATAAATTCTGCTTCTTTAAAATTCATTCCAAAGGAAGAATTAAAGAAAAATGGATATGAAGAATATTTAGAGCTTTTTAAATAGAGTTATGTATTTTAAAAAAGAGCATATAAAAAAGGAAATAGAAAAGTAGGTGTTTTAATGGGATTCTTATTAAATAATGATGGAGAAAATGATTTTCTTTTAGCTGATACTTATTCAAAGGATGATATTTTTTGGATAACTTTAAGAGGATTAATATCTAAAGGTAAAATTGATGAGGCAGAGGATATGCTTTTTAAAGAAGCAGAGAAAAATCCTTCTATTGAAATATATGAAATAGGAGAAAAAATGTATAACTTGCTAGCTAATAAAAGTGAAGAAGAACTAAAAAAATGTAATTTCTCCAAAGAGGAAATTGATTTAGGTTTAGAAGATTTAAAGAGGTTAATAGAGAAATAGAGCTTATAGTGTATTACATACAACAATAAATTAAAACAAGGGGAGATAGTTATGAGAAGTTTAAATAAAGAAGTTTTTCTTCAAAAATATCCTCACGTAGAAGAACACATAGAAAAAAATAAAATTAAATTTGAAGATTTAGAGAGAATATATAATGATTTTGTAAAGTTTGAGGGGTCTTATTATAATCAAGCTGATTTTATAGCAAATATACTTCGTTCTAATGAAAATGTTCATTCTGTTAAATCAAGGATAAAAAATCCAGATAGATTAATAGAAAAAATAATACGAAAAACAGAAGATAGAAAAGAAAAATATGGTGAGGATTTTTACTTTAACGAGTATAACTATAAAAATGAAATAACTGATTTAATAGGAATAAGAGTTTTACATATATTTAAGGATCAATGGAAGGATATACATGATTTCATAATAAAGACTTGGAATGTAATTGAAATAACAGCAAATATAAGAGATGGAGATGATAGAAGTATATTTGATAATCTGGGTATTGAAGTTATATCAAGACAATCAGGATATAGATCAGTTCATTATTTAGTTGAACTAAATTTTACCCAAGATAGTACAACAATAGCTGAGATACAAGTAAGGACTATTTTTGAGGAAGGATATGGAGAAATTGATCATAGACTAAGATATTCCCATCAAGAGATACCAGAGATATTAAAATCTAATCTTTTGCTTTTTAACAGAATTGTAGGAAGTGCAGATGAAATGGCTTCTTTAATAAATATGCTAAATAATAATTTAGATGATAAAGACAACTATTATGAAACTAAGCTAAAAGAAAAAGATGAAGAAATAAGAAAATTAAAGGAACAAATTGAGCAGTTAAAATAGCTAAAATGGGTTATATCAAAATAATTGGTGAATAAAACTTACAAATATTGAGTAAGACACTATTTATAGGTTTTATACTTTTATTTTGATATAGCCCTTAATTTTTAGAAAATATAATGTTAACAAAATATTAACTAAATATGAATAAAAATAAAATAAATACTGGGTTTTAATGAATTTTGGGAGAATTTAAGAAAATTCAAACTTTGATTTTAGAAGTTTTAGATAGTAAACTGAACATAATTCACTGTGAGTTTTATTAATAGTATTTAAAAAAATAATATTAATAAAAGTCACACTTAGAATAAGTAAAAACTTAAGAAAGGGTGACAATAATGAAGAAAAAATCAGTTGGAATTACCATGGCTGTCTTTTTACTAGGAATATTCATGGGAGCTATTGATTCTGGCATAGTTTCACCAGCAAGAGATATAATAGCTGAGGGATTAAAAGTTTCACAGAATGCTAGTGTTTGGGTTGTAACAATATATACCTTAGCATATGCTGTATCAATGCCTCTTATGGGAAAACTTTCTGATAAGTATGGTAGAAAAAAAGTTTACATGGTTTCAATAACTCTATTTGGACTAGGTTCCTTACTATGTGGAATATCAGACTATGTAAATAGTTATACATTTTTATTATTTTCAAGGGCTATAGAAGCAATAGGTGGCGGAGGTATAATGCCAATAGCTACAGCGTACATAGGAACATCATTCCCAGTGGAAAAAAGAGGTTCAGCTTTAGGAATGATTGGAGGAATATATGGAATAGCAACAGTTGTAGGACCAAGCTTAGGTTCTGGAATACTTTCTATCTTTGGAGATAAAAACTGGGGCTTTTTATTCTTAGTAAATGTTCCAATCAGTATAATAATATTACTTATGGCAACTAAATTAGAAGAAAATACTTCTGCACAAGGAATTAAGAAGTTAGATATTCTTGGTTCAGGTGTATTAACCATATTAATCTTATCATTAATGTATGGAGCTACAAACTTAAGATTCTATGATTTCACTAATTCAATAAAATCACTAGATGTTTGGCCATATCTTTTAATATTTATAATATCAATTCCAGTATTAGTTTGGGTAGAAAGAAAAGCCGAAGATCCAGTAATAAACTTATCTTACTTTACTAATAAGGAAATAGCTATAACTTTAATATTAAGCTTTGTTGTAGGGTGTGGATTAATGGCAACAGTATTTATTCCTCAATTTAGTGAAAATATATTAAGAACTCCAATGGGGAGTGGTGGATATATAGTTACAATATTTGCAATATTTGTAGGTATAGCAGCACCTTTAGGTGGAAAATTTATTGATAAAATAGGGGTTAAAAAAGTATTATTAATAGGTATGTGTTTAGTTATAATAGGTAACCTTTATCAAGGATATGTAACAACTAAACACCCAGGTATGGTTAATTTAGTAATAGGACTAGCTATTATGGGATTTGGGTTAGGCTTCTCTATGGGAACACCAATAAACTATTTAATGCTTAGCTTAGTACCGGATAATGAGGCTACAGTTGGACAATCAGCAGTATCATTAGTTAAATCTATAGGTATTGCAGTTTCACCCAATATTCTTATTAACTTTATATCAGATGCTGGTAGAAGAGTACCAGAAGCATTACAAAAAGTTATGCCACATGTGGATGGAATGTCTAATATAATGTCAAACAGTGGTGGAGCTTCAAGCTTTGCTAATTCAATGGGAAATGCTAGTGTTACGAATATATTTAGTCTTATAAAAGGAATGGTACAATCACAATTTGCAACTTTAGGAGACAAGTTTGCTAATAATCCTCATATGAACATTGACATGATTGAAAAATCATATATGCAAAGTTTAGATGGAGCTAAAAATGCAATAGAAACTGCATTCCAACAAACAATGAATACTGGATATACTAAATTGTTTTTAACATGTGCTATTATAGCTTTAATAGGATTAATATTAACAGCTATGTTAAATAATAATTTAATAACAATGAAAAATAGAAGATTAGAAAATAAGGAAAAAACTAATTGATAAAAAATGTTTTTTGAGTTATGATAAATAAAAATAAATAATTTTAAGATATTGCTAGGGGTGCTGTAAAAGGCTGAGAGGGATTTTTAATCCTAACTCTAATAACCTGATTTGGTTAATACCAACGTAGGGAAGTATATTTTAAGTTGTGATTTTTCATATTAGAAAATATTATTATGATTAATTAGAGAATATATTTTTAAAGGTTTAGCAATATTGCTAAACCTTTTTTGTTGGTATAAAAGCGATAGTTATTGGGAAAGAGGTGAAAAGATGATTGTTAATGGTAAGAAGTTAGAAAAGGGTGAACTTAATACAGTTTATGATTTACTAGAAAGTTTAAATGTAAATAGTAACAGGGTTGTTGTAGAACTAAACAAAGAGATAGTTAATTCCTGTAATTATAATGAAATATTACTTAATCATGAAGATGTAATTGAGATTATTGCCTTTGTTGGTGGAGGATGATTAAGAATGATTTAAGAAGTCTAAACAATAAAAGGTCATTGAAAATAAAAGAGAAAAAAGATAAGAGGAGCCTTTATGAATATAAAGATTAATGAAAAGTGGAGAGAGGTAAAAGAAAATTGCACAGTGTATTCTTTAAAAAATGAAGAATTTCCTGATTCTCATGTTATAGTTTTAAATGGATTTCCACTTGTAGAAGATAAGGAGCTTAATGATGGAGATAGGGTTGTCTTTATAAAAAAGGGAATTATGCCTAATAAAGAGGAGTTAGAAGAACTAATGGTATCTAGGCATACACCAGGTATTCATGAAAAACTAAAAAGAATTAAGGTTTTAATAGCTGGATGTGGAGGCCTTGGATCTAATATTGCTATTTCCTTAGGAAGAATAGGGGTTGGAAGTATAAGTTTAGTAGACTTTGATATAGTAGAACCTTCTAATTTAAATAGGCAACAGTATTATATTGAGGATATTGGAGAATTTAAAGTAACTGCTTTAAAAAGAAACTTAATTAGAATAAATCCTTTTATAAAAATAGAAGCTTTAAATCTTAAGCTTTCTGAAGATAATATGGGTATTTTACAAGGAGCTGACATAATAATAGAAGCTTTTGATAATCCAGATTACAAAGCCTTATTAGCTAATTATGTTTTAAGTAATATGAAGGACAAATTTTTGATTTCCTCTTCAGGAATGGCTGGCTTTTATGATTCAAATTTAATAAAAACAAAGCAAATAACAGATAAGTTTTATATTTGTGGAGATTTAGTAAATGAAGCTAGGGAAGGCTGTGGATTAATGGCTCCTAGAGTGGCTATATGTGCAAATCACATGGCTAATTTAGTTATAGATATAGCTGTTAATAAAATAGAATTTCAAAAATAAATAATAGTAAAAATAGAGTGAATTTTAATTGCTTTTTAGACAGAGTTTATATATAAAAAATAAAATACTAGTCTAAAATATGAAGAAATAAGAAGAGTAGTGAGTAGAAAAGGGGAGTTTTTTATGGACAAGTTAATAATAGGTGGAGTAGAAATAAAAAATAGACTTTTTGTTGGAAGTGGTAAATATCCTTCAAATGAAATAATAAAGGATGTTTTAGAGGGAAGTGGCTCTCAAGTTATAACTTTAGCTTTAAGAAGGGTAGATTTAGATAATAAGGAAGAGGATATTCTTCAAAATATACCTAAGGATGTAATACTACTTCCTAATACTTCTGGGGCAACTAATGCAGAGGAGGCTATTAGAATAGCAAGGATAGCAAGAGCTATGGGATGTGGAAACTGGATAAAGATAGAAGTTATATCAGATTCTAAGTATTTGCTTCCAGATAATGAAGAAACCATAAAGGCAACTAAGGTATTAGCTGATGAAGGCTTTATTGTCCTTCCTTATATGTGTCCAGATCTTTATGCAGGAAGAAGATTAATAGAAGCTGGAGCGGCAGCTGTAATGCCACTTGGTGCACCTATAGGAAGCAATAGAGGGTTAAAGACTAAAGAATTGATTCAAATAATGATAGATGAATTAGATATTCCTATTATAGTTGATGCAGGTATAGGAAAGCCATCACAGGCTATGGAAGCCATGGAAATGGGAGCGGCAGCTTGTTTAGTTAATACTGCCATAGCATCCTCAGAAGATCCTATAAATATGGCTAGAGCTTTTAAAATGGCAGTAGAAGGTGGCAGATTAGCTTATGAAGCTAAAATGGGAAGAGAATCAAAGTTTGGAAATGCTTCATCTCCACTTACTGGATTTTTAGATTAGGAGATGATTTAATTGAGTTTTTATGATGTAGTAGAAAAATATAGAGATTTTGATTTTTATGGATATTTTGATTCTGTAAAAAAGGAAGATGTATTAAGAAGTATTTATGAAAGAAATAAGAGACCAGAGGATTTACTTAATTTAATATCTCCTATGGGAGAAGAGTTTTTAGAAGAAATGGCTCAAGAAGCAAGAAATCTATCCTTAAAATATTTTGGAAGGACAATATTACTATATACACCTATGTATATCTCAAATTATTGTGTAAATAAGTGTTCATATTGTGGGTATAATGTAGAAAATAAAATATGTAGGAAAAAATTAAATCAAGAAGAAATAGAAAAAGAGGGGGAAGCTATTTCAAAGGATGGATTTAAACATATTCTAATATTAACAGGGGAAAGTGAATATCATACTCCAGTAGAGTATATAGAAGAGAGCATTAAAACTTTGAAAGAGAAATTTCCTTCCATAACCATTGAAATATATCCAATGACAGAAGAGGGATATAAAAAGGTGGTAGAAGCAGGTGCTGAAGGGCTTACTGTATATCAAGAGACCTATGATGAAAAAGTATATGATAGGGTTCATGTGGCTGGTCCAAAGAAAAATTATAAATTCAGATTAGAAGCTCCAGAGAGAGGAGCAGAAGCTGGAATGAGAAGCATAAGTATAGGAGCCTTATTAGGATTAGCTGATTTTAGAATAGATGCCTTCTTTACAGCAATGCATGGAAAATATTTAAGAGATAAGTATCCTCATATAGATATAAGTTATTCAGTGCCAAGAATAAGACCCTGTGAAGGAGGGCTTAAAAAGTTAAATGAAGTTGATGATAGGGAGCTAGTTCAAATACTTTTAGCCTATAGACTATTTGATCCTCAAGGGGGAATAAATATATCTACTAGAGAAGGAAAGGATTTTAGAAGAAATTTAATTCCCTTAGGAGTGAGTAAAATCAGTGCTGGAGTTTCTACTGAAGTTGGAGGTCATTCTTTAAAAGAAAAAGGTACAAGCCAATTTGATATAAATGATGAAAGTTCTGTAAGTGAAGTTAAGGAATTAATAAAAAGTCAAGGGTATCAACCTATATTTAAGGATTGGCATAGATTTTAAAATAAGTTTTTAATTTTATAAAATGGTGATTTTTATGTTTTTAATAACCAATAGAAAGTTAGTAAATAGGGAAAAATATTTTAATACCATAGAGGAAGCAGGTAAATATGGTGTTAAAAATATAATTTTAAGAGAAAAAGATTTAAGTACAGAGGAATTAATAGAGGTTTATATAAAAATAAGAGATTTAGTTCCAAAGGAAACAAATATAATAATAAATTCCAATATTGAAGCAACAAGGATTTTGAAGGAGAAGTTTATTCATTTAAGCTTTAAGGATTTTAAGAGAAATTTAGAAGATGTTAAATCCTTAGAGGTTGGAGTATCTGTTCACTCTATCTTAGAGGCCATTGAAGTTGATAGATTAGGGGCAAGCTATATATTAGTATCTCCTATTTTTGAAACACAATGTAAGAAGGGTGCAACTCCTAAGGGAATTGATTTTATAAAAGAAATTAAGGAAAAGGTAAATTGCAAGGTCATAGCCTTAGGAGGAATAAATGAACATAACTTTAAAAAAGTATTAGGGGCTGGTGCTGATGATTTTGCATGTATGTCACTTTTATTTATGAGTAATAATATAAAGAAGTGCCTAAATACTTTTAAAGTTCTTTAAATATATGTAGGCTTACTTAAAGAAAAGTGTAAATTATATGATTATTAATAGAAATATGATATAATTGATATTAATTAATAATTACAATTTGTTATCAAAGGAGAATTGATTATGTCATTTGAGAGAATAGATATTTCAGATAGAAGTGAACAAGAAGGAAGAAGTTGTGTAATCTTATATAACTTTGGAAATAAAGAATTAAAGAAAATACAAAACTTTGCTAGAATAATGGGAATAAAAGATCAAATAGTTTTAAACTCTAAAAATGGAGAAGAAACTATAAAGAATATATTAGAAGACGAAATTGAAAAAACAGAAGGTGAAGGAGTTAAAGAAAGAGCAATAATATTTAATGCCATAGCTCCTGGAAAAGTTCATATATTTTTAGAAAATCTAAAAAAAGTAGGCATACAAAGACCGTTAGTTGCAATGGTTACAGAAACGTCTATTAATTGGACTATTGATGTTTTAGTTAAAAATTTAATAGCTGAAAGAAGAGCATTAAGATCAGGAGATATGACTACTCACGAAAACAACTAATTTACAAAGTTTTTAATTTGTATTAATACAGAGAAATTAAATATTTTTTATACTTAAAATCTACAGATATTTTACCTGTAGATTTTTTTTGCTTTTAGGGAACTTTTTATTTACACAGAGAATCTAAATAGTGAATAAAAAAATAGCTATGTAAATAAAAGTGGAGGGGTAATGGAAATAGGAAATTTAATAGAGTTTAATATATTGAAAAATAGAAAAAAGAAAATAAAGAGTAAAGTAAATTTAGCAATGGAAGGTGATAAGGAAGCGTTTATTTTTCTTATTGAAGAAAATATGGATTTCTTTTATAGAGTTAGTAAAAGGATGTTACAAAATGAGTATGATGTGGAAGATGCTGTTCAAAACATGATAATAAAAGCTTATGAAAATATAGTAAATCTAAGGAATGAAGAATATTTTAAAACTTGGATAACAAGGATATTTATAAATGAGTGTAACAAGATACTAAATAAGAGAAATAAGATAATACCTGTATCAGAAATATTTGCTTTGGAAACTTCTGATGAAAAAATAAGTGAAATTGATTTGAAGGAGGCAATTAAAACTTTAAATTTAGAGTTTAGAGTTGTTATAGAATTATTCTATTTTGAGGATTTATCCATAAATGATATAAGTAAAATTCTTAATATACCTAAGGGAACTGTGAAATCAAGATTAAGTAGGGGAAAAGAAAAACTTTTTAAAATTATAGGGGGAGTTTAAATGGGAAAAGATTTAAAGAAAGAATTTGATAAAGAACTTAGGGATATAGGAAAGAAAGAAAATTTAAGAGCTAGTGATGAATTTAAAAATAAAATGATGAAAGTGTTAAATGAGTTACCGGAACGAAACAATATAAGAAAAAAGAAAAAATATAAAAAAGTTATTGGATTTTCATTAATTGGTGTTTTAACACTAGGAAGTGTTTTTAATGTTTATGCTGAAAATAATGAAGCGCTAAAAGCTACATTTTCGAGCATTAAAAAGATATTAAATATAGGAGAAAGTTATTATGAAGAAAAAGGAAAAAATATAAATTTAGAGGATTCATTTTTGGGAACAACTATGATATTAAATGATGTTTATTATGATGGATCAAGATTAGGAATAACATATGAAATAAAAAGTCGCAGTAAGCTAGATAAAAATAAAAAGCCAATTATTTTTCCTATAATAGATAGTGGAGATAGGGAATCTATATATTATAGAAATTTAAATCATGATGGAGAATTTATTGATGATAACACGTATGTTGGGATAGCAGAATATGATTTTACTATGAGTGATTTAGGAGAAAAAGTTAACTTAACATTTTTAGTAAATGATTTATACGGAAATTGGAAGGGGAGATATCCTGAAAAATATAAATTTCAGCTTAGCTTAGATTCAAATGATATAGATAAGTATGTATATAACATAGAAGAAACTATAAATTATAATGGTATTGAATTTAAAATAGAAAACTTAACTAATACTCCTATTCAATCTATTTTAAATTATAAATCCTTAGGTAAGATTGATGAAAATAAAGAAGATATTAGGGGATATTTATTAGAACCTATAATTCTTGATGAAAAAGGTATCCCTATAGAAGTTAAAGGATTTAATTATAGCTTTGATGATAGTAGCAATATTTTAAATGGAAGTGGAAACTTAATATTTGAAGATATTGAGAAAAAACATAAAAATGTATTATTAATACCAGCTTTAAAGAATGGATTTGATGATATTAATGCTGAATTAATTAAAGAGGGAAGTATGGAAATAAAAAATGAGAATAATGGTGCTTTATATGAAATAAACACTTATCAAAATGGAGAAAATCTTGAATTTAGTTTAACTGCTAAGGGATATATAAGCACAGTTAGAGATTTATTCAAAATCACTAAAATAGAGAAGAATATAGAGGGAAATGAAAATTTTTCAGAAGTTGATATTAATTGTGAATTCTTAGGTCTTACAAATGAAGGGTACTCATTTAAAGGAACTATAGAGAATTTTAATAAAGATGCTAAATATAATATAGAGTTTCCAAGAGAAAATTATAAAATAGTTGGAAATAATATAAGCATTAATATTGAAAAATAAGATTAAGGGGCTGTATCAAAAATTAATAAAACTTTTGACACAGACCTTTTTCTATTAAAATTTTATTTATTAATTCGCCCAATAAAATATGTATAAGCTTTATTTTTGTTATGGAATTCAGTATATTTATTGAATTTAATTAAATATTTTCAATTTTTTTTCGAGTCAATTCTGTAAAAATAATAAATAATAAAACATTAACAATAAGTACTATTATGCTTCCTTCCAGTTTGCATAGACCTCCTGAAAGGAGTTTATTCCCTGAAAAATTAACTTCAAGTAAATTAGGATAATCACTAGCTAAAGATACGCCGCCTAAAATAATAGAACCAACTATGTTCCAGATAGAATGAATTATAATTGGAGTTACAAGTGAGTTTGTATATTCTAATATAGCTGTCATAAATAGGCTCATGGTTATAATATTTAATATTGGAATAATTCCATATGTTAATACACCACCATGCATAAGTGTAAATAAAGTAGTTGTTATAATAGTTGAAGTAATAACATTATAGTTCTCTTTTATCAATTGATATAAATATCCACGAATTAATAATTCTTGCATAATTACATTAAGAAATGCAGAGATTATCCATAACCATAATGAAGGAACATAATTTACTTTAAGGATTTTCATTGTCCCTGTTAATATTAAAATTAAAGTAGGAATTAAAAGCCAAATAAGTCCAACACCAATTCCAATACAAATATTAAAAAAAATGTTATTGAAAATATGTATAGTTTTTCTATCTATTATACAAAATATTAGAGTAATGGATATAATTAAAAGAAAAGGAACTAATTCTGCACCAAATCTCCAAATAGCTGCATTATTTGAGGGTATTGTTGGTAAGATACTTCCAATAATGGAAAAAGAAAAAAAGAATAACATTCCTTTTAATAAGACATATAAATTTTTTTTCATGTGTAGCTCTCCTAAAATATTAAATTTTATAAATAAAGTATATATATTATATTAATATTTTATCATTTTTAAACTTTGAAATCATTTATTATCTTATTTAGGAATGTTTTACAATTTAATTATTTATTAATATCTAAAAGTTTTATAATTATAATATTTATATTTAATTAAAATTTATTGATTTTCCGTCTGAAGTTAGAATTATTTCTCCATCTGTATCAGTTCTAAAGGTCTTAATATTATATTTTTTTATTATGTCTAAAGTTTCTCTATGTGGATGTCCATATTTATTATCTTTAGCACAACTTATTATTCCATACTTTGGAGAAACAGCTTTTATAAAGGCATTGCTTGATGAGCTACTAGATCCATGATGACCAAATTTTATTACATCTGAATCAAGAGAAGTTTTATACTTAGCTAAGGCTTCCTCTTCAGCTAACTTTTCAGCATCACCAGTGAATAAATAAGAAGTGTCACCAAAGCTTAATTTCATTATAGGAGAATAATTGTTAAGTTCTTCGTACTCTGATTTTTGAGGAGTAAATACCTCAAATTTAGCTCCCTCTCCTAAATCTATAACCATTCCACCTTTTAATTCTTTAGTTTTTAATCCCTCATCTTTCACTGCTTTAACAAGATTTTCATATGTTTTAGTTGTATGAGTTATTTTAGGAGAATAGAAAGCCTTTACTTCATATTCTTTAAATACATCAACCATTCCACCAATGTGATCTTCATGAGGATGAGTTGCAATAACTAATTCAAAATCATCAATGTTTTTAGCTTTTAATTGTTCTAATAGCTCTTTAGAATTACTTCTTGGACCAGCATCTATTAAAATATCATTTCCATTTACTTTTATGTATGCTGCATCACCTTGCCCAACATCCATATAAGAAATCATAAGTTCAGAGTCCTTAGGAACTTTAGAGCCTTGTGTCAAATCTATTCCAAAATATCCACCTAAAAGAACAACTATAATTCCAATAATTGAGCTAATAATTTTCTTTTTTTTATCCATGTAATAAATCTCCTTGTATTTTATTTGTGAGAATTAAATTCATCAATAAGAATTATAGTTTAATATGAGATTTAATAGATGTACATTGTTTATATTAAGAGTAAACTTTTTAATAAAATTAAAATTATTATTTTAAAGATTTAATAATTTAAGTAATCTTATGACAATATAGATAATTATTAAGCTATAAGGAATAATTAAAATGAGAAATTAATTACAATGTAGTATACCTAACTAGTTTTTAGAAAAAATTTTCTATGATGTTTTGATCAAAGATAATATATGAATTAATTGAAAGAAATACAATTTAATGGTAAAATTAGGTTGTAGTAAAGGTTTAAATTTAATAAAATAAAAAGATTTTATAAAAATATATATAGGGGAAAATAATTTTTTTATTAAATGTAGGTGTATGGGATTATAGGGGGAGTATTATCATGGCAATTTTGGATATGTCTTTGGAAAAACTTTATGAATACAGAGGGATTAGCCCTTTGCCAGAAGATTTTGATGAATTTTGGGATTCTAAGTTGATAGAATTAGATGATTTAGATATTAAATTAGAAATTAAAAAGGCTGAGTTTGAAAGTCCTATAGCAGAATGTTATGATTTATATTTTAATGGTATTAATGGAGCTAGAATATATGCAAAATTTATGAAACCTAAAGAAGTTAAAGGGAAAATGCCAGCTTTGTTAGAGTTTCATGGATATGAAGAGAGAAGCAATGACTGGAGTAATAATCTTCACTATGTAGCTAGTGGAATGTGTGTTGCAGTTATGGAGTGTAGAGGGCAAGATTACTTGAAAGAAGATTCTTGTAAGTTTAAATCTTTTAAGTCAAAAGGGCATATAGTTAGGGGATTAGTTGAAGGAAGAGAAAAATTGTTGTTTAAGAATATATTTTTAGATACTGCTATTTTAGCTAGAATCATAATGAATATGGAATGGGTAGATGAGGAGAGAGTTTTTGCAACTGGTGGTTCACAAGGAGGAGCCTTAGCTTTGGCTTGTGCAGCCTTAGAAAATAGAATAAAAGGTGTTTATGCTTATTATCCATTTTTATGTGATTACAAAAGAATTTGGGTTATGGATTTAGGGGGAGATTCTTATGATGAATTAATAAGATATTTTAAGTTTATAGATCCAAATCATGAGAATGAAGAATATGTTTTTAATACCTTAGGATATATTGATATAAAAAATATTGTTCATAGAATAAAAGGAAAAGTAAACATGGCTATAGGATTAATGGATGATATATGTCCTCCATCAACTCAATTTGCTGCTTATAATAATATTCTATGTGAAAAAGAACTAGTTTTATATGATTCTGGACAAAAGCCTTACTTACTAAATTTAAAGGATAGGATATACAAGTGGGCTATAAATCTTTAAATTGAATAATATTTTATAATTGATATAATTATATTAGGGGATGAATTTTAGATTGAATTCATCCCTTTATACATATTTAGAAAGAAGATGAGTTTATGAGGATTATTGATAATGAAAAAGAATTTAAGGAATTTTGTAATGAAAAAGGTATAAGATTAGCTTATTTAAGCACTAATACTTGTTGTGCCTGTGGTGTCTTAAAGCCTAAAATAGAGGAATTAATAAAAAAATATGATAATGCAAAAATTATAGAGGTTCAGGCTGATAAAAGTGTAGACATAGTAGCACAATTAAGTATTTTTATGTTTCCAGCAATTATTTTATATATAGATGGTAAGGAGATTCTAAGAGAAGCTAAATATATAAGTGTTGTTGAGTTAGAAAAGGTTATAGATAGATATTTTGAACTTTATAATTAAAAATAAGAAACATATGAAAAAGGTTAGGAGATAATTCTAGGTTCTATTTCTATGCTTTATTAAAATATTTAATTCAATTTGATTTGTAAAATAAAATTTTATATACTATATACAAGTTAAATATGAATAATTTGACAATGTTTTAATATATTCTTAAAAGAAAGGAGATAGTATGTGGAATTCACTAAAAAAAAGTTATAGACATTTAAAAAATATTTTAGGATTTGTTACTGATAAAAGAAATTATGAAAATATAAAGAAGCTTTTAAAAAACTACAAAATATTAAGTGATATATCAAATATAATAGTATCAGTTTTGGTATTTCTAAGTGGTATTCTTTTAATAATTTCAGGAATTTATCCTAGTATATTTTATAAGATAAAATTTTTAGACAATATATATAGTTTATCTTTTTTGAGATTTTCCCATAGAGTTTCAGTATTAATTGGATTAATGTTAATAATGACATCTAAGGAAGTTTTCTTTAAGGTAAAAAGAGCCTATTATGTAACATTAACATTACTTATAGTAGGAGGAGCTTTTGCCTTTGTAAAAGATTTAGATTACAAAGAAGGAATTTTTATTTTAGGAGTAATAATACTTCTAATATTATCAAAGAAGAGCTTTTATAGGGAAAGTATTCCTATAAAAGTTACTAAATTAAGTGGGATATTAATAATTCTTTCAGTTGTAATGATTATCTTTGCAAGTTTTATACATAAATTCAATATACATTTTAGTAAGAATTATAGGTACTATGTAGATTTCTTCCATAGTACAAAGGGATATTTAAGAATAGCATTATACACATATGCAGCTTTTATAATATTTATAATAATATGGTATTTAACAATGCCTAAAATAGAAGATGACGAAAGATATATGGATGCCGATTTAGAAAAGGTATCAAAATTCTTTGGAGAAATAGATTATGGAACAATATTCTCCCATTTAGTTTATTTAAAGGATAAAAAGGTCTTTTGGGCTAATGAGGGTAAGTCCTTAATAATGTACAGTAAGTACAAAGATAAGATAATAGTTTTGGGAGATCCTATAGCTACCAAAGAAAATCTATATAGTTGTATAGAAGAGTTTCAAGCTTTTACAGATTTATATGGATATGATGTTGTTTTTTATGAAATAGAAGAAAAAAACTTTTCTACTTATCATGATGCAGGATATTATTTCTTTAAGCTAGGAGAAGAGGCCAGAATAGATTTAGAAGAATTTAATTTAATTGGTTCTAAAAAGAGTGCTTTTAGAAATACTTTAAGAAGAGTAGAAAGGGAAGGATATAGCTTTAGTATTATAGAGCCTCATTTTAATAATGAGGTAGTAAGTCAATTAAAGGAAATATCTGATAAATGGTTAGGAAATAGAAAGGAAAAGGGATTTTCTTTAGGGTGGTTTAGCGAGGATTACATACAAAGATCACCTATAGCTATTTTAAAGAATGAAGAAGAAAATAAGATTATGGGCTTTGTAACAATAATGGATGCTAATGATGGGGGCAAGACAGTGGCAATAGATTTAATGAGAATAGATAAAAATGCACCTAATGCATCTATGGATTACTTAATGCTTAATTTATTCTTAACATTTAAAGAAAAAGGATATAAATATTTTAGCTTAGGAGAAGCACCATTATCTAATGTAGGATTTAACACTCATTCACATTTACAAGAAAAGCTTGCAAGACTAGTTTATAATAGTGGTAATATATTTTATAGTTTTGATGGACTAAGAAGATATAAGTCAAAGTTTTCACCTATTTGGCAACCAAGATATTTAGCATATCCTAAGTTTATGTCCTTACCAGAAGTTTTTGTTAATTTATGTTCATTAATAGCCAACTCAAAGGAAAGGGTAGAGAAAAAATAAAGGATTATATTTTAAGTTAAGGTTAATTTTTAAATGGAAGCTCATATCTAATCTAATTAAGTTTATTATATTAAAGAGAGTCTTTTAATTATAAGGCTCTCTTTTTTAAAAAAATTTACTTTTTATAAATAAAGATTATTTTTTATATTGAAGTTTAAAAAAATAAGCATAATATTTTTGATTTATTTAGAAGAAACAATGAGTTTTTAAATAGATATAAAAAATCTAAGGATTTAGGCTAAGATTTGTCAAATGAAAATGTTTTGAAGTGATTTTTAAGAGGTGTATAATAGTGGTAAATATTTAATAAAACAAAGTTTAAGATGTTTTATTAAGGAGGGTATAAATATGGGAAACTTTTTTTTAGAAAGTGATTTTAGAGCTTTTGATATAGACAAATCAAGAAGTAGAGATAAAGTTATATTAGAGAGAAGAAGAGTTGCTGCTGAGAAATTAAGAGAACTGAATAATTTAGGTCTTTTTGAATTTATGAATTCTAAAGGATTAAGCTCTCATTGGGAAAAGCAGTATATAACTAGTATAACTTGGCCGTTAAAAAGAGTTAATGATGAATATGTTGATAGAATATATTTATCTTATGGGAAAAATAGAGCTGATGTTAGAAAGCTTATAAAGGTTTTAAATTTATTCCATGATATTGAGGGAAGTAGAATAGAAGATGACATGGTATTTAATTATATTCCTCGCATTCAATTAGGACTAGACTCTAATTCTTGGAATACAGCTTTATATTTAGACAAGTATGGAGCAATAGAACAAAAAAATCTTGTCAATAAAATAAGAGAAAACTATGAGTTAAAAGAAAGATTTAAAAATATACTTATGGCTTTAGAAGAAAAGGGATATAGATTATATTTAATTAAGGATAATAATCCTAGAAGTTATGAGGATGAAACAGATTACGTTGAGGATATAATAAAATATACAGATAGTGGAGAAAAGTATGGATTAACCATAAGAAAAGATTATGATAAAAATCATGTTAGCAATTCAAGAAATGAAATATTAGATTTTGTTAAAAATGAATTTGATAATTTAATGGATGTTTATTATTTTATTTCTTGGGATTCAGAAGAGAACGACTATTTAAGATAATATCTATATTTTAAGCAATTAATGACTTGTAATTATAAATTTAGAGTTAATTTCATGCTTTATCTATAGATAAATAAAAAGCTAGTATAAAATTCATAAAAGGAGTTATATCAAAATAAGTTTTGTTGTTAAATTTTGATATAACTCCTTTTTATGTAATTTATTATATCTATAAAAGCATTTTAAGCAAACTAAATACTTTTATTTAAATAGTTATTATTTTCAGTACTTTTAATTTTACTATTAATAAGTTTTTTTATAGAAAAATATAGCTTAGTAAAGGATGAAACTAAAACAATTCCAGTAGCTATTGATCCAGCTAACATTAATGTATTGCATCCTAAGGATAAAGCTTTATCTATATTTCCTTTTAAGGTTTCTAGCATTGTATAGAACATACCTCCTCCAGGAACTAGAGGAATTATTCCACAAACTAAAAATACTAATACAGGAGCTTTTAATACTCTAGCTGAAATCTCAGAGAACAAGGCTATGAAAATAGCAGCTAAAAAATAATTAAAGCTTTCATTTGTGCTCATAAAGTTTGAGGAAAAAAGATAAACAAACCATCCTAAGCCACCGCAGAGGGAAGAGAAAAATAAGTTTTTACCTTTTATATTAAATATTATTCCAAAACCTAAAGAACTAAAAAATGCATATATTGAATTTATTATTAGGTTCATATAGCCATACCCCCATAGTGATTTATTAATATAGATAAAATACTAGCACTTCCAATAGCAATCCCTACAGCTATTAAAAAGGCTTCAATAAATTTAGCACTTCCAGCAACTAAATCACCAGCTATTATATCACGAAGTGAGTTAGTTATAGCAAGTCCAGGTACTAAGGGCATTAAAGAACCTATTATTATTTCATTTAGATTAGGAGCAATATTAAATCTTACTGCAAGAAAAGCTAGTAATGATGCCAAAGCTCCAGATATTATATTTACAAAGAAATTGTTTGTCTTTAAAATATTAAAGAAGTATGCAAGAAGACAAAGAACTATTCCTATAAAACCTGAGACTAAAGAATCTTTTAAATTACCTCCAAAAAGTAGAGTAAATGTTGAAGCTGAAATTAAATATCCTAATATTTTTATTTTAAGAGGATATTCTTTTTCATCAGCTATACTACTTAGCTTCTTTTCAGCATCTTCAATAGAAACTTTATTAAATGCCACTTCTCTTGAAAGGTTGTTTAATTTAGATATTTTATCTAAGTTAATAGTTCTACTTGTTACTCTTCTAGTTCTGGAAATTGCATTTTTATAGGTTTTTATTGTTATTATTATGTTTGTAGGAATTACAAAAACATCAACCTTTTCTATTCCATAAGCCAAACAGATTCTGCTCATGGTTTCTTCAACTCTATATGTTTCAGCGCCATTTTCAAGCATTAGAGTACCAAGTTCAGTTGAGAAATTGATAATTCTATTAAAATCCATATGTACCTCCAAATAAGTATGTATGATTAATAAGAAACATTTTTTGATTATTACAATATTTCTTTTCTATTATACTTTGAAGAAGAGATGATTATAAAGACTTTAAATTAAAAAAATGTAAAAATATGTTTTTGTAATAGAAAATAGCCAATAGATTTGTATTTATAATTTAGTTACTATAGTTAAAATTTTGCATAGATTAATTATGAATGGAATTTATTAGGGAGGATGTAATTATAATGGCTATTTTAGATTCTAAAGTTGGACATATAAAAAGTAGAATTTCTAAAGATAGGGTTGTATTAAAAACAATGTATCCATTTAAAAAAGGAGAATTAGCAGATGAAGTTGAAATAAATTTATACTTAGAAGGAAGTAATAGGGTCATAAAAAAAGAATTGCCTTATGGTGGATATAATATGCATTTGTTTTTAGGAGATTTTTTAGGTAGTGGAAGGGATTGTATTTTGGTGAAGGGAAGATTTCAAGGTTCTGGTGGAATTGCTATTTTATTATTATATGAATATGATAATGGAGAAATAAAAGAAATAACTAATCAGTGGGAAATAAGTGCTAGAAACAAAGCTATTATAAGATATTTACCAAATTATAAAGTAGAGATAGCTTATGGAACAAAAGAAAAGTATATTATAGATATCTCTTCAAAGGATAAGTCTTATTTAAATCTTATATATGATGAAAATGGAAATGTAAAATTAAAAACTAATCCAGGTATTTCTGATATTAACAACTATTATGAAATAAAGGAATTGGGAAGTAATAAATATGATTTTTTAATACGTCAAAATATTATAGGAATAGTACTGGTGGATGTTATAGGTATAATACAAAGTCGGGTTGTCTTTAATATTAATGGAAACTTTGTTATAAAAGATAGGGAATTGATAATAAGTAAAGATAGAAATTTGAATAACAATCATAATTAATTGTAATTTAATACCTAAAATAGTATAATTAAAGCAAAATATTGTATTTATAATGTTTTTGTGAATGAGAGGTTTACTATGGGAGGAAAAGAGATGAGAAATTGTAAAGAACTTAAGCATGAGAAAAATGGTAACGTTACCGAAAAAATAGGGGAAAACAAAGGAAAAAGCAAAAAAGTGTCTAAAGATGAAAATTTATTAAACTTTGATTTGTTTTTAGATGGAAAAGAACATTTAGCTTATAAGTTTATGGGGGCTCATTTTGTAACTGAAAATAGGAAAAAGGGTATAAGATTTACTACTTGGGCTCCAAGGTCTAGCAAAATATATGTTATAGGTGATTTTAATAATTGGGAATTAAAAGAAGAATACTCCATGGAAAAAATTAATGAAAGAGGAATATGGAGTTTATTTGTACCTAAATTAGAAGATGGTATAAAGTATAAATTTGCAGTAGTAAATGAATGTGGAAATAATACAGTATATAAGGCTGACCCATATGCATTTAAATCAGAATTGAGACCTAATACAGCCTCTGTACTTACTAAAATTAAGAGTTTTAGATGGGTAGATAAGAGATGGCTTAATAAAAGAGAAAAAGAAGGTTTAGATAATAAACCTATGAATATATATGAAATTCATTTAGGTTCTTGGAAAAGAAAAAATGGAGAGTTTATGACCTATGAAGAAATAAGTGAGATACTGCCAGAATATATAAAAGAAATGGGATACACCCATGTTGAGTTTATGCCTATAAATGAGCATCCTTTAGATGCTTCTTGGGGATACCAAGGCGTAGGGTATTACTCAGTTACAAGTAGATATGGAGATTTAAATGGATTAAAGACTCTTATAAATAAACTTCACAAAAATAATATTGGAGTTTTATTAGATTGGGTACCTAGCCATTTTTGTAAGGATGAGCATGGATTATTTATGTTTGATGGATCACCAACATATGAATATGAGGCTTGGTGGAAGGCTAATAATGAAGGATGGGGAACATGTAATTTTGATTTAGGAAGACCAGAGGTTAAGTCCTTTTTATTTTCCAATGCTATGTACTGGATAAATGAGTTTCATATAGATGGCCTAAGAGTAGATGCAGTTTCTAATATGCTTTATTTAGATTATGGAAGAGAATATGGAGAATGGGAAACAAACATCTATGGAGGAAATGGAAACCTTGAAGCTATTGCCTTTTTAAAAGAACTAAATACAATTATAAAAAAAGAAGGAAAAGGGGCAATTACAGTAGCTGAAGAATCAACTTCATGGGAAGGAATTACTAAACCAGTTGAAGAGGATGGATTAGGATTTGATTATAAATGGAATATGGGATGGATGAATGATACCTTAAGTTATATTGAGTTAGATCCAATATATAGAAAGTATCATCATAATAAAATGAACTTTTCAATGATGTACAATTATTCAGAAAAGTTTATTCTGCCAATTTCACATGATGAAGTTGTTCACGGTAAGAAATCTCTTATAAATAAAATGTGGGGAGATGATTGGAAGAAGTATGCTGGTCTAAGGCTTTATGCTTCTTTTATGATGGGACACCCAGGAAAAAAATTAATGTTTATGGGCTGTGAATTTGGTCAGTTTGTTGAATGGAGAGAATGGGAAGAACTTCAATGGAATGTTATTGAAGAATTTGACATACACAGAAAAACTCAGGAGTATTTTAGAGTATTAAATCATTTCTACTTAGAGAATAATTCTTTATGGTCACTTGATTATGAAGAAGAAGGTTTTAGATGGATTGATGCTGATAATTCAGAACAAAGTGTACTTTCATTTATAAGAATTGGCAAGAATAAAAAGGAAAAATTAATATTTATATGTAATTTTACTCCAGAAGTTTATTATGATTTTAAAGTAGGGGTTCCAGAGCTTGGAGAATATGTTGAGGTGTTTAATTCAGATTCTTTAGAATTTGGAGGTGCAGGAAATATTATGGGAGATAATATTCTAGAAGCCACAGAGGAAAGTTTTAAAGATTTCGATTATTCGATAAATGTCAAGGTACCTCCATTAGGAACTTTAGTTTTAAAACTAAAATAAAAAGAGAAAAGCTACTATAAATCTAAGTACATAATATTTTTTGCTTTGGATAAATAGTAGCTTTTATTACATAAATAAATTAATAGAGGAGCATTTTTATATGTTTGATTCTGTGAAAAGAAAACTTATTTATTATAATGATAATGAATACTACATAGAGATTAGTCCTTTAACTAATACCATAAGAGTAACATTATACTGTAAGGGAGCAGTTGAAGCTTATTTAGTTGGAGATTTTAATAATTGGGAAAAAAGTGAAAACTTTAAGCTTAATTGGGGATTAGATACTAATGATGGTAGAGTGAAAATGATTAAAGATATTACCTTTCCTTGCGGGCTAAAGAAAGGGGAATATAAGTATGGATATATAATTGTCACTTTGGATGGAAAAGAGATATATGTAGATAATTGGAATGAGAAAAAGAATGATTTTTCTTTCTTTTGGGAGCCTTTTGAAGAATCTTTAGAAATAAAAACTTCAAGAGATTTTATTTCTACTGGATATCCTGTTGAATTATTAACTGTTAAAAATTCATTTTATGGAAATATAACAATTGAAGAGGCTGTTCTTTCCATAGAGAACCCTTTAAAAGGAGTATATTTAGAAAAAGGGTTTTTAAAAATTAATGAAGAAATAGTTGATGGTACTAAAATTTTAGTAAAGGCCTATGATTCCTTAAATGATATGACAGCTTATAAGGAGATTGAAGTTAGAGAAGAAGAGGAAAAAGGTGTTTTTGTACAATTTTTAAAGAATGATGGATTGTATTATGGAGAAAATTTCAGTTGGAATATCTGGGGCTTTGGAGATAACAGTTTAGGAAGAGAGTTTAATTTAAATATTAAAACAGATTTAGGTGTAGGAGCTTTTGTAGATGAAGAAAAGTTTATAGTAAGAAGGAGAACATGGGGATATGACTGGGTAAATGATTGGGATGAGCAGACATATACTTTTTATTTGAATAAGGAAGATAGAAATTTATTTTGCATATATGAAAATAATAAGATAATAACTTCTTTAAAAACTGCTATAGAAGAAACTACTCCTAAGATACAAGTTGCCTTAATGGATCATAAAAATACTATAAAAGCCTATCTTTCACATAAGCCTTTAATTGGAATCAAGTATGGATTATATATAAATGGAATAAAGGCTAAGGATGTTTCTACTATAGTTAGAGAAAATGAAAAGGAAGTTTTAATAACTAATCTTCCAAGTGATATAGATCCATCAGATTTACTAGAAATAAGAGCTTCAAGTATGTTTTCAAATTGCAAAGTAATAGTGAGAGATTATTTAAATGACTACTATTATGGAGGAAATGACTTAGGGGTAAGATTTAGTGAGGAAAACATAAGTCTAAGATTGTGGGCACCTACTGCTAAGAAAGTAGAGTTATTAATATATGAAGATTATAAATCTCTAAGTGAAAATCCTTTAAGAAAATATGAGATGAATAGGGAGAGAGAAAATGGCACTCATTTAATTAGAATACAAAGAGAAGAGAATGAAGGTAAATATTATTTATATAGACTGTACTTCAACGATTTAAGTGAGGATGGTAAGCATATAAATAAAATAACATATGCTGTGGATCCCTATGCTGTTGCAGTAGGAGTAAATGGAGAAAAGGGAGCTTTAGTAGATTTATTTAGTAAAGAGTGTGTACCAGAAGGATGGAATAAATATAATAAACCTAAGCTAATA
Source organism: Clostridium sp. CTA-17 (assembly GCF_054767895.1). Classification (NCBI taxonomy): domain Bacteria; kingdom Bacillati; phylum Bacillota; class Clostridia; order Eubacteriales; family Clostridiaceae; genus Clostridium; species Clostridium sp. CTA-17. The sequence goes on from NZ_BAAABF010000002.1 coordinate 43,697, forward strand.
AATAAGGAAGATTCAATAATTTATGAGATGCACATTAGAGATTTTACCATAAATGAAAATTCAGGAGTTTCTGAAAGATTAAGAGGAAAATTTTTAGGGGCAGTTGAAGAGGAAACTTTCTATATTAATAAAGAAAATGGAAATAAGGTTAAGACAGGATTAGATCATTTAAAGGAATTGGGGGTAACTCATGTTCACTTGCTTCCAGTCTTTGATTTTGCTTCTGTTAATGAAGAAATAAGCAATGATGAAAATAATAGAAACTGGGGATATGATCCTAAAAACTTTAATGCAATAGAAGGAAGTTATTCAACAGACCCATATACACCTTCAAGAAGAATAATAGAGTTTAGAGAGATGATAAAAAGGTTTCATGATAATGGAATAAGAGTTGTATTAGACATGGTTTATAACCACATGTATGAAACTAGTAATATGGATAATATAGTTCCTGGATATTACTTTAGAAGTGATAAATTGGGGAAATATACAAATGGATCAGGATGTGGAAATGAAATGGCTTCTGAGAAACCAATGGTTAGAAAGTTTATCTTGGATTCCATATTGAATTGGATTAAAAATTATCATATAGATGGATTAAGATTTGACTTAATGGAGCTTATAGATTTAGATACTATGAAGGAAATAGTAAAGAGAAGTGAAGAGATTGATGAAAAAATACTTATTTATGGCGAGCCTTGGAAGGGAGGAAGTTCACCTTTAAGTAATGGAACTTATAGAGGAAGTCAAAAAGGGCTAGGATTTTCTATATTTAATGATGAATTTAGAAATGCATTAAGAGGAAATAATGACCCCTCTAATGGATTTATAAATGGAGAGCAGCATAATAAGAATAAAGCTTGGCAAGTTATAGAAGGAATTAAAGGATCAATAAATTCAATAACCTATAAACCTATGGAAAGTATAAATTATTTAGAAGCACATGATAACTATACCCTATGGGATCAAATAGTAAAAAGTCAGAATCATAGTGTGGAAAAAGGACATTATAGAGACTTTAATGAAGAAAAACTATTAGATAACTTTTATGTTAAGGAAGATTTACTTGGAGCTTCTATATTATTTACTTCTCAAGGAATTCCCTTTATTCAATCTGGGGCTGAATTCTTAAGATCTAAAGATGGAGATCATAATAGCTATAAGAGTCCGGATAGAATAAATGCCTTAAATTGGGCAGAGAAAGAAAGATATATTGATGTTTTTAATTATTATAAAGACTTAATAAGTTTAAGAAAAAATCACAGTGCTTTTAGAATGAAAAATCCAGAGGATATAATAAAAAATTTAGATGTTTATTTTTATGAAAATAATGACACTAGTGGAGTAATAATAGCTCACTATAAAAATAATGCTAATGAAGATTTGTGGAAAAATATAGTTGTCATATATAATGGAACTACCATTGATGATTATAATGTAATTTCTTCTATGCCTAAATCAAGTAATGGATTTTGGAATATAGTAGTACAAGATGGAGTAGTAAATGAATCAATTATAAAAAGAGTAAGTGAGAATGAAATTCCTAAAATAAAATCTCATTCTATTATGATACTTTATGATGAATAAAAAATATAAATAATTTTTAAAAGACTATATAGAATATATCTATGTAGTTTTTTTTATAACTCTTAAATTAAGGTAACAAATAAAAAAATAAGTAATATATTAAAGTTAGAAAGAATATATAGGATTATTAAAAGGAGCAAGAGATGAGCAGAATTTTAAGTGTTTTAAATATATGTGAAAAAAGCTTAGCTTATAGGGATTATCATGAGTATATATTAAGATTAATAAAAATATATACTGAAAATGAATTGAAGACTTGTAAAAAGGATAATTTAGAAAAATTAAGGAAGATGAATAATATAAATTACTTATTAGAACAAAAAAGAACTGATTTCTTTTGGAGAATGAATAGAATGTTTCAGGGCCTTGATTATAATGAATTAAAAACCTTAAAAAAAGATAGTAAAAGTTATGAAATAAAAAGAAATATTAATGAGGTTATAAAAGAAAAAAGAAATAAAAAATGATAAAGAGAAATACTTTTTAAAGTATTTCTCTTTATCATTAAAAGATTATTTTTCAACATCTCCATCCCATTTAGATATTCCATCTTTCATGTGAACAAGATTTTTAAAACCATTTTCTTTTAAAATATCCATAGCCTCAGCACTTCTTTTTCCACTTCTACAGTAAACTAAAACTAATTCATCTTTAAACTTTTCTATATCACTTAAGTTTTCTTTAAGCTCATTAACTGGAATTTGAATAGCATTTTTTAAATGTCCTTCAGCAAATTCATCTTCATTTCTAACATCTAGGATTAGAGTAACTTCCCCTTCATTTATAAGTTTTTTTGATTCTTCTATTGAGATATCCTTTGAAACTGTTTCAGATGGAGTTTCGCTTGATGATTCAGAGCTTGTCTGTGTATTAGCATCCTTCTTTTCAGTGTTATTATTACCACATCCCACAAATAAACTAGCTGTTAAAGTCAAACTAAGTAATAATAATGATATTTTTTTCATAAAGTTCCTCCCTATTTCCAAATATATAAATAGAATTTAACATATTATTACATAATAAGGCAATTAAGAAAGTGTTAATATTTAAAAGTCCTAGTCTAAGGTTATTGACAATTACTTTAATAGTCTTTATAGTTAACTATGTGAAATTATGTTTATAATATAGACATTAAAAAGTATTTTATTATCTAGAGATAGATTTTTCTAAAATGGAGATGAACAATGAAAAAAAACAAACTATCAATTAAAACAATTGTAGCTATAGGGATTGGTTCAGCGGTTTTTATGATATTAGGTAGATTTGGTTCTTTACCTACAGGAATTCCTAATACAAACATAGAAACTGCATATGCATTTTTAGCTTTAATGGCATTATTATATGGTCCTTTAGCTGGTTTTTTAATAGGATTCATAGGACATGCTTTAAAGGATATAGTATTTTTTGGATCACCTTGGATAAGTTGGGTTTTTGCTTCAGGTATAGTAGGATTAATAATTGGGTTAGGAGCTAGATTTATAAAAATTAATCAGGGAGTATTTAAGTTAAAACAAATATTTACATTTAATTTAATACAAATACTTGCTAATGCAGTAGCTTGGTTTTTAGTAGCACCAACTTTAGATATATTAATTTACTCTGAACCTGCAAATAAGGTTTATCTACAAGGGGCAATAGGTGGAATTTCTAATATGGTTACTGTTGGAGTTTTAGGAACTATTTTAATAGCTAATTATGCTAAGACAAGAATACAAAAAGGTAGCTTAAGAAAAGAATATTAGAAGTATGTGAGGTTGTGGGAAATATATTTTCAGACAACCTTTTTTTGAAGGTTAATTTAGGAGATGTATAAAATATACACAAGTTTCAACTTTTAATCAAAAATATAATTTAAAAATTAAGTTGAATTTCTTAGATAATATGCTAATACTAAAGTAATAATAGTATATGAAGTTATTGAGGGTGAGACAGTTGAAAAGAGCATACAAGATAGAGATTAATCCTACTGATGAACAAAAGTCTAAAATACACCGAACTATTGGAGTATCAAGATTTGTGTATAATTTTTATATTGCTCGTAATAAAGAAATTTACCAAAGAAAAGGAAAGTTTATTAGTGGGATGGATTTTTCAAAATGGTTAAATAATGAATATATCCCTAATAATCAAGAGGTAAAATGGATTAAAGAAGTATCTTCAAAAGCTACTAAACAAGCTATTATGAATGGAGATAAAGCTTTTAGAGATTTCTTTAAAAAAGCTAAAGGTTTTCCAAAATTTAAGAAAAAGAAAAACCAAGATGTAAAAGCTTATTTTCCTAAGAATAATAAGACCGATTGGACTTTAGAAAGACATAGAGTAAAAATACCAACACTTGGATGGGTAAGACTAAAAGAGTTTGGATATATTCCTATAAATTCAGTAGTTAAAAGTGGTACAGTTAGTCAAAAAGCAGATAGATATTATGTATCTATACTTGTTGAAGATGATTATATAGAGGTATCAAAATCTACTAATGAAGGTGTAGGTATAGATTTAGGAGTAAAAGAATTTGCTGTATGTAGTGAGGGAAGTAAGTTTAAAAATATAAATAAAACATCTACTTTTAAAAAAGTAGAAAAGAAGTTAAAAAGAGAACAGAGAAAACTTTCAAGGAAATATGAAAGCTTAAAAATAAGAAATAAAAATATAAAAGAAGGGAGAGCTACTGGTCAAAATATTCAAAAACAAATAGTCAAAGTACAAAAACTTCACCAGAGATTAACAAATATAAGAACTAATTATATAAATAAAACAGTCTCTAAGATAGTTAAGCAAAAACCAAGCTATGTAACTATTGAAGATTTAAATGTTAAAGGAATGATGAAGAATAAGTATTTATCCAAAGCTATTGCAAGTCAGAAGTTTTTTGAATTTAAAACTAAACTAATGTCTAAATGTAAACAAAATAATATAGAACTTAGAATAGTGGATAGATTTTATCCATCATCAAAGACTTGTAGTAATTGTGGAAAGATTAAGAAAGATTTAAAACTGTCAGATAGAATTTATAAATGTGATTGTGGATTTACTATTGATAGAGATTTAAACGCAAGTATTAATCTTAAAAATGCTAAAGAATATAAGATAGCTTAAAATCAAAAGCATTTATATATGTACGGAGGGCTAACTTCGGAATTTACGCCTTTGGAGAATCATACAAAATCGCAGTAGCTTAGGCAAGACGAGGTTCTATGAAGAAGGAAACTTCTCAATATGGATATGTTTGACCATATTTTGAGTAGCAGATTGATATGGAAAGAAAAGCAATAATAGAGTTTAAAGATTTTACTGCTCATTATACAGTTCAATCAAAACCAACTTTAAATAACATAAATTTAACTATATATGAAGGAGAAAAAGTTCTTATAGCTGGTCCTTCAGGATCAGGAAAAAGTACATTAGCTAACTGTATAAATGGATTAATACCATTTTCAACTGATATTGAAATTTCAGGAAGCCTTAAAATAAAAGGAAAAGAAACTAAAGATTTAAGTGTTTTCGAAATATCTAAAATGGTAGGAACTGTACTTCAGGATCCTGATAGTCAATTTATAGGATTAACAGTAGCTGAAGATATAGCTTTTAAACTAGAAAATAACTGTGTATCTCAAGAAGATATGAAGAAAAAAGTTAATTATGTATCAAAAATAGTTGATATAGAAAATAGATTAGAATTAGCTCCATATAGGCTTTCAGGAGGACAAAAACAGAGAGTAACTTTAGCTGGAACTATTGTTGATGATGTTGATATACTTCTTTTTGATGAACCTTTAGCTAGCTTAGATCCAGCAGCAGGGAAAGCTTCTATAGAACTTATAGATAAAATACAAAAGGAAGAAAAAAAGACAGTAATAATAATAGAACATAGATTAGAAGAGGTTTTAAGTTGTGATGTAGATAGAATAATACTTATGAATGAAGGAGAAATTATTGCTGATACAAATCCAAATAAAATCCTAGCTTCTAATAAATTAAAAGAGTGTGGCATAAGAGAACCTTTATACATAACAGCTCTTAAGTACAGTGGATATGAATTAAATAAGGAAATGAACCTTGAGCATATAGATAAGTTAAAACTTAGTGATGATGGCGAGAAATTAAAAAATTGGTATAAAAGTTTAAATTTTAATAAGAAGGAAATAGAAAATGAGGCCCTATTAGAATTTAAAAATGTATATTTTTCTTACGATAAGAAAAAAGATATATTAAAAGATATTAATTTTAAAATTAACAGGGGAGAGATAGTAAGTGTAGTTGGAAAGAATGGTGCTGGTAAATCAACTATATCTAAGCTTATATGTGGCTTTTTCAAACAATCAAAGGGAGATATAATGTTTGAAGGAAAAAGTTTAGACGGAAAGACTATCAAGGAAAGAGGAGAAGAAATAGGAGTTGTTCTTCAAAATCCAAATCAAATGATATCTAAAACAATGATTTTTGATGAAGTTGCATTAGGATTAAGAGTTAGAGGAATTGATGAAAAAGAAGTTAAAGAAAGAGTAAATGAAACTCTAAAGACCTGTGGTTTATATCCATATAGAAACTGGCCAGTTTCTGCACTGAGTTTTGGACAGAAGAAGAGGGTTACTATAGCCTCAATATTAGTTTTAAATCCTAAGGTTATAATACTTGATGAACCAACAGCAGGACAAGATTATAAACATTATAATGAAATAATGGAGTTTCTTCTAAAACTTAATAAAAAGGGAGTTACAATAATTTTAATAACTCACGATATGCATTTAATGCTTGAATATACAGATAAGGCTATTGTAATTTCAAATGGGGAAAAAATAGCTGATACAACATCAGCAGAAATACTTACAGATGAAGAAGTCATAGAAAAGGCAAGTTTAAAAGAAACCTCATTATATGATTTAGCCTTGAAATTTAAGGTGGAAGATCCTAAGGATTTTGTTTGTAAATTTATTGACTTTGACAGGGAGGCAAGAAATTAGTGGATGCAATGCTTACATACATAAAAAAAGAATCTCCTATTGATAAACTTACTGGAGCAACTAAACTTATTTGTTTTATATTTTGGACATTAGCCGCCATGCTTACATATGATACAAGAGTGTTAATTGGAATGCTTATATTTAGTCTAATTATATTTAAAGTCTCAAAAATAGAGTTTAAAGAAGTTTCTTTTATAGTTTATTTTATATTATTCTTTTTACTTTTAAATGATTTAGCTATTTTTATATTCTCACCTTATGAAGGGGTTAATATATATGGAACAAGACATGATATATTTCATATAGTTGGGCCATATACACTAACATGGGAACAATTATTTTATGAGTTCAATGTTACATTAAAATATCTATCAGTTATACCTATGGCACTTTTATTTATACTTGCGACCAATCCAAGTGAATTTGCTGCATCTTTAAATAAAATAGGTGTTAGTTACAAAATATCATATTCTGTATCAATAGCTCTAAGATACATACCAGACATTCAAAGGGAGTATCATGATATATCTTTTGCACAACAAGCAAGAGGAATTGATATGTCTAAAAAAGAAAAGTTAGGAAAAAGAATAAAAAATATGTCATCCATTTTAATGCCACTTATTTTTTCAAGTTTAGATAGAATAGAAAATATAAGTACAGCAATGGAGCTTAGAGCCTTTGGAAAGAATAAAAAAAGAACTTGGTATAATGAAAGAAAATTTTCTAATGGTGATTATTTAGCTATTATTGTAGTTGTATTAATATTTGTTTTATCATTGTGGTTTACATTTAATAATGGAAGTAGATTTTATAATCCTTTTGTAAATTAATAAGAGAAGAGATAATCTAATAGTGGATAGAAAGTTTAATAAAGATAAGTTATATTTCATATGACTTATCTTTATTTTATTTCAAAGAAATGCCTTTTTATTAATGATTTTTGAGTTAATAAAAAAACAAAAGATAAAAATGAAATAAATATTAATAAAATTTAAACAAAGTGTTGAAATTGTTAATAAATATAAGGTATATTTGTATGTGAGAAATTTAAATGTAATTTTAAAGTTTAAGGAGATTATAAATGTATGAGAGTCAGAAAGAAGAGAAAAAATTAAAGAGAAAATTGTTTTTTAAATTCTTTAACTACAATTTCTTAAAGGATAGAAATATAGAATATAAAGAGTTTAGATATGGTGATAATAAAAGAGATTACTATAGGGTATATAAAGGCTATGATAAAAGAAAGCCTACCATATTCTTTATATATAGTGGAGGTTTATGGAAGGGAAGCCCTAAAGGCTGTGCAGCTATAGGTAAGTTTTTCTATAAATATGGCTTTACTGTAGTAATTCCATCCTATGAGCTAGCTCCAGAACATAAATATCCAGTTCAAATGGAAAATATATTTTCAGCATTTAAGCATTATGTAGAAAATAATAAGCCTAATAGAATAGTAGTTATGGGATATTCTTCGGGAGCAGATTTAGCTGCAAACTTAGTTTACAACGAAGACATGAAAGAAAAATTTAATATAGACAGCAATATAATATCTTTTTTTATAACACTAGGAGGAACCTTAGATTTTAGTCAATGTAATTCTAAAGAATATGAAAAGTATATAAAAAGGTATTTATATGGAAAAGAACAGATTTTTGATGTTAATCCAATAAATCTACTAACGGAAAATTTACCTAAAATTCCAGTGCTATGTGTCCATGGAGCTAAGGATTGTATAGTTGGTTGTGAAAATTCTAAAAGATTTGTAGAAAAAATAAATAAATTTAAAGGAAATGGAGAATTTTTAAAATTAGAAGGATATCAACATTCAGATTTGTTAAATTTATTTATAGGATTAGGAAATGAAAGAACTGGAGATATAATGAGTTTTATTAATAGATGTTAAATTTATATTTAGATCATAGCAATTTTGCTATGGTCTTTTTTTATAATTTTTATTTTAATAATATTTTTATGTTAAAGTAATGATTTTAATAAATAAATTTTTAATTGTTAGGAATAAAGAGTAATAATTAAAAGTATACATTAATATATGAAAATGTTTAACTCTATGAAATGTTATAATGTTTAATTCATGAAAGCGCTTTCTGAGAGTTTTTCTTAAGTGTTAATAAAGTTGAAATAACTTATATATAAATTGTTAAACCATAAGAAAATATTGATGTAATAAATATACAAAAAATGATAAAAAAGGTTAAAATACATAATATGTAAGTTTGAATTTTATATAGAATAATAAATTATGTCTAATTACTATAAAAATGAAAATAAAATATTAAAATAAAAAAAATGTTATAGAAGGACATCGCTTTCACAGTTTAATATAATCTTGTAAACTCGAACGTTAAGTTTAAAATAGCTTATGAATATTAGCTTATTACATTTTATTATTAACTTAACTTTAAGGTTAGTACATAAGCTTTAAAATAAGAATTATTTTAATAGGTATTAAGGAGGATTATTAAATGAAAAAGAAATTTCTTTCTGCTGTGTTAGCAGTACTTACAACAGCTACTTTACTTGCGGGATGTGGTGGTTCAAATAGTGGACAAGCAACAGGTGATAGTGGTTCTAAGGAAAATAAAATGAAGGTTGGTATGGTTACTGATGCTGGTACTATAGATGATAAATCATTCAACCAAGGAACTTGGACAGGAATTGAAAAGGCTAAGAGTGATTTAGGAATAGAAAATAAGTATTTAAAACCAAATGGTACAACAGAAGCTGATTATTTAAAAGAAATAGGAAATCTTTATGATGCAGGATTTAAATTTATAGTAACTCCAGGATTTAAGTTTGAGACAGCTATATATAAAGGACAAGAAAAATATAAAGATGCTAAATTTGTTTTATTAGATGGTTCTCCTCATTCAGGTGAAAAAGATGCAAAACCAGAGGTAGGACAAAATACAGTTTCAATATTCTTTGCTGAAGAACAAGCTGGATTTATGGCTGGAGTTGCTACAGCTTTAGAACTTAAAGAAGGCGACTTAGGATTTATAGGTGGTATGGAAATTCCACCAGTACAAAAGTTTAACTGGGGATTCCAACAAGGGGTAGCTTTTGCTAATGAAAAATTAGGTACTAAGATGTCTCTTCAAGAAAAAAATGTTATATATCAAGGATCATTTGATGATTCAGCTGCTGGTGGACAAATAGCCGCTCAAATGTACGATAATGGTGTAAAAGCTATATTCTGCGCTGCTGGTGGAGTTGGTGTAGGAGCTATACAAGAAGCAAAAAATAGAACTGCTTCAGGAAAAGAAGCTTGGATAATTGGTGTTGACGTTGACCAATATGATGATGGTATATATGAAGGAGATAAATCTGTAATACTTACTTCAGCTGTTAAGAGAATAGATCACGCTTCATACGATATGATAAAGAAAGAATTAGATGGAAGTTTCCCAGGAGGACAAACTTTAACATATGATGCATCAAATGATGGTGTAGGTTTACCAGATAAGAATCCAAACTTAAGTGAAGAAACAATAACTGAAGTAAATAAAGTATTTGAACAGTTAAAAAATGGAGAAATAACAGTTTCTGCTGAGCAAGGAGAATTAATAAAGTAATTTAAAAATTCAAGGAAGTTTTTATTAAGGAGATGGGGCTTCCCTCTCCTTTTATTTATATTAAGTTAATAATAGAAAAAATAAATTTATGATATAGAAATCAAAATTGTTAGAGGTATAGAATTTTTTAGTATTAAGGAGGAGAACTTATGGAATATGTAGTAGAAATGCTAAATATCCGTAAAGAATTTCCTGGTATAGTAGCAAATGATAACATAACTTTGCAACTAAGAAAAGGAGAAATACATGCTTTGCTTGGAGAAAATGGAGCAGGTAAATCTACTTTAATGGGAATTCTTTTTGGAATGAACCAACCTGATAGAGGAATCATAAAAGTTAAGGGTAAAGAAGTTAAAATTACTAACCCTAATGTTGCCAATGACCTTGGAATAGGTATGGTACATCAGCATTTTAAACTAGTTGAAAATTTTACCGTAACTCAAAATATAGTTTTAGGATGTGAGCCTAAAATTCTATTTGGATTAGGAATGGACTTAAATAAAGCAGCGAAGAGAATTGAAGAATTATCAAAGCAATATGGATTAAATGTTGATCCTTATGCGAAGATTGAAGATATATCTGTTGGTATGCAACAAAGAGTTGAAATATTAAAAATGCTTTATAGAGATGCTGATGTTCTTATATTAGACGAGCCTACAGCAGTTTTAACTCCGCAGGAAATTGATGAACTTATAAAAATAATGAAAAATCTTATAAATGAGGGAAAATCAATAATAATTATCACTCACAAACTTAAGGAGATAAAGGCAGCTGCAGATAGATGTACAGTTATAAGAAGAGGTAGATATATTGGGACTGTAGATGTAAAAATTACTAGTGAAGCTGAAATGGCTAAGATGATGGTGGGAAGAGAAGTATCATTTAAAGTTAATAAAAAGCCAGCTAAGCCTGGTGAGGTAGTATTAGATATAAAAAATCTTTCAGTTAAGAATAATAAAAAAGTATTAGGATTAAAGGATTTTTCTATTGATGTTAGAGCAGGAGAAATAGTAGGGATAGCAGGGGTAGAAGGTAATGGTCAAAGTGAACTTATTGAGGCTATTACAGGACTTAGAAAAAGTGAAAGTGGAACTATAAACTTTAAAAATAAGGATATAACTAGAGAATCTATAAGAAATAGAATAAATTCAGGTATTGCACATATTCCAGAAGATAGACATAAAAGAGGGCTGGTTTTAGATTACACAATTGAAGAGAATATGGTTCTAGAAGTATATGATAAGAAACCATTTTCAAATAAAGGTTTATTAAACAAAAAAGAAATAAAAAAATATGCAGAAAAAATAATAGATGAATTTGATGTAAGGTCTGGTGAAGGTGCTGAGTCTGTAGCAAGATCTCTATCAGGGGGAAATCAGCAAAAAGCAATTATAGGACGTGAAATAGAATTAAACCCAGAACTTTTAATAGCAGCACAGCCTACAAGGGGACTTGATGTAGGTTCTATAGAATATATTCATAAAAGACTTGTGGAACAAAGAGATAGTGGAAAGGCTGTCCTTTTAATATCTCTTGAATTAGATGAAATATTAAATGTTTCAGATAGGATTGCAATAATAAATAACGGAGAACTTATAGGCATTGTAAATGCAGATGAAACTAATGAAAATGAAGTAGGTCTTATGATGGCTGGTATAAAAGGAGGAGAAAAGCATGAAGTTTAAACAGTGTATTATATCTTTAATGGCTATTTTATTGGGACTTATAGCTGGTGCTATTTTAATGGCTATTATGGGTCATAATCCAATAGATGGTTATTCTTTCTTATTCCAAGGTGGACTTATGAACATAGAAAGAATAGGAAATACTTTAGCTACAGCTACTCCTCTTATATTAACAGGGCTTTCATTAGCTTTTGCTTTTAGAACTGGCTTATTTAATATAGGGGCTCCAGGACAAATGCTTATGGGAGGATTTTTTGCTACAGCGGTAGGATTAACAGTAAAATTACCAACTCCAATATTGCTTCCATTAATGATTATTGCTGGAATATTTGGAGGAGCTTTGTGGGCATTTATCCCAGGCGCTTTAAAAGCTAAGTTTAATGTTCATGAAGTTGTTTCAACTATAATGATGAACTGGATAGCTTATTGGATAGTTTATTATATGGTTCCTATGTATTTTAAGGGGGAATTCTTAGAAACTGAATCAGCACAACTTCCAGCTACAGCTACTTTAAGAATACAAGCACTTACAGATTTCTTCCAAGGATCATTTATAAACATGGGAATATTAATAGCAATTGTTTCTGTATTTGCTATTTGGTTTATACTAAATAAAACAGTTTTAGGATATGAATTAAAGGCCGTTGGATTTAATAGAGATGCTGCAGAATATTCAGGTATTTCAGTAAATAGAAACATAGTATTATCAATGATGATAGCTGGTGCTTTAGCAGGACTTGCAGGTGTTGTTCAATATACAGGAAACGCTACAAGCATACAAATAGGTGTTATGCCAACACAAGGATTTGATGGCATAGCAGTAGCTTTACTTGGTGCAAGTAATCCTATAGGAGTTTTATTCTCAGCTTTATTCTTTGGTATCTTATACACTGGAAAAGGATTTATGAACGCTATGACAAGCATACCGCCAGAAATAGCAGATACTATAATGGCTACAATAATATACTTTGCAGCTACCAGTGTAATAATGGAAAGAGTGTTTAATAAATTCCAAAAAAGAAAGAAAGATAAATTAAATAAAAATACCAATCAGGAAACAACTAAAGAAAGGGTGGTGAGCAAGTAATGTGGGGAACAATTCAACAAATATTTCCGTATGCTATAGCCTTTACTATACCTCTTTTAATAACCGCATTAGGTGCTTTATTTTCTGAAAGAAGTGGTGTAGTAAATATAGGACTTGATGGTCTTATGATTGTAGGATCTTTTACTGGAGCATTTACAGTTTCAAAGCTTCAAGAGGCTATGCCAGGTAGCTCACTTCCTTTATGGATTGGTTTAGGAGTTGCAGTTTTAGTAGGAATATTATTTTCTTTATTACATGCTTTTGCAAGTATAAATTTAAATGCAGATCAGGTAATAAGTGGTACGGCTATAAATATGATAGCTGGAGCTTTAACTGTATTCTTAGCTAGAAATATGACAGGTAGTGGTAATATAAGAATTATGCAAGGTTTTATACCAAAAGATATTCCAGTATTATCTTCAATACCAATAATAGGAGATTTATTCTTTTCAAAAACTTATGCAACTACATGGTTAGTTATTGCAATACTTGCTATAAGTACATTCTTATTATATAAGACAAGTTTTGGATTAAGGCTTAGAGCTTGTGGTGAACATCCGCAAGCTGCTGATGCCGCAGGTATAAATGTTTATAAAATGAGATATATAGGAGTTATGATATCAGGAGCATTTTCATCTCTTGGTGGAGCTATAATACTTGTGACTTACGGTGGAGAATTTACTGGAAGCGTTGCAGGACTTGGATTCCTAGCTTTAGCTGCTTTAATATTTGGTCAATGGAAGCCATGGGGAATATTAGGAGCAACATTATTCTTTGGATTTGCCACAACTATAGCAAACGTATCTCAAATAATACCATCACTTTCAACTATACCTCCAGTAATACTTAAGGTATTCCCATATGTGGTTACTTTAATAGCGTTAATAGTATTCTCTAAAACATCCCAAGCACCTAAGGCTGCTGGAGAACCATATCAAAAGGATAAGAGATAATAAATTTTAAAAACTTATCTCTGGATAGTATTTTATTATATCCAGAGGTAGGTTTTTTATTTTGAAAGATATTTAAGTAGTATCTCTTTAAGGAAAAGAATTTTTAATATATATAAATTAAAAAAATAATATAAATTGATTTGTATCATTTATATTTTAAAAATAATTAGCCATAATAGGATTAAGTAAATTTTAACGGGAGGAATTAATATGGGAGCAAAAGATTTTTTAACTTTTAAAAATTGGTGTGTTGTTGGTGATGTAGGTAATGAGAAAAAGTATGCATATAAAATATTAAATAAGCTTAATGAAAAGGGATATAATGTAGTTGGCGTTAGTTTAAAAGGAGGAGAAAACATATTTAAAAGCTTATCAGAAGTTCCTTATAACATTGAGGTTATAGATTTATGCATAAATCCTATTAAAGGAATAGAATTTATTAAAGAGGCTAAAGCTTTAGAAATAAATAAAGTTTTAATTCAACCAGGTGCTGAAAGTGAAGAGATTTTGAATTTTTGTAGGAAGAATGGTATTTGTGCTATAGAAGGATGTGCATTGGTGGAATTAAGTAGAATGTAATATTAAAAAGTTCGCATGTTTAATAAAAAAGTATCTATTGAATAGATTTAAAGTATAAAAATATGTTTTTATACGTATTATAGAGAAATTAATTTACTTAAATATACGTATTTTACAAATGATAATTACAAAAAAACTTATTAATTTCATTTTTTCGACAAAAATATTCGTAAAAGTATTGATAAATATAAAAAATCTGATAATATATTAAAGGTGATTTAGAAAAACAAATGAAAGAAAGAGTGAGATTATGGAAAAGTTCTTTAGGCTTAAAGAAAATAACACTGATGTAAAAACAGAATTTATTGCTGGATTAACTACTTTTATGACAATGGCTTATATACTTATAGTAAATCCATCAATATTATCAGCAGCAGGAATGGATCAAGGAGCTGTATTTACAGCAACGGCTTTATCAGCAGTAATAGCAACTTTAATAATGGGACTTTATGCTAAGTTACCATTTGCACAAGCTCCAGGAATGGGATTAAATGCATTTTTTGCTTATACAATAGTTATCCAAATGGGATATTCATTTGAATTTGCTTTAACTGCAGTTTTATTAGAAGGAATAATATTTATACTTTTAACTATATTTAACGTACGTGAAGCAATAGTAGACTCAATACCAAAGGGAATAAAGAATGCTATATCAGTAGGTATAGGATTACTTATTGCCTTAATAGGATTAGAGGGTGCAGGAATCGTAGTACATACAGATGGAGGAACTATAGTTTCTTTAGGAAACATAGTTTCAGGATCAGGACTTTTAGCAATAATAGGACTTTTAATAACAAGTGTTTTAATAGCTAAAAATGTTAAGGGAGCATTATTTATAGGTATGATTATTACAGCAATAATAGGAATACCTATGGGAATAACTCCATTACCAAGCAAGATTATTAGTATGCCACCTTCAATAGCGCCTACTTTCTTCAAGTTCGATTTCCACAACATATTCTCTTTAGATATGGTAATAGCATTATTTACATTATTATTCATGGATATGTTTGATACAATAGGAACTTTAGTTGGAGTTGCAACTAAGGCTAAAATGTTAGATAAGGATGGAAAAGTACCTAACATAAAGAAAGCTTTATTTTCTGATGCAGTAGGTACAACATTAGGAGCTTGTTTAGGAACAAGTACAGTAAGTACTTTCGTAGAGAGTGCTTCAGGGGTTGCAGAGGGAGGAAGAACTGGATTAACAGCAGTTTCAACTGCATTTATGTTCTTCTTAGCTTTATTCTTCGCTCCATTATTTGCAGTTATAACTCCAGCGGTTACAGCATCAGCTTTAGTTTTAGTTGGATTATTTATGATAGAACCAATAAAAGAAATAGACTTACATGATTTTACAGAAGCTATACCAGCTTTCTTAACAATAATCATGATGCCATTTGCTTACTCAATATCAGATGGTATAGTATTTGGAGTTATATCATACATAATATTAAAATTATTCTCTGGAAAAAGAAAAGAGATAAGTTTAACTACTGTTATTTTAGGATTAGTATTTTTACTTAAGTTTTTAATATAATAATTAGTACAAATAGACTATGTGATTTTATCATATAGTCTATTTTTATATAATTTATTATCAATTTTTTGCATAATGTAGTAAAATAATATAATATAATGGATATCTTATTGGTATAAAACGATTCATTTAATAATGAATGGAGGAAATATTATGAAAGTTGGATTAGTTTTATCAGGTGGGGGAGGAAAAGGAGCATATGAACTAGGTGTTTGGAAAGCTTTAGTTGAAATGAAATTGGACAAGTACATAGAAGTTATATCAGGAACTTCTATTGGTGCATTTAATGCTGCCCTATTTGCTCAAGGGGATATGGACAATGCTCAAGCCTTGTGGGATGAAGTTACTATGGAAAAATTAGTTCCTATGACTAAAATGGATTTGTTAAAAAAAGGTGTAGCTTTAGCTTTAGGAGTAAAAAGTATTAACTTTGTAAAAAAACATATGTCAGATAGGTTAGAAAATGGAGATTTTCCTAAGGATGGAGCTTATGAAGTTGTAAATAAGTTTATAGATATAAATAAGGTTAAAGAATCAGGAAAAATTTGTTATGCTGCCTGTACGGAATTACCAGATTGTAAGGTTAAATATTTTAGAATTAATGATTATGATGAAGAGGTAGGAAGAGAGATAATAATGGCCTCAGCATCACTTCCTTTAATATATGATAGCTCAGAGGTAGATGGTAAAAAGTATTTAGATGGAGGAATGGTTGATAATACACCAATTCAACCTGTTTATGGAGAAGGCTGTGATTTAATTATTGTAGTACATTTATCTAAAGAGGGAACTGTAGATAGAAGCCTTTATCCAAATGCTCAGATAATAGAAATAGTACCTAAGAGTTTAGATGATAGCATGATAAATGGAACGTTAAATTTAGATATAGATGCAAAAAGATTAAGAGCACAGCAAGGTTATGAGGATACTATGAATCTTATGAGTCCTATAATAAGTTTAGCAAAAACTAGCTTTGAATTTGAAATGAATGAAAGAAACCCAATATTATATAAGTTGTTTAATAGTTTTAAGGAATTTAAAGAAAAATGTTCTAAAAGGCACTATGGTTAAAAAAGCTATGGTGTTTTTTTATTTATAAAATAAAAATTAAAGAAAAGGTTACTATAAGAAATAAAGGATTTTTAATTATAAAAATAAAACGTATTAACTAATAGAGATTTTTCAAGTGTTTAGAAATATGAAGAAAAAGAAAGTAATTTTTAAAAAATGAAAGAAATATATATAATAACCCCTTTGACTATATAAGGAATTTCTTATATATTTATAATAAAGCCTAGAATTCCTATAAGAATTAAGGTGATTCATAAATGTTATATTATTTTTATTGATTAATATAATTTTGAAGAAAAAATAGGTTAGTTCATAAATAATACATAAGTAGATGTTTTATTATAAATGGTTAAATAGAACTGGTTAGTATAGATAAGAGAATTCCAGGAGGAGAGAAATGGTGAATTTAGATAAAGGTTTATTAAAAATTATAAAAGATGAAAGTTTAGAAGATTACTTTATAAAGGCTAATTTTGGTTTGGAAAAAGAAAATGTTAGGGTTACAGAAAGCGGAAACTTAGCTTTAACACCTCATCCAAAGGCCTTTGGAGATAGAGAAAAGAATCCATATATAAAAACAGATTTTTCTGAGAGTCAGTTAGAAATGGTAACACCTGTCTGTAATACTTTAGAGGAAGTTTATAGTTTTATATGTAATTTAAATAAGGTTGTATCTTTAGAGATTATGAAAAATGGAGAATTTTTATGGCCACAGAGTAATCCCCCTATATTACCAAGGGAAGAGGAGATTCCAATTGCTAAGCTTTCTAATAGGGCAGATGAATTATATAGAGAAAATCTTAGTGATAAGTACGGCAAAAAGAAACAAGTTATAAGTGGAATACATTATAATTTTTCATTTAAAGAGGAATTTATTAAGTTACTTTATAAAGAGCTTAAAGTGGAAAAGGGTTTTAGAGAATTTAAAGATGATATCTACCTTAGAATGGCTAGAAACTTTCAAAAATATCATTGGTTATTAATATATTTAACTGGAGCAAGTCCTGTTTTCCATGAAAGCTATATAGATGAGATTAAAAAAGATGGCAAAAAACTAGGAGAGGATTCTTATTACATAAAAGATGATACTTCTTTAAGAAATAGTTCTTATGGATATAAAAATAAAAAGGATTATTATATTTCATATAACAGTATAGAAGAATATGCTAGTGACATAAAGAATCTAGTTAATGATAAGGAAATACAAAATATAAAAGAATACTATAATCCTATAAGGTTAAAATCATTAGGAAGCTCAGATATGCTTGAAAGTTTACTTCACAAGGGAATTGATTACTTAGAAGTAAGACTTTTAGATTTAGATCCATTAAGTATTCAAGGAGTAAGTAAAGAAACACTTTATCTAGTACATTTATTTATGATTTATACTTTATTAAAAGAGAACAAGGAAATAACATATAAAGATCAAGAAGAATTTTTCAAAAATCATGATATGGTTGCTTTAAAGGGTAGAAATGAAGAGGCTATTATATATGAAAATGGAGTTCCTGTTTTATTAAAAGACAAAGGAAGAGAAATATTAAGTGAAATGGGTGAAATTGTAGAGAGCTTATTTTCAAATAATGAGGAATTTAAAAATGTTATCAAAAGAGCATTAGAAAAAATTAATAATCCTCATGATACAATTTCAGAGAAACTTATTAAGGATATAAAAGAAGAGGGATATATTAATTTCCACATGAGATTAGCTAAGGAGTACTTAAATAACTTTAAAAATAAAGAATTTAATTTAGTTGGTTATGAAGATTTAGAATTATCAACACAAATATTAATATTGGATGCTATTAAAAGAGGAATAGAGTTCAATATGATGGATAGATTAGAGAACTTTATTTCTCTTAGTGATGGAGAAAAGGTTGAATATGTTAAGCAAGCAACAAAAACTTCTAAGGATTCATATATAACTGCCTTAATAATGGAAAATAAGTTAGTTACTAAGGATATTTTAAGAGAAAATAATATAAGGGTTCCTAAAGGTAAAGATTATGACAATATAGATGAGGCAAAGAAAGATTTTAGATTATTTAAGGATGAGAAAATAGTTATAAAACCTAAGTCTACCAATTTTGGTTTAGGAATTAGTATATTTCCTGGAGAATATTCAAGGGAAGACTATGATAAAGCTGTTGAAATAGCTTTTAGAGAGGATAGTTCAATCCTTATAGAAGAGTTTATGACAGGAAAGGAATATAGATTTCTTGTAATAGGGGAAGAGGTAGTAGGAATACTTCATAGAGAACCTGCCAATGTAATTGGGAATGGAGAAAGTACCATAGAAGAGCTTGTTTTTGAAAAGAATAAAGATCCATTAAGAGGAAAGGGATATAAGACTCCTTTAGAAAAAATAAAATTAGGAGAGATAGAAGAAATGTTTTTGAAAAATCAAGGACTAAGCTTTAAGTATATCCCTAAAAATGGAGAAAAAATTTATTTAAGGGAAAACTCTAATATAAGTACAGGAGGAGATAGTATAGACTTTACTGACAAAATACATCCTAGTTATAAAGAGGTGGCATTAAAGTCTGCTAAGGCTGTTAAAGCACTTATATGCGGAGTAGATATGGTAATAGATAATATAGAGGAAGAGGCACAAGAAAAAAATCATGGCATAATAGAATTGAATTTTAATCCAGCAATACATATTCATTGTTTTCCTTATAAAGGAGAGAATAGAAAAGCTGGTGAAAAAATATTAGATTTATTATTTAATTAAATTAGATATAAGACTTGTAGAAATAAGATAATATTAAATAAAAAGTAGATATATAAAATAAGATTTTAAGGGCTGTATCAAAATATATAAACAAAACTTGCAAAGATAGTCTGAGAATTCCCAGATTTCTCTAAGAATTATTTAAATTCTAAAGATGATCTAGATATTCTCTTGCTATTTGTAAGTTTTATAAGAAGTTATTTTGATACACGCCCTTATTAAGTGTTTAAATAATTTATTTTTATTTATATCTTATTACTTTCATAAATATCTATTATTTCATTAAATAGATCTACATCATCAATTGAATTATATAAATCTCCATCTTTTATATTGTATACATACTCAAGTACAAATTGTTCACCACTTAAAACTTCTTTAATTATTCTAAAACGCTTGTCCATATCTAACATTTCCACTTCACAAAGAATTTCAAGAGGTTCATTTTCATTAGTTTCATTATTGTATTGTTGTTTTATAAAGTTTTTAAATACTATAAGATTAGTATTTTCTTTATCACAATAATTAACTTTTCCAGTTTTGTTACATGATAAACATGGGTTAAAGCCACATTCTCTTATGCATTTTACACACATGCATTCAGAACATACAAATATTTTATCAAGAGAATCTTTATAAGTTTTTTTGAAATCTTCACATTCTTTTATAATTTCATTTTCTTTAGACTTATTTAAAAATGACAGGAAAGATTTTTTTTCTGGAAGTTCTCTAGATAACTTATCTAGTAAATCATTATATTTTTTTAATATTTTAATGTTTTTGTAGTATGCTCTTTCTTTTAATGTAGAATCTTCGCTTAAATCTTCAATATCATCTAAAACAAAGATTAGCTGACTGTAAAGATTGCCATAAGTATTTTTTTCTTTATCTAAAAATTCCTTTGCATTCATTTGCTATACTCCTTCACCATATAAATAATATATATATTTATGATATCATATATTATCAAATAATTATGAATTTCATCTATTAAAATATACAAAATTTAATAATTAATTTATAATGATGATATATAATACATTTAAGGAGGGGAAGAGGGTGAAAAAACATAAGAGGTTTGGTCAGTTAGTCCTATTTTTTATAGCTTTTTTCTTTTTAGTTGGATGTTTTAATATTTCTCCAATTAAAAAAGTTAAGGCTGAAACTTTTGGTATAGAAAATACTATTGCTAAAGGTGGAAGATCATCAGGTGGAGGCTCTAGAAGTAGTTCAAGGAGTTCAGGAAGTTCTTCTAGAAGTTCAAGTAAGAGTAGTTCTTATAATTCTAGTAAAAAGTATTCTAAGCCTAGTAATTCATCTAGTGAAAAGAAAAAAAGCCAAGGGAATAGTAATTATTCCACTACGGATAAGTTCAATAACTCTTCATCAGGAAGCAATTCAAGTTCTGATAAAGTAGAAAGTGGAAAAGATTCTAGTAACTCAAATAAAGGTAGTACACAGGGAAATAATAATTATTCAACTACAGATAAGTTTAATAGCAAAGCCCCTAATAATTCGGAAGAAAGTTCTCAAGGAAATAATAAGTATGAAAATAATGATAAATCCAGTAGTAGCTCAAATAAGAGCTATAGAAGTAGCAATTCAGGAGGGTTTAGCTTTTTTGATATGCTTATGTTAAATAATATACTTAATATGTTTGGAAATATGTTTAGTTTTATGTTCATAAGAAGACCTTTTATAGGTATTGGAACTATTTTAATAATAGCTTTAATAATATTTGCAATTAGAAAAAGAAGATAGTTAAAATTAATAATTATGACATGAATTTGTAAAAAAGAGAGAGTATAATAAATTTAAATAAAAAGTCGGTAAAGGTGGTAATAAAATGGGAATATTTAATAGAATATCAAATATGATTAAGGCTAAGACTAACTCAGCTTTAGATGAAATGGAGAATCCAGTAGAATTATTGGATCAAAAAATAAGAGACATGGAGAAATCTTTTAATGAAGCCAAAAGATCATCAGCTCAAATTTTTGGTAACTTAAAAGATACTGAAAAGAAAATGAATGAAGCTAAGGAAGAGTCAGCTCAGTATGATGAAAAAGTAAGATTAGCAATGAGTAAAGGAAATGAAGAGTTAGCTAAGAAAGCTTTAAAACTTAAATTAGACAGTGACAAGAAATTTGAGTCTTTAAAGGCAAGCTATGAAGGACAAAGAGCGAAAGCTGATGTTTTAAAAGCAAAATTAGTGGAATTAGAAAAAGAATTAGATAAAACAAGAAGTTATAGAGATGAGGCAGTAGCTAGATTAAATAATGCTGAAGCTTCAAAACAAATAAATGAAGTTATTGCAAATGTTCAAAGTAAGAGCAACTCAATTAATATTGATGATATAGAAAGAAGTATTTCAAGAAAAGAGAGTTATGCTGCTGGATTAGAAGAATTAAAAGGCGAAAGCTTAGATGATGAATTTGCTAAATTAGAAGAATTAAGTTTAGATGATGAATTAAATAAATATAGAACTCAAAATACACAAGAAACTAAAACTTCAGATTCAGAGGTAGATTTAGAATTAGAGAAATATAAAAATAAATAATATGAATTTTAAAGGGTTATACTAAAATAGCTCGTAAATAAAACTTATAAATATTGGGAAGAGAATATTTGAATGAACTTAAATTTTTAGTGGAATTCAGAGATTCTCAGAAGATATTTATAAGTTTTTTATTTAAGAAGAGAATTTTATAAGTTTTTAGAAAAATATTATATAGGATTTATAATTACCTAGAATTTTAAGTTACAATATAGCTACTTTTATTTAAGGGCTATATATTAAAATACTAAATCTTGATTAAAAAAGAAAGTCTATATAAAATTTAATTTAGAAAGGGGAGAATTAAATGAATTATAAATTAGTTTGTATAGATATGGATGGTACGCTTTTAGATTCTCATCACAAAGTTAGTGAAAGAAATAAAGAGGCTTTAAAGAAAGCCATTGAAAAAGGAGTACATATTGCCATATCAACAGGAAGGGTTTTTCCGTCAGCTAGAATATATGGGAATATAATAGGAGTAAATGCTCCATTAATCTGTTCAAATGGTTCATATATAAAGGATAAAAATACTGATGAGGTAATATTTAAATCTATACTAGACAGGGAAACTTACTTTAAAATATGTGATATTATAAATAAATATAAGTTTTTAGCTTATGTAGACTCTACAGATGGACTAATAGCAGATACAGATATTCCAGAGGATGATAGTCATAGGCTTATGAATAGCTGGGTAGATGAGGAAGAAAAAATAAAATTTTATAAATATGATGACTTAAGAGATGCTTATGATGAACATGAAGAAGATATATTAAAGTTCATAATAATAAAAAAAGAAGAGGGCCCTAATATAGAAGAAGCAAAGGATGAATTTGAAGCTTTAGAAGGAGTAGATTTAGTTTATGCTTCTTGGGGTGGATGTATAGAGATCATGAAAAAAGGAACTTCAAAGGGAAGTGCAGTTAAAGCCCTTGCAGATAAGTTAGGAATAAGCTTAGAAGAAGTAATATGTATTGGTGATAGTGGAAATGATGTATCTATGCTAGAAGAGGCAGGATTATCTGTAGTAATGGGAAATGCACCAGACTTTATTAAGGAATATGGAGATTATATAACAGATACAAATGAAAATGATGGTGTTGCTAAGGCTATAGAGAAGTTTATATTGAAGTAATAGAAATAAAGGGTTTAATAAAAAAAGAAATTTAGTTTGACATATTGTCTTTAAAGTTATTAAATATGTTTAGAGATAATAATAAAATGTGAATTGTTCATAGAAAGGAATGATTAAATGTTTAGTTTCACTTTTGATGAAAAAGAATATACTTTATCAGAGGATAAATTGCTTTATTTCTTTAATGAAGATGTTGAAGGTTTTGATATAGATAAGCTTTTTGAAATATTAAATAGTAGTGAGGGTGTTAGCTTTGGAAAAGCCTATTATGATGGTCCATGTGAAGAATGTAAATTTGGATTAGAGGAAAAAAAGAAGAGCTTCCCATTTTTAGAGTTTAATATGTTTATTTATTCTAAGAATGGAAAGTTTGTAATAAGCAATATAGAAAAATCTTATGAAGGTCTTACTTACAATAAATTATTAAGAGATAAAAAAGTAGACAAGAGCTACTTAGTTAATATAAATGTTTGTAAAAATTGTGGGAACTTCGCAGTTGAAGTTGAAGAACTTGAGGTATAATAAAAAAGTTTTTGGTATGTATTCTTATAATATAAAAAAGAATACATACCTTTTTTACTTTTGGAAAATTTAATTATATAGAAACAAATTAATAGCTTATATGACATAAATTTAAATGGTTTAGATGATATAATTTAAAACATATTAGTAATAAATTCTAAGAAAGGGGAATAAAAATGAGTTTATTAAAGAAAGTTAGTAAAATAGCAATAGGAGTTACAATGGTATCTTTACTTCTTGTAGGATGTGGAGGAACAGGTAAAAAGGCAAAGGAAAATATACCAGAAGATAAATTACCAGTGGCTACTATTGAGGTTAAGAATTTTGGAACTATAGAGGCAGAGTTATATCCAAACAAAGCTCCAAACACCGTTGATAATTTTATAAGCTTAGCTAATAGTGGATTTTATGATGGCTTAACTATTCATAGAATAGTTAAAGGATTTGTGCTTCAAGGTGGAGATCCAAAGGGAACAGGTACAGGTGGACCAGGATATTCAATAAAAGGAGAATTTTCTTCTAATGGAGTAGAAAATGATATTAAGCATGAAGAGGGAATATTATCAATGGCAAGATCTCAAGATCCAGATAGTGCAGGAAGTCAATTCTTTATTGTTACAAAAGAAGCACCACATTTAGATGGGCAATATGCAGCCTTTGGAAAAGTTACTAAGGGATTAGACGTTGTTCATGAAATAGAAAAGATTTCAGTAGGAGCAAATGATAAACCGGTTGAGGATGTTGTTATAGAATCAATTAAGGTAGATACAAAGGGAATAGAGTATAAGGAGCCTGAAAAGGTTAAATAAAGGAATTTTAATTTATTAATTAATATATTTTTTTAAGATAAGTTTTAAATGATTTTATAATTTAAAACTTATCTTTTATAATATTGGAATTTAAAAAGTCTTAGTGTAAAATTGAAATGAACATATGTTTGCATGGAGGCTTTATGGAAGAGAATAGAAAGATAATTCATATAGATATGGACGCTTTTTATGCATCCATTGAACAGAGAGATAATCCTAAGTATAAAGGAAAGCCATTGATTGTTGGAGGCGATCCAAATAGAAGAGGAGTAGTTGCCACTTGCTCTTATGAAGCAAGAAAATACGGAATACATTCAGCTATGCCCTCTTTAACTGCATATAAATTATGTCCGAAAGCTATTTTTATAAGACCTAGAATGGAGGTTTATAAAAAAGTTTCTAGACAGGTTATGAATATATTAAATGAATACTCTAACCTTGTAGAGCCATTATCCTTGGATGAGGCTTTTGTTGACGTAAGTAAAAGCAAAAGGTGCAAAGGATCTGCAACCTTAATGGCCCTTGAAATAAAGGCGAGAATATTTGAAGAACTAGGTCTTACTGCTTCAGCAGGAGTTTCTTTTAATAAATTTTTAGCAAAGATGGCATCAGATTTTAGAAAACCAGATGGTATAACAGTAATAACAGAGGAGAATTCAAAGGATTTTATAAGAAATATACCTATAGGAAAATTTTTTGGCGTTGGAAGAGTAACTAAAAATAAGTTAAATAATATAGGGGTATTTAAGGGGGAGGATTTACTTAAATTTTCTGAAGAAGAACTTATAGATATTTTTAGTGAAAGGGGCAAGATATTATACGAGTTTGCTAGGGGGATAGATAATAGGCCAGTAAATCCATACAGGATTAGAAAGTCTATAGGAAAGGAAATTACTTTAAGAGAAGACATAGAAGATATAGACGAAATGATAGAGATTTTAGAAGAAATAGCAGAAAGAGTCAATGAGAGCTTAGATTTATTGAATAAGAAGGGAAAGACTGTAACCTTAAAGGTGAAGTTCAATAATTTTAAACATATAACAAGAAGTATTACTTTAGAATACTTTTTAAAAGAAAAGAAAGAAATAATGGAATGCGTAAAAGATCTTATAAAAGTAGTGGATTTTAAAGATAAAAAGGTCAGATTATTAGGAATAACAATATCATCTTTAGAAGAAAATATAATAGTAGAAGAAAGTGAGCAGTTAAGTTTTGATGTTTAGACAAATTATTAACTAGATGAAAACAAATTTCGATAATATAGAAATTATTTAAATAAATAGTATAATAATACTTATAATTTATAAAAAAATATCTATATTTAATAAAGTGATTTGAAATGGAGAGGAATTAATGAACTATATATTTCTAATAATCGGGTTTCTTTTACTTATTAAAGGAGCAGACCTTTTTGTGGATGGGGCTTCAGGAATAGCTAAAAAGCTAGGAGTTCCAGCAGTTATAATTGGACTTACTATTGTATCCTTAGGAACTAGTGCGCCAGAGCTTGCAGTAAGTATATCAGCTGCATTAAAAGGTAGCAATGATATTACCATGGGAAATGTTTTAGGGTCAAATTTATTTAACCTTTTAGCAGCTTTAGGATGTACAGCCATTGTAGCTCCTTTAGTCATAAAGAAGCACATAATAAAAAATGATTTTATAGTAAATTTACTTGCAACTTTTGTTTTGTATGTTTTTACTTTTACTGGACTAATAGGAAGTAAAAATTCTTTATCTAGAATAGATGGAGGAATATTAGTCTTAATGTGCATAGCATATATAATATATTTAATATATACAGTTAAGAGAAGTAATAAAAAAGAAGATGAAGTAGCAGTAACTGCAGAATTTGAAGATTTTGAAGAGAAAAACATAAAGTCACCTAATAGCACAGGCAAAAATATTCTCTTATCAATAGTTGGAGTTATAGGAATAATATTAGGTGGAAAAATAGTTGTCGATTCAGCCTCTGCAATCGCCTTAGGTTTAGGACTGAGTGAGAAATTAGTTGGACTTACAATTGTGGCAATAGGTACTTCTCTTCCAGAACTTGTTACTTCTTTAGTGGCGGCTAAAAAGGGTGAAAATGACATAGCTCTTGGAAATATATTAGGATCTAATACCTTTAACATATTATTAATATTAGGTTTATCATCCTTAATAAGTCCTATAACAATAGCTGCAAGCTTATCAGTAGATTTAATATTCCTTATAGTTGTTACTTTAATAATAGGTGCTTTAATTTTCTTAAATAAGAAAAAGGAAAAAGTGCTTACTAGATATGAAGGATTATTTCTTTTAGTTCTTTATATTGGATATACCGTATATATAATAATGAGAAATTAATTTTTTATAACTGTCTTAAATTAAGACAGTTATTTTTATGTGAAATTTAGTGTATAATTATAGAATTTTAATTTGAATATTGTAGTTAAGAAATTTAAAAGTAGTTTATTAATTAAATAGATAAGTAAAGATAAAATTCTGTTAAATAGAGAGAAAGAATATTACTATTAGGTAAAATATATTGAAACTTTGGTAGTTTGGAAGATATACTTAAAATGAGAATTAACAGTGTTAATATGTAAGCGAAGGAGGAGAAAAAGATAAATAGTTTAATAAATATTTTTAATCAGTATAGTGAATTAGCTATATTTATAAGTTTATTTATAAGTGTAATTATAGCATTGCTAGGTATAGTTCCATCTGTATTTGTTACAGGAGCCAATATAGTATTCTTCGGTCCTATAAATGGATTCTTAATTTCTTTATTAGGTGAAGTTATAGGAGGATGGATAAGCTTTAAAGTATATAGAAAAGGTATAAAGAGATTTGCAGGGAATATTGAAGGAAAATATGAATTAATAGATAAAATTGTAAAGAGTGAAGGGAGAAGTGTTGGGATTTTAATTTTTGAAGGAAGATTAATTCCATTTATTCCATCAGGTTTAGTAACCTTAGCTGCTGCCATGAGTAAAGTTAATAGTTTAATATTTATAATAGCTACTTTTTTAGGTAAAATTCCTTCTATTTTATTAGAAGTTTTAGCAAGTTACGGGGTGATATTAGCTTATCAAAAAAATATAAAGCTAGTTATAGGGATTTTTAGTTTAATTTTATTGTTTTTAACAGTAAAAAGAATAAGAGGAAATAGAGGTTAAATTATGATGGATTTAGTATTAAAAAATAAAAAAATGGAATTTTTTTTGTAAAAAATAGGTTTTTATTGTTGATTTAATATGAATTATATGATTTAATTTAAATGGAAAGAGTCTTAATAATTTGTTAAAGCTTTACAATGTATTAAAGGAGCAACATAATGATCGAAGCAGTAATTATAGCATTAATAATTGCAAAAATAAAAGGATATAATTTAAAACCTTTCTTTAAAAGTTGGACAATCTATCCGATTTTGATTTTTGAAGCTATTTATATAGTCTTTCAAATAAGTATATTTATGGGAAACTATGATGTTGTAAAATGGGCGCCTTGGTTTAAGAGCATATATATGTACTTATTTTTAATACCTATATTCTGGTATAAAGAGTATATAAGTGCTTTAATTGGATCGTTATTTATTTTAGCAGGAACTTTTTTAAATCACATTGTAATGGCTGCTAATGGAGGAGAAATGCCTGTTTTCCCAAGCTTATCTTATTTAACTGGATATCTTAAACCCAATACTATTTCAGAGGTTAATGATATACATATGATAGGAACAAGTACAATAAAATATAAGTATTTAAGTGACATAATAGATGTAGGATATAGTGTTTTAAGTATTGGTGATATACTTATAAGAGTTTTTGTAGTTATAATAATATATGTAACAGTTAAAAAAACTAATGAAAAAAATGTATATAAGCAGAAAAATATATTTGCTTAGTGACAGCGGGGGAGAAATGTTAAAAGTAACTTTGTTTGAAACTTTAGTAAGGGGAATACCAGAAGCTCTTACAATGATGTTGGCTATGTATGCTTTTGCTAATAAAAAATTAGAAAAGAAGGAGTATTTAACTTCGAGTTTAATATTGGTGTTAGTAGTCTATTTAATTAGGTTATTACCTATAAATTATGGAATACATACAATATTAAATATATTCGTTCTAATATTTTTAGCGTTTAATGTTAATAAAATAGATCTTATAGTAAGTATAAAAGCATCAATTTTAATTCTAATGATTTTATTTTTATGTGAAGGTTTAAACTTATTATTTATAGAGAAATTTTTTAATGAAAATATTGATTGTTTATTTGAAAATGTATTTACAAAAACAATATTAGGTATTCCATCTACTATAATGTTTGTGGTTATTGTTACTTATTATTATTTAATAGCATCAAAAAAAGGAAAGTTGAGATAACATGATTGAAAATATATCAAAGGTAATAGCTGAAAAAGTTTCTAGTGAGTTAAATTATGATAAAGAAAGAAAAGAAATTATTCAGTATGGAACTTATGCTTTAATACAAACATTAATATCAATAATTTCAGTGCTTATACTGGGATTAGTGTTTAATATAGCTTTAGAAGCTTTGATATTTTTATTTACAGCAAGTATACTTAGAAAATATTCTGGAGGAGCACATTCAGAATCCTCTAATGTATGTACCTTATTGGGGATAATAATTTCAAGTTGTATTGGTTTTTTTATAAAAAGCAATTTTTTTGCAAAGATGAATTTTGAAGTTATAGTATTTGTTGGAATAGTTATTTTTGTTTTTTCATATTTTATAATCTTTAAATATGCTCCAGTAGATACGCCAAATAAACCAATAAAAACTGAAAAAAAGAAAAAACGCATGAAAAAAGGATCTTTAAAGATTTTAACTATATATTTATTTATTGAAATATTTAACATAATTTTATATTATAATTCAGGATGGAGTTTAGCTAGACCTGTTATGTTAAGCATAATGCTTGGAGTAGCATGGCAATGCATGACTCTAACCTATATAGGGGATATATTGTTAAAAACTATAGATTCTTTTATAAATAAATTATTATAAATCTTAGGGGGATGAATTAAAATGAAAAAATTAAACAAAAATTTATTAACAGTATTTGCTGCATTAACAACAGTAATAGCAACAACAGTTGCTACTTCAGCATGTCTTTGGTTTACACACCAACCAGAAGAACCAAAATCTTTAAGAGATGAATAATTTACCTAAAGGTCGGTTTAAAACCGGCCTTATTTCATACTAGATTTAGAGAGGGAGAATATGATTAGGGATGTAAATGATAATAAAAAGAAAAAAGTTGATGAAATATTATCAATAGTAAAAGTATCATCATTATTATTTTCAGCTATGGCTTTTTTACAATACACCTTTAATCTTACAAAATTTAATAATAAATTTTTAGCATATTATAGTATATTATCAATTTTAATAAGTATATTCTTATTATCAACAATTTATATACTTTGGAGTTTAGCTGGTTTAAATAAGTACAAAGATCATATAAATGAGATACGATTGATTGAAATAATTTTATTTATGATTATATTTATAATGGCAATATTAGTTTCAGGAGGAAATTCTAGTAATAATAAATTTTTATTTTTATTTATTATAATAACATCTACAATACAGGGAGGCATGCATAGAGGATGTGTGGTATCCATAGTATCATCATGTATTATCTTAGTTATAGATTTAATTTTTGCAGGGAATAACGATGTAAATATTTACTTTCAAAATGATTTAATATTAGCAGGAGTATTTGTTTTAACAGCTTGGACTTTGGGATTTTACGTGAAAACTGAAAATGATCATATAAAAGAATTACAAACATTGGTTAATGAAGATGGATTAACAGGAGTTTATAATCATAGATATTTTTATGATAAATTAAGAGAGAAAATGCATATTAGTGAGGTGGAAAATCAGAAACTTTCATTAATATTTATGGATATAGATTATTTTAAGCATTATAATGATTTGTATGGACATCAAAAAGGCGATGAGGCATTAAAAAAAATAGGAAAAATTCTAAAAAACATATCTAGAGAAAATGATTTAGTAGCTAGGTATGGAGGAGAAGAGTTTGCAATAATTTTACCTAATACTTCAGAAGAGGAAGCAACTAAAATTGCAGAAAGAATTAGAAATAAGGTAGAAAAAACATATTTTGAAGGACAAGAAAATCAACCTAATGCTAATTTTACAGTATCTGTTGGTATAGCTGTATTCCCAGATAAAGCTAAAAGTGAATTGGAATTAGTTAAATGTGCTGATGATGCATTGTATAGAGCTAAATTTTTTCACAAGAATAGAGTTGAGACCTATGTATCTGTTTTAGATGAGCTAAAACGAGATTTAAATGAAGAGGAAAATGCTCTTGTAGCATCTATAAAAACTTTAATAAGTATTATAAATGCAAAGGATAAATATACATATAGCCATGTAGAAAGAGTAGTTATTTATAGTAGACTTATGGCTAAAAAATTAGGACTGTCAGAAGATGAGAAAAAGCAGTTAATATATGGGGCTTATATGCATGATATAGGTAAAATAAATATACCTAATGAAATATTAACTAAAAAGATGAGACTTACTAAAGAGGAATGGGAGATTTTAAAGCAACATCCTAGAGATGGGGTAGAAATAATAAAATCAGTAAATTCCTTAAAGAATGTTGTACCGCTTATTTTATATCATCATGAGAGATATGATGGCTTTGGATATCCAATGGGATTAAAAGGAGAAGAAATACCATACCTAGCAAGAGTTTTAACTGTAATAGATAGTTTTGATGCTATGACTTCAAGTAGGCCTTATAATAAAAGAAAAACTTATGATGAAGGATTAGTTGAACTAGAAAGATGCAGTGGAACTCAATTTGATCCAGAAATAGTTAGTATTTTTAGTGAAGTTGTTAAGGAAAATATAAATGAAATACAAGATTTTTAAAGAGATGTATCATAATACACCTCTTTTTATTTTAGTTAAAATCTGATATTATTTTTTCACAGCATAGCTTAGCTGAGATTAAAGACATTGATATTCCAGAGCCCGGATGTACTGAATCGCCTACAAAATATATATTATGTAGTTTTTTTATTTTTGCCTGAGGTCTAAAAATAGTTGTTTGTAGCAAATTATGATTAAGACCAAAAGCTGCACCAAAAAAGCAATTAAAATCATTTTTTAAGGTCATAGGAGTTGTATAGCTTTCGTAAATTATATTTTCTTTTATGTCTTCCAAATCTTTAATTTTACTTATATCATATAAGACTTTGTTTCTCAAAGACATAATTATAGATTCGCTCCATTTTGATTTATATTTATTTAGGTTTGGAACACGTAAGGTTATATTAATGCATTCACAATCCTCAGGAGTTAATGAAGGATCTATTGAACTTGGGCAGTAGATATAATATATATATTCCTTTGGCAGAGAGCCATCTATAAAGGGTGCTAATAAAGCTTCTTTCTTATTTAAATTAAGTACTATATTATGTACATCTAAATTTTTATATTTTTTCTTAAGAAATAAATGTAGTATAAATGTAGAACAAGAAAAGGATAAATTATTTTGTTTTTTTCTAGAAATTTTACTTTTTAGTACACTCCTAGGAATTAAATTTTGTATAGTATAGGTAAAATCTGAATTACAAACAATTAAATCGGAAAATATATTTTCATGGTTTACCTTTGCTCCAATTGCTACATTTTTTTCTATAAGTATATTAGTCACATTTGAGTTAAGGTGTATTTTACCACCTAGTTCTAGGATTAATCTTTCTAAAGCTTTTACATAAGAGTACATTCCACCTTTAATATAGTATAATCCATATATTTGAGTGGTTGATGGAATTAAATTAAAAACATTAGAACTTTTAAGTGGAGACTCCCCAATATACATACATTGAAAAGCTAATAAGGTTTTTAAATATTCATTATTTATATATTCTTCAATGGTTTTATAACAATTTTTAAAAGGATGTATTTTAAGTAGTTTAGGTAAAGATTTAAAATAGCTCCAATAATTTAATGTAAAAAAACTCCTGTTTAAAAAATATTTTTCTACTAAAAGATATCTTCTATAAGAATCGGATATATATTTATAATAATTTGAACTTTCATCATTAAATACCTTTTCTAAGGACTCTGTAGTTCGTAAAAAGTCTGAATAAATATTAAAACTATCTCCTTCATCATTAAACACTTTATATAAAGTATTTAATTCTACAAGATCTATATAATTTCTATAGTCTTTTTTGGCATATTTAAATACTTCTAAATAGGGCTTAGGTAGCATAAATATTGAAGCTGAAGAATCTATTTTAAAATCTTTGTATTCAATTAAATTTACTTTTCCACCTATCTTAGAGTTTTTTTCAAAAATATCTACTTCAAAATTATTAACAAGAAGGCGAACAGCAGTAGCTAATCCACCTATTCCAGCTCCAACTATTATAGCTTTTTTCTTTGGACTCATTTAATTAACCACCTAGGGTAATATCTTGATCGTTATACCACTCAAGAGCATTAAAGAAATGATCTTTATTAAAATTAGGCCACAAATCATCAATTATGTATATATCAGAATAAACTGATTGCACAGGTAAAAATCCGCTTAATCTACGTCTACCACCCCATCTTATCAATAAATCTATCCTTGAAATATCCTTTGACTGAATATTATCATATATATTTTTACTCTTAATGTCACAGGCTTTTAGAATATTTAAATCCCATTCCCAACCATAATTAACAAGGAAGTTAACACGTATGCCACCTTTACCCATTTTAGTTCTTTTAGTATATTTTTTTAACTCTTCAGGAAAAACTGGAGAATCAGAATTTCCTATAACAAGCAATTCACAATCTTCATTTGCAATTAATTCTACTGATTTTATGCAGGCATCTATGAATGCCTTTTTTTGATATGATGGTCTTTTGGTATTGTCTGTAGTAAAACCATAATAAGTTATTTCTTTAATATCTAGTTTTTGACAAAGTTTAAAAAGTTCAAGTCCAGGGTCAATTCCATGTAAATATCCTTGATCTTTTTCAAGTCCATTTTCTACAGCCCAACGTCTATTGCCATCTGGGATAACCCCTATATGTTTTGGAATTCTCATAATATATCTCAACCCTTTCTTAAAAATAGATTCAAATGAAAGTATTCCCATTTTAATAAATAAAATGCATAAATTTGATTATTTTAAAATTTGATTATATTATTATTCTATGGAAAAATTTAATGTTAATTATACGGAGTTGAAAAAATGAGATTTATAGGTGTTAGAACTTGGAAAACAGGAATAGGAGCTGTAATAGCTATGATGATAGCAAAGGAATTAGGTCTAAGTTACTGGGTTTCAGCAGGAATCATAACTATACTAAGTATACAGAGTACAAAGAGAGAATCATTAAAAATAGCTCTTAAAAGAATAGAATCTGTTATTATAGCCTTAATAGTATCTTCAATTTTATTTTTAGTATTAGGGTTTAACTCAGTTATTTTTGGACTATATCTTTTAGTCTTTATACCTTTAACAGTAAAATTAAAGGTAACAGATGGAATTGTTGTAAGTTCTGTTTTAGTAACCCATTTATTAGTTGAGAAACAGGTGAATTCATATTGGATAATAAATGAACTAGGGCTTATGCTAGTTGGTGTTCTAGTTGCTTTAATATTAAATAGTTATATGCCTAAGAATGAGGAAAAGATAAAAGAAGACATAGATTATATCTCAGAAAAAATAAAAGAGATATTTATGGATATGGCATATTCTTTAAGAACACATAGTGTTTCAATAAAGGAACAGAGACTTTTTGATGAACTTGAAAATAGGATAGAGCTAGCTAAAAAAAGAGCCAATGATAATTTTAATAATTACTTGTTTTCAGATGTTAGGTATTATGTACATTACATAGATATGAGAGAAGTTCAATTTCAAATGTTAAAGTACATGAGAGAACACTTTTCAAGAATATCTATTACTGTGAAACAGACTGAACTGGTTGCTAATTTTACAGAAGAAGTAGCCTCTGTAATAGGTAAAGAAGTTAACGTAAATATACTTATTAATAGATTAAATAGGTTAAAAAAAGAGTTAAGTGAGCAAGAACTTCCAGTAACTAGAGAAGAGTTTGAAAATAGGGCTATGTTATTTCAATTTATTAATGATTTAGAGATCTTTATAAAAACTAAAAATCAATGTTATATAAAATAAAAAATTATACTTAGATATGTTTATTAAAATAAAAAAGTATTAGTGTAAATTTATAAGTTTTAGTTTTAATGATGGTTAAAATATATAAAAATTTCTAATAATGGTGATGAAATAAAATACAATAAATAAAGTTATATACAGAAATTATATTATATTGATAAATATGAATAATATTCATTTAACGATTATTAACAAAATTAAAATAGCATAAAATTCTTAAATAAGTTAGAATAATCAATAGATGTTTAAAAATTAAATTCTTAATTAAGTCTTAGTTTGTTACATTCGTTCTAAGGGAGGCATAAAATGAACAAAAAGTACTTTAAAGAGGTTTGGGGAAATAAAAAAACTTTGAAAAATTTGGGGATTAACTTATTTATTTGGATTACTCTATCTTTTTTCTTAGTATTTTTAGGAGAAGCATTTCATAGAGGATCTATTGAAAATGGAAAGAATTTTTTACATAATCAAACAACAGTATTTGTATTAAATTATTTAATATTTTTAATGATTACTTCAATTGCTTTTTTATTTAAGAAGACTAGAATGGTTTATGTAATAATAAGCACTATTCTTATGGGGTTTTATATAGCAAGCGGAGTAATACTAGGCTTTAGAGGAACACCACTTATATGGGCAGATATGTTTTCTTTTAAGGAAGGTTTAGCTATAGCGGGAAATTATTTAAACTTGAATATTTTTAAATATGTTGTTATAGCTTTAGTAGTTATAATTGCAATACTAGTAGTATTATGGTTTAGTGAAAGATATAAAAGTAGAAATAAAGTGATTAACCCTTATGGGTTTATAATTCTACCATTATCTATTTTAGTTATAGGAACTTTTTATGGAGTTGCAAAAGAGCATATAGAAATATACAGATGGGATTTGCCAGTTTCATATGAGAGAAATGGGTTTATGTACTCATTTTTAGATACAGCAGCAGGATTTAAAGTTAAAGAGCCAAGTGATTATACTAAGGCATCTATTGAAAAAATAAAGAATGATATAATTGAAGATGCACAATTAGCTAGTAATGATACTAAAATGGCATCTGCTACGCCATTAGAGTTTCCTAATATAATAATTGTTCAATTAGAATCATTTATGGATTTAGAGAGAATAAATGGATTAACTTTTACAGAGGATCCTATACCAAACTTTAGAAAAATAGCTAGTGAATCAACAAATGGGTTTTTAAAGGTTCCTACTTATGGAGGGGGAACCGTTAGAAGTGAATTTGAAGTATTAACTGGATTAAGTACTGATTACTTACCAGTAGGTGAAATACCTAATAATAATATACTAAAAAAACAGCCTGTTGAAAGTTTAGCTTACATATTACATGATTATGGCTATGGAACAAATGTTATACATAATTATGAAGGGAATTTCTATAATAGAGATACAGTATTTCCTAACTTAGGATTTGATAAATATATATCTATGGAGTATATGGACAAACCTAATAATGCTACTTGGCAATATCCAGAGGATGTTTTAAATATAGAGCCGATAGCAGATATAATAGCTAATAATGAAAAGCCTCAGTTTATTTATAATGTAACTGTAGAAAGTCATGGGGGATATTCCTCTTCAGATTTTGAAAATTATACAGTGGATGGAAATTTAAATCAAGAAGAAAAAAATGAACTTCAATGTTACATAGATAAATTAAGAGGTGTTGATGAATACATAAAAGAGCTTATGGATTATGTAGAATCCTCAGGAGAACCTACAGTAATAGCTATGTTTGGAGATCATTTACCTTCATTAAAGATAATAAACGATGATGAAAGTGTATTAAAAGATGGAAATAAATATTTAGCTGACTTCTTTATATGGGATAATATTGGCTTACAAAAGGAAAATGTAAATATGGAAGCAGAGGAGTTTACAACATATATATTAGAAAAGCTTAATATGGTTGCAGGAGTTATGCCTACTTTTCATAATGCATGTAAGGATGATGAGAATTACAAAGAAGATTTTGAACTTCTTCAATATGACATGCTATTTGGAAATAAATATATCTTAAATGAAAATAAAAATAAATATGAAAAAACCAATATGAAGATGGGATTAAAGGAAATAACTCTAAATAATTATGAAATAAAAGATGATATATTAACTGTAACTGGTGATAATTTTAATTATAAGAGCAAAATTATTATAAATGGAAAGATTAAAGAAACTAATTTTATAGATGAACATACATTAACAACCACTGAAATTCCTTCAAATATTAAAAATATTTCAGTTGGTCAAATAGGCAAGTATGACAAAATACTAAGTACTAGCAATTCAATAGAAATAAAATAGTAGTTAATTTATATAAAAGGTTATTCAAAAATCATATGCTTTTAATTTAATTCATAACATATGATTTTAAAATTTGAAGAATAGCCTTTTATTTATTGTCTTTTAGTATAAATTTATCTTTTAAGAATAAAATGTAAATGTTATACTTAACTTAAGAATTACTAAATTATACTAATTCAATGGGAGGATATTTATGAACATAATAAAAAAAGACGGAAGAATTGAAGAATTTAAAATTGAAAAGTTATCAACAAGCTTATCTAATGCAGCAAGTGATTTAAATTTCACACTTAATAAATCAGATATAAATATAATTGCAAAAGATGTTGAGGAAACACTAAGATCAATAAGAAAAGATAATGGAGAAACTTCAAGTTATGAAGTTATTGGTGTTGTAATTGATACATTAAAAAATGAAAAGTTTAGTGATGTTTTAAGAGCATATGTAAAATATAAAAAATAATTAAAATTAGGTAGAGAAATTCTACCTAATTTCTTTGTGAAGACTGTATTTTATTAATGGTAAATAGGGGAGAGAAGTGAAAATATGATAAAGAAAATAGTTGTAGCTGTAGGTTTATTATTTAGTTTAAGTTTTTTGTTTGGGTGTGGAAATAAAAGTTTAGTAGAACAAGGTAAAGCAGCCATAAAACAAGGAAATTATGAAGAAGCTACAGCAATTTTTAAAGCGGCAAGTGAAGAGGAGTCAAAGGATAAAGAAGAGGCTCAAAGTTTATATGATTTAACATATAATTATGTAATATCTATTAAAGCATATAATGAGTTTAAGTTAGATGTAGCCTTAGATAGTTTGAAGAAATTAGAAGAAAATAAAAATGAAGAGTTGATGAAAGAGGATATTACTAGTTTAAAAGAAGAAATAAGTAAAGATAAGAGTGCACTAGATGATTTTTATTCAAGTATGGATAAAGTTAATGATTTAGAGAGTGAAGGTAAGATATCAGAAGCAAGGGATTTGTTAAATAAATCTCTTAAAAACATTTCTTATTTGGGGGAAAATGTTAAAGAGCTAATTGCAAGTGGAAATTCTAAATTAAAGAGTTTAGATGAAAAGCTTGATAAAGAGGAACTTGGTAAAAAAGATAAAAATAAAGAAGAAAAAACTGATTTCTCTGAAAAAAATAATAAAGAATTAGCAAATAAAGCTTTAGAAACAGTAAAGAATTTTGGTGTAGTAAAAAAGGATCAGTATTTAGAGTTAAAATCTGAGGATATTTATGACCTAGGAGATAATAGTTATGGTTTTATAGTGAACAAATACTATTATCCAGAGGGAAAGCCAGAGCCTGCATTTATATGTCAGTATTTAGTAGATAAAGAATCGTGGAAAGTTAAAGAGGTTAAAGAGGGTATTACCAAAGAATTAAATTAAAGAGTTTATGACAAACTAGAGTGATATTTTATTCTCTCTAGTTTGTTTAATTTAAAATAATTTAAATTTATGGTTCTTGCAGCAATATTTAAATAGTGCCTTGCCTTGAATATCAGTACCTTGTATTAGTCCAAAATACCTAGAATCTAAACTGATATTTCTATTGTCACCCATAACAAAGAATTTATCCTTGGGTATTTTTAATTTTAAATAATAAGGAAGGTTCATTTCTTCTTTTATATATGGTTCATAAATTTTATTGCCATTTACATATACTTCAGAATCATTTATTTCAATAGTATCACCAGGAAGACCTATGATTCTTTTAACTAGAAAATTATCATATTTACAAGGGGCATAAATATTTACTATATCATACCTTTGAGGAGAAGATGTGGAATAGGATTTTTTATTTATAATTAATACATCACCGTGATGAATAGTATCTTCCATTGAAGAGCCATCAACAATGGCTATGAATATATTGTTTAAGAAGAAACCTAAAATTAGAATTAAGGATATCAATATGGTTATTATAATCTTAAAAAAACTATCAGGTGGATCTATAATATAATTAAAACATTTCATGTAGTATTACCTCATTGATATTATGAATATATTATTAGATTATTTTTTATGAATACAAATAAGAACCAATAATTAGCTTTTAGTTGAAATTTAATTACTACTTTAATATAATTAAATTGATTGTAATTTGTATACAATTAATTGGAAACGTTACCGGAGTTGGGAGAGGATTTTATGAGAAAAAATTTTAATTCTAAAGAGTTTAATGATAAGTTTTATTATGATGGAGAACTTGGAGCTATTTATGATAAAGATAAGACTATTTTTAGGGTATGGTCACCAGAAGCTAAAAGCTTAGAGTTATTACTTTATAGAGATGGAAATACAGAGAGTT
This sequence comes from Clostridium sp. CTA-17, assembly GCF_054767895.1. Classification (NCBI taxonomy): domain Bacteria; kingdom Bacillati; phylum Bacillota; class Clostridia; order Eubacteriales; family Clostridiaceae; genus Clostridium; species Clostridium sp. CTA-17. Next base: position 83,346 of record NZ_BAAABF010000002.1, read on the forward strand.
TAATAGGAAGAGATTTACTTCATAAAAAAAGCAATGGACTTTGGGAAATAGTAAAAAAGGGAGATTTAAATGGAGTTTATTATAATTACCATATTGTAGGAGAAGATTTTGAGCATGATTTTGTTGATCCTTACTGCAAAGCTTTAGGAGTTAATGGGTATAGAGCTATGGTTATTGATTTGAAGAAAACTAATCCTAAGGGATGGGAAAATGAAAAGAAACCATCACTTGAAAAACCTGTAGATTCAATTTTATATGAAATGCATATAAGAGATTTTTCAATTGATAAAAGTTCAGGGGTTTCTTTAGAAAATAGAGGAAAGTTTTTAGGAATAGTTGAGGAAAATACAAAAGTTCCTGGTACAGAAGTAAAAACAACTTTAGATCATTTAAAGGAGTTAGGAATAACCCATGTACATCTTTTACCTTCTTTTGATTTTGGAACAGTTGATGAAGAGAGATTGGATGAAGAACAGTATAATTGGGGATATGATCCTGTAAACTATAATGTACCAGAAGGTTCATATTCTAAAAATCCATATAAAGGTGAAGCAAGGATTAAAGAATTCAAGGAAATGGTACTTAAACTTCATAAAGCAGGAATAAGAGTTGTCATGGATGTTGTATATAATCATACTTATTCAGGAGAAAACTCTAATTTAAATTTATCTTATCCAGGATATTATCATAGACAAGATGATTTTGGAAATTTTTCTAATGGTTCAGGCTGTGGTAATGAATTAGCATCAGAAAGACTTATGGTAAGAAAATATATGGTTGATTCATTAAAATATTGGGCAAGAGAATATCACATAGATGGTTTTAGATTTGATTTAATGGCATTACATGACATTGAAACCTTAAAGGAAATAAGAGAAGAATTAAATAAAATAGATCCTTCAATATTAATATATGGAGAAGGGTGGAATGGAGGGGAATCTCCACTACCTAGAGAAGAAGCTTGTTTTAAATGTAATATAGAGAAATTTGATAAATTACAAATAGCAGCTTTTAGTGATGATATGAGAGATGGAATAAAAGGACATGTAGCACATCTTAAAGAAGGAGGCTTCGTAAATGGTGGGAAAGACTTTGAAGAGAGTATAAAGTTTGGAATAGTAGCGTCTACTTATCATGAAGGAGTGGATTATGATAAAGTAAATTATTCAGATTCTCCTTGGGCAAATGAACCTTATCAGACAGTAAATTATTGTTCTGCCCATGATAATAATACATTACATGATAAACTTAAAATTGTATGTGAAAATGCTTCTGAAGAAGAGATAATAGAAATGAATAAGTTAAGTGCTGCTATTTTCTTAACATCTCAAGGAATACCCTTTATTCATTCAGGAGAGGAGCTTTTAAGAACTAAAATTAATGAAAAAGGAGAATTTGTTGAAAATAGTTATAATTCTAATGACTTTGTAAATAAGATTGATTGGACTAGAAAAGTAAAGTATATGGAATTATTTAAATACTATAAGGGATTAATTGAATTAAGAAAGGAATATCCTTTATTTAGGTTAGAAAGTAACAAAGAAATAAGAGAAAAAATTTCATTTATAGAGAGTGAGTTAGGAATAAATGAAAAAGGTATAGTTGCTTATAGATTAAAAGATCATAATAATGAATTCATAGTAGTTTTTAATAGTAATAATAATCAAGTTAAAATAAACCTTCCTAAGGGCCTTTGGGGAGTTCTGGTTAATAATAAATTTTCAGGAAAAGAAATAAGGGATGAAGCTAGACATTTTTATGATGTAATAAGAAAGTCAGCATGTGTTCTTAAAAAAATTAAGTGATTAAATATAATTATAAAGTTTATAGGTTGCATCAAAATAACTTTTAATATAGCTTATAAACAGTATGAAGAGAATATCTAGATGAACTTTAGAATTTAAATTATTACGTAGAAGATATCACGTTAAGAAGCTGAGACTGTTAATTTCTTAGGAATACAATCTCACAAAGTTCGATTGTATAAGTTCAAGAATCCAAATTAAAAATTTGGGCTTTCACTTAAGTTTTGAAGCTTTAGTTATATCTTCGAAGTAATGATTATTCAAATGACTCCAATGTAACTAAAGTTCCATTGGATAAGTTTAAGGTTCCAAATTAAAATTTGGACTTTCACTTAAAATCTAGTAATTCTTGGAATATGTTTGTAAGCTTTATTATATTTTGATACAGATACTTGTTTAAAATAGAGCTGATTATGAAATTTTCATATAGCTCTATTTTTCTTATTAAATTTAATATGAATTAAATTTAAACAATTTGTAACAAAAATGTTTTTATAAAGTTTTATTATAATAATGAGAGATTAATAATTTAATTTATATAGACATGGAGATGAATTTTGTGAGTAACAAAGTAAGTAATGGAAAACATAATAAGTATTTAAAAAGAAGAATAGCAGTTGCTGTAGCAGGTATTGTGGTGCTTGTAGGTGTAGGTTGTGGAATAAAGTCATTATTTAGCAATAAAGCTAATAAGGAAGCTTTAGCATCAGTTAAAGAAGAGCAAACTAAAAAAGAAGAAGAAAAACCAAAGCCAACTGACATAATGCCAAATGGGAATATAATTTATGCGGCAGATTCTTATGCAGTTAGTGCAGATGAAGTTGAAAAAATGCTTCAAGGAAAATCTACAAATACTGACAAAGAAATATTTTTAACTTTTGATGATGGTCCAAGTGAAAATACAAGAGAAATATTAAAAATTTTAAAGGAAGAAGATGTACATGCTACATTTTTTGATATAGGATCTGCATTAAAGGATAATAAAGAGAATCAAGAGTTATTAAAACAAGAAATTGATCAAGGAAATGCAGTAGCAGGGCATAGTTTTTCACATGATTATAAAACATTATATCCAGGAAATTCAGTAGATGTAAATAAATTTATGAGTGAATTAAATGAGACCAATGAAATAATGAAAAGTGTATTAGGAAATAATTTTAATGCTAGAGTAATTAGAATGCCAGGTGGATACATGTCTAGAAGATATTATAGAGATCCTAACTTAAAAGCTTTAGATGAGGCTTTTGCAAAAGATAATATAGTTAGTATAGACTGGGATGCGGAAACAGGGGATGCAACTGGAAGACATTATACAGTAGAGCAATATGTTCAAAATTCAGCTAAGAATATTAAATCTTTAAATCATGTAATTTTATTAATGCATGATGCAGCAGCTAAAAAAGAAACTGTACAAGCATTACCTTCAATAATAAAATTCTATAAAGAACATGGATATGCATTTAAAGTAATTAAAAATACACCTGTAGGTGATAATAATTCTTCAGACTCAACGAATAATTCACAAAATAGTGATAATAAAACAAAATAAGTAAAGATAAATTATTATTAATGTGAAATACAATAACTATTTTTTTATTAATAAACTTAATTAAATAGAGAAGAATGATTTAAGTAAATATTACTTAATATAAAGAAGAGAGATGATTTTATAAAAATAAAATCATCTCTCTTCTTTGCTGTAACTTATTTACAAATTTAAAAATATAATAAGTTAAGAGCTATATTAGATATTAAGGAGAAGAAAATGAAAAATGTAGTTTATTATTATGGAGCAGGAAATACAGCAAAAGGATTTAGGCCACTTTACAATTCTATATTTCAAGGGGTCAAGAAAATTTATTCACTAAATGGAGGAAGCAATATATTTAAAACTGCTATTATAAAGGAACTTATAGATGAATATAGTGATACTTTAAGTTTAGAAGTTATTGTGAGCACTATAGATAATAATGAAATGGAGGGAATAATACTAAGAGAAAAAGAAATTGCAGTAGTAAATGGAACTCCTCTTCATGGATTTATGAATTTAGTTGGTGATAATATTGAAGTTATAGATTTAGATGTATTCTTAGATAAAGATGAAATAGAAAAAAATGAAGAGACTATAAAAATTCTAAAAGAACAATTTAAAGATTGTATGGAAAATACTCATAAAGAATACGAAAAAGCTTTGAAGATACATGATTATTGGGAAGATATTTATTTTCCTTATTTAAATATTGAAAAGGCAAATAAATTTACTAATCATGTAATTTCTTTACTAACAGAGGGAGCAGTTAAAAAAGAGTCAAAGGGCAAATCTGTTGAAAGATATTTAGGTGGAGCAACACCAAGTGGTTCTAAGGATTCTGTTCCTAGTATAACTGAAGGGGTAAAAAGATACTTTTTAAAAGGAAGAGCTGGAACAGGAAAGTCAACTATGCTAAAGAAAATAGCTAAGGAAGTAATAGAATTAGGTTATGATGTGGAAGTATATAATTGTGCATTTGATCCAGATAGTAAGGATATGGTTATAAGTAGAGAACTTAACTTTGCAATTTTTGATAGTACAGCTCCCCATGAATATTTTCCAAGTAGGGAAGATGATGAAATAATAGATGTTTATACAACATATATTGATGGAGATGTTGATAAAATTCACCAAGAAGAGATTAAAAAGATTGCTTTAAATTACAAAAATCAAGTAGCAAAAGGAACAGCTTTCTTAGCGAAAGGTGAAGAAATAAAAAATAAGCTAGATGATATTTATAATAATGCATTTAATCATAAAGAAGCAAAACATGTTTTAGAATTTTTGTTTGAATAGATTGAAAAGTGCTCTGCTAAAAAGCAGAGCACTTAATTTAAGAATATTATTTTTCGTCTAATAATCTTTGAATTATGTGAGTAGCGTCCATATATGATGCTACAGATTTATCATAGTTTAATCTATTTATTATTCTTGCGATAAAATCAGATAAATCAACAGCTTTAAACCAAGGAGCAGCCTTTAATTCCTCAGGGATATAAGTTAAGTTTGTTGAGTAAACGCTCTTAATTATTCCATCATTGAAGAACTTGTTGAATTTTTCTAAACCTTCAGTGAAGAATGAGAAAGTAGTAGCAACATATACATTTCTAGCATTTCTTCCTTTAAGCTCTTTAGCAATATCAAGTACAGATTCTCCAGAAGCTATCATATCATCAACGATTAAGACATCTTTTCCATCAACGTCTCTTCCCATGTATTCATGTTTAACTATTGGGTTTTTACCATTAACTATACGTGAATGGTCTCTTCTTTTGTAGAATAAACCAACATCAACACCTAGTACGCTTGAATAGTAGATTGCTCTATCCATGGCACCAGTATCAGGACTTATTACAAGTAATTTTTCCTTATCAAGCTCTAAATCTTTTTCATTGTGAATTAAAGATTTAACTATATCATAAGTTGGGTAGAAGTTTTCAAATGACATTAGTGGGATAGCATTTTGAACGTTAGGATCGTGAACGTCAAAAGTTAAAACTTCATCAACGCCTAATCTTTCTAGTTCTTGAAGTGCTAAAGCACAGTCTAGAGATTCTCTTCCTTTACGTCTATGTTGTCTTGATTCATATAAAAGAGGCATTATTACAGTTATTCTTCTAGCCTTTCCTCTTATAGCAGAAACTGTTCTTTTTATGTCTTGGAAATGTTCATCTGGTCCCTTATGATTTTCAAAACCAAACATTTTATATGTACAACTATAGTTACCTATATCACAAAGAATGTATATATCTCTTCCTCTTACAGATTGAGGTATTTTAACCTTTCCTTCACCATTAGAGAATCTTATCTCATCAGTTTTTATTAAAAAAGATTCCTCACAATTTCTTTTCTCTTGTATAAGCTTGTCTATAGCATTACCAAGTTCTGTGCAACTTTCTAAAGCTATAATACCTAATCCATGATTTTGTTCGTTCATTCGTCTATCTCCTTTTTTAATGCTTATTTAAAATATTTTACAATCGTAAATACTAAAGATATCGTCATTTATATTATATACGAATAATTTACTTTTAAAAATAGAAATTTATCATAATTTTTGACTAAATTTAATAAAAAACTCAAAATTTTGTTGTCAGATAATTTAGATTTTTTAGAAAATATGAATATTATTCTAAATTTAATTCATAAAAAATCTATTTTTTTATAGTTAAATTCAATTTAATATGAGATAAAAATATTATATTATGATTTAAATTGTTTTTATTTTTTAATAGTAATTTTTGATTTTATAGTTGTTAATGAAGGAACATTCATATAAAATTAGACTAAATTAGAAATAGAGGAATTTTATTATGTACGTAGTTTAAAGATGTATGAAATCAATAAAATATAAGGGGGAGTTATTATGGAAGTATTAAGTCACGGATGTACATTGGATTGCTTTGATTGTTGTAAATTTAATGTTTATAAAGAAGGAAGTGAAATTCTAAAAATAGAAGGTGACAAAGATCATCCATTTACAAGGGGACTCATATGTAAGAAAGGAATAGCTCACTTAAAAAGATTGAATCATAAAGATAGAATATATACTCCTCTTTTAAAGAATAATGGAGTATGGGAAGAGATTTCCTTTGAAGATGCCTTAGAAATAATGAAAGAAAAACTTGAATCTATAAAAGAGAAGTATTCTTCTAAGTCAATATTATATTATAGCCAATATGGAAGTGGTGGAGTACTAAAGGGAATAGAGGATATATTTTTTAATTTTTATGGTGGTGTAAGTAAAGCTATAGGAGGCCCTTGCTGGAGTGCTGGAATGAGAGCTCAAAAATATGATTTTGGAGATTCTGTATCAAATTCCTTAGAGGATATGATAAATAGTAAAAACATATTTTTATGGGGTAAAAATCCTGCAAATACAACTATACATACTATGGCAATTTTAAATAAGGCAAAGAAAAACGGGAGCAGAATAATAGTTATAGATCCAATAAATACTCAAAGTGCAAAGCTTGGAGATATTCATGTAAAAATTAAACCTGGTACAGATGGAGCTTTAGCTATGGCCATGGCAAAAATAATAATTTCTAAAGGTCTTGAAGATAATGATTTTATAAATAAATATGTTTTAGGATTCCAAGAATATAAAGCTCATTTAGAGGATTTTGATTTGGATTATTTAAGTGAGGAATGTGGAATAGAAATAAGGGATATAGAAAAGCTAACTAAATACTATTGTGAAAAAAACTCTAGCATATATTTGGGATATGGAATGCAAAAATATAAAAATGGTGGAAATACCATAAGAGCTATTGATGCCTTAGGTGCTTTAACTGGTCAAATTGGAGTTAGAGGCGGTGGAGTAAATTACGCAAATAAGGTATTAAGTAGAATTTTAGATTTAGATCCATTTAAAAGTGGAGAGGTTGGAGAAAATAGAGGATTTTATGTTTCTAATATAAATGAGTTTATAGAAAAACCACAAAAATATTCTTTAAGTATAGAGGATTCTAATGCACCAATAAAAATGATGGTAATAACTAATAGCAATCTTATGAATCAACTTCCAAACTTAAATAGATTAAATAATAGTATAGATAAAGTTGAGTTTAAAGTTTGTTTTGATATGTTTATGACAGATACTGCTTCAAAGTGTGATTTATTCATTCCTTGTACCAATACTTTAGAAAGTGAGGATATGGTTTTTAGTTCAATGACTAACCCTTATTTAATATATAATGAAAAGATAATAGAACCTAGAGAAAAACTTATGGATGAATACTACTTTTTTAGAGAACTAGCTAAAAGAATGAATTTAAAAGGATATCCAATCCTATCTAAAAAAGAATATTTAAGTAAGGTTATTGAACCTCTAATGAGATATAATAAAGATATAAGCTTAGATTATTTAAAAAATAATCCTTTTACAGTTTATGATGATGTAGCTTGGGAAAATAAAAAGTTTAAAACACCTTCTGGCAAATTTGAACTTGCTTCTAAAAGGGCTTTAAAAGAGTGCGGAAGCTTAACACCAACATATATAAGTCCTAGAATAAAAGGAAACTGTTTTAGATTGCTTACTAATCATTCTAAAGATTCATTATCAAGTCAGCATTATATAGATGTGAATGAAAAGGCGAAAGTATATTTAAATGAGAATATGATAAGAAAGTTTTCCTTAATTTGTGGAGAAAAGGTTAAATTAAAATCAAAGGCAGGAGAGATTACAGCAATTTGTTCCTTAGATAATGGAGTTCAAGATTATGTGGCTTTAATGTATGTTGGTTGGTGGAAGAAACATGGGAATCCAAACTTTTTAACTGAATCAGGAATCTCTGATATGGGTGGACAAATAACATATAATGAAACCTTTATAGAGATTGAAAATATATAATAAATAAAAATCAAAAGAGAAAGGTTGTATTTTAAGAGAATAAACATTAAAGAAAAAGGAGGAGGCTTCATAATATATTCTTTGTGGAGCGAAAAGATATGGTGAATAAAGAGATTATAGAAAATGGATTTTTTAAAATAGAAAAAAAGCTAAATGAAGAATTTATAGGACAAAAAACTTTCAATAAAGAGTTATGTAATTACTTTAAAGAAAAAATAGAGGAAGATAGTAAAGGTATATTGCTTATAGTAGAGGAAAGAGACATATTTAAAAATAGTGTACTAAAATACTTTTTCAAAGAACTTAATTATTATAAGTTTGTTAAAAATAGTAAAATTGATGAGATTGATTTAGCTGCATATAAGTTTAATTTAGGGTACAATGCCTTTTTAACAGATTTATATGAAAAATTAAATAATGACTCTCAATGTTTAGTATTTAAAAATACAGATAAAGCAAGTGAAGATATATTAAATGTTCTTTCAGGAATAAGCCCTAATTCATGTATAATGCTAAAAGATAATTATGTAATAAAAAATAAATTTTTAGTTGAAGCTGAAGAAATTGATGAGGATATTGTAAATAAAATTATTTGTAATAATAAATTCTTCATATTCCTTTATAACAAGGATAAAGATGAGGACTTTGAAATAATAGATAATGAATTCTTAATAAATAAAGACAAAACCTTATATAGAAAAGCCTTAAGCGAAAAGGACAAAAATAAAGTAATAAAGAAAAAGCTATTAAAAGAAATAAATAAGGTTAAGGAGCTTTTTGATATTGACATAATAATAGGAGTAGATGAAAATCCAGATATAGAAGAAAGAGCAGGGGTTTGTCCTTATATAGAAGATAACTTTAGAGAAAAAGGAAGTTTAAGCCTAGATCAATACATATCATATAAGATTTGTAAGCCTATAATTAATATAATTAGAAAGGAAGCTATAGAAGCAAATAGTAGATTACTTATATATGTAGAAGATGATGAAATCTTTTGTAAATCAAATGATGAAGTTTATGATTTAAGTAAGTATAGTAATCCAACCTTAGAAGAGGTTAGGTATAAATTAGAATCTATAATTGGTATGAAAGAGCTTAAGGAGTTTATAGATAAGATTGAAAATAACTTTAAGGTTCAAAAAATAAGAGAGAAACTTGGATTAAAGACTACACAAATCTCATTAAACATGATATTTGCTGGAAATGCTGGTACTGGTAAAACCAATGCAGCAAGAATAACCTTTGAGTATTTATACGCCTTAGGCATGATAAAAGAAAATATATTTAAAGAGGTTAGTAAAGCAGATTTTATAGGGGAAGGAATTAGTAATACAGCAAGAAGAACTAATGAAATAATAGAATCAGCTTTAGGTGGAGTATTATTTATAGATGAGGCTTATTCCTTATGTACAGATGAAAATGATAAGGCTGGCCGTGAAATAGTAGATGCTTTATTAAAAGGAATAGAAGATAACAGAGATAACATAACTGTTATTTTAGCAGGGTATGAGAAGGATATGGAAACTTTCTTAAGTTTCAACCAAGGATTAAAATCAAGATTTCCAAATGTAATTAAGTTTGAGGACTATAATCCTTTAGAGATGTATGAAATAGCAGTTAATATTGCTAAGTCAAAGGGATATAGAATAGCTAAAAGTGCAAAGGCTGGACTTATTGAATTATTTACTAAAAACCAAATGGTTGGGAAAAGTGATTTAGGAAATGCCAGATTTGTTAGAAATATTGTAGAAAATGCAATAATGGATGCATCTAAGAAGTATTTAGTGAATAAGGAGAGAGCTATTGATCTTCTAGAAAAAGATAATTTTAACTTTAAGGTAAGTGCAAAATTTGATTTAGAAGAAAAGTTAAAAGAAATAATAGGTCTTGAAGAGGTTAAGGAATTTTTAAGAAGCCAATATAAGCTTATAGTAGCTCAAGAAAAGAGAAAATCTGTTGGTGTAAATACGAAAATAGAGCAAAATTTAAATATGATATTTGCAGGTAACCCTGGAACAGGAAAGACTAGTATAGCTAGATTAGTAGCTGAAATGTTAAATAGCATGGGTCTTTTAAAGGTTGGACAATTAGTTGAAACAGATAGATCAAGTTTTGTTTCAGATATTCCAGGAGAAACTTCAAAGAAAACTGAGGAGAAATTTAAAGAAGCATTAGGTGGAGTTTTATTTATTGATGAAGCATATACTTTAGCTAATGATTCCATAGGTAGAGAAGCTATAGAGACACTTCTTAAATTAATAGAGGACTATTCAAGGGAAGTAATAGTTATTTTAGCAGGATATGAAGAAGAAATGGAGAATTTCTTTGATGTTAACATAGGATTAAGATCAAGATTCCCACTTTGGACTAAATTTGAAGACTATAATCCTAATGAGCTTTTAGAAATGGCAATAAAATTAGTAGAAGCTAAAGGATTTAAACTTTCTAAAAATGGATATTCAGAACTTAAAAAAAATTTCGTTGAGATATATGAAAATGCAGATGCTCAATCAGGAAATGGAAGAATGGTAAGAAACTATGTTGAGCAACTTATAAGAAATCAAAGTATTAGAATTGCAGAAAGTGATATAAGTGTTTATGAAATGAACCTTATAAACACAAAAGATATAAAGGCTATGAATGCAATAAAATATGATAATCACTTTGATTTAGAGAAGAAGTTAAATGATTTAATTGGAAATGAAGAGCTTAAGGATTTCCTTAGAGGTCAATATAAACTTATGAAAATCAGAGAAAAGAGAAAGAAACTTGGTTTTCAAGTTGATTTAAATAAGTATATGAATATGGTCTTTACTGGAGAAAGTGGAACAGGTAAAAAGACAGTTTTAAATATATATTCAGAAATGCTATATAGTATGGGTATAATTAAGGCAAAAAACATAGTTCAAATAGATAAATATGAATTTATGGCAATGATTAATTCAGGCATGAAAGTTGAAGATATATTAAATAAACATGTTGGAAAAATATTATATATAGATAAATGGAATACTTTCTTTGGAGAAGAAAGATACAATGAAATAGTATCTGATCTTATAAAATTCATAGATAATAATAGCAATAGAATAGTTATTGTTCTTGGTGGAATAAGAGGCAAGATGAAAGACCTTATTTTAACTAATGAGGGATTAAATTATAGATTCCCTATTTGGGTTGACTTTGGAAACTACAATGAAAGAGAATTATATGACATAGCTTTAAGCACTTTAGTTAAGAAAGGTTTTACCTTAGATGAAGAAGCTGAATCTGCTTTAGAAAATGCTATTGGAGATATACAAAAGAGAATGGGAGAGCTAGCACTTAAAAATGGTCTTATGATTAAGCAATTTTTAGATAGCTTAGTAAGAGTACAAAGCATTAGAGTTTGTGATGAAGATTTTGATATAAATACAATAAATAGAATTATATCAGAGGATATATTAAAGAGTACTGAAATCTTTTTAAAGAAAAATACAACTCAAAATGGAAGTTTTTAAATAATTAAATTTATAAATTAAATACTTTTAAGTTAGTTATACATTCTATTTGAAAAAGTAGTAAATTTACCTAAATTGCTAGTGTCCTAGTACAATTAATATTGTGCTAGGACTTTATTTATATAAATTACTTTTTTCTTAAGATATACTAACGTAATTAAATTTTAATTTTTAGTCATATTTGCCATGATATAATTTGAAAACAGATGATTAATTAAGCAGAGTTTTAACTTTAAAGCTTAAGTTTCTCATAATAATTATTTTAGGAGGTGAGGTTGTTAGTAATAGGAAAATAGTTAAAAGTATATTAGCTATTACTTACAACAAATAGAGTATGATAAAGAAAAAGAGTATTATGAAAGTTCTTTGTGGAGCAATAGTTAGTACATTCATGTTTGGAATGGCTACTCCAGTATTTGCACAAAGTGAAAAAACTGAGGCTGTAGTAACTTTAGGAGCTAATTTAACAAAGTCAGAAAGATTACAAATGTTAGATGCTTTTGGAGTAAAAGCTAATGATGTTAAAATAATAGATGTAACTAATCAAGATATAAGAGAACAATTAGGTTTAGATACAAGTAAACCAATACCTGCTAGCAGTCAATCAATATCAAGTTCTTACGTAGTGGTTAAGGACAAAGGTGGAATAAATGTAACTACTAACAATTTAACAGAGGTAACAGGAAGTATGCTTGCTAATGCCCTTCTTACTTCAGGGGTAAATAATGCTGATGTAAAGGCTGATGCTCCATTTAAGGTTACAGGAACAGCTGCCTTAGCTGGTATTTTAAAAGGATTTGAAGATGCATCAGGGGAGGAGTTATCTCTTCCAAAGAAAGAGGCTGCAAGAGAGGAAATTTCTTTAACTAATAATTTAAGTAATGCTAAAACTAAAGATGGACAAACACTAGGAAAAGATGAAGCCGCTGTAGTAGTAAATGATATTAAAACTGATGTAATTAAAGATAAACCTAAAAATGATGAGGAAATAGGTAAGATAGTAAACAATGTTACAAATAACTATAATATACTTTTAACACAAGGGCAACAAGAGCAAACAATAAAATTTATGTCTAAAATAAATGATTTAGACTATAACTATGGTGCTATGAAAGAATCTTTAAATCAAATGAATGACAAGCTTCAACAAATATTAAAAGACACAGGAAAACAATTAGAAGAAAGTGGTCTTTTAGAAAAAGCATTAAATGGTATAAAAAATGTTTTAGTTGATATTAAGGATTTTCTAGTAAATATGTTTAGCTCAGCTAGTGAAAAAGTTAAAGATGGAATAACTTATGATGAAAATGGTAATATAGTTATAAAAACAGGAAATAATTCTGATGAATCAAAGAATCAAGAAAATATCCAAGATAAGCCACAAAATCAGTCAAATGAGAATAATCAAAATCAACAAAATGAACAAGGACAAAATCAAACAAAATAATTAGTGTTGAAAAAAGAATTATAAGAGCATGTATTAAAATAAAATTTAATAAAACTTACAAAGATATTTATATTGTAAGTTTTATTATTAGATTTTGATATATGCTCATTTTTTATTTTTAGTATTTTATATTTACTCAAAAGAATATGAGATATAGAAAAATAGATTAGCTTAAAATACAAGAGGTTTTAATTGTATTTAATTAAAAATAAATGAAATTTTGAAATAGAGTTTATAGTAAACTAATGAAACAATATTGTAAACCTAAAAATATAAAATAGTTGACAATTATAAATTATAAGGTTATTATATGGAATATACTTTGATAATCAAGATAAATTGATTTTTAAAATTGTATGGATGTATAAGATTAAAGGAGATTTAACTATGGAAATGAAAACAAGAGATTTAACACTGATACCTATTTTTGCAGCACTTACAGCTATTGGGGCTTTTATTAAGATACCAATACCAATAGTGCCTTTTACACTTCAATATTTCTTTTGTGCCTTAGGAGCAATTTTACTTGGTGCTAAAAGAGGAGCCTTAGCTCAAATAATCTATGTATTAGTAGGACTCCTTGGAATTCCTGTATTTACTCAAGGAGGCGGACCATCATATGTATTTCAACCTACCTTTGGATATTTAATTGGTTTTATTTTTGGAGCTTATATAATTGGAAAAATAACAGAAAATCTAAAAAGTATAAATATTAAAAATTTATTTTTAGCTGGAATTTTAGGACTTTTAGTAATCTATTTATTTGGAGTTTCATATATGTATGTAATTTATAATTTTTATCTAGGGGATGCTATGAGCTTATTATCAGCAGTAAGCATTGGAGCTATAGCATGTTTACCAAGTGATTTGTTATTGACATTTATAATTTCATTAGTAGGATCTAAGGTTTGTCCAAGGTTAAAAAGACTTGATTATATTTAAAGAGCGGAGTTGATTTTTATGGATTTTATTTTAAAAATGAAGGAAAAAGCTTTAAAAAATATAAAATTAACTAGGGAAGAAGGGTTAAGACTTTTTAATAGTAATATAGAGGAGTTAATTAAAGAAGCTAACAATATAAGAAAAGAAATTCATGGTGATGGTATTGATTTATGTTCAATAATTAATGGGAAAAGTGGAAGGTGTGGAGAAGATTGTGCTTTTTGTGCTCAATCTAAGTATTATAAGACTAATATAAGTGAATACCCTCTTCTTGATTATAAAGAGATAAAAAAGGTTGCTAAGGAAAATGAAGATGAAGGAGTTCATAGATTTTCTATAGTTACCTCAGGAAGAGGACTTTATGGTGAGGAATTTGAGAGAGTAATTGCTTATTATTCAAATTTAAATAAAGAACTTAAAATAAATCTTTGTGCTTCCCATGGAATAATAAATAAAGAGTCTTTAATAAAATTAAAGAAAGCTGGAGTAAAAAGATATCATCATAATTTAGAGACATCCAGAAACTATTATGAGAAAATATGCAAAACTCATTCTTATGAGGAAAGAGTAAAGACTATAAAAAATGCTAAGGAAGCTGGTTTAGAAGTATGCTCGGGAGGAATAATTGGTCTTGGAGAAACAATTATAGATAGAATAGATTTAGCTATTACTCTTAGAGAATTAGAAATAAAATCAATTCCAATAAATGTTTTAAGTGCTATTAAGGGAACTAAGCTTCAGCATATGACTCCTTTAAATGAAGAAGAAATTCTTAGGACTATAGCCGTTTTTAGATTTATAAATCCAGAAGCTAAAATAAGATTAGCAGGAGGGAGGTATTTGCTTAAAAACTTTGGTGAAAATGCTTTTAAAGCAGGAGCAAATGCTACTATAACAGGAAATTTATTAACTACATGTGGAAATAAGATAAAAGATGATAAAAGATTAATAGAGAATATTGGGATGAGGATTTTTTAGTTATGGAAAAGGGAGTATATATAATAGGAACTAATACTGATATTGGTAAAACTTTTATTAGTGGACTAATTTTAAAAAAGTTAAGAGAAGAGGGAAGGAATGCAGGGTATTACAAGGCAGTCTTAAGTGGAGCTATAAAAGACAAAAAGGGGTTAATACCTTTAGATTGTGAAGAAGTTATGGAGATTTCTGGACTTAAGGAATCTTATGAAAATATGGTTTCTTACATACTAGAAAATCCATATTCTCCTCATTTAGCAAGTGAAGTAGAAAAAGTTTCTATAAGTATGGAAAAGATAAAAAAAGATTATAAGAGGGTTAGAGATAAATATGACTTTATTCTTTGTGAAGGAAGTGGAGGAATAGTGTGTCCAATAAGTTTTTCAGAGAAAAAGCTTATGCTAGAAGATATAATTAAAGAGCTTAACCTTCCAATAATACTAGTATCTAATAGTGGATTAGGTGCTATTAATCACACTGTTTTAACAGTAAGTTATTTAAGAAACTTAGGGCTAAAAGTAAAAGGAATAATACTTAATAAATTTAATAAAAGTGATATCATACACAGAGATAATAAGAAGATAATAAAAGAATTAACAGGAGTAAATAATATTTCAACTGTACCAAAGATAGAAGATATAGAAAATTATGATTTAAATGAACTTAATGAGGTGCTTTATGGAATTTAAAGAGGATTTAATAAAAAGTGATTTAGAATATATATGGCATCCATGTTCACAGATGAAAGATTATGAGGAACTTAAACCTATAATAATAAAAGAAGGAAAAGGACCATATCTCTATGATTTAGATAATAAAAGATATTTAGACTGTGTTAGTTCTTGGTGGTGTAATCTTTTTGGACATTCCAATGAAAGGTTAAATAATGCTTTGAAAAATCAAGTAGATAAGTTGGAGCATGTTATTTTTGCTAATTTTTCTAATCTGCCAGCTATAGAGTTGAGTAAAAGATTAATAAAGTTAACGAGAGAAAGATTAGATAAGGTATTTTTCTGTGATAATGGTTCTTCAGCTATAGAGGCAGCTATAAAGATGAGTTTTCATTATAATAGACAGAGTGGAAAAGAGAAGAAAAAAAGATTTATAGCTTTAGAAGATGCATATCATGGAGAAACTTTAGGCGCGTTATCAATGGGAGACTTAGATATTTATAGTTCAGTTTATAAACCATTAATGATAGATGTAATACGAGTAAAAGCTCCAAATTGTTATAGATGTGAATTTTCTAAACAAAGAGAAAATTGCGACTGTGAATGCTTTTTTTATATGGAAGAAGAGCTTAAAAAATATTCAGAAGAAATATCAGGAGTTATTATAGAGCCCTTAGTACAAGCAGCTGCTGGAATGAAAATATATCCAGCATTATATTTAAAGAAATTAAGAGAAGCTTGTGATAAATATGATGTGCATTTTATTGCAGATGAAATCGCTGTAGGCTTTGGAAGAACAGGAAAGATGTTTGCTACAGAACATGGTGAAGTATGTCCAGATTTTATGTGCTTATCTAAAGGGTTAACAGGTGGATATATGCCAATGGCATTGTTATTAACAGGAAATAAAATCTATAATTGCTTTTATGATGATTATAATAAACATAAAGCATTTATGCATTCACATACTTATTCAGGTAATGCTTTAGGGTCATCTATAGCTGTTGAGGTTTTAAATATATTTGAAGAAGAAAATATATTAGATATGGTAAATGAGAAAGGAAATTTATTAAATGAAAAGTTAAATTCAGCCATAAAGAATCATAAAAATGTAGGTGAAATAAGAAATATTGGAATGATAAATGCTATAGAGTTGGTTAAAGATAGAAAAACAAAAGAAAGTTTTTCTAGTGATTTAAGAATAGGATACAAAATATACAAAGAAGCTTTAAAAATGGGACTTATTTTAAGACCTTTAGGGGATGTATTATATTTTAATCCACCATATATTATTTCAGAAGAAGATATGACATTTATGGTTTATGTAACTAAAAAATGTATAGAAAATGTTTTAGGAGAATAAGATAGTTTTGCTATCTTATTTTTTTGTTAATAAAATATTAAAAATGGGATTTAAGGTTTATTTAAGGTTTAAAATATTCAAAATTTATACATAATTTTTAAAAATATGATATTATTAGGATAAATAATTCGTAAGGGAGGATATTCATGAAAAAGAAATACATAATAGCAATAGTAACAGTTGTAATACTTGCAGGGGTAGGAGTTGGAAGTTATTTTTTAAAACAAAGTATGAATAAGGAATCAGTGGCAACTATGGAGATATACACTGTTCCCTCTACAGATAAGGTTTTTGTAAATGGGAAAATAGAACCAGAAAAAGTTGAAAATATATTTTTAGATGCTACAAAGGGTACTGTAGATAAGGTAGAAGTTAAAAATGGAGATGTTGTTGAAAAAGGAGATACTTTATTTACATATAAAAATGAACAGGTTCAAAGTCAAGTAGAGCAGTTAGAATTACAATTAAATTCTGCTAAAAGTCAAAAGGAAGAAATTAACAAACAAAATGCAGAAGCAAAAAAACAATTAGAGGATTTAAAGAAAGCCGGATTAGAGAATCAAATGCCTCAAGGAGGTCAAATGCCTAATTTAGGGCAAAATGCAGGTGGGGAGCTATCAACTGGAAATGTAGATGAGCAAATAAAACTTCTAGAAAAGCAAATAAAAGCATTAAAGGATAAGGAATATTATAAAGTAACGGCTCCTATAGATGGAAAAATAATATTGGCAGAATCAAGTGGAAATCCTACACAACCATATATTACTGTTGAATCAGGTGATTATTATATTAGTGGAAGCGTAAATGAAAAAGATCAACCTAAGATAAAGGAAGGACAAGAAGTTGAAATAACTATTCTTTCAACAAATAAAAATATAAAGGGTAAAATATCATCTGTTGGAAATACTCCTGTAGATAATGGAGCTTCTTTATCAGCACAGACAGGTGCACAAGGAGGCGCAGGTGGAAATATGTCTTATTACGAAGTTAAGATAACACCAGATTCTCAGGAAGATTTAACTAATGGATTCCATGTTCAAGCATCTGTTAATTTAGATAAAAAGCCAATAGAAATTCCTAAGGAAGCAATTTTAAGTGGAGATAATGAAAAATTTGTATTTAAAAATGTAGATGGAAAACTTGTTAAGCAAGTTATAACATATTCACCTAAAGAAGGAAGTGAAGATATAGTTATAGTAAGCAGTGGATTAAATGAAGAAGATAAAATAGTTTCTAATCCTACTCCGAACATGAAAGAGGGGATGAAGGTTGAGTAATATAGTAGAAGTTATTAAACTAAATAAATACTATAGCTTAGGTAAAGAGAAATTTCATGCTTTGAAGGATGTTAATTTAACAATAGAACAAGGCGATTTTGTCATGATAATGGGTAAATCAGGTAGTGGTAAAACAACTCTAATGAACTTACTAGGATTATTAGATAGCTTTGAAGATGGAACATATAAGTTTAATAATATTGATGTTAGTAAATTAAAGGAAGATCAGAAAGCTGACATAAGAAATAAGTATATGGGATTTATATTTCAACAATTCCATTTAATAAACTCCATGACCATAGGAAGTAATGTTGAGCTTCCTCTATTATATAATGAAAAAAGTATACCTCGTAAGAAAAGAGAAGAACTTATAGATAAATATTTGAAAATGGTAGGTTTATCAGAAAAGAAGAATCAACTTCCTCTAGAGTTATCAGGAGGTCAGCAACAAAGAGTAGCTATTGCAAGAGCTCTTATAAATAATCCTTATGTCATTTTTGCTGATGAACCAACAGGAGCTTTAGATAGTAATACTAGTACAGAAATTATGGAGATTCTAAAAAAATTAAATGAAGATAATAAGACAATAATCATGGTAACACATGATGAAGACTTAACTAAATACGCAAATAAGATAATAAGAGTTAAGGATGGGGTTATAACAAAGGGGGAAGATTATGTCAGCAATTAATTTAATAAAAACAGCCATTGCTAGTTTAAAGTTTCATAAGTTAAGAACTTTTCTAACAATGATTGGTATTATTATTGGCATAAGCTCTGTAGTTACAATACTTTCAGTCGGAGATGGATTAAAAGCTTATGTTTTAGAATCTTCTCAAGAAACTAATGCTAATAAGATAAACATAACATTTAAACCAGATAATTTTGATGCTAATATGAGTCTTTTAGAACCTTTTACAAAATCAGATATGAATGGAATAAAAGGAATAAAGGGAGTTAAAGATGTGAAGCCATCTCAAGGTTTTATGGGCATAATGAGCTTTTCAAGTAGTCAACTTCAGTATTTTGATAAAAATCAATTTGCTATGCTTGGATCCTATGATGGAAAAAATGAGAAAGTTGAATACGGAAGATGGTTTGAAGATGGAGATAAGGATAAGTCTGTAATTGTATTAGATAATAATGTTGCAAAAGAATTATTTAATCCAATAGAAAGTGGTATTGGTAAGGCTGTAACCATGAATGGAATAAATTTTGAGGTTATAGGTATTTTACCACAGGTTGATATGATGAGTTTTGGAGGAAATACAAGTTATGTTCCAAAGAAAGCTATAGACAATATGAATAGCAATGAAGTAATAACTTCCTTAGATGTATCACTTAATGCAGGGGTTGATAAAAAAGAAGTATATAAGGACATAGAAAAATACTTAATGGCTAATCATCCTAATATTGGAGGAAAATATGAGATGCAAGACCCAGAGGAAGTTACAAAGGCCTTTGAAAAAATAATTGGTGGATTAACAAAATTCATAGCATTTATAACAGGAATTTCACTTTTAGTAGGTGGAATTGGAGTTATGAACATAATGTATGTTTCAGTTTCTGAAAGAAAAAGAGAAATTGGTATAAGAAGAGCTATTGGAGCAAAACCTAAGAGCATACTACTTCAATTCTTATTTGAAGCTGTATTAGTAACCTTAATAGGTGGATTAATTGGAATATTATTAGGATACTTAATATCCAAAGTAGCTGGAGCCTTTTTACCATTTAAGCCAATACTTACAATGAATACCTTTGTAGGAGCTACATTGGTTTCAATAATAGAAGGAATAGTATTTGGAATAATACCAGCTTACAATGCTTGTAAGTTAGATCCTATAAAAGCTATTTATAGATAGAGAAGATAAATAGTAATAAATGTATAAATTAATCATAAAAAAAGAAAGAAAAAAAGATGGAAATTATAAATTGATTTCCATCTTTTTTTATTAATATTCTTATTTACTTAATCCGAAAAGTTCCTTTTTTCTATAAACAAAGAATGTCATTAATACTGGTAAAATTAATGAGCCTATTAATGATGATATCATAAATCCATTTATTATAATTGAATAAATTATATTAGCAGCAGTTATTAATAGGTATATGTATAGTCCAATAGCTTTTTTTCTTAATATCAGTATTATTCCTAAAAGATCTAATATTATTGAAACTAATCCAATAATAATACTAGTATTATTTATACCTAATTGATCTAATGGTGCTCCAGTAATTGTAGCTAGGTTTTCTTGAAAGCTTGGTATTAATAAAATGATTGATCCAAAAAGAGCAAAAGCTGAAAAAATTATTTGTATTACAGAAATGGTGATTATTCCAGCTCCTAATTTATTTTGTTTTTGGTTTTCCATGAGATAGTCCCCCTTTAAAAGTTATTTATTACAATATACCATAAAAGTAAATAAAATGTAAAAGCTATATGGATAAAATGTTAAAAATTAAGAATAATTTAAGAAAAGTAGTTTGTAAATACATAACAAAATACTTATATATTTAATAAAAAATATGAATTTAACTTATTTATTAAAATAGAGTATTATAAATATGTAAGGAGTTTGTTAAAAAATAAACTATCAAAAGATGAATGGTTTAAATTTTGGAGGTGTTTGAATGGGATACAAATTAAATTTAAAAGAAGTAAATGATTTATTTAATGAGCTTAAAAAAGAGTATATAATTTATGCTCCTAAAAGATTTGAGAAGCAAGGAAGATACTCAGACACAGATATTATAAAATATGATGTTATAAATAATGTGGAAGAAATAGTGTATAATGAAAAATCAACTTATCCAGTAAAAGAAGTAATAACTCCGATTTCTCAAACTTTATATTATTTCATAGAAAATGAGTTTAGAGAAAGTAAAATGGATAGTCAAAAGAAGATGCTTATATTTGCAAGACCATGTGATATAAATGCACAAAGAAGACAAGACACTATATATCTTAAAAATGGGAATTTTGAAGATACATTCTATAAAAGAATGAGAGATAGAGTTAAGTTTATTTGTATGGAATGTACAGAGGGATGGGATACTTGTTTCTGTACAACAATGAATAGCAATAAAACTGATGACTATAGTTTAGCAGTAAGATTTAATGAGGATAATTTACTTTTTAATGTTAAAGAAGAAGAATTTAATAAATACTTTGAAGGAAAAGAAGAAGAGGAATTTGAACTTCAATTTATTGAAGAAAATATAGCTAAGGTTGAGTTACCAGAAATAGAGAGTGTTGAAGTTTTAAATAAATTAAAGGACCACCCAATGTGGGAAGAATACAATAAAAGATGTATTCAATGTGGAAGCTGTACTCTAGCTTGTAGTACATGTACATGCTTTACAACAAGGGATATAGTTCATGATTCTAATCATAACATAGGTGAGAGAAAGAGAATACAAGCATCTTGCCATGTAGATGGATTTGATGAAATGGCTGGTGGACATGTATTTAGAAAAACTGCTGGCGATAAAATGAGATATAAAGTTATGCATAAAATTCATGATTATAAAGCTCAATTTGGAGAAGAGCATATGTGTGTAGGATGTGGAAGATGTACAGATAGATGTCCAGAGCATATATCAATTACAGCTACTATCAATAAGGTTTCAAAAGCAGTAAAAGAGATAATGGAGGAGATGTAAATGGAAAATATTTTAACACCTAAATCATGTGAAATAATAGACATAGTTAAGGAAACTGATAAAGAATGGACTTTTAGAATAGCTTCTGATGTTGTTCCAGAACATGGTCAATTTTTAGAATTATCTCTTCCTAAGGTTGGAGAAGCACCTATTTCTGTTAGTGGATTTGGACCTGGATACTTAGATTTTACAATAAGAGCAGTAGGTAAAGTTACTGATGAAATATTTAAATTACAACCAGGAGATAAGATTTCTTTAAGAGGAGCTTATGGAAAAGGTTGGCCTGTAGAACAATTTAAAAATAAAAATGTAATAATAGTAGCTGGAGGTACAGGAGTAGCGCCAGTTAGAAGTTTAATAAATAAATTTTATGATGAACCAAATTATGTTGAAACTTTAAGTCTAGTATTTGGATTTAAAAATTCAGAGGGAATACTTTTCAAGAATGATTTAGATAGATGGAATGAAAAATTCAATACTATTTATACTTTAGATAATGATACAAAAGAAGGATGGGAAACTGGACTTGTAACAGTTCATTTAAATAAATTACCTCTAGAAAGTTTTGGAGATAACTATGAGGTTATCATAGTTGGACCTCCTGTAATGATGCATTTTACAGCTTTAGAATTCTTAAAACTTGGAGTTCCAGAAGAGAAGATATGGGTTTCATTTGAAAGAAAAATGTCATGTGCAGTAGGAAAATGTGGACATTGTAGAATAAATGAAACATATGTATGTCTTGAAGGACCTGTATTTAATTATACAAAAGCAAAAACATTATTAGATTAGGAGGAATTATTTATGAATCATGATATAGATATTAAAAAAGTTAGATTAAATTGTTTTCGTCAATCAAAGGTTCCAGGAGAGTTTATGCTTCAAATGCGTATTCCAGGAGGAATAGTAGATGCTAAGTATTTATCACAAATACAAGAAATAGCAGAAACTTGGGGAAATGGAACATTTCATATGGGAATGAGACAAACCTTTAATATTCCAGGAATTAAATATGAAAATATTCCAGCAGTAAATAAGTTTATAGAGAATTATTTACAAGAAGTTGAAGTTGATAGATGTAATTGTGATATGAAAGTTGATGAAAATGGATATCCAACAATAGGTGCTAGAAATGTTATGGCATGTATCGGAAATTCACATTGTATAAAAGCAAATGTTGATACTAAGGATATGGCTAATAAAATAGAAAAATTAGTATTCCCATCACACTATCATATAAAGGTATCTGTAGCTGGATGTCCAAATGATTGTGCTAAAGGGCATTTTCAAGACTTTGGTGTTATAGGACAAGCTAGGATGGAATATCATCCAGAAAGATGTATCGGTTGTGGAGCTTGTGTAAGGGCTTGTGAACATCATGCAACAAGAGTTTTAAGTTTAAATGACAAAGGATTAGTTGATAAGGATCCATGTTGTTGTGTGGGATGTGGAGAATGTGTATTAGCATGTCCAGCAAGTGCTTGGACTAGAAAACCAGAAAAATTCTATAGAATAGTTATAGGAGGAAGAACAGGAAAGCAAACTCCTAGAATGGGTAAAACATTTATAAACTTTGCAACAGAGGAAGTTGTTCTTGGCATATTTGCTAACTGGCAAAAATTCTCTGCTTGGGCTTTAGATTATAAACCAGAATATCTACATGGTGGTCACTTAATTGATAGAGCAGGATATCATAAATTTAAAGAAATAATTTTAGATGGAGTAGAGTTAAATCCAGAAGCTTTAGTTGCAGATAATATATTCTGGGCTGAAACAGAGTACAGATCAAACTTTAATGTTAAGCCAATAAAGATGCATAAAACTATAGAATCTAATAGACCTTTAAGATAATTATTTAATGTGAGAAAGATAAATTTTATTATATTAGTATTGAGCTTAATTTTATAGTAATAAAAATTTATACTTTAAAAGATTATATGATTTGTAAAGTTTTAATTTTTAGGGAAGGGGTACACCCTTTAAATTAAATATAATAAGTTTACTATCATATTAAGAATTAAGAAATGAATTTATTTAAAAATTACATAGATTAGGAATTTTTATAATCTATGTAATTTTTTTATATAAGCAAAAAATACAAGGAATTAGCAAATTAATATTAATAAAATATAAATAAGTTAACAAATTATTAATAAAATGAAGTGGTATTTTAAATCTTTATTTTTCTAAGACTTTGATTGTACTATTATTTAAATTTATAATATTAGATGAAAAGAATATTAGCAAAATTTATTATAGATTTAAAAATAATTTGTCCTAAGAAGTGAAATATTTTTTCTCCCTTTCATATCACTTTTTAGGACAGATTTTTGAGAACTTTAAAAATTAGGAGGTTTTTAAAATGAGTAATAAAATAATAAAATCATATTGGGGTGTTGAATTAAGTCCAAGATTTATTGATGCTGGAAGTAAAAAGCTTTGTATAATATTACCTGGAATAGGGTATTGTTTAGATAGATCTTACTTGGATTATTCTAAACAATTAACAAAAGAAATAGGATATGATGTTCTAGAAATAGAATATGGATATCAAATAAATAGAAGTGAATTTAACATTGAAAAAGAGTTTAGTATAATGGTTTCTGAGTCATTAGAAGTTATAGATAATGCCATAGAAAAAGAATATGAAGAGATTTTAATAATAGGAAAAAGTATTGGAACAAGTGTACAATCCTTCTTAAATAAAGATTTAAGTGGAAGATTTAAAAATATAAGAAATATATATATAAGCCCAATAAATAAGACTTTAGATGAGTTTAACATAGAAGCTAATTCTTTAGTTATAACAGGAGATAAAGATCCATTATTAAGTATAGCTCATAGAGTAGAGATAGAAAAAAGAGAAGATGTAGAAAGTTTTATAATAGAAGGTGCAAATCATGCTCTCGATATAGAAGGAAATGTTATGAATACTATTGATGCTTTAAAAGAATCTCTAGAAATAGAAAAAGATTTTATATTAAAATAATTCAATTAAAACCCAAAAAATAAGGTTAATCAGTAATGGTTAACCTTATTTTTTTATTATAAATATTTTTTTGAGTATCTCATATGAAACTAATCCCATGGTTTGAATGTAAAGGATTCGAAGAAATATGAAATTTCAATAAAAAAGTATAATTTTTTATTATAATAATAATTAAATAAGTTTTAAATATGAAATTTATCAAAAAATATCTTGAAAATATTTTAAAATATAAAGTTAAAGGCTTGACAAAAAATGTGTGGAACTGATACCATATGTTCAAGAAGTAAAGGATATCAAAGGAGAAGAGATTTTAGGAGGTTTTAAAATGAGTAAAGAACAAATAGTTGCTCAAGAAATATTAAAAAATATTGGTGGAAAAGAAAATATAAAATCAATGGAACACTGTGCAACTAGATTGAGACTTATAGTTAAAGATAAAAGTCTAATAAATGAAAAGGCAATTGAGAATATTGATGGAGTAAGGGGACAATTTTTTGCTGCTGCTCAATATCAAATAATTCTAGGAACTGGATTTGTAAATAAAGTCTTTGCAGCTATGAATGGTGAAGGAGTAGAAACTGGGAATGTAAAAGAAGATGCATATAGTGATATGACTTTACCACAAAAAATATCCCGTACTTTAGGAGATATTTTCGTTCCTATAATTCCAGTACTGGTGGCAACAGGTTTATTTATGGGATTAAGAGGACTTTTAACTAATTTAGGAGTTGAATTTAGTCCAACTTTTAATACTTTATCAGAGGTTTTAACAGATACAGCATTTATATTCTTACCAGCCTTAGTAGCTTGGTCAACAATGAAAAAATTTGGTGGAACACCTGTGGTTGGTATAGTATTAGGGCTTATGCTTGTAGCCCCTCAGCTTCCAAATGCTTGGCAGGTAGCAGGAGGAGCAGATCCAATATATATTTCTTTATTAGGAATAAGTATCCCTATAGTAGGGTATCAAGGATCAGTACTTCCAGCTTTAGTATTAGGTATTATAGCAGCTAAATTAGAAAAATTTATTAGAAAGTTTATGCCAGATGTACTAGATTTAATATTTACTCCATTTTTAACTTTATTAGTATCAATGATTCTTGGACTTTTAGTAGTAGGTCCTATAATGCATACAAGTGAAGTCTACATATTAGATTTATTTAAAATGTTTTTAGGCTTACCATTTGGAATAGGTGGAGCAATAATTGGAGGAGTTCACCAAGTTATAGTTGTAACTGGAGTTCATCATATATTTAATGCTTTAGAAGTTGAATTAATTTCAAGTACAGGATTAAATCCATTTAATGCAGTAATAACTGGGGCTATAGTAGCTCAAGGAGCAGCAGCTCTTGCAGTTGGATTTAAGACAAAAGATAAGAAAAAACGTTCATTATATATTTCTTCAGCAATACCAGCCTTTTTAGGAATTACAGAAGCAGCTATATTTGGAGTAAACTTAAGATTTATTAAACCATTTATATTTGCATGTATAGGAGGAGCTGCATCAGGAATGTTTGCATCAATGATGAAATTGGCTGGAACTGGTATGGGAATAACAGCTATACCGGGAACACTTCTTTATATTAATACAGGATTAATTCAGTACT
This sequence comes from Clostridium sp. CTA-17, assembly GCF_054767895.1. NCBI lineage: Bacteria > Bacillati > Bacillota > Clostridia > Eubacteriales > Clostridiaceae > Clostridium > Clostridium sp. CTA-17. The sequence goes on from NZ_BAAABF010000002.1 coordinate 109,974, forward strand.
TCATAACAATTGCTATTGGATTTGCTATTTCATTTGCATTAACATATATATTCTTTAAACCACAAGAATAATTTTTAGGCTCTGTGATTTTACAGAGCCTGCTTTTAAATATTTCAAAATAGTATTATATGGTTAAAAACTTCTGGGTAATGATATAATTTATAATATAAGAAGATATATATCTTTATTTAGGAGGAAAATGATGAAAGTTACAATACAGGACATAGCTAATATGGTAGGAGTATCAAAAAGTACTGTATCAAGATATTTAAATGGTGGTTATGTGAGTAATGAAAATACAGTTAAGATAAAAGAAGCTATAGAAAAAACTGGTTTTGAAACTAACTTTTTTGCTAAAAGGTTAAAGTCTAAACAAAGTAAGTTAATAGGAATAATAGTTCCTAGAATAGATTCATTTACTGCAGGTAAAACATTAAATGGTATAAATAAAAAACTAGAAGAACAGGGTTATCAAGGAATAATATTAACAAGTGAATTTAACATAGAAAAGGAATTAGAACAAATTAATAAGTTATATAATCAAGGAGTAGATGGAATTATTATAATGTCTTTTGAAATTTCAAAAGAACATGTAAAATTAGCCAATAAACTTCCTATACCTATTTTGTTTTCAGGACAAAAAAATGATTATATAAATTATTTAGTTTTAGATGATGAAAAGATAGGAAATATTTTAGGCACATATATAAAAGAACAAGGACATAAAGATATTGTGTTCTTAGGTGTTAGTGAAAGTGATAGAGAAGTTGGAATTCTTAGAAAAAAAGGATTTTGTAATGTTTTTGAAAAAGAGTGCGATATAAGTTTTGTAGAAACAGACTTTTCTTTTGATAAAGCATATGAAGCAGGAGAAGAGGTTTTAAAATATAATCCAACAGCTATTGTATGTGCAACAGATAATATAGCTCTTGGGCTTATGAGATATCTTCTTGAGAATGGGAGGAAGATACCAGATGATATTTCTATTGCAGCCTTTGGAGGATATGAGGTAAGTGCAATAACATATCCATCACTAACCACTGTAAAAATTGATTATAAATTATTTGGTGAAGAAATAGCACTTAATATTTTAAGTTTGATAAATGGAGAGAAAAGTATAAATACTTGTGAAATTCCTTTAGAACTTATGGTAAGAGAAAGTGTTAAAAGTTTAAAGTAGGGTTTGCTTCACCGAATAATTTAAAGAAAGGTGAAGTAAATGGAGTTTTTAAATGATGAAGATATAAACAAAAAATCAAAAGAATATTATAATAAAACTAAAGATATATGGAGAGATAATTTTCATTTTGAGCCTCCCTTTGGGCTTATAAATGATCCAAATGGATTAAGTTATTATAAAGGAGAATATTACATATTTTTTCAGTGGAACCCATATGGCTGTGAGCACAAGAATAAACATTGGGGAATTGTAAAAACAAAGAATTTTAAAGATTTTTCAATACCTAAAATTGCCTTAACTCCAAAGGAATATTTTGATAAGGATGGATGTTATTCAGGGGGAGCTATTGTTAAGGGTGGTAACTTACAAGTGTTTTATACTGGGAATGTTAAAGGGGATAAAGGAGAGAGAATATCTTATCAATGCAAGGGGATTCTTGAAGAAAATGGACAATTGAAAAAATTAGGCCCAGTTATTTCTACATTACCAAAAGGATATACAGCTCATTTTAGAGATCCATATATTTGGGAAAACAATGGTTATTATTATATGATTCTTGGAATACAGACTGAAAAGCTAAAGGGTAGATGCGTAATATATAAATCAAATGATTTAGATGATTGGAAGTTTTATGGGGAACTAAAAACGTCTTATGAGGATTTTGGATTTATGTGGGAATGTCCATCCTTTTTAAAAATTGATAATAAGGATATTTTTATATTTTCTCCTCAAGGAATTAAAGAAGAAGAGTTTAGATATCAAAACATATATCAATCGGGATACTTAATAGGAAATTTAAATTATGATACTTTAGAATTTAAAAATTATAATGAGTTCAAGGAATTAGATATGGGTTTTGATTTTTATGCGCCTCAAGTATTTAAGGATGAAAAAGGAAGAAATATATTAATTGGATGGATGGGACTTCCTGAAAAAGAAGAGTTTCACTGTAGTAGGGAGAATGGATGGATATTTTCTTTAACAATGCCTAGAGAACTAACCTTAAAGAATGGAATTTTACATCAAAACCCTATAGAGGAGATAAGAGAACTTAGGGGTGATAAAATTGTAAGCTTAAAAAATATACTCATTGAAGACTTAAGTTTTAATGAGGTAAAAGAAAATAGTTATGAGCTTAAACTAGATATAGAAAGACAGGAAGCATCAAAGATTAAAATTAATTTTATGGAGAGTGATGAAGAACACACATCTTTAATTTATGATTTTAAAAAAGAAATTTGTATAATAGATAGAAATTCAATGATTAATGGAGAAAAGGATATAAGGAAGTTTAAGTTACATTCTAATGGGCATTTAAGAATTAATATGTTTGTGGATAAATCATCAGTAGAAATATATTTTCAAGATGGAATTGAAGTAGCATCATTAAAGCTTTACCCTAAAAAAGATAGTTTTAATTTAAGTTTAAAATCAGAAGAGGGTAAAATTAAAATAAATTCCTTGAGTATATGGGAGATGAATGAGGTGAATTATAATGAATAAAGTATTTTGTATAGGAGAGTTATTAATAGATTTTATAGGAAAAGATATAGGAAAAGGTCTTAAAAATGGAGTAAACTTTGAGAAAAAGGCTGGTGGAGCTCCAGCAAATGTTGGAGCAGCAGTTTGTAAGCTTGGAGGAGAATCTTATTTTTTAGGACAAGTTGGTAATGATTCTTTTGGAGAATTTCTAGTGGATATGCTAAAAAATATAGGTATAAATACTGAAATGACTAAAATGGATGGACATACCACTTTAGCATTTGTAGCTATTGATGAAAATGGAGAAAGAGATTTTGAGTTTCATAGAGGTAGTGATGGAGAATATTCATTTAATAATATTGATTTAAGTAAAATAGAAAAGAATGATATAATTCACTTTGGTTCAGCTACGGGATTCTTAAAAGGTGAACTTAAGAATACTTATTTTAAACTTTTAGAGATTGGACGTAAAAATGGAAACTTTATATCTTTTGATCCAAACTATAGAGATATGCTTATTAAAGAAGAAGGAATTGAAGAGTTTAAAGAAGACTGTAAGAAATTTATAAGCTCTTGCGATTTTTTAAAGCTTAGTGATGAGGAGATAAAGCTTTTAACTGAGGAAGAAGATTTAGAAAGAGGAGTTGAAAAACTTCATTCTTTAGGAGCGAAAATAATAGCTGTTACATTAGGAGGAAAAGGAACTCTTTTAAGTAATGGAATTCATTCAGAGATAGTTCCATCAATAAAAATTAATCAAGTAGATTCAACGGGGGCAGGGGATGCTTTCGTTGGCGCTGTTCTTAAGAAAGTAAGTGAATTAAAAGATAAGAATAATTTAGATTTAAATTCATGGAAAGAAATTATAAGTTATGGAAATAAGGTTGGAGCATTAACATGTACAAATTATGGTGCTATTGATGCTATTCCAAATGAAGAAGATTTAAGAGAATATATATAGTTTATTTGAAAGCATATGAGAATTTTTAGAAACCTATTAAAATCTTTTAGTTCTCATATGTTTTTTTATTTTAGATTAGAGTTTTATAGTTTAAAATAAAATTAAAATTTTATGAGTATATTAAATATTATTTTTAACTTTAGATTAAGAGGTTATATTAAAATTTAACAGGAATATAGTTTAGTAAAGTAATTTTTTTGGAGGAATCTTTGAAGGAGTTTTTTAAAGATATATCTTATGATGATAGAAATCTTTTAGCTATAGGCCTTGCATTTATATCAAATTTAATATTTTTAAATATAACAGAAAGAGAAGTGGGATTTAATAATATCTATGAAATACTTAATTTAAAGGGGGATGAAGCTTTAAAGGAAATATTTATTATTTTTATAACTTTTATAGCTATAATTTTTTTGATTTTTGCTATGATTATAAGTATAAATATAATTTTACATTCCTTAGAGGTCTTTAACAAAATAGTATCTTTAGGAACTATTATAGTAATTTTTATAATAGCTTTTTATGGATTAAATAACAGTATTCAAGGGTTTAAGATATTATTTTTAACTTTATTCTTTGTAGGATTATTTTTTAAGATATGGGAAGAAGTAAAGAATAACAAATAATCAAAAGGAATTTAAGATTAAATCCAAATTAAAAATAAATAATTTGGATTTAACCTTTATTTAAAAGTGAAATTTACTTTTCAGAAACTTGTTCTATTGAAATAATAGATACATTTCTTTTTTCAAATTCATCAATTACTTTTTGGATTATAGATGGCTTTTTATAATTATCTTCAGGGTAACCATCTTGTCCATCTTTAAAATCTATTAGTTTAGCTTCTAAAAATGGATGATAAAACATCCCAGCAAAAGTAGTATTAGACATGTTTTTTATCTTATTTAACATATCATTTTCTTTACCACCCTCAATATAATAAAGAGGGGTAGGTACATAATAAGAACCACTTCCAGTTGGTGATTTAATAGGCTTTGATTGATGGTTATTTTCATCATAATCATTAAATATATATTTAAAATTCTTTTCTAAAGCTTCATTTTGTTCTTTGCTTATAGTGTAATGAGGAGCTTCAAAGAAATTTATTTTTATATCAAGATCTTTAGATATTTGTAGAGCTTTATCAACTCTTGTATTTAAGTCCTCTACAGAAGGATTGTATTTTCCAAATTCAAAGCCATGTCCACTAATTGTATTACCTATTTGATGAGTATATCCGTGTAATCCTATTTCACCTTTATGAGAAGCTACAAAGTCTAAAGTGTATATAAGCTCTGCATTAGCAAAGTCATTTTCTTTAGAAGGATCATTATCTATTTTCTTTTCAGGATCTATATACCTAGGTATCCAAGCGATATGGTAAGGTACATTTTTTTTACCTAAATATCTTCCCATAACTCTTATAGTCTCAAGATATTGTGAATCATATTCTGTTCCAGTTCCAGTAGAGGCAACATCTTCAAATCTTATTATACCTTTTTGAGGGCCTTTTCCCTTATAAGGTTTAACATCTAACATGTCTTTATTATTATATAATTTTATTAGCTTGTCCTTTGAGTTCCATCTGCTTTTTAAATCAAACATATTAGCAACATCAATTAAAGACATATATACAGTATCATCTTTTACTATAGGGTCAATTTTAAATTTCTTAGCCTCTGGATTTTCCTTTGATGAATCAATCCAAGTATTATCTTTTAAATTAACTTTAATATCTTTATTTTCAAATTTAATGTTTAAAGAATCATCCTCTATTTTAAACTCCCCATTGTTATTATTAATTATTTCGCTTATAGGAATTAAATATCTATTTTTATCTAAGTATATTGGTAAACTTAAGTCTTGTACTTTACCATTTAGATTTATTTTAATATTATCTTCAGGTTTATCTAATCCAGAAAACTTTTCTAATCCAAATACAGATAGCCCAAAGTTTTTGCTTTCACCTTTAGATCCACATCCTATTAGAAAAATCATTGAAAGAATTAAGAGGGAAGTTGTAAAAAGTTTTTTCATATAGTGCCTCCTTGTATTAATTTAAATTATAATTAAATAGAATTGTAAACTTAATAAATTATAAAAAAGTGTACATTTATAATAATATTTTACAAATTAAGGTTTAAATTTACAAAAAGGTTAAAAAAGTATTAATAAACAAATTATTATATATTTATTTTACAAAAATACCAATACATAGGTATAATTTGTATATACTAATAAAACAAAGAATAATAGGGAGGTGAATTCTATATAAACTTTATTAAGTTAAATATAGATTAAGCATGATAGATTTAAAAAAAGGATTTGATACTTTCTTGGTTTGGGCATTAAGAATATTAATTTTGTTTATAATTGGAGGAACAATTGTAAAATCATATCTTTTTGACGAAGTAACTAAATTTTCATTAGTTTTAATAGTTCTTAGCATTCTATTCATTTTAGGAATATATATATCTATAAAAAAAGATGTAAACAAAGTAATTTTAATGACCTTTATTTTAATAATAGCTTTAGTAGTTAGATTATTATGGTTTTATAATATAGATAGTATTCCAGTAGGAGATTTCAATAGAATGTTTATATGTGCAGGAGATTTCTTAAGTGGAGCAACTTATATGTTCAAGGGAACGGCTTATATGGGAAGATTTCCTCATATGACAATAACAGTATTATATTTTGCATTAATTAGGAATATATTTTCTAACCCTTTAGTAGCCATTAAACTTATTAATATAATTTTTTCTATGATAAATGTAGTATTACTTTATTTTTTAGGAAAAGAAGTATTTAGAAGCAAGGAAATAGGTATAGGGGTTATGGCTTTTGCAGCTATTTTTCCACCTATGATTATTTACAATAATGTATTTTGTTCAGAGAATATGGCTATACCGCTTTTAATTATAAGTATATTACTGATTTTAAAGGGATATAGATCTAATAATTTGTGGAAAACTTCTTTATTAATTTGTGGAGCAGGCATATTTTTAAGTTTGGCTCAGTTATTTAGACCTGTTGGTTATGTTGTTATTGTTGCGTATATTATGTATATTTTTATATATTTTAAAAAAGGAATAAAGTTGAAGATTTTAGGAGTAATAAATGTAATTTTAAGTTTTATATTACCATGGGCATTAGTTAGTTATTTATTAATAGCTTTAAATATAACAGAATATCCACTGTGGCATGGAACTGAGCCATTAAGTATATCAATGTTAAAAGGAACAAATATAGAATCTCAAGGCAGATGGAATGAAGAGGATTCTGCAATATTTAATAAGTATGATGGAGATTATGAAAAAGTTGATGAAGAGGCTAAGAGCATTATAAAGGATAGATTAACAGAAACACCAAAATTAAAGCTATTAACATTCTACATAACAAAGTTTATGAATGAATGGAATACAGGAGATTTTGCTGGGGCTTATTGGGCAGAAAATGGATTAGATGAGGGGTATAACAGAGAAGAATATTTAGATATGCTGGGAAAAACCGAAGGAAAGATGTTAATAAGAATGAGTACAGAAGGAATTGTATACACGAAATTTTTCTGGATTTTTCTAGTCATAATGACTTATATAGGGCTTTACAGAAATAGACTAGAAAGAAATTATTCAATAGATTTATTTTATATAATTTTTGGGGGCGCATCCTTATTTGGTTTAATAACAGAATTCCAAGATAGATATACATATCCTTATTCTTGGATATTTATAATACTTGCATTTACAGTCTTTAATTTTAATAAGAAAGAAAATAGAGAATCTATATTTTATTAGAATAAATAAAAAAATGGTGGCAGAAACTGCCATCATTTTTTTTGTTTTAAGAATTAATTTTATTTTTTTATAATTAACCTCTTGGAGCGTACATTATGATTAAAACTCCAATTAAGGCAATAAATCCACCAATTAAATCAAATTTATCAGGAATAATATTATCAACTTTCCATCCCCATAAGATTGATAAAACTATAAATATTCCACCATAGGTAGCATAAACTCTTCCAAAATTAGAGTTTTCAGGTTGAAGTGTTGGAATAATTCCATATAATATTAGGGCTAAAGTACCTATAATTCCATATATTAAACTTTTTCCTTCACGAAGCCAAAGCCATATAAAGTAACCACCACCTATTTCAAAAACTCCAGCTAATAAAAAATAAAATATTGATTTTATATTTTCCAAATTAAAATCTCCTCTTCTAGTAATTAATTTAAGTATGCAAATTATATCATTCATATAAAGATTCATCAATTCATTTAATTTTGAATATATTTAGTTGGAAATGTAATAATATGATGATATAATAATTAGTGAAACGATTACAAGATGCTGGAGAATTTAGGGGGGCAAATATGGTATTTGGATTTTTTATAGCTTTAATTTTTATAATAGTTGAAATAGGAATAAGTTCTTATCTTGTATATGATCTTCATTGTAAAAGAGATGAAGATATTAAGAATTTGGAAAAACAAGATGTTAAGACAATAGTTACATTGAGAAAAGTTGTTGTATTAGAGAATTTAGTATCTTTATTATTGTATAGTGTTTTAATAAGCAACAAAGAGATGTTAAAGTTTGGAAGAGGTGAAATACTTACTGTAGCAATATTGTTATCTATGGGTGTAATGATGATTTATCTTTATATGTTTGATAATTTTATTGAAAAGTTTAAGAAGTTTAATAATACTGAAAAAGAAAATATTATAGCTTAAAAGCTATTTTGAATTTATAAAATTCTTAAATTTTTATTTTAAGGAGAAATTAAAGGAAATAGAGAAGAAATTCTATATATTTAATTAATAAGAAAGCACGGTTTTATTCCGTGTTTTTTTATTTTATAAGTTTTATTAACAAAAACAAAATTTAAGAATAATTATATAACGTATAATATTCTTCGGAGTGTGAAAATATTAAGAGGGTAAAATCTTAATAGATGTTATGATTAATCAAAGAGTTTTTTTAAATGTTTTAGATGAAGATCAAAGGCCTATTACAAAGTGTATAGTAAGAATTGAAAATCAAAGAGAAAAATATGAAGGGGAGACAGATTTAGCTGGAATAGTAGAATTTTTAGTTCCATTAGGAATTTACGTATTGACTATAGAACACCCTTCTTTCAAGAAGAAAATTTATAGAATGGTTTTAAGGGATGGATTTAGTTTTACTAGGATAATTCTTCAAAGAAATAAACTAAATTATAAGAGGGAAGAAAAAATTCCTATTATAGAACATACTGATAAAGAATTTATAAATAAGAAGGTTCAAAAAAAGGATATAGAAGAAAAATATGATACCAATAAAAATCAAGATATAAATAAAGATTTGAATTCAGAACAAGATTCTATAGGTAATTTTAGTGAAAAAGAAGATAACTTTAAATATTATTTTGATAATTTAGATTTATTCCAAAACCCAAGTATATTGGGTGCAACTGGTATGTTTAATGAATTAAATGAGAATAGTTTCAATGATATAATTAAGGGAGCAAAAACAATGCTTGAAGAAATATTGAATTTAGCTAATTCCTTTGAAGCTGAAGATTTTAAAAAAGATGAAAATAATATACCTTTTACTTTTGATGCAATAAAGGAAGCCAGTAAAAATATTGCAAATAATATTACTGATGAAGATTATGGTAGTGAGACATATGATGTTTGTGATTATGAAGAAGAGCTTTTTGATGAAAATGAAAGGTGAAACTAAGAGTATAAAAAAATTATAATGATAAATATTGTAAAAAATATAATAAAATGGTTGAAAATTGAGTAATATAAAGTATAATAATTATAAGATTAAATTTATGAAAGGAGGCAGTTTGATGAAAAAATTTGATAATAAATATATGAATAATGTGTATTTGTTATTTTTTACAATAAAATTAGTATTTACTCAGTCAATGGCTCCTTTTATGGAATTTTTCTAATACTTTCCATAAAATTTTATAAAATCTTTTCTAGATTTTAAAGCATGGCTGAGAAGCTATGCTTTTTGTTGAAATAAAATAAAGTCTATAATAAAAATTTCATAAGGCTAAGAAGAGTTTTATATAATAATGTCGTATGTTTTAATAGAATCCTTACTTTTTAATATAAAACATTAGTAGTTTGCCAATTAGAAGTTTTAAAGTCTTCCTATTTAACTTAGTCTAGAAATTTTTGTTATATTCTTTATTTTATAGGACATCTATGTCTTTAAGCATAGTTTTGCTTAAGGAACATAGGTGTTTTTTTATTTTAATTATAAGGAGGGGAATCATGTGAATATAGGTAAGGTGATATAAGGATTGCTAAGTGATATTAGATTAAATTATATAAATAAAGGGGGCATATGTATGGGGATATTTAAGGATTATATATCTAAAAGAATGATATTTTTAATAGTTCCGATATTAGCTATGATAATTGTTTTAGGCATAGATAGTTTTTTCCCATATCTTCAAAAAATATTTGTTGATGATATTTTATTAGGAAGTGACAAAAGCAAATTGGGATTATTTTTTGGAGTTTTTTTAGGATTATCACTTTTACGTGGAATATTAGGATATATTAAAGAGTTTTTATTTGATAAGTTTTCTTTAAATGTAAGCAAAGAAATTAGAATGGACTTATTTAAAAAGATTCAAAGCTTTGAATTTTCATTCTTTGATAGCACCAATACAGGAGAACTTATGTCAAGAATTGGTGAAGATGTAGATATAGTTTGGGAAACAATATCTTATGGACTTAGATTACTTATAGAAGGAATAATATTATTTATTATATCTGTAACCATAATGATGAGTATGAGTCCTTCTCTTACAATAATTTGTTTAGTTATCTTACTTCCTGTAGGGGTTTTGGCTATTTTAGTTAATAAAAAGTTTCATAGAAATTACTCAAAAATAAGTGATAAAGTGGCTGATATAAATCTTATGGCACAACAAGATATAGCAGGAATAAGATTAGTAAAGGCTTTTGCTAGAGAAAAATATGAAACTGAAAAGTTTTTAAAGGTCAATAAGGATTATTATGACCTTAATATAACTCAAGCAAGAATTTTAAGCAATTTCTTGCCTGTAATTGATCTTTTAACAAATTTAACTCCTGTAGCAATGATAATTTATGGAGGATACTTGGTTATCAAAGGAAATATTACTATGGGAACACTTTTAGCTTTCAGTAGTTATATTTTAAATTTATCTTTTTGTGTGAAAAATATAGGTGGTCTTGCAAATATGATGTCTCAAAATAGAGCATCTATGGATAAAATATTTAATATTCTTAAAAGAAAGCCTCAAATAACTTCTATGGAGAATTCTTATAATCCAGATAAGGTTAAAGGTGAAATAGAATTTAAGAACGTATCATTTAGATATAATGAGGAAGAAGTGCTAAAGAAAATAAATCTAAAAATACCAGCAGGAAGTACTGTAGCGATTATGGGAGAAACAGGATGTGGTAAAAGTTCGATTCTTTCTCTAATAGGAAGGCATTATGATGTATCTTCTGGAGAGGTTTTGATTGATGGGGTTAACGTGAAAAAGTGGGATTTAGATAAATTAAGAGAAAATATGGCTGTGGTTTTTCAAGATACCTTTTTATTTTCTGATTCTATAAAAGATAATATAGATTTTGGAGGAAATAAAAGTGAAGATGAAATAATAGAGGCAGCAAAGGATAGTTGTGCTTATGATTTCATAAAAGAAATGCCTGAAGGATTTGAAACAGAAGTTGGAGAAAGAGGTTTAGGTCTTTCAGGTGGTCAAAAACAGAGGTTAGCAATAGCCAGAGCTTTAGTTAGAAAAACACCAATATTAATTTTAGATGATGCTACATCAGCACTTGATATGGAGACAGAATTTAATGTGCTTAAAAATTTATCTAAAAAGCAAGATAAAGCAACTACATTTATAATTGCTCATAGAATATCTGGGGTTAAGGACGCCGATATAATACTTTTCATGAAAGATGGAGAAATAGTTGAAATGGGAGATCATGAAAGTTTATTAAAGAAAAAGGGATATTACTATAGTGTATATTGTCATCAATTTCAAGATTTAGAGTTTATACAATAATATTAAAATTTTAATTAAAAAGGGGGAAGAGATAATGGAAGAAATAAATGAGAAAAAAACTCATAAGTGGAAGACTATAAAGAGACTTCTAAAATATGTTGCTCCATACAAGTGGAAAACTATAGGAATAATATTAATGCTTTTACTTATTATGAGTTGTAATACATTAAATCCATACTTAATGAAGGTTTCTATAGATAAATTTGTTTCTGCTAAGGATGTAAATGGATTACTTGGCATAGGAGCAGTTTTAGTTTTATTAAATATAATAGCAATGATACTTTCAAAAATAAGAACTATGTCTATGAGTAAAATAACAAATCAAATATTAGTAAATATAAGACATGAACTTTATACTCATATACAAACTTTAAGTTTTTCCTTTTTTGATAGTAGACCAGTAGGTAAGATTTTATCAAGGGTAGTTGGTGATGTTAATGCATTAAATAACTTGTTAAATCATAGTATTGTTAATTTAATACCAAACCTTTTTACAATTTTACTAGTAATATTTATGATGTTTTTAATGGATCCAAGTCTTACTTTGGTTTGCTTAACAGTTTTACCATTTCTTTTTGCGGGAATGTTTTTTATAGAAATAAAATCAAATAAAAGGTGGAGAGTTTTTAGGGAAAATAGATCAGCTCTTTTAGGTTATACCCATGAAGCATTTTCAGGAATGAAAGTGGTTCAAGGATTTAATAGAGAGGAGTATTCAAGAGAAAAATTTGAAAATCATCTAGAAGGACATTCAGGCGGTTTTTTACATGCAGTTAGACTTCAAGATTATTTTTGGCCTACAGTGGATATATGCAGAGGTTTTGGAATTGCAATAGTATTATTTGCAGGGTATAAATTAACAAGAGGTGGGAATTTATCATTAGGAACCTTAATGGCCTTCATAATGTATATTGAAATGCTTTGGAGACCTATAATGAATTTATCAGCCTTTTATAACGCTTTTGTTACTAATCTTTCAGCAGCAGAAAGAATTTTTGATATTATGGATACTAAGAATGATATGGTAAATAATAAAGCAGAAGAAAGACTTCCAAAGATAAAAGGAGAAATTCATTTTGAAGATGTTACTTTTTCCTATGATAATGATGGGAATCATGCATTAAAAGATGTAACATTCACCTTAAATCCAGGAGAAAAAATAGCCTTAGTTGGAGAAACTGGAGCTGGAAAAACTACAATAACAAACCTTATAAGTAGATTTTATGAGCCGACTAAAGGTAAAATATTTATAGATGGTATTGATATAAGTACTGTAGATGTGGAAAGCCTTAGAAGTCAAATGGGAATAATGCTTCAAGATTCATTTCTTTTTGCTTCTTCTATTAAGGAGAACATACGTTATGGGAAACTAGATGCTACTGATGAGGAAATAATACAAGCTGCAAAGGCTGTAAATGCTCATAATTTTATAGAAAAACTTGAAGAGGGATATAATACAAATGTTAATGAAAGAGGATCAAGACTTTCATTAGGACAAAGACAGTTAATAGCATTTGCTAGGGCATTAATTTCAGATCCAAGAATACTTATATTAGATGAAGCAACAGCTAATATTGATACTGAAACAGAAAGATTAGTTCAAGAAGGAATAAAGAAACTAATGGAAGGAAGAACTTCTATAGTTATAGCACATAGGCTTTCTACCATAAGAGATTGTGATAAAATATTTGTTCTTTCCCATGGAAAAATTGTTGAAGAGGGAACTCATGAAGAGTTATTAAATAGAAAAGGATATTATTATAATCTGTATTGTGCTCAATATAGCTTTTTAAAGGAAGCTTAGAATAATAAAGGATGTATTAAAATAAACTATAAATAAAACTTATAAATATATTTCATGATATTTATAAGTTTTATATTTAAGTTTTAATACATCATTTTTCTTTAAATAATATTTATATATTTAGCGGATAGTGACTAGAGGAAAATTATTTTTATTAAGCCATTGACTCCAACTAGTCTTAAAATCATTATTTTCTTCTTGAACATATTGATAAAATTTAGTAAAAAAATCCAAACGTTCTTTACTTAAAAAAGAGTTAAAATTTTTTTCAGTGAGACCAAAAAGAACCAATTGTCTATATATTATTTCATCAAGAGTAGCATTATTATAGTTTTTCATTATATCATACATAATCATAAAAGTTGTTGTTCTTCCTATCCCTTCCTTACAATGGAAATGTAGCCAGGAGTCTTTTGGCATTGAATTTATATATTGAACAAAAAAATCTACCATTTCGTAAGTAGGAAGCTTACCATCAGTTACTGGAATTCTAATATAATCCATAGAATTAGCTTTTATTAACTGATTTTCAGAAAGAACTTTCTCAGGAATAACAGTTAGCTTAGGATTATTAAAAAATTGTATTGGAGTTCCTAAGGTAATACTGTTTAAAAGATTTATTTCAGTATCAATAACTTCTTCTCTTGTTAAACCTAAGTTGGCAGCATTCTTTGCTCCTTTCCAACTAACAGGATATTCATTGATAAATCCATGAGATTCTTGTCTTAAATCTACAACTGTTATAGGTAAATTGGTTTTAGTTGAAGTCACTAAAAGTGAAAGGTTATTAGGAGCAAATTGTTGACTGCCTGAAATATTGAGAGTATCTAAACCTTTCGTGTTAATATTAGATAGATTTTTTAATCTTTCTAAATCTGATGTTGTTCTGAAATTATTTGGCAGATTATTAATATTTTTAGTATCTAAAACTAAATGTACATTATTATCTTCTGCTAAAACAATTGAAGTATTATTAATAAAAAAGCTAGTAAAAATACTTAACACTAAAAAAATAATAAGTGCGTTTTTCTTAAAATATTTAAACACAGTAAAATCACCTCAACATATTTTGTAACAAATAATAATTTTAGTATTCCATCAAACAATTTGTTATATGTATTAAAATTTATAGATTTATTGGAAATAGATGTTAAATAGTACATTTTATATGCAATTCAAAATCTTTTATAGCTAAAAAATATATTTTTTCTGAAAGATAAAAAGTTTATTTAAAAACTAATTTAATACATATTATGGTTTAAATAGGAATATATTTATATATTAATGAGTAATTTTTATAGAAAAGTCTATAAATAAATTTTAAACGATTACTTATATTTTTAGTTGTAATTAAGATTAAGCTTATTCACAATTTAAAAATTAAAAATTTTTTATAGGGGGATTTAAATGAATAAGAAAAAGATTAAAAAGCTTATTAAAAGTACCTTGGCTACTACTTGTGCAGTAAGTGTAATAACTACAACTTCAGTTACGGCCTTTGCAAGTAATAGTGGAGAAAATAGTAAAGATGGAGAAAGTAATAAAAGAGTAGAAGCTGAAGTTTATCCAGTACCTCAAAGTTTAGAACATTCTTCTGTAGAAGGAATGACTTTAGAGGGAGAGGTTAACATAGTTTATCATGGTGAACAAGAAGAAGCAACATCTAAAAGACTTGAAAGAGATTTAAATGAAAACAATATATCTTTCAAAGTGTCAGAAAATGTTGAAGAGGGAAAAGCTAATATTATAGTTTCTTCAGAGGGGGATCACTGTGATGTATGCTCTGAAGGAAAAGAAGAAAATAGTGATGTTTTAACTCATAAAGAAGGGTATGTACTAAAAACAAGTAATGATGTTAATGAAAAAGGGAATATATCTATAATAGGTTCTGACAAAGATGGTGCTTACTATGGTGTTTTAACTTTAAGTCAAATTCTAGAGCAGTCTAATGAGGAAAATAAGTTTGCGGAAGTTGTAGTAGCAGATTATCCAGAAATAGAATTTAGAGGATTTATAGAAGGCTTTTATGGAGTACCTTGGAGTCATGAAGATAGAATGAATTTAATGAAGGATACTAGTGAGTATAAGATGAATACTTACATTTATGCTCCTAAGGATGATCCTTATCATAGGTTAAACTGGAAAGACTTATACCCAGAAAAAGAGGCAAAGCAAATTGCAGAACTTGCTAAGGCAGGAGCAGAAAATAATTTTAATTTCTGTTGGACAATTCATCCAGGAGCCACTCTTCAATTTACAGATGAAGATTTCGATGCTCTTATTAATAAATTTGAACAACTTTATGATTTAGGAGTTCGTCAATTTGGAGTTCTTTTTGATGATACAGATGACTGGTCAAGAGGACAAATGCAAGCTGAATGGATAAATAAAATAGACACAGAATTTGTAAAAGCTAAGGGAGATGTAGCTCCCATGATAGTTATATCAGCAAGATATAATTCAGCTTGGGGTCCAAATATGGATAGATATTTTAAACCTTTTATGCAAACATTACATGATGATATTCAAGTAATGTGGACAGGACATGCAACAATGTCAAATGTATCTAAGGAAGTTTTTGAATGGCCTAAGGTTCAAACAGGTGTTGATAAGGATGTAGCTGTTTGGTGGAATTATCCAGTAAATGATTATTGTGATAGTAGAATATTAATGGCTCCACTTCATAATTTAAATCAAGATCTTGATAATGTTAGTGGATTTTTCTCAAATCCAATGAATCAAGCTGAAGCTTCAAAGGTAGCTTTATATAGTATAGCTGATTATACTTGGAATACTGATGCATTTGATTATATGAAAAGTTGGGAGACTTCTATAGAAAAGTTTGTGCCAGAAGTGAAAGAAGAGTTTATGAGATTTGCGTCAAATACATGTTATTTAAAAGATGATGGAGGAGCAAGTGGTCCTTTTGAATACGATGAATCTTGGTATTTATCAGAAAAGATAGATGTCTTAAAAGAGGCTATGAAGAATGGACAATCAGCTGTTAAACCAGCCAAGGATTTGTTAGAAGAATTTAAATTAATAGTATCTGATTATGAAAATATTACTTCAAAAGTTACAAATAAAAATCTATTAGATGAGATAGAACAACATTTAAATGCATATAAAGCTTTAGGAGAAGCGGGCACTGCTGCTATGGAAGCTATAATAGCTTCAGAGGAAGGAAATTTGGAATTATGGATGGATAGTAATTCTATAGCACAAGAAAAACTTGATTTAATGGAAACATTTAAAATTGAAAGCTTAGAAAGTGATGGTCCAAAAGAATATGTTGTTTCAGTAGGAACAAAACTTCTTAAGCTATTAGTAAAAGAAAGTATAGATTATGCTAAAGAAAATATAGGAAAAGTAGTTTTACCAAAGTATGAGCCAGAAATAAACACATCCCTTACTAATCTTAAGGATGTGGAAGTTAATTTTGAAGAAGGAATATACTCTTTAAAAGATTTAGGAGAAGTTACTCTTAAGAATGGAGACTATATAGGAATAAGTCTTCCAAAGGCAACAAAGTTAAGAGAAATAAACTTACTTGCTAATAATTATGATAATATAGAAATTCAATATTCAATAAATGGATTGGAATGGGTTACAGCTAAGAAATCAACAAATGAAAATGTTTTAGAGACTTTAGAGGTGGTTGATGCTACTTTTATAAGAATTATTAATGTTGGAGAAAATTCAAAGAATATTAATTTAGAAAAATTGGAAGTTTTACCAGTATATAAAGCTGAACCAACTATTACTGAAAATATAGGAACTCATGAAAATTATACTATAGATAAAGCTTTAGATGGAAATATGGACACGAAATATTGGTCAAATAAGCCATCAGATTCAGGACATAGTATACAAATTGATTTAGGTAATGTAATGCCATTATATGATATAAACACTTATTTTGGAGCAAATGATTTCATGAGAAATTCTGAATATATGATTTCAGAGGATGGAGTAAATTGGACTTCACTTGGAGAGTTAGCATATAATTCACAAGATGGAAAAATGGTTGCATCTGCAAATGCAGAGGGAAAAATGGCAAGATATATTAAGATACAATCCAATGGACACAATTATGGATGCTGGGTTGAAATTTATGAAATTGAATTTAATAAGACAGCACCAGAATTTGATGAAAGTGTTGTAAATTTAGCAAGTGGTACTCCAGAAGGCAATTTTAATGCTCTTCATGATGAAGATTTGTCAACAGCATATGAAGCTAAATCAGTAAAGAATGGAGATTCCTTAATATATAAAATGAGTAGGGTAACTAATATTTCAGAGTTAGAAATATTACAGGATAAAAACAGAATTTCACAGGCTAAGGTAAGCGTAAAAGATTTAGATGGAAATTGGATAGAGATTGGATGCTTAAATGCTCAAATTAATAAACTAAAAGTAGATAATAATATAACTGAGGTTAAATTTGAATTTGAAGGTTCAAAACCAGCTCCGAAAATATATGAAATTATTGCTAGAGAAGGAAAAGAACAAGAAGAAATAGTAGTAAGTCCTGTAAAAGATTTTAAAGCTACTACAATCAATAAGAAAAATGTAACAGTTTCATGGGAAGCACCAGAGAATACCTTTGGATTAGAAGGTTATATTCTTTATAAGGATGGAAAGAAGGTTGGTGAGATCTCAAGTGATGAAACAAGCTATACATTTAAGGGATTAAATAGACATACTATCTATAACTTTAAAATAGCAGCAAAGTATTCTAATGGAGAAATATCAAAGAAAGAATCATTAACAATAAGAACCTCAAGGTAGTTTTTAGATATTACTAATAATTAAATACTTTAAAATGAATTAATTGAGGCTATGTTTTTAGTAGAAACATAGCCTTTAAAATGTAATTTAAGAGATAAATTTTCAATAATATAGCCAAATAAAATAAGCTTTGTGTATAATAAGCATAATAAGTTAAGCAAAGGAGTGTTGTTTTTGAGCCAAATCTTAAAATCTATAAGTGAAGATGAATTTAAAAATAAAATAAAGGTAAGATTTAATAATATATTAGATGGATTTGATAAATATTCAAACGGGCTTTTAGAATATAATGGGGATAATGAGTCTTTTCAAATAAAAGAAGAATGTTTTATTAATTTCTTTAATGAAGCATTAGAGCTTAATAAGGGAAAAGTAATAGTAGATTTATACATAAAAGATTTAGAAAATGAGAGTTTAGCAAGGCTTTCAGAGGGATTAGATGAAAGAGATAAAAATATTTTGATAGACAATATTAATAAACAGGAAATAAAAAGTGTTTATTTTGAGCTTGACAATAAAGATCTTATGTCATTTATAACTAGATTAAATACTAGGGAATTATTCTTTTGTACTATATATTTTATGGAAAAGCCTATGACTATATGGGGAAATTACAATTTGAGTTTTCCTATGTTTTTTGAAGAAAATAATATGCTAGAAATATATAGAGATTTAGCTAAAAAGCATAATTTAGATGTAAGGGGAATAGTATTAAAGTAAGAAATTAATTTTGAGGGAATATATGAAGCTTCTTAATAAATTAGTTATTACTTTTTTTATGATAATATCAATTATTATTTGTTCATATTTCTTTATGCCTATTAAATTAGAGATAGCATTTAATATGCTAAAAGAAAATCCAGAATTTATAGTTGTTACAGAAAAGAAAAATGATTCAGAATTTAATAATTATAAAATAGAAGATGAAAATTATATAGCAAGTCTATATGAGGATATTAAGGAAATAAAAATAGTTAAACCTTTTAAAAATCCAGTAATTTTAAATGAGTATAATGTATACATGGGAGATGATTATATTAACTTATCATTAAGTGAAGAGTTTATTAAGGTTAATTATGAAACTTTTAGGATAATAGATTCTGGTGATAATTATAAAGAATTACTAAGTAAAATAAAAGAAAGTTTTCTTAATTAAGAGAAAAAGAGAGGAGTTTACTACTCACTCTCTTTTTTTATGTATTATTTAACTTCAAATATCCAGCCTTCAGGAGCTTCTACATCTCCAAATTGCATTCCAGATAAAAGATCATAAAGTTTTTTAGTAGTAGGACCAACTTCAGTTTCGCTATAGAAAACATGAAGTTTATTTTTATATTCTATTCCTCCTATTGGAGTTATTACAGCAGCTGTACCACAAGCACCAGCCTCAGCGAATTCATCTAAGTTATCTATTAAAACATCTCTTTCTGATACAGGCATTTTTAAATAATCTTTAGCTATTTGCATTAAAGAGTATTTTGTTATACTTGGTAAAATTGATTCTGAGTATGGAGTAACAAATTCACCTTTCTTTGTTATTCCAAAGAAGTTTGCAGCTCCAACTTCCTCAATTTTAGTGTGAGTTGCTGGATCTAAGTATATACAATCAGCAAACCCTTTTTTAGCAGCGATTTCATGAGCTTTTAAGCTTGCTGCGTAATTTCCACCAACTTTAGCGGCACCAGTTCCTTTAGGAGCGGCTCTATCATAATCTGCAATCATAAAGTTTACAGGCTTCATTCCACCTTTAAAATAGGCACCAACTGGAAGGCAGAATACTGAAAATATAAATTCAGGAGCAGATTTAACACCTATATTATCACCAACACCTATCATGAAAGGTCTTATATAAAGAGTTGCACCAGTACCGTATGGAGGTACAAATCTTTCATTAGCTTTTACAACTTGCATACAGGCATCTATGAATTTTTCCACTGGTATTTCAGGCATTAAAAGTTTATCACATGATTTATTCATTCTCTTAGCATTTTCATCTACTCTAAAAAGTTGGATCTTTCCATCTTTTGTTCTATAAGCTTTTAAACCTTCAAAACATTGTTGGCCATAGTGAAGGGCAGTTGAAGCTTCACTTATGCTTAATTTGTTGTCTGTAACTAATTTTCCTTCATCCCATTTACCATCTTTATAGTGAGATATGTAACGGTAATCTGTTTTAATATAAGAGAAGCCTAGATTATTCCAATCAATAGCTGTCTTTTTATCCATAGTTTAACACTCCTATCAAAATTTAATACTTTTTAATTTTATCATTTTATTTTAAAAAATGAAAGATTAAAATTCTAAAATTGCAAAATAAATTTATTTTAATGTTAAATTTAAATAATATAAATATTAAAATAATACAAAAAATTAATATTTATTACTAGGTTTAGTATATAAAATTAAAAAGAAATTTATGATATAATGTAAGAAAAAGCAAATGGAAAAGGGAGACGGGTATGGAGAAGTTTTATGAATTAAGTATAAGTGGTGAAGAATCAAAGTTACATAAGATGATAGTGCCAGCTATGATTATTTCCTTATTTTTAGCAGCTGGAATATTTATTTTTACAGGATTGATACCGACTTTGATATTTTTAATAGTAATATGTTTGCCGCTTTTTATAGCTAAAAGGTTAACAATGGTTGAATATGACTATGAATTTACTGATGGAGAACTTGAAATAAGTGCTATTTATGAAAGAGTTAGAAGAAAAGTAAAAGGTAACATAAATCTAAGAGAGGTTGAAATTGTTGCGCCTTTAGGAAATAGTGAATTAAATAAATATTCTAATGCAAAAGTAAAGAAATGTTATAACAATATTCAAGAAGGAAAAAAAGTTTATGTAATCGTAGTTAGATGGGAAACTAAAATGGTTGCATATGAAGTTTTAATAGATCAAAAAATGCTTGATTTATTCTTTTTTTCAAATCCACAAAAAGTTATTAGGTAATAAAAATAAAAGGTAGCTTTAATAAATAAAGTTACCTTTTTTCTGTTTATAATGTTAAAAATATTTATTTATAATATAAATTTAGTTAAATTTATCAATTTATTAAATATTAAAGATTATTATTTGATAACTGGTATTTTGTGCTATAATATAAAATAAGATTTAATTGAGAAAATATTTTCCTAAAGTAATAGCTTAAAACTATAGTTTTTAAATAATATAGATAATTTAAAATCTATAGATAACATAAAAAAGGGGGCATTAAAATGGAAGTGAAAAAATATGTAGATAATTTAATGGAAGATTTAAAGAAAAATAACCCTGGAGAAAGTGAGTTCTTAGCTGCTACAGAAGAAGTATTATACTCTTTAGTACCTGTCTTAGAAAAGAATCCTAAGTATATAGAAGAGGGAATATTAGAAAGAATTGTTGAACCAGAGAGAGTTATAATGTTTAGAGTTCCTTGGATTGACGATGCTGGAAATGTAAGAGTTAATAGAGGATATAGAGTACAATTTAATAGTGCTATAGGACCATATAAGGGAGGATTAAGATTCCATCCTTCAGTTAATTTAAGCATAATAAAATTTTTAGGATTTGAGCAAATATTTAAGAACTCTTTAACTACTCTTCCTATTGGAGGAGGAAAAGGAGGATCTAACTTTGATCCTAAGGGAAAATCAGATAGAGAGATAATGAGATTTTGCCAAAGCTTTATGAGTGAACTTTATAGACATATAGGAACTAATACAGATGTTCCTGCAGGAGATATTGGGGTTGGAGGAAGAGAAATAGGCTATATGTTTGGTCAATATAAAAAACTTAAAAATTCAGTAGATGCCGGAGTTTTAACTGGTAAGGGCTTAACATATGGTGGTAGCTTAGCTAGAAAAGAAGCAACAGGATATGGTTTAGTATATTTTGTAGATGAAATGTTAAGAGATAATGGGCAAACAATAGAAGGGAAAACTGTTGTAATCTCAGGTTCAGGAAATGTTGCAATATATGCCACTGAAAAAGTTCAGGAGCTTGGAGGAAAAGTTGTTGCACTTTCAGATTCATCAGGGTATGTATATGATGAAAATGGAATAGATTTAGCAGTTGTAAAAGAAATCAAAGAAGTAAAAAGAGGAAGAATTTCTGAATATGTAAACTATGTTAAAACTGCTAAATTTACTGAGGGATTCTCAGGAATTTGGAATGTTAAATGTGATATAGCACTTCCTTGTGCTACTCAAAATGAAATAGATGTAAACAGTGCAAAAACTTTAATTGATAATGGAGTAATTGCTGTAGGAGAAGGGGCAAATATGCCTTCAACTTTAGAAGCTCAAAAACTTTTTGTTGATAATAAAATTTTATTTGCTCCAGCA
This sequence comes from Clostridium sp. CTA-17, assembly GCF_054767895.1. Lineage (NCBI taxonomy): Bacteria > Bacillati > Bacillota > Clostridia > Eubacteriales > Clostridiaceae > Clostridium > Clostridium sp. CTA-17. Next base: position 132,596 of record NZ_BAAABF010000002.1, read on the forward strand.
AAAGCTGCTAATGCAGGTGGAGTCGCAACATCAGCTTTAGAAATGAGTCAAAATAGTTTAAGAATGTCTTGGACTTTTGAAGAAGTTGATGCAAAACTTAAGGATATAATGAAAAATATATACTATAATTCTAGAAATGCAGCTTCTGAATATGGTCATGATGGAAATCTAATAGTTGGAGCTAATATTGCAGGGTTTAAAAAGGTTGCAGATGCTATGTTAGATCATGGTATTATATAATAAAGACTTTTAAATCAGGTTATATTTTAAGTATTATATGTTTTATAAAGTTTGATATTTAAATTAAAGCTAAACTTTATAGAATAGTAGAATAGAGAATATTATTGTTTTAAGAAGAAACTATACTGAATCTTTAATAATAAAGCTTATATATTTAACTAGTAATTAGTAAAATATATTAATAAGTTTTATTTAAAGTTGATTTTCATATAGTTTCTTCTGTTTTTTTCTTTTTACTTATGATATATTAAAGGATGTTATGTCAATAATTTATGTTAAATCATAATTTATTTAGAAAGGAAAAGAATTATGGCAAAGATAACTAGTAGAAATAATGATTTCTTAAAAATGCATAGAAATTCAACTTCTCCTAAGGTATATTCTTTATTGATAGAACTTATAAACGATGATAGGGAAGACTTAGCTAATGAAGTAATAAAGATAGATTATTTAGTTGATTATTTTAATACATGTATCAAAAAAAGAGATAAAAGAGAAGGTAAGGCAACTTTAGAAAGAATAAATTTAAGACTTTCTAAGTTAAAGAAGGAAGGCGTAGATACTTCTCATTTTGAAACTCTTTGCGAGAATATATTAAAAAACAATAAGATTAAACTTTAGAGTTAAAGAAGGATGGGATGCTAATGGATAAATTTTTAAAGTTAGGATTAAGTGAAGAGGTTGCAAAATCTTTAGTAGGATTAGGAATAGAGGAGCCAACAGATATTCAGGAAAAAGCTATACCTGAAATTTTAAATGGTAAAAATGTAATAGGAAAAGCTGAAACAGGAACAGGAAAAACTTTAGCATATTTACTTCCTATAATAGAAAAGATTGATGATTCAAAAAATGAGATGCAAGCTATTGTGCTTTCACCAACTCATGAATTAGGAGTTCAGATAAATAATGTTTTAAATGATCTTAAAAGAGGTCTTGGAAAGAAGATAACTTCAACAACTTTAGTTGGAAGCGGAAATATAAAGAGACAAATTGAAAAGCTAAAAAATAAGCCTCATATACTTGTTGGAACTACAGGAAGAATTTTAGAGCTTATAAATAAGAAAAAAATAACCACTAATACCATAAAGACAATAGTTATTGATGAAGGTGATAAACTATTAGATTTTATAAATATAAAAGATGTAAAAAGTGTTGTTAAATCTTGTCCAAGGGATACCCAAAAACTTATATTCTCAGCTACAATGAATGAAAAAGCTTTAGAAACTGCAGATGAATTAATAGGAACAAGTGAGCTTATTCAAGCTAAAGCTGCAAACAAGGTTAATGAAAATATAGAACATGGATATTTTCAAGTAGAATTAAGAGATAAAATAGACTTTTTAAGAAAGCTTATACATGCTATAGGTAATGAGAAAAAAATAATAGTTTTTATAAATAATAGCTATAATGTACATAATGTAATTCAAAAGTTAAAGTATAATAAAATAGAAGCAGTTTCTCTTCATGGAAGTGATAATAAAATGGAGAGAAAGAAGGCACTTCAAGATTTTAGAAGTGGAAAAGCCAAGGTTTTAATAACCTCAGATGTATCAGCTAGAGGATTAGATATTAAAGGAGCTACACATATAGTTAACTTAGATATTCCTATGAATTCTCAAAACTATTTACATAGGGTAGGACGTGTAGGAAGAGCTGGAGAAAAAGGCTTTGCATACTCTTTAGCAGATTATAAAGAAGAAAAAATAATAGTAAAATGTGAAAGACAATTAAAAATAAAAATTCCTAGAGTTTATCTATATGAAGGAAAGATACATGAAACAGAGGTAAAAAAGGTTCCTTCAAATAAAAACAATAGTAAAAAGAAAAGTAATTTACCTAAAAAGGTATATAAAAAAAGATAATTAAATATATATTTTAAGGCATCAAAGAATTCAGTTCTTTTGGTGCTTTTTTATTTAAATAGTAGTTTTTATCTATTATTAATTGGATTTTAATTAAGATAATTTTAGAAGAAAGTTATTTAATTATAAAAAATAAGCTTTAAAAGTTACTAAAGGATTAACAATATTCTAAAATTATTGGAGGGGATTAGGTTATAGGATATAATAGCGTTAGCATAATAAATATGTATGTTAGGGAGTGAATATAGGGATGAAAAAGTTTTTAATAAGTGTTTTAGCAGCAGCTATGATAGGGGCTACATTAACTTCTTGTGGAGCTAAAGATAATAATGGAACAAAGGTTGAACAAAGTGATATAAAAATGTCTATGAGTGCTTCAGATATGACAAATAAACTTGTAGATGCTGGTATGGTTGTAATGCCTATGCCTGTAGATGATCAAATGACTAAGGAACTTTATCATTTAAATTTAGATGATGTAGAGGAGTATGGAATTTCTGAGACTGGAAGATCACCAGGAAATGCTTTAATTATTATTGCAAAGGCTAAGGAAGGAAAAGTAGAATCAGTAAAAGAGTCTTTAGATAAGGTTCTAGAAGATAAGATTGGAAAAGCTTTTTATCCAGAAGAAAAAGAGATTGCAGAGTCTTCAGAGGTTAAGGTTAAGGGGAATTATGTTTCACTATTTATATTACCACAAGATCAATTAGAAGAAGCAAATAAGATTTATGAAGAGGCATTTAAATAAAAGTTAATTTATATTTAATTAAAGAATAATAGCCAAGGTTTTTAAACTTGCTATGTTTAAGTGAAAGTCTAAATTTTAAGCTTGGTGTCTTAGAATTAAACATTTAAATGTAGTAAAAAGATGCTTTATTAATTAAAAGCCTTTTAGGGCTATTATTTTTTTATAAACATAATAAAAGAAAAAGTTCACTATTTAATTCGACTTAATATTACTTTTAAGTTAAGTAAGGTCTGAAGGAAGAATTAAAGGTTAAGATTCATATAAAACGGAGTCAATAAAAAAGAGACTACAAAAGTCTCTTGGAAATATAAAATTGAATTTTGAGGATATTTAAAATGGTATTTAGCAGTATTATGTTTATATTTAGATTTTTACCAATAATGTTTATAATATACTACCTAACTCCAAAAAAATTTAAAAATTTATCTCTATTAATATTAAGTTTAGTATTTTATTCATGGGGAGAACCAAAGTATTTTATTATAATGCTTTTATCCATAGGAGTAGATTATTCAATAAGTATTTTTATTGAAAAATATAGAGGGAAAAAAATAATCACTAAGGTACTTTTATTTTGCTCACTTATATTTAATTTAGGTATGCTCATATTATTTAAATATTTGAATTTCTTTATTGAAAATATAAATTTAGTCTTTGGGACTTCTTTATCACTAATATATTTAACTTTACCTCTAGGTATAAGTTTTTATACTTTTCAGACTATGTCATATACCATTGATGTATATAGAGGAAAGATAAAGGCTGAAAGAAATATAATAAACTTTGGAGCTTATGTATGTCTTTTTCCACAGCTTATAGCAGGTCCCATAGTAAAATATTCAGACATAAAAAATGAACTTAAAAATAGGAAAATTAAAGTTAATCAAGTTGAAGAGGGGATTACTGAATTTATAATAGGAATGGGCAAGAAGGTTTTAATAGCTAATAATATAGGTCTTCTATGGAATGAGATTCAAGAACTTGGAATAAATTACGTATCAACTCCTTTATTATGGCTTGGTGTAATAGCATTTTCTTTTCAGATTTATTTTGATTTTAGTGGATATTCTTCTATGGCCATAGGACTTGGAAAGATGCTTGGGTTTGATTTCCCTGAAAATTTTAATTTCCCATATATATCAAGAAGTATTACTGAGTTTTGGAGAAGGTGGCATATTACCCTTGGAGCTTGGTTTAAGGAATATGTTTATATTCCTATGGGAGGAAATAGATTAGGGGAAAATAGGACAATATTAAATCTTTTTGTTGTATGGTTTTTAACTGGCTTTTGGCATGGAGCAAAATATAATTTTATAATATGGGGATTATATTTTTTCTTTCTTATTGTTATAGAAAAAGTTTTTTTAATGAATTATTTAAATAAATATAAGATCTTTTCTCACATATATGCAATAGTTTGTATAGTTTTTGGGTGGGCACTTTTTTCCTTTGAGGATTTACTTAGCATAAAGTATTTATTTCAAATGGAATTTTCTTGGGATTTTATTTATTATTTAAGAAATTATTTTTTAGTTATGATAATAGCTATTTTAGGATCTACAAAGTTAATAAACAATATTTATGAGAGATTTATAAAGAAAAATAAAGCTTTAGAATGCTTAGTATTAATGATTATGTTTACATTATCCGTAGCATATTTAGTAGATTCCACTTATAATCCATTTCTTTATTTTAGATTTTAGAAAGGAAATATTTTATGAAAAAGCATCCAATTGTTTATATGTTTTTTTCTTTTATAATGATTATAACCTTTTCGGATATTGTAAAGAAAAATAATAGTTTTTCAGAATTGGAAAATAGGAGCCTTGCAAGGAAACCTATATTTTCAATAAGTTCTTTTGTAGAGGGAAAATACAGAGATAAATATGAAGAGTATATAAATGATAATTTTATTTTTAGAAATCAGTGGATAAACTTAAAATCTATAAGTGAGTACACTTTAGGAAAGCTAGAAAATAACAATATAATTTATGGAAAAGAAAATTATATGTTTGAAAAGAATATTTCTTATGATAAGGAGAGGTTTAAAAATAACATAGATTCCATAAATAAATTTATTGATATATATGAGGGCAAGGTTACTACTATGATAGTTCCAAACTCATATACTATTTATGAGGAATATATTCCATGGGGAATAAACCTTTTAAATCAAGAGAATCTTATAAATGAAGTTTATAGGGCAAATTCTAAAGATAGAAATATAGATTTAGTGAGCTTATTTAAGAAAAATAAAGAGGAATATATATATTATAAAACTGATCACCATTGGACAAGTTATGGGGCATATTTAGCATATAAAACTTATATTGAAAATTTAGGAGAAAAACCTATTGAATTAAATAGCTTAAAAAAGAATGAAGTTGTGGGATTTTATGGAACCTATTTTTCAAAGGCTAAACTTTTCAATGCAGAAAGTGATATTTTAACTTATTATGATATAGATAATATTACTCTGAATATACAGGGAGAAATTTTTGAAAGTTTATATGATTATGATAAGTTAAATACTAGGGACAAGTACTCAGTATTTATTAGAGGAAATAATGGACTTAGTATTATAGAAAATAAAAATATAAAAGAGGAAAAAAGATTATTGATATTTAAAGATTCCTTTGCTAATTCTATGATTCCATTTTTAAGTCAAAATTTTCAGGAAATTCATGTGGTTGATTTGAGAAGCTTTTCAGAGAAGATAAGTGAGTATGTTAAAAATACGAATTTTGATGAGATATTAATATTATATAATATGGAAAACTTTTTGAGGGATGTGAATATCACTAGGATAAAATATTAAATTTGATGTGACATTGTTTGACAATATTCTTGTTTTTTGAGAAAATTAAATTGTTATTTTAGTTTTAGAGAGGTAATAAAATTGAATATAAAAAAAATAGTTATAAGATATGCTTTTCTCTCCTTAATACTAATATTAATTCAAGGTAAAAATGTTTTTGCTTTAGGAGAATCAGAAGTAAGATTCAACAATTTAACATTAAAGGACGGACTATCCCAATCCTCTGTAAATAGGATAATTCAAGATAATAAGGGGTATATGTGGTTTGGAACATCAGATGGATTAAATAAATACAATGGACATGAGTTTGTTGTTTTTAGAGAATTAGTAAATGATAAAAAGAGCATTAATTCAAGCTTTATATCAGCTCTAATAGAATATGACAATGATAATATTCTTGTTGGAACTAGTAAAGGTATAAGTAAAATAAATGTAGTAACAAATGAAGTAAGTAGAATGTTTGAGGATGAAGAAGGAAAGAGTAAGCTATCGAATAACAATATATGGGATATATTAAAACATAGTAATGGAACAATTTGGATAGCTACTAGAAAAGGGTTAAACATTTATAATCCTAAAACGGGAAATATGCACCAAATTTTTAAAGATACAGAACCAAAGGGGTTAAAAAGCAATGTAGTTACTTCTTTATGTGAGGATAAATATGGGAATGTATGGGTTGGAACAAGTGAAGGGTTAAGTATAATTAATACAAAGACTAGAGAAATTCAATCAATAAATGATTTATTAGATAATGAGAATTCATCAATTTCTAATATTTATAGAGACAGAGATGATAATATATGGGTAGTAACAAATAATCATATTATGTTAGTATCAAGCAATTATAAAGATATTACTTATTTAGATAAAGAATTAGAGTCTTTTAAAATAGCTCCAGATAGTATAAATTCTATCTATGAAGATACCTATAATAATTTATGGATATCAACTCAAAAGGGATTATTAGAATATAATAAAGAAAACAAAAAAATGCATATTTTTGAAAGTAAATATTATGATGATACAAGTTTAGTTAATGATAATGTATTAACTGCATATGAAGATAGAAGTGGGTTACTTTGGTTTGGTACTTATAATGGAATAAGTTTATTAAATCCTAAACAGCCTTTTAAGCATTATAGAAGAGAGCCTGATAAGGAAAATACAATTAGTGATAATAGCATGAGTGGAATTTATGAAGATTCTGATGGAATCTTATGGCTTGGGACTAACTCAGCAGGGTTGAATAAATTAAATACTACCACTGGTGAAGTTACAAATTTTTATAGCAATAGTAATGATGAAAATACCTTAAGTAGTAATGTAGTTTGGCAAATATGTGAAGCTGACAAAGATAATCTGTGGGTTGCAACTCAAGGTGGAGTTAATAAAATAAATAAAAAAACTGGAAATGTTAAAAGATTAAAGTATCCAGATAATATGAAAGAACGAAATAAAATGGATGCTAGAAATGTTTTTGTGGACAAGGATGGATTATTATGGATAGGAGCAAGAGGTGGATTGCAATCCTATGATGATAAAACAGGAACTTTCACTGATTATTCTAATGTTTTTAAGGCTGTAGGTATAGTTGAGAATGCTGTAACAAGTATTTCAGAAGATGAAGAGGGATTTTTATGGATTACTATCGGTATTGATGGTGGTGTAGTAAAGTTTGATAAGAATAAGGGCGTACTAAAAAGTTATTTAAATAATAGTTTTGATAGTAATAGTCTTATAAACAATGGAGTACGTTGCTTAGCAAAGGACTCAAAGGGGAATATTTGGATTGGGACTGAAGCAGGATTAAGTAAACTTGATCCTAAAACTGATAAATTTACTAACTATACTGTTGTAAATGGATTAGCTAATAATTTTATATATGGAATACTTATAGATGAAGAAGATAACCTTTGGATAAGTACAAATGATGGTCTATCTAGATTTGATCAAAAAGCAAATAAATTTATAAATTATACTGCCATGGATGGATTACAAAGTAATGAATTCAATGGTAGGTCTTATTTTAAAAGCAAAGATGGAGAAATGTTTTTTGGTGGGATAAATGGAGTAACTGCATTTTATCCTAAGGACGTTTTGAAATTATCAGACAATAGAAATAAGAGCAAAGTAGTAATAGATAAAATTAAGGTTAATAATAAAACTTATCCATACTATGGGGGAACTCTTAGTTTAAAATATAATGAAAATAACATATCTATTGATTTCTTTTTGCCAGATTATTTAAACACAACAAAGACTACTTATGAATATAAGTTAGAAGGTGTTGACGAAGAATGGACCTTTGCTAATAAAAGAAATAATGCAAATTATGCAACTTTAGATTCTGGAACATATAAGATTTTAATTAGAGCTAGAGATAATCATGGAGACTTAACTCCAGTGACTACCTTAGACTTGAAGATTGCGCCACCACCATGGCGTACACCAACGGCTTATTTAATATATTTTTCAAGTGCAATAATAGTTATTTTCTTAATGTGGAGTTATGTAACTGCCTTGGAGAGGACTGTTAAAAAAAGAGCTGATCAACTTAAAAAAGAGGCTAAGGAAAAAGAAAAACTTTACATAGAAAAAGAAAAGCTTTATAAAGAAGCAGCAGATCTAAAGGATGAGATGATAAAAAGACAAAAATTCAAAAATGATTATTTTGTAAATCTTTCACATGAGCTTAGAACTCCATTAAATGTTATATTAGCTATTGTACAATTAATAAAATTAAAGAATAAAGAGGAATGCTTAGGAAAATATCAAGTAGAAGATTATACTAATACTCTTAAGAATAATGCTGATCATTTACTTAAGATAATAAATGATATAATAGATTCATCAAAAATAGAATCAGGTGCATATAAGTTGAATATAGAAAAGCAGGACATAGTTTCTTTAGTTGAAGATACAGCTTTAAGTTTAAAATCTTATATTGAAGAAAATAATTTAGATATTATAATAGATCCTGAAATAGAAGAATTAGATGTAGAATGTGATAAAAATGAGATTGAAAGATGCGTTATTAATCTTTTATCTAATGCTATAAAATATACTCATGGACATGGTACAATTGAAGTTTTCATAAGAGAGTGTGAAAATGAAACTGTAGAAATTGCTATAAAGGATACTGGAGTTGGAATATCCAAGGAGCAACAAAAGATTATATTTGATAGATTTGTACAAGCTGATAGCATATCCAAAAAACAATATAGAAGTAGTGGTATAGGTTTAACATTGGTAAAAAGCATAATAGAACTTCACCATGGAACAATAAGAGTAGAAAGTGAACTTAATAAAGGAAGTACTTTTATAATTACCCTACCTATAAGACAAGAGAAAAGCAAATAACTAATTTAAAAAAGAGAGAATATCTAGAGGAAATTTAATAAAACTTACAAACGATGAGAAGATTTAATCTTACTAATAAGTTTGTAAGTTTTATTTATAAGTTATCTTGGTAATTTCTTTTTTTATTTTTGTATTATTTTGAGGATGGAATTTTCAATTGGGATTAATCATAAGCTTTAGATAAGAAATATTATTTAGGGAGAAAAGTATGCTTGATTTAAAAAGATGTGCAATAAGAATGGCTTCAAATATAAAGGTAGTAGATAGTAAAAGGGGAAAAGTTACGTTAAAGAATGATTTAATCTTAAGAGGATTAAGAAATAACAGTGAATATGAAGAGATAATTAAAGAAGCAATAATGACAATGAAGGAGATAAATAGGGTTGAATTTTTTTATGAAAAATTAAATTTAATCATTTCTTATGATTGTACAGTTATCTCTGAAAAGAAAGTGGTAAATTGGATAAAGTCAATAATAGAAATAATTCTTGATAATTATGAAGAAGTAAAAAGTCTTGTGGAAAAGAATAACCAAGAAGAGTTGATAAATTTTATTTTACCTGAACTTAAAAAGGAAATTAATTTAAATAAATATAGGGTAAAGTAACTTTGAAAATATGGGAATATATAATGATTTAAATAAGTATTATAATGTGGTAAAATATTTAATACTAGGGAAAGTTTTAGTATGAGGAGGGTAGCCTATAAGAATGTTTTTCTTATAGGTTTTTTTTGTTAAAGGAGGAGTGAATGAAATATAAATTAAGTAAATTATTTATTATTAAATCTATTATTCTTAGATTTTTAATTTTTTCACTTTTATATTTGGTTTTAATGTTTGGGTTTTATAAATTAAAAATCTTTAGTAGCTTTAATCAATTAAATGAAGTTATAAATAATAATTTATGGATTTTACATTCATCAATTATAGTTATATTCATTATATCAGTAATAATATGCCCAATAATTAAATACTTCAAATGGTCTTATTTTATATTTAGCGATTTTATTGAAATTAGATATGGAGTGTTATTTAAAAGATATATATGTATAAAAAGAGATAATATAAAATACATAAATATATGTGAAAATCCAATAGATATGATTTTAAGGATAAAGAGTATAAATATTTATACTGCAGGAGGGAAAGTTGGGATTCCAGCAATTAATAAGGAGCAGGTAGAATTTTTCAATTATATAGTTCAGGAGAGAGTTTAGGGGTGAAAAATGAGTTTTTATAAAAAAAATCATTGGTGTAAAATTTTTATAACCTTTTTTAAGTTGATGAAAAATACTTGGCCAGTAATAATATTTTTAGCTTTGAAGTTCAATGATTATATTGTGGAAACAACGTCTATTTCTGTAGTGTTAATTTTAACTTTCTCTATAGTGAAATGGTTTAATACTAGTATTTTAATTGAAGAAAATTTTTTAATATATAGGGAAGGGGCTATACTTAAGGAGGAAATGGTAATTCCATTAAGGAGTATATCCCTAATAGAGCTTGAAAGAAATATAATTTATAGAATTTTTAAGATTAGAAGGATAAAGATTGATAGTGTATATCCGTCTTCAAAGAAAAATGCAGAAATAATAATGGTATTAAAAAAGAAAGATTTAGAATCACTTTATGGAAACCTAAGTTATAGGATGAGAAATTTAATACATGATGAAAGAGAAATAAATCAAACCTTAGTTTATAACATATCAGCTATTCATTTGATTTTACTTTCAATGCTTAGAAACAATATATTATTAGGAATAGGGGTTTTATATTCAAGCATACACTTTATGAGCAAGATATACAAGGGATTGAATCAAGAGTTAATCAGTTTTTTCAAGAATGTTATTGAGGAAAATGTAATATCTAGAAATACAATATTAGCAATATTTTTATCAGCACTTTTTTTATTTAGTATTTTATTATTAATAATATTGATATTTTCTGTCTTAGCAATATTATCTAAGTATTATAAGTTTACAATATATAGGAATAATAATTATTTAAAAGTTGAGTATGGCTTAATAACAAGAAGAAGTTATTCAATTCCAATGGAAAGCATACATGCAGTAAAAATAGAGCAAAATATTATAAATCAAATATTTAAGTTTTATACTATAAAATGCTGTGTAGTTGGATATGGAAATAGTATTAAGGAAGATGAACTTATATTTCCTTTATGCAATGAGAAAGGATATAGAGATATATTAAAAAATCTTATTCCAGAGTTTATATTTGATGGTAAAGTGTACAGGCCAGAAAAGAAAGATCTTAGAAGATTTTTTACAATTCCAATACAAGTTGCTTTATATTCTAGCATAGGATTTTTTTTGTTAACTGGTGAGATATGGTTACTTGTAATAAGCGTGCCTGTAGTCATTATTGATAGAACTTTGCTATATAAAAATACTAAAATAGGTTTTGGAAAGGATTTATATTATGTTAGCTATAAATCTCTTAATAGAAGACAAATTTTTATAAAAAGATCTAGCATGGAAGAAATAAGAGTAACATCAAATCCCCTTCAAATAAGAAAAAAGCTTGGTAATTTTAAGCTAAGATTTTATTCCCAAAAGAAACTTGATTGGATTAAACTAAAGAACTTAAAATTAGATATTTATGATGAGCTAAAGAAATGGGCCTAATAAAAATATAGGATTATTTGTTAAGTAAATATATTTAAGGTAGTATATTATTAGAGATATTGCGTATATGTAGTATCATGAAAGGATGATTTTATTGAAGAAATTAGTATTAGCAGAAAAACCTAGTGTAGGTAGAGAAATTGCCAAGGTTTTAAAATGCAATAATAATAAAGGAAGTTATATTGAAGGAAAGGATTATGTAATAACTTGGGCTTTAGGTCATTTAGTAGAATTACAATCTCCAGAAGATTATGATAACAAGCTTAAGACATGGTCTATGGAAACTCTTCCAATGCTTCCTAAGCATATGAAACTTAAGGTCATTAAAAAAGCAACTAAGCAATTTTATGAAGTTAAAAAGCAAATGGAAAGAAAAGATATAGATGAAATAATAATAGCTACAGATGCTGGAAGAGAAGGAGAACTTGTAGCGCGTTGGATAATAGAAAAAGCACATGTTAAAAAGCCTATAAAGAGACTTTGGATATCCTCTCAAACAGATAAAGCTATCTTAGATGGATTTAAAAATCTTAAACCAGGAGAAAATTACAATAACTTATATAAGGCTGCTCAGTGTAGAGCAGAGGCTGACTGGTTAGTTGGTTTAAATGTTACTAGGGCCTTAACATGTAAATATAATGCTCAGCTTTCAGCTGGAAGGGTTCAATCACCTACCTTAGCAATGATAGTTCAAAGAGAAGAGGATATTAAAAACTTTAAACCAAAAGAGTATAGTACTATTTTAATAGAAACAGATAAATGTAATTTCACATGGATAAATAAGGATAATAATTCAAGAATATTTAAAAATGATTTCAAAGAAAAAGTTGTTGCCAATTTAAATGAGAAGAAAATAGGAAAAATAATTAATATAAATGAAAGTAATAAAAAGAAATTTTCTCCTCAACTATATGATTTAACTGAGCTTCAAAGAGATTGTAATAAAATTTTTGGATATTCAGCAAAACAGACCCTTAATATAATGCAAAGGTTATATGAAAACCACAAACTTCTTACATATCCAAGAACAGATTCAAGATATATTTCAAAGGACATAGTTTCTACTATTCCAGATAGATTAAAAGCTGTAGCTACAGGAGAATTTAGAACTATAGCAAATGATTTATTAAAAAATCCTATAAAAGCAAACAAAAGTTTTGTAGATGATAATAAGGTTTCTGATCACCATGCTATAATTCCAACGGAGGAAAAAGGAAATCTAGCTAATTTAAGTTCTGATGAGAGAAGAGTTTATGAGCTTGTAGTTAAGAGATTTCTAAGTGTATTAATGCCTCCATTTGAATATATTCAAACAACTTTAACTGGTGAAGTTAATGGAGAAAAATTGATTGCAAAGGGAAAAGTAGTTAAATCTAAAGGATGGAAGAAGCTTTATGATAGGGAAGTTGATGATGAGGGAGAAGAGGATATAAAGGAACAAGAACTTCCTAAATTAAAAGAGGGAGATGAATTTAAAGTTCTTAAGGTTAATGTTAAAAAAGGAGAAACAAAACCACCAGCAAGATTTAATGAGGGAACTTTATTATCTGCTATGGAAAATCCTCAAAAATTTATATCAGTAGATAAATCTTCAGCAAAGACTTTAGGAGAAACTGGAGGATTAGGTACTGTTGCAACTAGAGCAGATATTATAGAAAAATTATTTAATTCCTTTGTAATAGAAAAGAGAGGAAAGGAAATAATTCCAACTTCTAAGGGAAAACAACTTATAGATTTAGTACCAAAGGATTTAAAGTCACCACTTTTAACAGCTAATTGGGAAGAGATGTTAGAGAGAATAAGTAAAGGAAAAGGTGATTCTAAGAAATTTATAAAAGATATAAGAAACTATACCGTTGCTTTAGTTGAGGATGTTAAGCTTGGAGAAAGTAAATTTCATCATGATAACTTAACAGGGAAAAAATGTCCTCAGTGTGGTAAGTATATGCTTGAGGTAAAAGGCAAAAATGGAACAATGAATGTTTGCCAAGATAGAGAGTGTGGATATAGAGAGAATATATCTAGAATAACTAATGCTAGATGTCCTGAGTGTAAGAAAAAGCTAGAGCTTAGGGGACATGGAGAAGGTAAAATATATGTTTGCCCAGGAGCAAATTGTAACTTTAGAGAAAAAGAATCTCAATTTAAGAAGAGATTTGAGAAAAATAACAAAACAAATAAAAGAGAAGTAAATAGAATAATGCAAAAGATGAAGAAGGAAGCAAATGAAGATGTAAATAATCCTTTTGCTGATCTTTTAAGTGGTCTTAAATTTGACTAATTAAATTTTAAGAACTGTATCAAAATATCTTAATTTTGATACAGCTCTTTTATTTTGTAAAGATTATTTATTTTAAATAATTTGAAATGAAGAATTTATAATAAACTGTTAATTTGTATTTAAAAAATTAACATAAATAAGTCCCATTAAAAGTATACATATAATGGGTAAAAATGATTTGAATTTTTTATATAAAAGGAGGGATATGTTTTATTTATTTTAAATTAGAGTTTTAGGAGGACATAAATGGGATTAAGAAAGAATTTAAAGAAAATAAGCAAGTGCTTGGGTGTTATGATGGCAGTAAACCTATTTTCAACTAGTGTTTTGGCTAGTACTTTTGATAAGGGAAATTTAGAGTATACAGGAAAAAAACATAGTAATTATATATTAAGTTATTCAGTAAAAGAAGATTTTTCTAATGGTTCAAAGGAATATATTGATATAAGTAAGGATATTAATAAAGTTGAAAGTTTAAAAGAAATGACTATTGTTGTAAAATTTAAAACCAATGTAAATAATGGTGCTAAAACTTTATTCAGCATATCAGATTCAAGAGATACTTCTAGTGAATTGGCTTTAACATTAACTGATGGAAAATTAAATGCTCATATAAGGGAAAATGATAAATTTTTATGTAATATAAAATCAACCAATCAATATGGTGATAATTCTTGGCACATAGGAATTATGTCCTTAGGGGATTCTGGAGTAAAGCTATATGTTGATGGTAATGAGGTAGCATCATCAGAGGAGCCTGTTAATGTTAATATGGTTACAGAGCTTAATTCTATGAATATAGGAAGAAATTTAGATAATAAAAGCGAAGGTGAATGGTATTTTGATGGAAACATAGATTATTTAGATATATATGATAAATACTTAAGCTTGGAAGAAGTAAAAGAACTAAGTAAACAAGAAGTGAAAATTGGATATGATATTCCTTTTGTAGATTTATCAAAAGATAATGATAGACAAGTCTTAGTTGACAAGGAAGAAAACGTTTATTTAGGGCATCCATCAACAGTTCTAATGGATGATAAAAAAACAATGTATGCTGTTTATCCAAAGGGACATGGTGTAGGACCGGTAGTTCTTAAGAAAAGCGAGGATGCAGGATTAACTTGGAGTGATAGATTAGAAACACCAGTAAGTTGGAATAATAGTGAGGAAACTCCTGTTATATATAAAATTAAGAAACCCGATGGAACAAGTAGAATTGAAATGATATCTGGAGTTCCAAGAAGCGAAGAGAAAGGTTTTAGAACTGCATATTCAGATGATGAAGGAAAAACATGGAGTGAATTCAAACATCATTTTCCTACAGGGAAATATGCAGGAATAGTTGCACATGCTAGTTTAACTCAACTTAAAGATCAAAATGGAGATATGGATAATAAGTGGATGGGGATTTTCCATGATTTTAGTTATAATAACTGGAAAACTTATTTAAGTTTTGATGAAAATGGAGAAGAAGTTTGGACAGAGCCAGTTAGGCTTTTAGAAGAGCATAACTCAATAGAAAAGGCTGCACAGTTATGTGAAATTGAAGTATTACGTTCTCCAGATGGAAATCAATTAGCTTTAATAGCTAGATCACAAGCTAAGAAAAATAATTCTATGATTGCATTTTCCAATGATGAAGGTGAAACTTGGACAGAGCCAGTAGAATTGCAAGGAGCTTTAATGGGAGAAAGACATCAGGCGACTTATGATCCTATATCAGGAAGACTACTAATAACTTTCAGAGAAATAATAAGAGATCCAAAAGGAACAGGAGATAAAAATGAATGGGTAGCTGGTGACTGGGTTGCTTGGGTAGGAACCTATGATGATTTAGTTCATAATAGGGAAGGACTATATAGAATAAGACTTATGGAAGACTTTACTCCTACTGAAAAATCTGGAGATTGTGGATATGCAGGAAATGAAGTTTTAGATGATGGTACCTTTGTATTAACTTCTTATGGATATTGGGAAGAAGGATATAATAAGCCATATATAAAAAGTTTAAGATTAAATTTAAATGAAATTGATGAAATAGTTGAGAATAGAGTAGGGCCTAAAGCTACAGATATTAAGGCTATAACTAAAGATGGAGTTTATGGCGTTGGTGATTCCATTGAGATTGAAGTTAATTTTGATAAAGAAGTTTATGTAAAAGGTAATCCTAAAATAGCTCTTAATGTGGGAAAAGAATCAGAAGGATTAGCTGAGTATACAAGTGGATCTGGAAGTAACAAACTTATTTTTAAATATATAGTTTCAGTAGGTGATAATAGTAAAGATTTAGATAATGCGTCTAATATAAGATTAAATGGAGGTAGTATTAAAGATAAATATGGAACAGATTGTAATATTACTTTAAGTGAAGGATTATTAGCTAAAACTTCAAATATTATTTTAGATCCTAATAAGATTCAAAGTATTTATGAATTTTCTAAAGGATTCTCAAATGAACAGGGTCAAGGGAATTGGTATTATAAAGAATTCTCTAATGGTGAATATAAAGATATGAATTACAATTCTAATTTAGATGGTGGTATATGGCAAGGAACTCATGAATGGAGTAGAATTTATAAACCTTCATCAATGCATCCAGGAACAAATCAAAATGCAGTTTTAGCTTTTAAAGCACCTAGAGATGGGAATATATTAATAGGTGGAAATGTCAGAAAGCTTTTGACAGGTGGAAATGGAGTAAATATTAGAGTTATGCAAAACAAGGATAAGATTTGGCCAGAATCTGAAGAGTGGAAAAAGTTAAATTTTAACGATACTAGCGGTTATAACTTAGATGTAATAACTACTGTAAAAGAAGGAGATTTTATTTATTTTGAGTTGAATGGAATAGAGAATAATATAGGTCAAGATAATACTCACTGGAATCCAGTTATCACTTATGTTGATTCTAATATAGAAAGTACTTTAAATGGATTTGTTGCAAGTAAGGATAAGCATTATTTCAAAGAAGATTATGAAAATATAATAACAGAATCTTCAAGTAAGGAGTTAAATCTTACTTCTTGGAAGGGAGAAAAGTTAAATTCTCAGTTAGTTTTGTGGACTGAATTTAAAGAAATGAAAGGAGTAAAGTTAGAAGTTTCTGATTTTATAAAGGAAAATGGATATACTATAGATTCTTCTGATTCTAATATTAATTTTATTGAGTATGTGAGAGCTGATAATAAATTAATACCTGATATATTAGATATAAATGAAGAAGAGCTTATTGAGAGAAGAAGTATTCAACCTTTATGGTTTTCATTAGACGTTCCAGAAGAGGCAGAAAGTGGACTTTATATTGGTACAATAAAAGCTAAAGCGGAATCTGGAGAAGAGGTTATTTTTGATGTTAATTTAGAAGTGTTAGATATGTCATTACCTAAACCAGAAGATTGGACATTTCATTTAGATATGTGGCAAAATCCATATTCTGTGGCTAGATATTTTGATGTACCATTATGGTCAGAGGAGCATATAAATTATTTAAAACCGCATTTAACTAGATTGAAGGATGCAGGTCAAAAGGTTATAACTACTACAGTTGTGAAGGACCCTTGGAATGGTCAAACTTATGATCCATATGAATCTATGGTTAAATGGACAAAAAGATCAAATGGAGCTTTTGAATTCAATTTTGATGATTTTGATAAGTACGTAGAACTTTGTATGGAAATAGGAATAGATGACCAAATAAATTGTTATAGCATGGTTCCTTGGGATAATAGAGTATATTACTATGATGAGACACAAGGAAAAGAAGTTTATGAAAAGTTGAATCCAGGAAGTGATACATGGAATGCTTATTGGGGGCAGTTTATAGAGGCTTTTGTTTCTCATCTTAAATCAAAGGGATGGGAGAATATGACGTATATTGCTATGGATGAAAGACCAGCTAATGTCATGAATCCAGTTTTTGAACTTTTAAAGGATACTCCTCTTAAAATATCTGGAGCTATGAACTATGGTAGTGTTAATCAAATATCTGATAAGGTTTCAGATATGTCTGTAGCAGTAAGAGAAGTTCATAATGAAGAAGAGTTTGCTAACTTTGCTAGAGAAAGAAGAGAAAAAGGACAAAATACAACCTTATATTTAGCTACTGGTGATTATCCAAATTTCTTCACATACTCTAATCCAGCAGAAAGTGCTTGGGTTGGATGGTATTCAGCTAAAACTGATATTGATGGATTTTTAAGATGGTCTTTTGACAACTGGGTTGAAAATCCTTTAGAAACAACTGATCATACAAGATTTGAATCAGGAGATTGTTTTATTGTTTATCCTGAAAGAAGTTCAGTAAGATTTGAAAGATTTAGAGAAGGAATTCAAGATAATGAAAAATTAAGAAGTATACTAAAAAATTATCCAGAGTGGAAAGTAGAAGTAGACAAGATTTTAGAGAATTTAGATAGAGGACATAAAATAGGTGATGGTGTAGACTTGGGATATGAGGTAAATGAAGCTAAGAAGTCATTAGAAAGTATTACTAGAAAGATTATAAATGGAGAGAAGCCATCAAAACCTAATACAAAACTAATCTCTAATGTAAATGGAAGTGTAGAAATTGGGGAAGAATTTGTATATGGATTAACTATTGACAAAGCTGTTGATATGAAAAATTTAAATATATTATTAACTTATGATAATGATGTTTTAGATTTAATGGGAGAATTAGTTGGAACAAATGGATTTAAGATAGTATCCTCTGAGGAAAAAGAACCAGGAAAAATAAGTGTAAAGCTTGAATTTTCAGAGGAAAACAAAGGATTTAATGGAAGTGGAAAGATTCTAGAGGGAAAATTCATTCCTAAGAAAAAAATCGAGTCAACTAATATTATAATAGAAAATATAAATATTTTAAGTGGAATACATGGAGAAGATATTCTAGATAATATTTCATCAACTTTAAAAGTTATTCCAAAAAATTTAGCTTTAAATAAACCTTCAACTGCAAGCTCCAATGAACCAAGTAGAGAAGCTAATAAAGGAAATGATGGAGATGAGAGTTCTAGATGGTGTGCATCAAGTGGAAATTCTAATCAATGGTGGCAAGTAGATTTAGGAGATATTTATTATATTGAAGGGATTAGCGTTAAATGGGAAAAAGAAGCTGCCTATGGGTTTTCAATATTAGTATCAGAAGATGGCCAATCATGGAAAGAAGTTTATAATAATTCAGACAATTTAGTTGCCAAACAATTAAGTGAAATTAATTTAGAAGAAAATAATGTAAGATATGTTAAGCTTCAAATTAATACTTTACCATCAAATAATATATGGGCATCCTTCTTCGAATTAAAGATATTTGGAGAAAAATCTGCTTTTGAAAGTGTTAAAAAAGAATTAGATATATTAATTAATGAAGGAAAGAATAAAGTTGAAAATTCTGTTGAAGGATTTGAAATAGGTAATTATCATAAAGGCAGTAAGAAAGTTTTACTAGAAAGTTTAAATGGTGCAGAGGATATTTATAATAACTCAAGTGATTCACAAGAAATTCTTAATTCAATAGATTCTTTAAAAAATGCTTTAGAGTTATTTAATAAGAGGATAATAGATGAATATACAGGAGATATAAACGAAGATAAAAAGTTGGATTTAGGAGATTTAGCAATTGCATCTAAATATTTGGGAACAGTTGATAATAGTAATAACTTAAGTATAAAATCAGACTTAAATTTAGATGGAGAAGTAAATAATTATGATATTGAGTTTATATCATATAAAATATTAAACTAATTATTTAAAAAGATGAAATTTAATTAAAAATAACTCTATTCATTTAATAACTTATTTACATTAAATAAGTAAAAAAGGATAGAGTTACTTTTTTATAAAATAATATAAATTTTTGTTTTGAGTATACTATTTGTATAAAGAAAATATGTTATTTAAAAACTTCATATTAACATTAAATAAAAATTACATAAAATAAAACTATTCTGTAATAAAAAGTTTACCATTTCAAGAGTGAAAAATTTGTATAATTAAATAGAATTAAGTTGTGTTTTGGAGGTATTATGAGTAAGGAGACTTTAAGCAAAAGAAAAAATAAAACTTTAAAGAAAAAATATATACGAAGAAGAATAGGGGTAGTATTACTTGCTATAGTTGCTTTGGTCTTTTTAGGGACAAGAATTGTTTTAAATAGTAAAGTAGAAGTAGCTAAGGGTAATACAGGTAATGAAAGTGAGAATAAAGAATTAGCAATGAAAGAAGCTACAGTTGAACTTCCACAATATAAGTCAACAGATATTGTTCCAGGTAGAAATGTTACTTTTGATGGTAAAAACTATGCTGTTAATGTAAAAGATGTTAGTAAAATGGTAGAGGGGTCTTATGAAGGAAATGAAAAATATGTTTTTCTTACCTTTGATGATGGACCAAGTCCACTTACAGAACAAGTTTTAGATATATTAAAAAATGAAAATGTAAAAGGAACTTTTTTTATGCTAGGTTCTAGATTAGACTCTGGACAAGCGCCTAAGGATAGTTTAAAAAGAGCAATAGAAGAAGGAAATGCTATTGCCAATCATAGTTATAGTCATAATTTTAAAAAGCTTTATCCAGGAAACATAACAGATGTTAATTATTTTATGGATGAATTTAAAAAAACAAATGATATAATGAGGGATGTTCTTGGTGTTGAGTTTGATACAAATGTTTTAAGAATGCCAGGAGGGTATAATAGTAGAGTATATTATAAGGATAGAAATTTAGAAGAGTTAAATAATAATTTAGAAAGTAATAGAATAGTAAGTATAGATTGGAATGCTTTAAATGGTGATGCAGAAGGAAAACCTTATACTTTAAATGAAATGATTGATTATGTAAAAAGAACATCAAAGGGAAAAAATCAAGTGGTTTTGCTTATGCATGATACTTTTGGAAAAGAAAAGACAGTAAAAATATTACCTGAAATAATAAAATACTATAAAGAAGAAGGGTATGAGTTTAAAACTATAAGTGATGCTAATGTATAAAATGAAGAGAGCATGTATTGAAATAAAAATTTCAACACACGCTCTTTTTATTATTTAGTCTCTAAATATTCATCATATGTGCAAGCTTTATCAAATTTAATTCCTTCTGGAGTTAATTCTATGATTCTGTTTGCTATAGTTTCAACAAATTGGTGGTCGTGACAAGCAAATAATAATACGCTCTTATAATCAGCTAAACCATTGTTTACTGCTGTTATTGATTCTAAGTCTAAGTGGTTAGTTGGTTGGTCTAAAGTTAAAACGTTAGCTGAGCTAAGCATTAATTTAGAAAGCATACATCTAACCTTTTCTCCTCCTGATAACACAGAAGCCTGTTTAAGAGCTTCTTCACCTGAGAATAACATTCTTCCTAAGAATCCTCTTAAGTAAGATTCAGATTTTTCATCAGAGAATTGTCTAAGCCAATCAACTAAGTTTAATTCGCAACCATCAAAGAATTCAGTATTATCTTTAGGGAAGTAAGCATTAGTTATAGTTACACCCCACTTATAATCTCCTGAATCTGGTTCCATTTCTCCATTTATTATTTTAAATAAAGTAGTTATTGATCTTTCATTTCCAACAAAGGCAATCTTATCATCTTTGTTAACTCTGAAACTTACATTGTCTAGAAGTTTAACTCCATCAACAGTTTTTGATATTCCATTAACCTCTAAAATGTCGTTTCCAACTTCTCTTTCAGGCTTAAATCCAACGAAAGGATACTTTCTGCTTGAAGGTTGAATATCATCTAAAGTAATCTTATCTAATAACTTCTTACGAGAAGTAGCTTGCTTAGATTTAGAAGCATTAGCACTGAATCTAGCAATGAAGTTTTGAAGTTCTTTAATTTTTTCTTCTTTTTTCTTGTTTTGGTCTTTAGCCATTTGAAGTGCAAGTTGACTTGATTCATACCAGAAATCATAGTTACCAACGTATAATTTGATTTTTCCAAAGTCAACATCACATATTTGTGTACAAACCATGTTTAAGAAATGTCTATCATGGGATACAACTATAACTGTACCTTCAAAGTTTCCTAAGAAGTTTTCAAGCCAAGTGATAGCTTTTATGTCTAAGTGGTTTGTAGGCTCGTCAAGGATAAGTACATCTGGCTTACCAAATAAAGCTTGAGCTAAAAGAACCTTAACTTTCTCATCACCTTTAAGTTCACCAACAGTGCTATAGTGAAGCTCAGTACCTATTCCTAAGCCTTGAAGTAATGAAGAAGCCTCTGATTCTGCTTCCCATCCATCTAAATCTGCAAATTCTGCTTCAAGTTCAGCAGCTTTTATTCCATCTTCATCAGAAAAATCAGGCTTTGCATATAAAGCATCTTTTTCTTCCATTATTTCAAATAATCTTGGATTTCCCATTATAACTGTTTTTAAAACTTCACAATCATCATATTGATAATGATCCTGTTTTAAAACAGAAACTCTAGTTTTAGCAGGAATTGAAACTTCTCCTGTATTAGGTTCTATTTCACCAGCTAATATTTTTAAAAATGTAGATTTACCAGCACCATTTGCGCCAATAACTCCATAGCAATTTCCAGGAGTAAACTTTAAGTTAACATCTTCAAAAAGTTTTCTTCCACCAAATCTTAAGCTTACATTATTTACTGTAATCATTAAGTTCTGTCCTTTCTTCTTTAAATTTTAATAATTTGTTAATGCAAAAAAACTATTTTTGTGCACATGAATACTTATTATAACATAAAATGCGACAAAAAAATATTGAATTATTATGAACGGTGTGCTATATTTTATATAAACTTTTAATTTAGACCTGAGAGTCTAGAAAAGGGAGGATAATAATATGTCAGAATCTGTACAAAATAAAGAGGTAGAACTACTAGAAGTTATAGGAGTAGAGGACAGCTTACCTCTAAAAAAAGCAATTCCTTTAAGTGTCCAACATTTATTTGCAATGTTTGGATCATCAGTCTTAGTACCAATTCTTTTAAATATTGATCCAGCAACGGTCTTATTCTTTAATGGAATAGGAACTTTATTATATGCTTTCATAACAAAAAGAAAAATTCCAGCATATTTAGGATCAAGTTTTGCATTTATATCACCAGTATTACTTTTAATGGGAGAAGGATATTCCTTCACTGAAGTACAAAGTGGATTTGTAGTATCAGGATTATTGTTTGCTACCATAGCAATCATTGTGGGTTTTGTAGGAACAGGATGGATTAGAAAATTATTTCCACCAGCTTCTATGGGAGCTATAGTAACAATAATAGGATTAGAGTTAGCACCAACAGCGGCAGATATGGCTGGTTTCCCAGTAGGCTTATCAAATTCTAAGGTTTTAAATCCAACATGGGTATTAGTTTCAATGATTACAATAATAACTGTAATTTTAGCTTCAGTATTATTAAGAGGATTTTTAAAGGTAATACCTATATTAATAGGTATAGTTACTGGATATTTAGTTAGTTGTTTTTTAGGACTAGTAGATTTTACACAAGTAAAAGAGGCAAGTCTTTTTGTAATACCTCAAATACATATAGCTAAACCAAGTTTAAATGCAATTTTAACAATTTTACCTGCAACCTTTGTAGTAGTTGCAGAGCATGTTGGTCATTTAGTAGTAACAAGTAGCATAGTTGGGAAAGATTTATCTAAAGATCCTGGACTTAATAGATCGCTTTTAGGAGATGGTTTATCAACTATGATATCTGGATTTTTTGGATCAGTGCCTACTACAACTTATGGTGAAAATATTGGAGTAATGGCATTAACAAAGGTTTATAGTTCCTACGTAATTTGTGGAGCTGGAGTTCTTTCTGTAATCTTGGGATTTTCAGGAACTTTATCAGCTTTAATAAGGAGTATACCAACACCAGTAATAGGGGGAGTTAGTTTACTTTTATTTGGTACTATAGCCACCTCAGGATTAAGAACTTTCATAGAAGAGAAAGTTGATTATTCAAAATCAAAAAACTTAATATTAACATCAGTTACAATGATAGTTGGTTTAAGTAATATAGCAGTAAGATTTGGTGCAATAGAAATTAAAGGAATGGGACTTGCTACTATAGTTGCTATGATTTTAAGTATATCATTTATGATATTTGATAAATTAGGTTTAATGAATGAAAAATAAATATTAATTAAAAAGCTAGATTCTATTAAGAGATTTAAATGAAAGATAAAGTATTAAATTTTTATGAAAGTTCCTTTGGATTTTAATAGAATTTAGCTTATTTTTTTCTAAAAAAGTCTTTAAAATCACCCTGTTAAATTGTCTGAATTTTTAATTAATAGCATAAAACTATGCATTATTTGAAGGAAGAAGAAGTATAGTAGAGCATTTATGGACATAAATAAGGTTTTTGCAGCCTATATCTAAGAATTTATAGAAATAGTAAGAATATGAGTAAAATAGCTTGTTTGATTAATAATTACAAATAGGTTACAATAAGTAATGTATTTTACTTAAAAAGTGTAAAATCCCTTCTGACATACAGAAAAGCGTATAACTTTCGCATGGAAGCGTAAAACTTTTACTTGCCAGAAGGAGGAGATAATATGGTAAATATTAAAAAGTTGTTTTCAAAGGAAAATAGAAATAAAACTTTAGCCTTAGGACTGACGGGGTTAGTTCTAGTTGGAGGAATAGTAGTATTTTCAATGAGAAAAACTCTTAACGTAGTAGTTAATGGAGAGAGAACGGAGATTGTTACCTATAAAGGTACAGTACAAGGGGCTTTACACGATAATGGAATAACATTAGCACCTAAAGACAAAGTAACACCTTCATTAGAAAGTAAAATATCAAAAAATGAAACAATCACTATAAACAAGGCCGTTAATGTAAAAGTAAAAACAGAAGATGGCGAAAAAGAGATTGTTAGTGCGGAAGATAATGTAGAGAATATGTTAAAATCAGAAGGAATATCTTTTGATAATGATGATAAGATACTACCAGACAAAAAAGAAAGTTTAAAAGATGGAATGAACGTTGAAGTGGTAAAGGTTGATGTAAAAAAAGTTACAGAAGTTCATCCTATAGAGTTTACAACAGAGGTTAAAAAGGATGAAAGTAAACCACAAACGTATACTGAAGTATTAAATGATGGACAAGATGGAGAGAAAAAAGTAACTCGTGAACTTGTTTATGAAAATGGAAAAGAAGTAAGTAATAACGTTATACAGGAACTAGTTGTAAAAGAGCCTGTTAATAAGGAAGTTGTTAAAGGTACAAAGGAAACTCAAACTTTAAGTAGAGGTGGAGAAAGCATAAACTTTAAGAAAAAACTTAGTGTTAAATCCACAGCTTATAATCATCCATTAGGTTCTGCAGAAGCATATACTGCGTCAGGAATGCATGTTTTAAGAGATCCAAATGGATATAGTACAATAGCAGTTGACCCGAGTGTAATTCCTTTAGGAACAAAATTATATGTTGAAGGATATGGATATGCTATTGCAGCTGATACAGGTGGTGCTATAAAAGGAAACAGGGTAGATCTTTTCTTTAACACAGAGGCAGAAGCATCTAACTGGGGCGTTAGAAACTTAGACGTTTATATATTAAATTAACTACGATGAAAGGACAGGCTTTAGGCCTGTCTTTTTATTTTAAATTTTTATTGAAGTAAGTTTTATATGCATATAAAATTTGAATTAAGATGGATTTAAAATATTAAATTGAATATTTATCTATATATTACTTATGATAAAATGAAATTATAAGCTTTAAAATAATAGTATTTTTATGTTTAAGGAATAAATTATAAATATTTTAAGATTAGGAGTGAAGAAAATGGATACTTGTAATGTTAGTTTACAAATACTTCCCTCAGTAGAGGATTCAAGGCTTTATGAAGTTGTTGATAAGGTTATTGAATATATAGAATCAACAGGAGTAAAGTTTGAGGTTGGTCCTATGGAAACTACCATGGAAGGAAAAATTGATGATTTGCTAGAAATTGTGAAAAAATCTCAAGAAATATGCATAGAAGAAGGTGCTGGAAGAGTTATATCAATAGTTAAAATTGATTATAAAAAAGGCGGAGTAACAATGGATGAAAAGGTTGGAAAGTATAGATAATATAAAGTTAAAAATAAATTTTTGAATAATGTAACTTAAGTTGCCTCTTTAAAATATTTATATAGTGAAAGAAAATATTTTCAGGAGGTATTTTTATGAAAATAGCAGTAAGAGGGGGACATAATTTTCAGGCAACAGGTTCTAGTGCTTTAATAGATGAAACTATTGAAAATAGAAAGGTTTATAAAGCTTTAATAAAATATTTAAGCATAGCAGGTCATAATGTTATAGATGTAACCCCAGGAGATTCTGATGTTAATACTGATTTATATCTAGGAGTTCAAAAGGCTGAAGATAATAATGTTGAATTATTTATATCAATACACTTTGATAAAGCTTATGATAGATATGAAGGGGCTTTAGGTACTGGAACCTGGATTTATGGTGCAGGTGGAAAAGCAGAGATATATGCTAAGAGAATAGTTGATAATGTTTCAAAGGGAACTGGACTTAAGAATAGAGGTGTTAAGACAAACCCTAAACTATATGAATTAAGAAAAACATCAATGCCAGCTGTTTTGGTGGAGGTTTGTTTTTGTGAAGCAACTGAGGATGTTAGGATATATAAGGAAAAGGGACCAGACATTATAGGAAAGTTAATTGCTGAAGCTATAAATGGAGATGAAATAGTAGGAGGAGATACAAGACCCGAAAATCCGGAAGGTTCTTTAAAAGAGAAATTTTTGAAATCAACTAATGCAAAGGCTATAGTTGATTTAGATCCAAGGGACAATCCAAGTAACTTATATAGAGATTTAGGAGAGATATATAAAGGTGAAAGAATAAGAGTTTTACCAGAAGTATGTGACAAAAAAAATTATTTGCCTATAATCTATTGGAAAGATACACCTAATACAGAATCTCAAAAGGTATGGGTTAATGCAAATCAGAATTATTTAAAAATAGATACTAATGCCACTGTTATAAATGTAGTTACAGAATTAGATGCTAGGTATACCAAATCTCAAACATCCAGTAAGATGGGCTATGTGAAAAATGGTGAAAGGCTTTATATTCATAAAATAGAAAATGGATATGCACTAGGAACTTACTTTGCAAGTGATGGCTATAAGACTGCTTGGTTTACAGCAAAATATATAAGTTTAGATTGATTTTTATAAGACCTAGTTTTCTAGGTCTTGTTTAATTCCTTAAGTTTTACATAAAAAGAAGAAAATTATATCTTATTAGTTACTTTATTTTAAAATTGTTTAAATTAGTTTTTTATAAGTAATAATTTATAGTTGTTTTTAGAAAAGTTTAAATTAAAAAAACTGATTATTAATTTTTAAGATTTCAAATTTGTTTTATAAAATTAAGCAATATATAATTAAATATGATAAAATTACATAAGAAAATATAAGGTGAAAAGGAGATTATTAGACATGTTTAGTATTGCATTGTGTGAAGATAATTCCTTACAAAGAGAAGAATTAAAAAATAATTTAAGTAAAGTTTTAGATGAAATAGGAATAGAGTATAAACTTTTAACCTTTGGGACAGGAGAGGATTTATTAAAGGAGTATCCAGAAAAATTGGACATACTTTTTTTAGATATTCAAATGGGTGAGTTAACAGGAATGGAGACCGCTAGAAAGGTTAGAGAATATGATGATAAAGTTGAAATTATATTTATAACTGCTCTATGGGATTATATTCAAAAAGGTTATGAAGTTCGTGCTTTTAGATATTTAATAAAGCCAGTTAAATTTAAGGAACTACAAGAGCAAGTTACAGCTTGTATAGAAAATATTTTACATAAAAGATATACATACATAACAATAAAAGATAAAAATAATGTTTTGAAGATTAGAACAGAAGATATACTTTTTCTTGAGACTTTTGAGAGAAAGGTAATAATACATACTAATTCTCAAGATTATATAGTAAAGATGAGTATGAATAAACTAGAAAAGGAACTTACTAATAAAGGTTTTTTTAGATGTCATACTAGTTATATTGTAAATTTAATAAAGATAGAAGAGATTAAAAAGGATTATCTGTTAATAAATAAATTTACTTTGCCTGTAAGTAAGCATAGAATGAAAAATTTAAAATTAAGGTTAACTAGCCTTTTAGGGGATTTAATATGTTAATGAATCAAATATTTTGGGATTTCATGGAAAATGCTTCCATGATTATAGAATGGATAAGTTTTTATTTAATTATAAGTCAATTTAGCACTAAGAAAAGAAAAAATAAACAAGAAATTTATTCTTTCATTGGAGTAATAATTTTTTCTAGCTTGTTAAAAGTTCTAAATGTATATCCAAATGAAAGAATAGTAATATGTTTTTTTATAGGTTTAGTATATTATAAATTTAATTTTAAAGTAAACAATATAAAATCTATTATGATTTCATTGATATTTTGGTTATTTATGCTTACAGTAGAAGCTCTATCTATTTCTTTTATAGTAAAAATAAATAGTTTAGTTAGTGTATCGGAGCTTTTAGGTAAAAATATCTATAGGATTGAAACTATGATCTTATCAAAGGTTATTTTAATATCATTAATAATGGTAGTTAGATGTTTAAAGTTGCGCGTAGATATTGGAAAGGGAGATTTTATTTATATTCTTACTCCTATAGCTACTAATATAATTATTATTTTAGTTATATTTGGATATGCTTTTAAAGGGGGAAGAGAGGATTTGGGAGAAAATGTATCCATCTTCTTTGTTTCAATATTATTGTTATTATCTAATATGTCCTTAATGTTTATTGTTAGTAAAATAATAAAAAATAACAAATTAAAATTAGAAAATGAATTTATAAAGGACAAGTTAGAAATGGAATATAAATATTATTCTAATTTAAAAGATAATCAAGAAAAAGTAAAGAGACTTTATCATGATATTAAAAATCACATAGCCTGTATTGAAGGAAATAATAAAGAAACAGATATAAGAAAAAAATATATAGATAGTCTTAATTCAGAGATAGACAAGCTGAACTTAGGATTTAATACAGGAAATGAAGTGTTAGATGTAATATTAAATAATAAGAGAGAAAAATGTGTAGAGAATAATATTTCTTTAAAGGTTTTTATAGATTTTTCAAAGGTTAATTTTATTGAATACTTTGATATCTGCACAATTTTCTCTAATTGTATTGATAATGCTATTGAAGCTTGTAAAAAGATTAAAGATAATCATAATAGATACATAAGTTTAAAAGGTAATTGTGTAAATAATTTTTATGTTATTAAAATCGAGAATTCTAAAACAAATAAAATAAAAAAGTTAAATGGAGATTTTTTAACTGATAAAAAAGATAAGTTTTTACATGGTATTGGCCTTAAAAATATAAGACTCGCTTTAGAAAAATATAATGGAGAAATAATTATAGAACCTTTAGATGACAAATTCATATTAAAAATGCTTATTCCTATAAATCAAGAAAAAGAAGCCTAGATAAAAAAATCTATGCTTCTTTTTGTTATTTATATATTTGTTGACTATATTTATAATTATATTATATTTATGTTAAATTTAGAAGGGGTATATTTCTTATAAAAATATTTTAAATTACAAAATAATTAAAAATGTGTTAATATTAAAAAAAAGGATTTTTGGAGGAAAAATGTTTAAAAAAATATTAGCAATAATAAGTACAGTTACAGTTTTAAGCTTTGCAGGATGTGGAGCTCAAAAAAATAATATTAATAAAGGATCTAACAATACTGAATATAGTGGAATGAGTGTTACATATTTAAATGTTGGACAAGGTGATAGTGAGTTAATTCAAGTAAATGGAATTAATATGTTAATTGATGCAGGAACTAATGCAGGAGCTAACGATTTAGTTAAAGATTTAAAAAATAGAGGTATAAAAACTATAGATATAGCCATAGCAACTCATCCTCATGAAGATCATATAGGGGGGATGGATGAAGTTTTAGAAAGTTTTGATGTTAAATCTTTTTATGCTCCTAAAGTAGCACATACAACAAAAACTTATGAAAATATGTTAAAGGCAGTAAAAAATGAAGGATTAAAAATAAAACAGATAAAAGAAGGAACAAAGATTGATTTAGGAAAGGATACACAGGTTGAGGTTTATTCACCAGTTAAATCTGAGTATGAAGAATTAAATAACTATTCACCAGTAATGAAAATATCTTATGGACAAAATTCCTTTATGTTTACTGGAGATGCAGAAACTTTAGTAGAAAAAGAAATTTTAAGTGAAAATAAGAACTTAAAGGCTGATGTACTTAAGTTAGGACATCATGGATCACATTCATCAACTAGTGAAGCCTTTTTAAAAGCTGTTGATCCAAGTATTGCCATAGTTTCTTGTGCTAAAGATAATAAATATGGTCATCCTCATAAAGAAACTATGAATAATCTTAAAAAAGCAGGTGTAACAGTTTATGAAACTTTCAGAGATGGTGATATAACAATAAGTTCTAATGGTAAAAAATTAGATGTAAAGCTACATAGTGAAAATAAATAAAAGTTAAATTATTAAAGCTTACATTGATTTTTAAGAATATATATTATATAATGACTAGGAAAAATAATATGTAGACAGTTCGAAAGCCTCCTGTCTTTAAATAAAACTACGGTGTTTTAAGTATCATTATATAATTTTTTATATAAGATTTATTTTGTGTGCTTTTAACCGTAGAATTTTTCTACGGTTTTTTTATTTGCAACTATTTTTAGCTTTAAATATATTGTTTTAAATTAAGAATAATATATTTAGGGTTTTATTTACCTTTCTTAAAACATCTTAGTTAGGAGTCTTTGAGAATATGTATGTTTTAAGGAGGAAATATGACAGATAAAAATATAAAAAGAATAGTTATATCAGCACTTATTGCGGCTTTATATGCAACCTTAACAATAGCTTTAGCTCCTATAAGTTATTTAGGGGTACAATTTAGAATATCAGAAATCATGGTTCTTTTAGCCTTTTATAAAAAAGATTATATAGTAGGATTGACCCTAGGATGTTTCATAGCAAATATATTAGGACCTAATGGTACTATTGATGTTATTTTAGGAACCTTTGCAACGTTTATAAGTGTTTGGGGAATTTATTTAACTGGTAAATATATAAAAGGAAAGAAATCTATATGGATTGCCTCAATTTGGCCAACAATCTTTAATGGTATTATAATAGGTTGGATGCTTAATTATGTTTATGGACTACCTTTAGTTTTATCAATGGGACAGGTTGCCTTAGGTGAATTTGTTATAATAACAATAATAGGAGTTCCTGTATTTAATTTTATAAATAAAAAATATTTTGGTAAATTAAATATTATAACAAGATAATTTTATTAATATATAAATAATTTATTTTATAAAAACTAATAATAAACCTTACAAATTATATCAAGGAATAACTAGATAAGTTTTAGAATTTAAATTCTTAGTAAAACTTAGTAATTCTTAAAGGAGTTTGTAAGGTTTATTTAAGTTTTATAAGCTTATTTATAAATTTTAATTTATCTATAAATAATTAAGTGAAATATATTTATTAATTTTTTAAAGAGTGAACAGGGGCTGGAATTCTTCCACCTCTAGAGATAAAGTCATCACAATTGCCCGGTGAAACTCTCATAATAGGAGCAGAGCCTAAAAGTCCACCAAACTCAACCATATCTCCAACATCTTTATTAGGTACAGGAATTATTCTAACAGCTGTGGTTTT
Source organism: Clostridium sp. CTA-17 (assembly GCF_054767895.1). Lineage (NCBI taxonomy): Bacteria > Bacillati > Bacillota > Clostridia > Eubacteriales > Clostridiaceae > Clostridium > Clostridium sp. CTA-17. The sequence goes on from NZ_BAAABF010000002.1 coordinate 164,279, forward strand.
ATTATTTATCATTCCTATGGCTGCTTCATCAGCAATTATTCCTGATATTGTAGATGCTGAAGTTTTACCAGGAATAGCTATCATGTCTAAACCAACAGAACAAACACAAGTCATAGCTTCTAACTTTTCAATAGTTAAAAATCCATTTTTACTTTGTTCTATCATGCATTCATCCTCTGAAACAGGAATAAATGCACCACTTAATCCACCAACATAGGAAGAGGCCATAAGTCCTCCTTTTTTTACTGCGTCATTTAATAGAGCTAGGGCAGCAGTTGTTCCATGAGTTCCACAATTTGAAAGTCCCATTTCCTCTAAGACTCTTCCAACTGAATCACCAACGGCAGGAGTAGGAGCAAGAGAAAGATCAACAATACCAAAAGGAATATCCATAAGTTTAGAAGCTTCCTTAGCTACTAGTTGTCCCATTCTAGTAACCTTAAAAGAAGTTTTCTTTATGGTCTCAGCAACTTCTTCAAAGCTTTTTCCACGAACTTCTTCTAAAGCTTTCTTTACAACACCCGGTCCACTAACACCTACATTTATAACTTTTTCAGCCTCACCAACGCCATGGAAAGCTCCAGCCATAAAAGGATTGTCTTCTACGGCATTACAAAAGACAACAAGCTTTGCACATCCAAATCCATCTGGAGTGATTAAAGAAGTTTCTTTTATAGTTTCTCCCATAAGTTTTACAGCATCCATATTTACACCATATCTAGTAGAGCCAATATTAACAGAGGAACATACTATATCAGTATTAGCTAGGGATTCCGGTAAGGATTTTATAAGTTTTAAATCGCTCTTTGTAAATCCTTTATGTACTAGGGCAGAAAATCCTCCAATAAAATCTACACCAACTTCCTTTGCAGCCTTGTCCATTGCCTTAGCAATATCTAAATAGGAATTACAATTACAAGAAGCAGCTACTATGGATATAGGAGTAACTGAAATTCTTTTATTTATTATAGGAATTCCAAAACGTTTTTCTATGTCTTCACCAGTTTTAACTAGATTTTCAGCAGTTTTTGTTATTTTGTCATATATTTTTTCACTTAAAACTTTAACATCTTCACAAGCACAATCCATTAAAGATAATCCTAAAGTTATAGTTCTTACATCTAAGTTTTGTTCTTTAATCATACTTATAGTTTCTAAAATCTCATTATTCTTTAACATACCATCAAACTCCTAATTAAATTCTATGCATTGAATTAAATATATCTTCATGTTGAACGGATATATCTAGTGAATTTTTTAAAGAAAACTCTTTGAAAATTTCTTTTAGAGAAGAAATATCCTTAGTTGAATTTGATATATCTGTTAGCATTATCATGGTAAAATAACCATCCATAATTGTTTGGCTTATGTTTAGTATATTTACATTATTTTCATTCAATATACCAGATACACCATGGATTATTCCAACCTTATCTTTTCCAACAACGGTAATAACAGCATTCATATAAAAACCTCCCAATATATAAAAATTATTTATAAACAATTATACATCAAATAATACTTGATTTGTTTAATTTTGGATGAGTTCTTAAATAAATTTAGTTAAATAGGAGGAGGATTTAATTAAGTACCATTTTATAAAGACAAAAAGAGATAAAATTGTTATAATAACAAAAGAGTTTTATATAGTGAGGTGATTAGAATGAGTGGTGTAGCAGGAGAAGGATGCGAGATTTTAGTACCATTTAATGAGAGAAGACCTTTAGCTGAGATAGAGAGAAGTTTAGTTAAAACATATAGAAAACAAGTTTGGTCAAAATTTATAAAAGCTATAAAGGATTATAAATTAGTAGAAGAAGGAGATAAGATAGCTATTGCTATTTCTGGAGGAAAAGATTCTTTAATAATGGCAAAGCTTTTTCAAGAGTTAAAAAAACATGGTCAAATAAACTTTGAACTTGTGTTTTTAGCTATGGATCCAGGATATCATCCTCAAATCAGAGAATTACTTGAGGATAATTGCAAATACTTAGATATACCAGTACATATTTATGATTCAGGAATATTCCAAGTTGTAGACAAAATAGCTAAGGATTATCCATGTTATATGTGTGCAAGAATGAGAAGAGGATCATTATATGGTAAGGCAAAGGAACTTGGATGTAATAAGTTAGCCTTAGGACATCACTTTAATGATGTTATAGAAACAACAATGCTTAATGTTTTATATGCAGGTAACTTTAAAACCATGTTACCAAAATTAAAAGCTGCTAATTTTGATGGAATAGAGCTTATAAGACCTCTATATTATATAGAAGAAAAATATATAAAAAGATGGATTCAAAGAGCTGGAATATGGCCATTAAACTGTGCATGTATGGTAGCTGCTAAAAAAATAGGTAATAAGCGTTTTGAAATTAAAGATATGATTGAAGAGTTTAAAGAAAAGTTTGATGGAGTAGATAAATCAATATTTAGAGCAGCACAAAATGTAAGTGTAGATTCTATTTTAGGATGGGATATTGATGGAGAACATTATTCTTATTTAGACTTTTATGATGAAGAATCCTTATTAAATTCAACAGCTGAGTTAAAGCAAAAAGGATTAGTAAATGAAGCTGTTGCCTATGAAAGACAAAACATAGCTAGAAACCTTATAGGACTATTAGATGATGAAGTAATAGCTGAAAAAACAGGATTATCTTTAAAAGAAATAAAAAGTATGCAAATAGATAATTAAAAAATGGGATGTATTAAGACAAAAAGATAAAACTTATAAATGAGTTTTTACAATTATTGAATTTATAATTGTAAAATTATAATAGGTTATATTATAAAGCGACTTTAGATAATATCTTTATAATATTTATAAGTTTTATAGTATATTTTGTCTTTATACACCCTTTTTATTTTGTATTTAGTTAATAGGAATAATAAGGATTAAAAGTGATTATATGTTATAATATTATATATTGACTTGTTAATATTAATTAAGGAAAGAATGGTGGTATTTATGACCATGCAAGATGTTTTATATTATATACATACATATGGTCTAATTATATTATTTTTAATAGTCGTAGGTGAATACTGTATACCAGCAATGCCAACAGGGATAGTAATGCCAGCAGCTGGAATAATTGCAGGACAAGCTCATAAGGGAATAATAAAAGTAATGCTAATATCCTTAATTGCAGGTCTGGTAGGAAGTATAATATTATATTTATTAGGTTATTTTATAGGATCAACACTTTTAGAAAAGCTTAAAATTAAACATCCTAAAATAGAAGATAAGCTTGAAAAAACCGAAAAAATACTAGATAAGCATAGTTTTTTAGGAATATTTATATGTAGATTAATACCTATTATTAGAACTTATGTATCCTTAATATGTGGCACTGTAAAGGTTAATTTTTTTAAGTTTATTATTTTTTCTATACCAGGGATATTTTGCTGGAACTTTACAGGGATTGTAGTAGGCTATTTCTTTGGAGGGAAGATAAAGTTTTAGTTTATAATTTTATGTATTGAATTTTATTAAGATTTTAGGGGAAAATATTAAATTAAAGGAATTATATGAAAGGAGAATGGGGATTTTTATGGACATAGATGCTGTGCTAAATTATTTTGCAAGCTATGGTTTAACCTTGTTATTTGTAATAGTATTTTTAGAATATTTAAATCTACCAGGACTACCAGCTGGAATAATAATGCCTGCTGCTGGAATTTTAGCTTCTAGAAATAATCAAAGTCTAATTCTTGTGGTTTTCATATCTGTTGTGGCTGGAGTTTTAGGAAGTATAGTACTATATTTAATAGGCTATTATGGAGGGGCTATGTTCTTAGATAAATTAGGATTGAAGTTTCCTAAGATTGAGCCAACCATAAGAAAAAGTAGTACTATTTTAAAGGAAAAAGGACTTTTTGGAGTTTTTCTTTGTAGACTATTGCCTGTTTTAAGAACAATAGTTTCTATTATAGCAGGTTCAGTAAGAATGAATTTTTTGAAATTTTTAATATATTCTACTCCAGGGATATTTTTATGGAATTTAGGATTTATATTTACAGGATATTTCTTCGGAGATGTATTTTTAAAATGAAAATTAGTATATAAATAAAAAATGGCTGTATAAAAAGTATAAGTCGAACTAAAATTTATTAAGTAACAATTAGAGAATTAAATAATATATTTAAGTTTTAATTATTATAATACAGCCAATTTAAATTTTATATGAAAAATAATAAGTCTAAAAGGAAAATCCTTTTAAAATAAGAGGAAAATTATTAGTTATTTTCTCATATCTTACATAAGAAAGAAGTTAGCTAAGGTTGAATTAGGATTTTCTTTTAAAATTTCTTTCGCAAGATTAGAACAAATCTCATAAGTTAATAGAGGTTTCTCTAAGGTTCCAAATAATAAAAGCCATTCCATATATTTTGTGGAGTTTTCTAACTGAAAGGCTTTCTTTCCATGATAAAAAGCTAATTCTTCATAATATAAGGGTGTCATTACTATAAATAAATAGTAGGATATAAGATAATTGCAGTAAGCAAGTTCCTTTCTTTTTGTCTTTTCTATAGAAGTAAGTTTATTATAAAGATAAAAATAAAAATTATTTTGAGTGTGAAAATCCTTTGTTTTAAGTAAGATTAAGTGTTCTTCTGTTATGTCAAAAATACTACATTTATTTAAATCTAAATTCAATAAGTCATTTAATGTTTCCATAATATATCTCCTTATAGTGTAATATATAAATATAACATACTACATAAGATTTCTTATGTAAATAATTTAGGGTTTAAGCTTTTTAAAGTACTTTATTGTAATATATAAATATAGAGTTTTTAGATAAGTTTAAGTGATGTTTTTAAATTAAATATGGAAAGGAGGTATTTTAAAATAATATAATAGATGAGAATTTTAAAATAATATAAATAGTTAATTTAAGGAAGTGGTAATATGGTTTTAATATATTTTTTAGTAGCTCTATTATCAACAATTTGTGGGTCAATGGCTGGTCTTGGTGGAGGAGTAATAATAAAGCCAGTTTTAGATTTCTTAGGAGATTATAATATAGAAACTATTGGAGTTTTATCAGCTTTTACTATTTTTTCTATGGCATTAGTTTCAATAATTAAACAATTATCTTATAAAAGCAAGATTGATATAAAAAATACTGGGCTATTAGGTATTGGTTCTGTAATTGGAGGATTATTAGGACAAAAGTTATTAACTTTTATATTAAAAATTGTTGAAGGAAGAATTGTATCTTTAGTACAGAGTGGAATTTTAGCATTGTTATTAATATTTGTTTATATATACATGAATAATAAAGAAAAGTTTAAGAGTTACAAAATTGATAATTTTATTTTAAGTACTATAATTGGGATATTTTTAGGATTAATAGCAGCCTTTTTAGGTATTGGGGGAGGCCCAATAAATGTTGCCTTTTTAACAATATTCTTTTCTATGGAAGCTAAGAACGCTGCTAGAGATTCTGTGCTTATAATATTATTCTCTCAAGCATCTAAACTTTTAACTATTGCTTTTGGAACTGGATTTTATGGGTATGATCTATCCATGCTTCCATATATGATATTTGGAGGTGTTCTAGGAGGGTTTATAGGAGCTAAATTTAATAGAATGTTTAGCAATGAAATAATATTAAGAGTTTTTAATACTATAACAATTTTAATTATAGGATTAAATATATATAATTTCATAACTGCTATTTAATAAAAACTTTTTAATTTAGACCTAGATGAAATATATATGCAAATAAAATGTGATATAATAATTGAAAAGAATATATTCTCAACAAAGTGAGGGTGATAAAAACATGGTAAGAACTAACATAAGTTACGGAGCTAAGGATATTTTATATAAGCTTATGGGACAACTTTATAAAGGAAAACCATTAGAAACTTTAGGAGTTAATGATATTCCTAAAATAATGGACAGGCTACCAAGAAACTTTTTTGAAAATGAAGTTTCAGAGGGAGGTCCTAATGAAATATTTATTTTAGAAGATGGCTCTATTTTACTTTTTGGATATGAGGATGAAAAAAATATAGATGAAAATATGTTTATATACTTAGAGGTGGCTGTTAAGGTTATAAAGAGATATTATAAGCATAGAGGAGCCTTTCCAAAGGTTAGAATGGCTATAATTTATAATTCAAGTGTTAAGGAAGCAAGAAACACTTTAAGTTTTGGAGATATACTTATTTGTTCAGAAAGCATATTTATGAATAAGCTAACTGCGGAGAAAGTTTTAAAAGAGTTAAAGGAGAAGGTTTTAGAAGATAATTTAACTCAAGCTGATAAGATAAAGTTCATCATGTTACCACTTATGAAGAGTGAACATGATGACAGCAATATTTTAAGAGATTGTGTTCAATTAGCAAAATCAATAAAATCTGAAAGAGATGAGGCAATTATATTAAATGGAATAATTGAATCTACAGATAAGTTTATTAGTGAAGAAGAAGCAAGAGAACTTAAGGAGTTGTTAGAAATGACTAAGATTGAGAGATTATACAATGAAGAAAGAGATTTAGCTGTTAAAAATGCAAGAAAAGAAGAGCAATTAAGAATAGCAAAAAGTCTTGCGGGAATATTATCACCTGAGTTAATATCAGAAAAGCTAGGTGTAACAATAGAAGAAATCTATGAGCTTCAAAATGCAGAAGGCTAAATAGCATATTAAGATTTAATTTTAATAAAAAAGCTTTGGATGAGAATAATTTTTGGCAATGAAAATTATTTTCCCCAAAGCTTATTTTTTAGTGTTTTAAATATATATTGAAAATATGAACAGGATAAAGAAGATATTCATAAAAATGAAAAATGTGCTATAATTAAAATCATTATAGATTTTTTAAAGGAGAGAAGTTAAAGAATGGAACTTTTAGTTTATGTTAAAGGAAGAAGAGATCCTTTTACTTATAGTGGTGATAGAATAGATGTTTTAGATTTTGAAATGAATGGGATAAAGTATAAACAAATAAGATATTTTAGAAAAGGCTTTTCAAAATCAGAACTTATAGAAAGTGAATTAATAACTAGAATGAGAGAAAAGAAGTAGATTAATTTTGCCATGAATAAAATAAGCCTTTACTCATAAAATAAAACTGATTTAAGATGAGGAGGTGAGATTTATGGCAAAGAAAGATCAACAATCTTCTTGGAATTCAAAAAGATTTAAAGCACCTAAAAAAAATAATGAAGAACCAGTGCCAGAAATTCAAGGAAAAGAAAAATAGATAGATATTGAAAAAATAATGAATAAGTGGCAAAATAAAACATAGAAAATTTATTATATGGAGGTGCAGGGGTGAAAAAATTAAATAAGTTTTTATCATTAGGTCTTATGGTATTATTCTCATTAACCATATTAATAGGATGCAATACTTCTAAGAAAGAAGAAGCTAAGGCGCCTGAAGAAAAAACATCCATAGAAATAGTAGTACCAGATGGACTTCCAGCTATTAGTATAGTTAAAATGATAAAAGAAAAACCAGAAATAAGCAAAGGCTTAGATATAAATTATTCAATAGTAAAAGGATCAGATGCTTTAGTTTCTAAGGTGTTAAAAGGAGAGGGAGATATCTTTATAGTTCCTTCAAATGTAGCGGCTATTGCATATAACAAGGAAGCTAAATATAAACTTGCAGGAACAGTAGGTTTTGGATCATTATATGTTATAAGCAGTGATGATTCTGTTAATAGCTTAGAAGATCTTAAAGGAAAAGATGTTTACAATGTTGGTCAAGGATTGACTCCAGATTTAATATTTAAAATATTGCTTCAAAATGATGGAATAAATCCTGAAAAAGATTTAACATTAAGTTATGTAAATGCGGCTTCAGAATTAGCTCCTTTATTTATAGAAGGAAAAGCTAAATATGCAGTTGTTCCAGAACCTATGTTAACTCAAATAATGACAAAGAAACCAGAAACGAAAATAGTAGCATCATTAAATGAACAGTGGAAGAAAATGAGTGATTCAAAAATGGGATATCCTCAGTCTAGTGTTATAGTTAAAGAGGATTTAGTAAAAAATAATTCAGAGGCTGTTCAAAAGATCTTAAAGGAAATAGATAATAGTACTAAGTGGGCAAATGAAAATAAAGAAGAAGCAGGTGACTTTGCAGAAGAAGTTGGCATAACAGGCAAAAAAGAAATAATAGCTAAATCTCTAGAAAGAGCAAACTTAAATTATGTAAGTGCTTTGGATAGTGAAAGTGAATATATTAAATATTATGACAAGATTTACAGCTTAGAGCCTAAAGCTATAGGAGGTAAAAAGATAAATGAAGAAATTTTCTTACAAAAATAAGAAATTAATATTTTTATCTTCAGTTATACTTTTTATTTTATGGCAATTAGCTAGTATGATTATAGGGAGTGAGGTAATATTACCTTCTCCCTATTTAACGTTTAAGGGGTTAATTGAAGTAATAAAATCAAATGACTTTTTCAAAATAATAATAAGTACTTTAGGAAGAACTTTCATAAGTTTTACCTTAGCCTTAGTTATAGCTTTATTTTTAGGGGTATTTAGTGCTTTTAATAAATATGTTTATAACTTTATGGTACCTATATTAAATGTAATGAGATCTTTACCAACAATAGGCTTTATAATACTTGCTTTAATTTGGTTAAGCCAAGGTAGTGCTCCTATATTAGTTGGATTTGTAATGAGTTTTCCTATATTTTATGATGCCATAATAGGAGCTATATTAAATATAGACAAAAATATACTAGAGATGGCTAAGGTTTATGAGATTGGTATAGGTAATTTAATAAAGAACATATATTTGCCAAGCATAAGTTTTGCTATATGTAGAATAATAGTTTCAACATTTTCTTTAACTATGAAGTTAGTGGTTGGGGGAGAAGTTATTGGACAACCTAAATATGGTATAGGAACGGCACTTTTTGTGGAAAAGAATTATTTAAATACTAATATGGTATTTGCATGGATAATAGTAGTAATTATTATAGGAATAATTTTTTCTTTAATACAAAAAACTATTGATGGTAGAGTTTTTAGGTGGATGAAATAAAATGAGTATTAAATTAATAAATATAGAAAAGAATTTTGAAAGTAAAAAAATATATGATAAATTTTCTTTGACCTTTGAAGAGGGAAAAATAAACTGTATTTTAGGAAGGTCTGGATGTGGGAAAAGTACTTTATTAAATATAATAGCTAAACTTGAAGAGTTTAAATCAGGTGAAATTATAGGAGTTCCTGAAAAAATAGCCTATGTGTTTCAAGAGGATAGGCTTATTGAATGGAATAGTATATACACTAATATGGAATTACCCTTATTAAAAACTTACACAAAGGATGAAAGAAAAGAAAAAATTAAAAATATCCTAAGAGAAGTTGAACTAGGGGATTGTATGAATGCTTACCCTAAAGAGTTAAGTGGAGGTATGAGGCAAAGAGCAAATATAGCTAGGGCACTTCTTTATAATGGAGAACTCCTTTTAATGGATGAACCTTTTAAATCCTTAGATAAAAGTAGCAAAGAAAATATTATTGAGATATTTAAGAGAAATCATTTAGAAAAAAATAATACAGTTATAATGGTTACCCATGACATAAATGAGGCTTTAGACTTAGGAGATAATATATTTGTTTTAGGTGGTAACCCAGCAATTTTAATTGATAAATTTAAAGATGTACAAAGGTCAAAAGAAAAAAATAATATAGAAGATAAAATTCTACTTATTTTAAAAGAATAAGATTATAAAGGAGGGGTATAATGAGCAAAAAATTAGATTTACTACAGGATAAAGAAAGTATATTATTAAGAAAATATATGATACCTTCAGTTGCAGGAATGCTAGGACTATCAGTATGTATATTATTTGATACCATGTTTATAGGGCATAAAATTGGAGAATTAGGATTAGCAGCATTGAATATAGCTTTGCCAATATACAATTTATATAGTGCCATAGGTCTTACTATTGGAGTTGGAGGGGCAACAGCCCTATCAGTAGCTATGGGCCAAAAAAAATTCCATAGAGTAAATAGAATATTTACTTCAGCAGTATTTGCAACTATCATATTTTGTATAATAATAAGTTTATTAGAAGTTTTCTTTTTAGATAAAATAGTTTATATGCTTGGAGCTTCAGAAGCTACCTTTTTATTAGCTAAAGACTATTTAAAGACAATTTTAATCTTGAATCCAGCTTTTATTTTTGCATCAGCATTTATTGTTTTTGTTAGAAATGATGGAGAGCCTAAATTAGCTATGTATGCAGTAATAGGATCAAATACAACTAACATAGTACTAGATTATGTATTTATATATATATTTAATTTAGGAATGTTTGGAGCAGCATTAGCAACATCTATAGGCCAATTGGTAGCTTTAGGAGTTTTATCAATACATTTTATAAAGAAAAATAACACCATGCATATAGAGCTTGGAGGAATAAATTTAGATAATATAGGAAAAGTCCTTAAAAATGGAGTGCCTAGTTTCTTAAATGAAATATCAGCAGGATTTGTCATATTTATTTTTAATATTGTAATATATAAATTTGAAGGGGATTTAGGAGTTTCGGCTTATGGAATAATTACAAATATAGTTTTAATATTCATGGCAGTTTTTAATGGAGTATCCCAGGGGGTTCAACCTTTAATAAGTGTAAATTTTGGAGCTAAAAAGGAAGAACGTGTCAAAGAATTTTTAAGGTTAACAAGAATAATAGTATTGATTTTAGGTGTAGTTTTTTTAGGTATGGGACTATTATTACCAAATCAAATGATAGGATTGTTTACAAGTGACACAGGACGCTTATTAAGTATAACTAGACAAGGGATATATTTATACTTTATAGCATTCTTATTTAATGGAAGCAACATACTTAACATAGCCTATTTACAAGCAGTTGAAAAATCAAAGGAATCCTCTCTTTTATCAACACTTAGGGGACTAATATTTGTTATTATATTTATAATAGTATTACCAAGAATTATAGGTGTTTATGGAGTATGGCTAACAATTCCAATCACTGAATTAAGTACACTTTTATTATTTTTAATATTTGAAATAAGAAATAAAAGAAAAAGCATATGAAATAATAAAAACCGTTGATAATCAACGGTTTTTATTGTAAATGCAAAGAAGTAAATATAGTATAGTAAGAGTTATAGTGATTTTTAAAACAGGAGGTTAAGTTCTTATAAGTGAGGTATTGTCTTATAATTAACCTAATAACATACTATGCAGACTTATTAAAATGTGATAATAAATTAAATAAAAAATTGTAGAAGTTAAATAAGTTGTATATAATAATATTAAAGCATTTTTTTAAAGGAGAGATTTTTATAATGGACATTGGCAACTATAGAGAGATGGATCCATATATGTTACTTAGTATTATAAATTTAAAATTAAGAGATTATTATAGTAATATAGATAGTATGTGTGATGATTTAGGAATTGAAAAAGAAATTATTGGACAAAGACTTAAAGAATGTGGATACATATATAATAGTGAAAATAATCAGTTTGTTGCTGAATAATTATAATTTATGTTTTTTTAAATAGGGAGGATTAATTAAATGAACTTAAGAAAAGAACCATATTTATTGGTATTTGGAGCTTCTGTAGTGGATGTGTTTGGATTTAGTAAGGCGAGTTATAGACCATATAACTCAACACCAGGTCATGTAAAGATATCTTTTGGGGGAGTTTGTAGAAACATTGCTGAAAATATGGCAAGAGTAGGCGTAAATACTAATTTTATGTCCATATTAGGTAATGATGAGCATGGAAAGAGTATAGTAGAGCACTCAAAGAAAATAGGATATCATATGGATGATTCTATGGTAATAGAAGGTGGAAGTACGCCAACTTACTTAGCTATTTTAGATGAAAATGGTGAAATGGTTTCTGCTATTGCAGATATGAAAAGTATAGGAGCTATGAATACTGATTTCATAGATTCTAAAAGAGAAATCTTTGAGAATGCTGAATATACAGTTTTAGATTCTGATAATCCAGAAATAATGGAATATTTATTAAAAAACTTTAAGGATAAAACTAACTTTATCTTAGATCCAGTATCAGCTGAAAAAGCAAGCTGGGTAAAACATCTTATAAAAGATTTCCATACAATAAAACCTAATAGACATGAAGCAGAAATATTAGCAGGTTTCCCTATAACAGATACAGAGGACTTAATAAAGGCAAGTAATTATTTCTTAGGTTTAGGAATTAAAAAGGTATTTATAAGTTTAGATGCTGATGGTATATTCTATAATGACGGTGTAGCTTGTGGTAAAATAAAAGCAACAGAAGTTGAAGTTAAAAATGTTACAGGAGCAGGGGACTCTTTTGTAGCTGGATTAGGATATGGATATATGAATAAAATGCCTATAGAAGATATTGTTAAATTTGCTATAACTATGTCTAATATAACAATATCACATGAGGAAACAATTCATCCAGACATGGCTTTAGATACTGTTTTAGCTAAGTTAGAGAAAACAACTTGGGAAGAAGAAAAATACGATTTAAATAAATAGAATAAAATATTTTGGATTTTCTTGTAGGCTTAAATTCTAAGCCTACATAAATATATAAATGTGGTGAGGTGAGATTATGAGTAAAAAAATAAAAAAAGGAAAACTTGCTCTATTAGCCCTAGCAGGAAGTGCTTTTGTAGCATCACTGTTATATGATAAAAACCAAAAAAATAAAAAAGATATGGAAAACTTAGAATTAGAGTTACAAAATATAGAACCTGAAGAATAGAAAATGAAAAAGACACTAGTAATTACTAGTGTCTTTTATTCTAAATTAAAGAATTTGCTTTTTCTAAAGCTTCATCAAAATTTGTAGCGAAGTGATCTTCACCTAAATTATCAATGAATCCCATAAGTCTCATAACTTTTTTTGGTTGTTCCTGTAATTCAGATATTATTAAAGTCATATTACGAGACTTACAACTTAATGCTATATTTTTTATTTGTTTATAGCCTGTAACATCTAAGGTTTTAGTATGTCTCATTCTTAAAACAAGAACCTTTGCATCATCATTTATTTCCTTCATTGTATTCATAAATGTATCTACAGCACCAAAGAAAAGATGACCTCTTATATCATAGACTAAGACATTTTCTCCAACCTTAAGATTTTCCATATCAGTATCTATATTAGATTTATCAGAACAGTCATTTTCATTTAATTCATTTACTTCTATAGAAGTAGCAACTCTTCTCATAAATAAGCACATAGAAACTAGCATTCCTATTCCTATAGCAATTACTAAATCAAATAATACTGTTAAGAAAAATGTTGTTAATAATATAGCTATATCACTTTTAGGAGCCTTAAGTATTGCTTTAAAAGTTCTCCATTCACTCATGTTATATGAAACAATTATTAATATTGCTGATAAAGTAGTTAATGGAATGAATTTAGCAAGAGGCATAAATATAAGCATTATAAGTAATAAAGTTATTGAATGAACTATACCAGAAATAGGAGTTCTTCCACCATTTTTAACGTTAGCAGCAGTTCTAGCAATTGCTCCAGTAGCAGGGATTCCTCCAAATAGAGAAGAACCCATATTAGCAACCCCTTGAGCTATAAGTTCTGCATTTGAATTATGCTTGTCTCCAATCATACCATCTGAAACAACAGCAGATAATAATGATTCGATTCCACCTAAAAGAGCTATTGTAAAAGCAGGTCCTATTAATGCTTTTAATGTATTAAGATTTAGGTTAGGAATATGAGGTATTGGAATATTTGAACTTATTTTACCAAATTGACTTCCTATTGTCGCAACTGGTAGATTAAATATAAATACTACTAAAGTTGTTACTATTAAGGCTATTAAAGATCCAGGAATCTTTTTATTTATTTTTGGCCAAAAAATTAAAATAACAAGTGCTAGCACTCCTATAGCTAATGTATAAAAGTTTGTAGTATTCATATGAGATATGTAAGCTTCCCACTTAGGTATGAACTCAGAAGGTGTTTTAGTCATTGTAAGTCCTAAAAAATCCTTAACTTGTGTTGAGAAAAGAGTTACAGCTATACCAGAAGTAAATCCTACTGTTATTGGATAAGGTATGTATTTTATTAAGCTACCAAATCTTAATAAACCAAATAAAACAAGAATAATACCAGCCATAAATGTGGCAATTATTAATCCATCAACTCCATGATTTTGTATAATACCAAATACTATAACAACAAAGGCACCAGTAGGTCCACCAATTTGAACTCTACTTCCCCCTAATAATGAAATTATGAATCCAGCTATGATTGCAGTTATTAATCCTTTTTCAGGAGATACCCCTGAAGAAATACCTAATGCAATAGATAGTGGTAAGGCGATAATAGCAACTATTATCCCAGCGATTAAATCTTTAAAAAATTGTTCTTTTGAAAATCCGTTCTCTTTATCATCTAAAAGAGAAATTAACTTTGGTTTGTACATTGAAATATATCAGCTCCTTATAAAACAGTCGATTTCTATTATATTACTTAAATGGTATATTTACAATTTCGTGGAACGATTTGAAACGTTATTAATTAAGAAATATATATTGTTTACGAAAAGTTTACAAATTATCTCTTTAAGGTAACCTATGTTACGGAATAATAGGTAAAGATAAAATATAATTGGTTTATAAATTATATTAAGAGGTGAAAGTATGAGCTTATTTTTAGGAAAAATCCATTTTTGGTTATTTGATAAAATAAAGTGGTTTGAAAATTTAGAGGAAGAGGTTTTAGAATTATCAAAAGAAAGAAATATGCCAGTAGAGGATTGGGTTTCTTATGCAAACTTAAATTTTGGAGAAAAAACTCCAGACAAACCTTTAGATGAAATAATAGATGAGAGTAATATACATGGCTGGTTAGAAGCAAGAATAAATTCAGCTGAGGGTAGATGTGCATATTATATAACTAATATGTTAAATGAAGATGCGGGAATAAAGAAAGAGCTTATAAAGCTTTATGAAAGCCATGGAAAAATAAATGCAGATGAGTGTAAAGGACAAATAGATGGGGAAAATATTTTAGAAGTGTATAATTCTTTAAATGATTATATATTAGATGGTATGCCTTGTGATAGAATTAATGAAGTTTTAGAAAATTCTCCTGAAAAAATAGTATGGCATATGAGTAGAGACATACATGAAAGATTTTGGAGCAATGTAGGAGGAGATGTAACTGAATTTCATGATTTAAGAAATTCATGGATAAAAGCTTTTGTTAAAGAAATTAATCCACAATTAGAATTAGTTGTTTATGAAAATGGAGATAAGGCTATAGTAAGAAAATAGTTTAGCGTATTAATTTTTACATATTATAAATAAAACATAGTGAAATAAGTAAGATAATGGCACTTTTACAATGAAACACATATTATGAATTATAACCTTTTAACATAGGAGGATAATATGTATTTAGCTCAAGGTGCCATTATAAGTTTGGACTTAGGGAAAGGGCATATTATAGATAAGGATACATCAGATGATTTAAAAGAAAAAATTGAACAAACTATAGTTGATTTTTTTAAGAAGGAAGTAGTTCAAAATAATTTAAGGTTTATTGATTGTACTCCATATAATGAATTTTTTATTTCAAATGGAGAAGAGTTAAAAAGCATAGTGAAAAGAGTAAATAGAAGTGAATCAGATTTGCATATTACTTTAAATATTGATTTTTCAAAGTCAAATGAAATTTTTTGTTTTGTAGAAGAATTTGATTCAAAGGGTAGAAAGTTTGCAGAGAATATATGCTCATTTTTTGAATTAAGCAATTATAAGAATAAGGGTGTTAAGAACGCAGAAGTTTATAATCTTTTATATGTAAATAAACCAAGTATAATAATAGATTTAAATTTAAATATTAAGGATGAATCCGAAGTGGTTGAAAAGGGAGAATGCATAGCTAAAACCTTAGTTGAATCTATTTTAACTTTAGGAACAAAATAAATGTTGAGAGAAATTCTCAACATTTATTTTTTAATCTATAAATTTCAGGAGTATTTTCATCTATTATTTCAAAACTATATCCTGCTGATTTAAAATGTTTTATGATTGATGGCAATGCTTTAGCAGAATTATTATTAGAATATCCACAATGCATTAAAAGCACAATATAATCAGAATTAGAAATTGACTTTTGGATTATAGAACTTGGGCTTAAATTTGGATTAATGGCATCAGTGCTGTCTACTGTCCAATCATATATTCTAAAGCCTTGTTCATGTAAGGAATCTACTAAAGATTTTTTTAAGGTATATGTGCTATTGTTAGAACCGAATGGAAACCTAAGAGAAAATACTTTCTTTCCAATAACATTTTCTATAGATTTTTGAGCCTTTAAGTTCTCTTCTAAGAATGAGGCGTCATTTCTGTAAATTTTATTTCTTTCATGTGTAAATGTGTGTACACCTATGGAGTGACCCTCATCATTCATTCTTTTCACCAAATCAGGATGTTGCTCCACAAGCTCTCCTATTAAAAAAAATGTAGCTTTTACATCATTTTCTTTAAGAGTGTTTAAAATTTCTTCTGTAACCTTACCACCAGGACCATCATCAAAGGTTAAAAATATTTTTTTTGTATTTTCTTCTTCTAAGTCAGCTGCTTTAATATATTTTGGAGAAGTAGCTAAGGCTGAAAAAGAAAATATAAATGCAAATAGTAGAAAAGCAAATTTTTTCATTTTATCACTTCCTTAAATATTATCTTTATATTTAAAACATCTTAATTAGTATTTTCAAAAAAAGCATTAAATATAAGTATATTAGGTTAAAAATTATAGAGGAAGAATTGTTTTTTATTTCTTTCACTTTATGTTATAATTAATAAAATAAAAAATATAAAAGAGAGTGATAATATATGGAGAAGTATTTAAGAATAGTATTAGGAATAATTGTTACAGTACTTATATTAAGTTTTGCAATTTGGATACTACCTTATGTTTTAATAGGATCTGTGATACTTATCCTTATAGGATGGGTGTACTTTAAATTTATAAGAAAATATGTTAATAAAAATAAAAAAGAAAAAACAGAATCTTATACTTACACATTTACAAGAGAAGAACACAAGTCAGAGCCTGATATTGAAGATGATGGCCCTGTTATTGATGTAGATTTTGAAGAAGTAAAAGAAGATAAATAAGGATTGATTGCATGAATTTTAGAAAGTTAAAAATATTTTTTGAAACAGCTAAATGTCTAAATATGACTAAAGTAGCTAAATCTATGTATATAAGCCAGCCATCTATAAGTCAGGCTATAGCTGAACTAGAAAGTGATCTTGATGTTAAACTTTTTGATAGAATAGGTAAAAGACTTTATCTTACTCATGAGGGTGAAGTATATTTTGAATATAGTAGAAGAATTTTAAACCTTTATGAAGAGGCTAATAGTACTATTATAAGTAGTAAAGAAGGTCAAAAAGGAAAAATAGTTATAGGAGCAAGTACAACAATAGGTATATATATACTTCCAGAGTTAATAAAGGAATTCAATGAGTTACATAAAAATATAGAAATCTCTTTAATAATAGAAAATACACAGTTAATAGAAGAGCTTATTATAGAAAATAAGGTTGATATTGCTTTAGTAGAAGGATATGTAAAATCAGATGAATTAGAAATATTAGATGTAGGAAAGGATGAATTAATATTTATAGCAAATCCTAATAATCCTATATTTTTAAAGGAAAAAATAACTTTAAAAGACTTAGAAGATGAAAAGTTTATTATGAGAGAGCCTGGAAGTGGTACAAGAGAAATTGTAGAAAATTATCTTATAAATAAAGGTTGTAATTACAATGTATATATGGAACTTGGAAATACAGAAGCCATTGTAAGAATTGTAGAGACAGGACTAGGCATAGCATGTGTTTCTTGTAAGTCAATTGATGAAAGAATTAAAAAAGGATTAATTAGAGAAATAAAAATAGAGGATGTTAAGATAAGTAGAGATTTATATCTTATATATCATAAGGATAAGTTTATTTCCAAAAACTTAGAGATATTTATAGATAAAATTAAAAATTCAGATATATAAAAAGGATAGTAATACTTATTCATAAGTATTACTATCCTTTTTCTTTTATACTGATTTATAGTAGATAAAAGAAAATAGATATAAAGTGACATAGGCTCCCTAATAATATAAAGATATGGAATATTTCATGGAATCCTAAGTGATTAAATTCAAGAAATTTTGGTTTTAGTGCATAAATTATTCCACCAACTGTATATATAACTCCTCCTATTGCTAACCAAATTAATGCTAAAGCAGGTATGTTTTTGAAAAATGGAATAGCACCTAAAGAAATCCAACCCATTCCTATATACATAAGAGTAGAAAGAATTCTAGGACAATTAAACCAAACCATTTTAAATAAGATACCTAAAATTGTAAGAATTACTATTAAAGAAGTTATAAAAATTTGAGCTTTACCTTCAAGACCAATAAGACAATAAGGCATATAACTTCCACAGATAAGTATAAATATCATAGAATGGTCTAAACGTCTTAAAAATGCTATGGTTTTTTCCTTTGCATTAACTAAATGGTATATAGCAGAGGCACTATAAAGCAACACTAATGAAAAACCAAATAGAATAACTGATAAAAGTGGTAATCCAATCCCGTATATATAAGTAGCTTTAGCTGTTAGTGCCACTAAAGCAAATATTGATAAAATAGCACCAAATAAATGAGTAAAACCATTTATTGGTTCTCTAAAAAACGTATTTTTCATAACATACCTCCAAGGAAAAAGTTTTCAAGTAGTTTTCAAAACTACTTACTATCATATTACAATTATCCTTTAAATATAGGAATATATCAACCTTTAAATTAAGGAGAATTTTAATGATATGTAGATAATATTGCCAAATAGCTTGAATTTATTTTGATTTCCTTATAATATAATATATATAGGATGAAATGTAGTTTTAGAAACTATGTGATAAATTAAATCGAATGGAAGTGATTTTATGAATTTAAATAATTTATTAGAAAGTTTAAATTTAGATAATAATATTAATTTAGAAGATATACCAGAATTAGATTTATATATGGATCAAGTAATACAATTGTTTGAAAATAAGTTAGGTGGAAATAAGAGATTTGAAGAAGATAAGATTTTAACTAAAACTATGATTAATAATTATGCTAAGGGAAAATTGTTAATGGATATAAAAAATAAAAAGTATAGTAAGGAACATATTATACTTATGTGCTTTATATATAATATGAAGGGAATATTAGCACTTAGTGATATAAAACTAGCTTTAGGAGATATTGTTGAAAGATATAACAAGGATGAATTAAATTCAGAGGATATAAGAGCGCTTTATAGAATATATTTAAAAGGACAAGAAAGGAATACAGAAGATATAAAGAAGGAGATTAATATAGACTTAAACAATTTGGGGAAAGAATTTAATTCACTAGAAAGTAGTGAAAAGAAATTACTTCTTTCTGCAATGCTTGTGGATAAAGCAAATACATATAAAAAGCTAGCTGAGAAAATACTAGATAGTGAGTAGGGATTAAAACACATAAAATGTAACATTTTGTAATTGGTAGTCATAATATATATTAATCATATGATAAAACCTAGGAGGGTAAATTATGGATTATAAAGATTACCAATGTGATTCTCAAGGAATAGAATTAAATGAATTAGAAGAATTATTTGAAGATGTAAGATATAATAATTATCATCATAATAACTGTGATAACCACAATCATTGTGATCATCATGATCATAATCATGGATGCTGTGATGATGGAAGAGATTGTTGTAAGAGACCTCAACCAAAACCAATTCCTAAAAAGGGAACTATTGAAGTACAATCTTTATTAGGATGTTCTGATGGTGAACCAATAAGTGGAATGCCAATAGAATTATATAAAGTAGATTGTAATACTGGTTTTGAACTTGTAGATTGTAAATACACAGATCGTTGTGGAAAAGTTTGTTTTAAATGTTTAGAAGATGGCTTATATGCTGTTAAACAACCTGTAGATCGTTGCTATTTTGAAGCACCAGAATATTATCCATGTTATGAAGTATGTATTTCTCCAAGAAATAAATGTGCTAAAGTAGTAATAATCAACAGATTAAGAGAGAGAGAAGACTGTGATAGACCACCTATACGTTGTAGATGTAATAATGGAGCAGGTTGTCAATAATTAGAATAAGATTATTTAGAAGCTCACAGAATATTCTGTGGGCTTTAATTTTTAGAAATAAAATTATATAATAGCTATAGTTTAATTTCTAAAAATTTATATAAATTAAACAAAAGAAAGGAATTTGATATGATAATTAGAATTAAATATTTTGATAAAGCAACTAAATTAAAAAAAATAACAAAGGGTAATTGGATAGATGTATATGCTAATAAGGATGTATTTGTTAAATGTGGAGATAGAGCAATGATACCTTTAGGCTTCGCTTTAGAACTTCCAGAAGGGTGGGAAGGGCATTTAGCGCCTAGAAGTTCAACTTTTAAAACTTGGGGAATTATACAAACTAATAGTGTTGGCGTTGTAGATGATACATATATAGGAGATAATGATCAGTGGCATATGCCAGTTTATTGCTTACAGGGAAAAGACATTGAAAGTGAGAATGGGAAAGAAGTTAAAGGAACTTGGATAAGAAAAGGGGATAAAATAGGTCAATTTAGAATTATGGAAGTTATGCCAGAAATCCAGTTTGAAGAGGTTGAATCCTTTGGAAATAAAGATCGTGGTGGATTTGGTACTACAGGAACAAAATAGATAAATAAAGGGAGAATGTATTATAATTAGCTTTAAAAATTTTATTTTAATACATTCTTTTTATTTAAGTTTAATTTAAAAGAAACTGTATGGAAAATTTTTATAAATAAGTTTCCATACAGTTTCTTTTTTGAGTGTTAGAATAGAATTAGTCTTCTAGAGATTCAGAAAGTTCTTCCCAAGTAGCATAAAGGGAATCTATTTCTTCTTGAACAGAATTAATTTCTTTATTTACTCTTACACTTTCTTCTGGATTTGAATAAACCTCTTCATTACAAAGCATTTCTTGAAGTTTTTCAAGTTCTTCTTCTTTTTGAGGAATTAATTTTTCAACATCTCTAAGTTGAGCTCTTAAAGCTCTAGCTGATTTTTCAGCTGATTTTTTCTTTTTTCTTTCTTCTTTTATTTGTGTTTTTGTTTTACCTTGGTTTATTTCCTCATCAATATCTTCATATCTATTAGGATTAGCTTTCTTATCCATATAATAATTGTAATTTCCTAAGTATGTTTTAAGACCATTTTCTTGAAGTTCAACAATTTTGTTGATTACTTTATTTAGGAAGTATCTATCATGGGAAATTACTATTAAAGTTCCATCATAACTTAAAATTGCATCTTCTAAAGCTTCTCTAGACATAATATCTAAATGATTTGTAGGCTCATCTAAAAGAAGAAGATTGGCCTTTGAAAGCATAAGTTTTAAAAGGTTTATCTTACACTTTTCACCACCACTTAATAAAGAAATTTCTTTAAATACATCATCACCAGTAAATAGGAAAGAAGCAAGATAATTTCTAACCTCAGTAGTAGTAAGATTAGGGAAGTCATCCCAAACTTCATCTATTATAGTTTTATCAAGATTTAAATTAGATTGTTCTTGATCATAATATCCTGTAAATACATTTTTACCAAGGGATACAGAACCAGAATCCTGTTTTAACATTCCCATTATTATTTTAAATAGAGTAGTCTTACCTCTACCATTTTCACCTATTAGGGCAACCTTTTCTCCACGTTTTAAATCTAAATTTACATTTTCAAATAAGAGACTATCGTAGCTCTTTTTTAGGTTTTCAATATGTAAAACATCATTTCCGCTTTTAACTAAGGTTTCAAAGCTTATTTTAGAGGCTTCTTTTATAACCTCTGGTGCCTCTAGACGATCCATTTTATCTAAAGCTTTTTGTCTACTTTCAGCAGCTCTAACACTTTTTTCTCTATTAAATGAACGGAACTTTTCTATAATTTCCTCTTGTCTTTTTATTTCTGCTTGTTGCAAGTTATAAGCTTTTAATCTAGCTTCAATATCTTTTTTTCTAAGTTCAAGGAATTTAGTGTAGCTTGCATTATAACAATGTATCTTTCCACCAATAAGTTCAAAAGTTGTATTTGTTACAGAGTCTAAGAAAAATCTATCATGGGAAATAACAAAGACTGTTCCCTTATAACCGTTAAGATATTCTTCAAGCCATTCTATAGCTTCTAAATCTAAGTGGTTTGTAGGCTCATCTAAAAGAAGTAAGTCTGGTTTTCTTAAAAGTAGCTTACAAAGTGCTAATCTAGTTTTTTGACCTCCACTAAGGTTTATAATTTGATTATTAAAATCTTCTTCTAGAAAACCTAATCCTTTAAGAACTCTAGAAATTTCTCCCCTAAAAGTATAACCACCTCTATTTTCATAAAGTTCTTGAGAAAGGGTATAATCTTTTATAAGTTTATTATGATATTCTTCATTTGAAGCATCATAAGGTTCATTAAGTTTTTCTTCTAAGGTTTTAATTTTATCTTCAAGTTCCGTTAAAGATGAGAATACAGAAAGCATCTCATCATAAATAGTATTTTCACTATCTAAAGATAAATTCTGAGAGAGATATCCTAGTGTTTTGTTTTTATCTAAAAATAATTCACCGCTATCATAATCTAGTTGCTTGGTAAGAATTTTAAATAAGGTTGATTTACCTTCTCCATTTGGTCCTATTAAACCAACCTTGTCACCTTCATTTATATTAAATGTTACATCTCTTAAAATCTCATCAATACCAAAACTTTTAGTTAAGTGTCTACAGCTTAAAATAATCATTTTAAAACTCCTATCATCGAATTTATAGTATTAATCAAATACAATTATACTAATAATGGAGAATTTCATCAAATTAAATGTTTACTTAGAAAGGATTTAATAAAATGCCTATGTTTTAAGAACCTAATTCAAACTTTTAGAATACTATATATCAATGGAGTGATGTGTTATGAATAATTTTAGAGATTTATTTATAGGTATTGATGAAGAAATAACTATTTATAATGGAAAAAAGATAGTACCAATTAATCTTGACAATGCAGCTACTACACCTGCTTTAAAAGAAGGATTAAATTGTGTTAGTGACATGTTGCATGTATATAGTTCTATTGGGAGAGGAAAAGGGTACAAAGCAAAATTTTGTAATGAATTTTATGAAAACTCAAGAAAAAAGATTTTAGAGTTTTTTAATGTTAAGAATACAGATGACTATACTGTAATATATGTTAAAAATGCCACTGAAGGTTTGAATCTTTTAGCACATTCCTTAGGAAATAAAAAAGATTATGTCCTAAGCACTAGAATGGAGCATCATGCAAATGACTTGCCTTGGAGGGAGAATAGCAATATTTTATATGTTGAAGTTGATGAACTAGGACTATTAAGAAAAGAAAAGATAGAGGAAGCAATTAAAAAACACAAAGGAAAAGTAAAATATCTAACAATAACAGGTGCCTCTAATGTAACAGGATACTTAAATCAAATAAATGAAATAGCAAAAATAGCCCATAATAATGGAATTAAAATAATAGTAGATGCCGCTCAGTTAGTTGCTCATAAACCAATAAATATAGGGGGAACAGGAAATAATGATCACATAGATTTTCTAGTTTTTTCAGCTCATAAAATGTATGCTCCCTTTGGAACAGGTGTAATTATTGCATTAAAAGAGCTTATAAAAGATAAAGATCCATTATTAAAAGGTGGAGGAGCAGTGGACCTAGTTTCAGATAATAAGGTGTTTTTAGATAGTGAACCAGAGCGTTTTGAAGCAGGAACACCTAATATAATAGGAGTTTGTTCACTTTTATCATCTATTAAAGTAATAAAATCTATAGGTTTTGATAAAATAGAATTACTAGAGGAAAACCTGAAAAAAACTTTGTTAGATGGATTAGAACGTATGCCAGATATAATAACATATGGAGATTCTAATTATAAAAATAGAATAGGAGTAGTGGTATTTAATGTTAAGGATATTCACCATGATGTAATATCAGAGGGATTATCTAATCTTAGGGGAATATCTATTAGAAATGGTACTTTTTGTGCTCATCCTTATGTTAGGAGACTTTTAAACCTTAAGGATGAAGAATTTTCAAAATATGCTTATAGCAATAAGCCTAGACCAGGAATGTTAAGAGCAAGTTTAGGATTATATAATACTAAAGAAGAAATAGAGGAATTTTTAAATACATTAGAAATAGTAAAACGAAAAGATTTTAGATTGTGAATCTCATTCTAAATAAATTCTTAATTTTTAATATATAAGAATTTATTTAGAATTTTTTTATTTAAAATCACAGAAATAAAAAGAAATTTTTGATATTATAAATTATGTAATTAATGTTATATTAAATTAAAAAATAAAAGTTAAATATTCTATTTAGAAGTTCTTTTACTAGTTTAATTTAATAGGTTGCAAAACATTATAAATACTTATCTTTTGTGAAATATGCAGGAGATATTTTAGAAAGAAGGAGAAAAATATGAAAAATCCATCAGAATATCATAAGGAAGGATATACTTGTGCAGAGGCTATTATAAAATCTTATAATGAAGAATTTAATAAGGACATACCAGTAGCCTTAGGAAGTGGTATGGGAACAGGCATGGCTGTTGGAAGTTTATGTGGAGCTGTAAATGGAGCTGTTCTAGCTATTGGTTTCATAAAAGGAAGAGAGAGTAATGAGGAGAAGAATGAAGCTAGAGCTTATTCAAAAGAACTTTTAAATAGAATAAGAGCAGAGTTTAATTCAGAAATTTGTTTAGATTTAAAGAAAAGTAAGGTAAGTTGTGCAGAAATAATAGATTTTGCATATAATACCCTAAAAGATGTTCTTAAAGAAGAATAAAAGACATGCATTTTATGCATGTCTTTTATTAAATGTGGGTAATTGAGTAAAATAATATCTATAAAACAAAACTATGATAAAGAGGAAGAGAATCTCTATCCTCGAAATCGCTAATTAATGGTTTAAGGTATGCTAAACCTTCTTCAGTTATATTGTTACCTTCTTCATTTATCCATTCACTTGGGAAATATTTTATATTATTAGCTATTTTATCAGCTTCAATTAAAAAAGTAGAACTCTTATATGGAAATGAAGATTCTCTTCTTATAGCAACCATATAGCCACCTTCTGAATTAACAGAAGCTTCTAAGGCAGCTTGTCCTACCATAACAGCTTCATTTACATCTATTTTAGATGAAGCATGCATAGAACATCTTTGTAGAGTATTAAGTTCTAGAGATTTAACTCTATTTGTTATACTAGCTTGGATTATTAGGTTCTTTAAGTAAGCACCTACACCACCTAATTGAGCATGTCCAAATGAATCATCATTTGATGCAGTTTCAGTAAGAAACTTTCCATTTTCATCTTTTAATCCTTCAGAAGCTACTATATATACATGTTTTTTTTCTTTAAATATTCTAGCGACATCAGTTAAAAAGCTTTGTACTGAAAATGCTCTTTCAGGTAAATATACTAAATCAGCACACTTAGTTCCATTTATAGTTGCTAAAGCTCCAGCAGCAGCTAACCAACCTGTATCTCTTCCCATAGTTTCAACTATGAAAATTCCATTATTGGTATAAACTTTTGAGTCTAAATAAGTTTCTAAAACTGCTGTAGATATGAATTTGGCAGCACTACCAAAGCCAGGAGTATGATCTGTGTGCATTAAATCATTATCTATTGTTTTAGGGATTCCAAAGAATTTTATATCTATATTTTTAGCTTTCGCAAAAGCATTTAATTTAGCAGTAGTATCCATTGAGTCATTTCCACCTACATAAAAGAAAGCTTTTACATTAAGGGAATTTAAAATATCTAAAAGTTTTAAATATTCATCTTCACTTTCGCTAAGAGGTTTTAATTTATATCTACAAGAACCTAAACCAGAAGCAGGTGAATTTTTAAATCTTTCTAATTGAAGATCATCAAGTTCTGAAAGGTTTATTATAGTTTTATTTAATATACCTTCTATTCCATTTAATCCACCATAAACATTCTCATATAAATTAAGTTTTTTATTTGCTTTAACTAGACCATAAACACTAGCATTTATTACTGAAGTAGGTCCACCAGATTGAGCTATAATACAATTCATTTGAAAAATCTCTCCTTTTATTATGCACATTTATATATAAAAGGATAAATGTGCTATACTATTAAACTTAATAACGTACTCTATTTCATAATATACACTACTTTAATATTTCTTGTCAAATAGGAAAAATAAAATTTTAATTTAGATTAAATCTGAAAATGATTCGTATTTATTTGAAAAATTTTAAAAATATAAGGAATTATTAAATTTTTTAAATAAATAATTTATATTTTAATTAAAAAAAATAAATGGAGTTTTATTTAAAAATTGAGTAACTTATTAAAAATATTATCAAAAAACTATTAAGAAAAATTAAGAGTGATTCAAAAAATATTTCTATTTTATTCATTTTTTGGTTGATTTTTGTTCAAGTGGTGATATAATTAGTAAACGAGAGGTGAAATTTTTATGAACAAAAAAATCTTAATAGCAAGCCATGGTAAGTTGGCAGGGGGAATTCAAAGTTCCTTAAATATACTTGCAGATAAAGGTGATGATGTAGAAGTTATAAATGCATATATCACTGATGAAGATTACACTCCACAAATTATAAATTTTATAGAGAGCATTGGGGAGAATGAGCAAGGTATAATATTTACTGATTTATTCGGTGGTAGTGTTAATCAAAAAGCAGTAACACAAGTTGCAACTGCTAAAAAAGAAAATATTTTTATAATTTCTAATGCTAATTTAGCAATAGTATTATCAATATTATTTTCAGTTGAAGATGAGTTAACAGAGGAGTCTATAAAAAATGCTATAGATGAAGCTCAAGTAACTCTTGTTTCAACAAAGTTATCTAATGATGATGAGGATGACTTTTTTTAGATATTAAGAAATTAAAAACCAATATCTAATAATACTCTTTAAGAAAACGATTAATTATATTTATATGAAACAACAAAAATTTTTAGACTAATAGTAATCGTTTTAAAAAGAAAAAATAAAAATATTATGTTTAAATTTTAGGAGGAAAAAATTATGATAACTCAAATACGTGTAGATGACCGTTTAATACATGGACAAGTAGCAGTAGTATGGACAAAGGAGCTAAATGCACCACTTTTAGTAGTAGCAAATGATGAGGCAGCAAAAAATGAAGTTATGCAAATGACTTTAAAAATGGCTGTACCAAATGGAATGAAACTTCTTATTCGTTCAGTTGATGATGCTATAAAAGTTTTCAATGATCCTCGTGGTAAGGATAAAAGAATGTTTGTTATAGTAAACAGTGTATCAGATGCTACAAAAATTGCTAAAGAAGTTAGTGATATAGAATCTGTAAACGTTGCTAATGCAGGGCGTTTTGACAAATCTAATCCAAAAGACAAAGTAATGGTATTTTCAAGTGTTCAATTAAATCCAGATGAATTAAAAGCTGCTAAGGAATTATCAGAGCTAACTAATGTTAAATCTTATAATCAAGTATTACCATCAAATCCACAGCTTGATTTAAAGAAAGCTT
Organism: Clostridium sp. CTA-17; assembly: GCF_054767895.1. Lineage (NCBI taxonomy): Bacteria > Bacillati > Bacillota > Clostridia > Eubacteriales > Clostridiaceae > Clostridium > Clostridium sp. CTA-17. Next base: position 191,948 of record NZ_BAAABF010000002.1, read on the forward strand.
TAGCACAATTTTAATATAATATTTGATTAGATAAACTAGATTTAGTTTAAATTAAAATTTTAGAATAGCTTATAAATCGATTTACATTGAATTTTTTAGAGAAAATAAAGTTAAATAAAGAGTTTTTAGAATTAAATATTAAAAAACTAAATATTTTTAGGGGGTAAAAAATATGTTAATGCATGCTTTAATGGCAGCACTAAGTGTATTTATCTGTTTTGCTGGTAACTACTTAACAGGACAAAGTATGATGGAACGTCCTTTAGTAGTAGGTCTTGTAACTGGTATATTAATGGGAGATATGAAAACAGGTATTTTAATGGGAGCAGCTCTAGAAGCCGTATTCCTAGGAAATGTTAATATAGGTGGGGTTATAGCAGCAGAACCAGTTACTGCAACTACCTTAGCAACAACTTTTGCAATTATTTCTCATGTTGAAACAAAAGCAGCGATTACACTAGCTATACCTATTGGTATGTTAGCAGCTTTTGTTGTTATGTTCTTAAAAAACGTTTTAATGAATGTTTTTGCACCTGCTTTAGATGATGCTGCTAGAGAAAACAATCAAAAGAAAATAGTAGCACTTCATTATGGTACATGGGTATTATATTATCTTATAATATCAGCTATATCTTTCTTAGGAGTATTACTTGGAAGTGGTCCTGTAAATGCACTAGTAGAAAATATACCTGCTAAACTAATGAATGGATTAAGTGCCGCTGGTGGACTTTTACCAGCAGTTGGTTTTGCAATGTTAATGAAATTACTTTGGGATAATAAATTAGCAGTATTTTATTTACTTGGATTTATTCTTACAGCTTACTTAAAACTGCCAGCTGTTGCTGTAGCAGTAATAGGAGTTGTAATATGTGTTGTAACTTCACAGAGAGATTTACAGATTTCAAATCTTGTACTTGCAGGTCCAAAAGGATCTGGACAGATGACCAAAGAAGATGAAGAGGAGGAATTTTTTGCGTAATGAAAATGAAAGAAAACTTATCAATTGAAGATAAAAAAATGTTACGTTCAGTATTCTGGCGTTCTTGGACTATGAATGCTAGCCGTACTGGTGCTACACAATATCATGCAGTAGGGGTTATATATACTCTTTTACCTGTAATAAATAGATTTTATAAAACTAAAGAGGAAAGATCAGAAGCTTTAGTTCGTCATACTACTTGGTTTAATGCTACTATGCATTTAAACAATTTCATTATGGGACTTGTATCTGCTATGGAACGTCAAAATAGTGAAGATGAAAACTTTGATTCAAGTTCAATTACTGCTGTAAAGGCCTCATTAATGGGACCGCTTTCAGGAATAGGAGATTCCTTTTTCTGGGGTATTTTAAGAGTTGTTGCAGCAGGTATAGGTATATCATTAGCTAGTACAGGTTCACCTTTAGGGGCAATAGTATTTTTATTATTATATAATATTCCAGCATTTTTAATACATTATTATGCACTTTATAGTGGATATTCAGTGGGTGCAAACTTTATACAAAAATTGTATGAAAGTGGCGGTATGAAAATATTAACTAAAGCTTCAAGTATACTTGGTCTTATTATGATGGGTTCTATGACTGCATCAAATGTTAAGTTCAAAACTATACTTCAAGTTGCTGTAGAAGGAAGCGATAAGCCTATTATGATTCAAGAATATTTGAATCAGTTATTCATTGGTATAGTTCCATTATGTGTAACTTTACTTGCATTCTATCTTTTACGTAAAAAAGTTAACATAAACATGGTAATGTTTGGTGTTATGTTTTTAGGTATAATATTAGGTTTATTAGGAATATGTTAAAATGTACTTATAAAAAGTCAGTTTTTTAGATACAATTACTTTTTATCTTGGCTTTGTGTTAGATAATATGTATGAACAATTTTTATTGAAAAATTAAATTGTAAAAAGGATATATTATAGTTGCAACTATGCAATTTCAATATATCCTTTTGTATTTTAATTTATAATTAATTTTTATATTATAACTAAGAGTAAATAAGTTTAATATTGCAATTTAGAAATATATTTTATACAAGTTTTTTTATGTGATATAATTTATATTAATGATTTAAATATTTGTTTAGGAGATTGTTATGGAAGTAAAAGAAATATTTAAAGCTAATGGTGTGAAAGTTACCAAAGCTAGGTTATTAATATATGATTTATTAAAGGAAAGTGATAGAAGTATTACTGCCGATTATATATATAGTAAATGTAAAGAGATAAATTTATCTACTGTTTATAGAACTCTAGAAGTATTTTTAGAGAAGGATTTAGTGGATAAGTTTGAATTAGGAGATGGAAAAAGTTCTTATAAATTAAAGAATAGAAATATTCATAAACATATTTTAGAATGTGATTTATGTCATAAAGAAATAGAAGTTCCATGTCCTATGCAACAGATTGAGGAGCTTTTAAGAAATCAAACAGGATTTAAGGTTAAAGAACATAATCTTACTTTAAAGGGTATATGTGAAGAGTGTATAAATAATAAGAAAAAATAATTTTAAAATAGAATATTTACTTCAAAATTATAAGTATATCAATATTTATAATTTTGATATTTTATGTATTATTATATTTATAATTAATACTAGATTAATTAATAAAACTATAAGCTATGAAGTAGTGAATAAAAATATTCATTATTTTATAGCTTTTTTATTAAATTGTATAAATTCACAAAAAAGAAAATATAAAGAAAATCTTAATAAAAACTGAAATTTATTCATTGTTTAAAGTATTTATATTACTTAAAATGGGGTTAAAAAGGAGGGGATTATATGATAAAGTTTGAGAAAAAAAAGAAAAATAATATTACTATAGTAAATATATATAATTTTATAAGAAAAACAGTATATCCAAGTGGAGAATTTGTTGAAGATGATTTTCAGACAGTAGTTCAAGAAATTGAGTTGATAAAACAATATGGGTTTCCTGCAACCTATGCACTTAAACATGATGCTTTAATGGATGAAAGATTTGTAAACATTATAAAAGAATCCATAGATGAATATGACGAGGTTGGAGCTTGGTGGGAAATAACTGAGGAATTATCAAAGAAGGCAGGAGTTAAATGGAAGGGTGAAACTCCTATTGATGATCATGTTGATAAGGGATATTCACTGGGATACAGTCCTGAGGATAGATTTAAAATGGCTGATGTTTACATGGATGATTTTAAGGAGATATTTGGATACTATCCTAAGACTGTTGGTTCTTGGGTTATAGATATAAGAACTCTAACTTATTTAAAGGAGAAGTATGGAGTAATAGGAGGGGCTATTTGTAGAGATCAGATTGGAACTGATGGATTTACTCTTTGGGGAGGATATTTTAATCAAGCCTATTATCCAAGTAAGTTAAATGAATATATTCCAGCCCAAAGGGAAGAAATGCAATTGGATTTACCTTTATTTAGGCTTTTAGGACCAGATCCAATTTATAACTTTGAAGAGGGATTACGTCCAGAATTAAAAGGAGTCCATACTTTAGAGCCAGCATGGATAATTGGACAAAATAAGGAATGGGTTCATTGGTTTTTTGAGTGTTTAAATGAAGAGGAAACCTTAGGATTTTCTTACGCTCAGGTAGGACAGGAAAATACATTTTTATGGAATACCATGTATAAGGGATATGAAGTTCAAATAGAACATATATTCAATTTGGAAAAGGAGAAGAAGCTTAGAGTTGAAACTTTAGCTGAAAGTGCACTTTGGTATAAGAAGAAATATAGATTAACTCCACCTACTACCTTTGGTGCTAAAAAAGATTGGAACACTTATAATATGAAAACTTTATGGTATAACAGTAGGTTTTATAGAAGTAGTTTTTTATTTGAAAATAATATTTTAAGTATAAGAGATATTCATTTATTTAATGAAAATTATAAATCAAGATATTATGATAATTATTTAAATAGCAATGAAAGTGTATTTGATGCATTGCCTTTAATGAGACCTCATTACTGGAAAAATGAAATAGATGAAAGACCAGAAATAAGCTTTGTTAAATTAAAAAGACTTGGTGTATATGAAAAAATTAAAGGAGATACCATAGACTTTAAAGGGATTAATGAGGATAAATGCGAAATAACATGGAATTTAAATCATGAGGAAAGCATAAAAATACTTTGCTATGAAGATAAGATAAGTATTAAATTTAATGTGAAAGATTCTAAAGAATGTATGCTTTGTATAAATACCTTACCTGTTCTTCAGGAATTAAATTTAAATACGATTTTATGTAAACACAATGATTTTAAATATAAAATCTCCTTAATTAAGGGAGAATTTTCAGTAGATGAGGAATCTAAGATATTAATAATCCCAGATGAGAGAGAAATAGTTTTAGATTTAAATACTATTTGTCAAAGGCCTAAGGAAAAAGAGTTCTTTACTTATGAATATTTAAAAAATAAAGAAGAGATAGATGGATATGTACCAGAATATAAAAGGTATAAGAAAAGTAGTAAGGTTAAACTTAGAGCCTTTAGACCAATTATAAATATAGATACTTTACTTATGAATAAACCATTTTCTCAAGAAATTCTTTTAGGAAAAAGAGATAAAAAGGGAGAGATTAGATATACATTAGATGGAAGTGAGCCAAATGAGAAATCCTTGTTATATAAAGAGCCCATAGTTGTTAATGATAGAGCTTTTATAAAAGCTAAGGTTTTTAAAGAAGGATACAAGCCTAGTAATACTGTGGAAAGTAGAATATATGTAACTTTGCCAATAGCTCATATTAAAGGGTTAACTAAGCCTACAGACCACTATATGTACAATAAAAGAGGAGTTTATGATTTAATAGATGGTGAAAAGGGAAGTTTACATTATACTGATGGGAAATGGCTTGGGTATACAGAAGATATGGAAGTAATAGTTGACTTAGGGAAAGTAAAAGAAATAAAAGAAATAATGGTTGGATTTTTACAAGATACAAGGGCTTGGATTTACTATCCTAAGTTTGTAGAGTTTTATTCTTCGATAGATGGAGAAGAGTTTACCTTATTAACAAGGGAAGAAAAGGATAAGAATGAAAAAAGAGAAGAAGTAGGAAAAAAGGATATTACATCACAAAGAGAAATTAAGACTAGGTATATTAAAATATTTGCAAAGAACGAAGAAGTATGTCCAGCTTGGAGTATAATGCCTGGAGAAGGGCCTACCTTTATGTTTGTTGATCAAGTTACAGTAATATAAAGAGATTAATAGCAATAAAATTTAAAGATTTTAAAGCTATTTAAAAGGAAAATTTTGTTCCTTTATAAATATATAGATGTAATATATTATTTAAAATACAAATGTATATTTAGGTTTTAGATATGTTATCATATCTAAAACTTAAATTAATTTACAATAAATTAAGGTTAAAAATATAAATTTAAATTATTATATATAAAATAATTTTATATATTTAGCTTATATAAAATATGAATTATAATGTGTGAGAATAATTTTTTAAGATACACAGGGGGAAAAATGGACAAGAGAATTGATTTAACCGAAGGAAAAATAACAAGCAACCTTATAAAACTTTCCATACCTATTATGGCTACCTCTTTTATACAAATGGCTTATAACATGGCAGATATGATATGGGTTGGTAGAATAGGAAGTAATGCAGTGGCAGCTGTTGGAACAGCAGGATTCTTTCCTTGGCTTGGTATGGCCTTTGTAATGATTTCTAAGGTGGGAGCTGAGATAAAAGTAGCACAGAGCCTAGGAAGAAATGATATAGATAGTACAAAGGATTATATAAAAAGTGCTTTTCAAATAAATATTATACTAGCTATTATTTATTCAATAATATTACTTTTATTTAATAGTCAGTTAATAGGATTTTTTGACTTAGGTAATGCTGAAGTTATAAAAATGGCTGAGACATATTTAATTGCAGTTGCTTTAGGAATGATATTTAACTTTTTAAATCCAGTGTTTACAGCGGTATTTACTGGTTCAGGAGATAGTAGAACGCCTTTTATAGCTAATACTATAGGATTAATTTTTAACATAGTTTTTGATCCAATATTAATATTTGGTATAGGAATATTCCCAGAGATGGGTGTACTAGGAGCTGCCTTGGCTACAGTTTTAGCTCAGGTTATAGTTACAGTTACATTTTTATATATAATGATAAAAAGTAAGGCTGAATACTTAAAAGTAAATATTTTTAGTGGAATTAAAATAAATTGTATGAAAACTTTATTCCATATTGGATTACCTGCAGCACTTCAGAGTGGATTATTTACTGTTTTTTCAATGTTTATAGGGAAAATAGTTGCAGTATTTGGCCCTGTTCCTATAGCTGTTCAAAAGGTAGGTTCACAGGTTGAAGCCATTGCATGGATGACAGCAGGTGGAATATCTACTGCCTTAAGTACATTTGTAGGACAAAATTATGGAGCAGGAAAGCTAAAGAGAATAGTAAAGGGATTTAATATAACTATGATAATTTCTCTTATAGTAGGAGTATTTGCTTCATTAGTATTAATTATATTTGGAGAAGAGATATTTAGGATATTTATACCAGAGGCACAAGCTATAGAGCAAGGAACAGTTTATTTAAGAATACTTGGCTATTGTCAGATTCTTGTTTGTGTAGAAATAACCACAACAGGAGCATTTAATGGATTAGGAAGAACTTATATACCATCAATAATAAGTATATTATTAACAGGAGCAAGAATACCAATGGCTTATATTATGTGTAAACCTGAGTTTTTAGGATTAGAAGGTATTTGGTGGGCCATAAGTATAACAGGAGCTTTAAAAGGGATAGTAGTATATGCAATATATAGATACTTATATAAGAAAAATAAACTTTTTAAAGTATATAGGGATGAAAATGAAAAGGAATGTATAAGTATATAAATTCAAGTTATATATTTACGACTCTGTTTTAAAAATAATATGGTTTATAAAAAATTAATAAAACGTACAAACATATTTCGAGAATTACTACACTTTGCTAAGAATTTATAATTATTACTCCAAAGATATTACTAAGCTATAAAACTTAAGTGAAAGTCCAAATTTTTAATTTGGATTCTTGAACTTATGTAATCGAACTTTGTGAGATTGTATTCCTAAGAAGTTAACAGTTTCAGCTTCTTAACGTAATATCTTCTCCGTAATAATTAAATTCTAAAGCTCATCTAGATATTCTCTCCATATTGTTTGTACGTTTTATTATTAATTTCTTTATACGAAGAATCTATATTGGTATTATAATTTTTTTCTATTTAAAATTAATGATAATATAAGTACTATTACTGAAGTTAAAGCTATAGTTCCTCCTGGAGCTAAATCAAATAGAGAAGCTAGAAGTAAACCGCTTAAGACATCTATAACTCCTATTATCATTGAAATAATAAGGGATTTAGTAAATCCTTTTTTAAACTGCATGGCAGTAGCTGCTGGTATAACAATTATTGATGAAATAACCAGTATTCCCATAACTCTAATTGAAACAGAAATAGTAGCTCCTACTATGATTGTAAAAATATAATTTATAAGTTTTGTATTTATTCCAGAAACCTTAGCACCTTCTTCATCAAAGGTAGTATAAACTAATTTATCATATAATGAGAATATACCTATAAAACAAAGTAGAGAAACTAAAGCTATTATGGTTAAATCAGTTTTTGAAACTGTTAATATACTTCCGAATAAAAAAGAATTAACTGTTGTACTAGACTTACCACTACTAACTAATATTAGTGCTAATCCTAAACTAAAGGTAAGTATAATAGACATAGATAATTCTGCATATTTTTTATAATAATTTCTTAATAATTCTATAAGTAATGCACAAATAGTAGTAAATAAAAATGCTGTTAAAAGAGGATTGAATCCAAATACTAGCCCAATTGCAACGCCTGCAAAGGAAGAGTGGGAAAGTGTATCCCCTATCATTGAATATCTCTTTAACACAAGAAAAAGTCCTATACAGGGACATAAAAGAGATATTATAAAACCGGCCATAAACGCATTACGCATAAATTCAAATTGAAACATATTTTGTATAATAGACATTTTTAAAAAGAGCCCTTTCTATATAAATTCATTATTTATTTCATCTAGTTTTTTTAAGTATTCATTATTTTTAAATAAGGTAGCTTTAGAATCTTTTAATTCAAGAATATATGATGAATACTTAAGAGATTTTCTTATATTGTGTTCAACACATATAATAGTCATTTCCTTCTCTTTATTTAACTTATAAATAAGTTCATATATATCTTTTTGAGTCTTTTCATCTATTCCTGTAGAAGGTTCATCTAATATTAATATATTAGGGTGTCCTATTAAAGCCCTTGCAATAAAAACTCTTTGTTGCTGACCACCAGAAAGAGAACCTATTAATCTATCCTTAAATTCTAACATATTAACAGCTGAAAGAACCCTGTCTATTTCGCCTTTATCCTTTATTTTTAATGTTTTTAAATGTACTTTTAATACTTCATAAACTGTAATGGAAAATTGGGAGTTAAAGTTATCAACTTTTTGAGGAACATACCCAACGCTATTTAAATTTATCTCGATGCTTCCCTTAATAGGTTTTAAGTATCCTAAAAGAAGTTTTAAAAGAGTAGTTTTAGAACTTCCATTTTCTCCTACTATTGATATAAATTCATTTTCAGGTAAAGTTAAATTTATATCATTTAATTGATAGGGTTTTTTACCACTGTAGGAAAAGGAAAGATTATTTATCTTTATCAAATCGTATCACTCCTAGTATAATTCTAAAATAAATTATACATGGATTTTAAATCAAGTGCAAATAATTTGCATTTTAAGTTAGCTTTTCTATTTCTTTTAAGTCCCAAACTGAATTTTCCTTTTTTTCAAAATAAGCTTTGCAAGAAATAGATTGGTGAGGCTTATCATAACTAATTCCATTAATTTCTACAATAGCAATATCCTTATCTAAAAATGATAATTCAAAATTTTTAATGGTTAAAAGGCTATTTTCTAAATCTCCTCTTGTTGTTAAATATTCAGTTGCAAAGTATAAATCTTTACATTTTTGCTTAATATAAATTTTATTAATAATAAAAGCACTTGAAAATATAATAATAAAAAATAGGGATACTCCTAAAATAAGTCTTCTTAGCATAAATTTATTCATGAAAAATCACCTCTAGTATATTAATGTTACATAAAATATATTACCATAATTTTACATTTGAATAAAGGTAAAGAGGAAGACTTTATTTATATATGTTATATGCACTTGCAAATATAAATATAAATTTTATAATTAGTATATATAGTAAAAGAGGAAAGGATGATATAAGATGGATTTTTCTTCATTAGTTATAATGGAAAAAGATAAAGAAAATGGAGTTATAAAGGGTGAGTTAGGAAGTTATTCAGTTTTAGAAGGAACTAATTTTGTTAAAAAGTTATATTGCGTAGATGGAGATGTAAGTCTTTTTTTTGATACAGACAAGGATGTTTTAGAATGGGAATTTTCAGCAATATATGATTTGTTCAATGTGGAGGCCCTTACTTCATTAGGATATATAGTAGAAGAGTCTGATGAAGAATATAATCCAACTTGGGTAGTCAAATTTAAATTTGATGATGAGCATGAAGAAATGAGAGCAGTTTTAAATGAAGTTTGCTCTATTATAGATAAGCAAATGAAAAAGGTTTTTGAGGATATAAAGGGTAAAGAAGAAGATTATAAATAATATTTGAAAGGAGAATTAAAATGAGTGAGGTTAAAAAGCTTAGAAGAAGAGATGAAATTCCAGAAAGTGATAAGTGGAGAATTGATAAGATTTATGAAACTCCAGCTAAATGGAATGAGGAATTAAATAAGTTAAAAGAGGAAGCTCCAAAATTAAAAGATTTTGAGGGCAAGTTAGGAAATAAGGAAGAGTTAAAAGCCTTTCTTGCATTAAATGAAAAATTAAGTAGAAAACTTGGTAAACTATATGTTTATGCTCATATGAGAAGTCATGAGGATACATCTAATCCTGAAATGCAATCTTTAGTAAATAAAATAGATCCATATTCAGCAGAGTTTTCAAGCTATACTGCATACTTTGTTCCAGAGATATTAAGCTTAAAAGAAGGAACAATAGAAAATTTCATAAATGAGGATAAGGATTTAAAACAATATAAAATATATTTTGAAATGATATTAAATGAAAAGCCTCATATATTATCAAAGGAAGTTGAATCTGTTTTAGCTTCTGTATCAGATTGTTTAGGAGCTCCAGAGAGCATATATTCAATGCTTACTAATTCAGATATGACTTTTGGAGAGATAGTAGATGAAAATGGTTCAAAAGTAGAATTAACTGAAGGAAACTATAGTTCTTTTATAAAGAGCAAAGATAGAAAGGTAAGAGAAGCTGCCTTTAAACTTTTATTTGGAACATACAAAAAGTATGAAAATACTTTAGCAACAAGCTTATCAAGTTCTATTAAAAACTTTGTTTTTGAAAGTAAAACAAGAAAATATAATAGTTCTTTAGAGGCTTCTTTAAAACCTAATAATATTCCAGTAGAAGTTTACTATAATGCTTTAAAAACTGTAGATGAAAATATGGAGGCTCTTCATAGATATGTTAGAATTAAGAAAAAACTTCTTAACTTAGATGAAATTCATATGTATGATTTATATGTTCCAGTTATAGAAAGTAAAAAAGAACATTTAGAATATAAGGATGCCATAAGTTTAGTTGAAGAAGGATTAAAACCTTTAGGAAAAGAATATTTAGACATATTCAATGAAGGAATAAATGAAGGTTGGATAGATGTATATGAAAATAAAGGAAAGAGAAGTGGAGCTTATTCATGGGGATCCTATGATACTATGCCATATGTATTATTAAACTATAATTATGAGTTAAATGATGCATCAACTTTAGCTCATGAAATGGGTCATTCAATACATTCTTATTATACTAGAAAGACTCAACCTTATATTTATGGAGATTATAGTCTTTTCTGTGCAGAGGTTGCTTCAACAACAAATGAAATTTTACTTATACATCATTTAATAGATAAAGAAACTGATAAAAATAAAAAATTATATCTAATAAACCAAGAGCTAGAGCAAATAAGAACAACTGTCTTTAGACAATTAATGTTTGCAGAATTTGAGATAAAAACTCATGAAGCTATTGAAAATGGAGAATCTCTTACATCAGAAGTTTTATGTAAGATGTGGAAAGATATAAATATTAAATATTTTGGTGAAGATATGAAGGTAGATGAAGAAATATCTATAGAATGGGCTAGAATACCTCATTTTTATTCTGATTTCTATGTATATCAATATGCTACAGGATATGCAGCTGCATCTTCCTTTGCAAATTCAATTCTTGCAAAAGGAGAAGAAGCTGTTGAAAAATATAAAGGCTTCTTAAAGGCTGGAGGATCAATGTATCCTATAGATACATTAAAAATGGCTGGAGTAGATATGACAACATCTAAGCCTCTTAAAGATACCTTAGATAGATTTAATGAGCTTTTAGATATGTTGGAAGAAATTATTTAGAAGATTGAGGAGAGGCAATGAGTAAATTTGAGCAAGATTATTTCAACTTACTTATAAATAATTATGGTTTTTATGTAGAAGACCTAAAAGGAGAACAAGGTAAAGAATTATGGATAGCTTTAAAGACAGTTAAAGATGACGGAAAATATGCAGTTATAATATCCAAGTCTTATGAAGAGGAAGAAAATTTAAAAATTGCCGAAGATTATTTAAAAAGTTTAGGTAAGTCATATTCTCTTCATAATATAATTCTTTATAAAAGCTATGATAGTACTGAAAAAAGTGATGAAGACTTTTCTATAGATGAGAATTGTCATAGAATAATTGTTGATGTTCAGAAAAGAGAAGTTTTAAGCAATGATAGGAGCTCTGAGCCTCTAGCAAAAATATTAGAATTTTTATTAAAAAAGAAAGAAGAACCAAAGGTTCCTTGGTATAAAAGATTAAGATGTGGAAAAGTTACAGGAGTATTGATTGGTTTAAATATTTTAGCTTTTCTAGTTTGTCTTATTGTAGCTACTGCTTTAGGTGCTGGATTCTTCAGAAATATAATAGAGATAAATCCACAAATTCTATATTGGATGGGTGCTAAGCATAATAATGCAATAATATTCCATGGAGAATATTATAGATTAGTAACATCTATGTTTTTGCATGGTGGAATAGTCCATCTTTTATTTAATATGTATGCCTTATATATATTAGGGGATTTCATAGAAAGAGTTTATGGAGCAAAAAAATATTTAGCTATCTATTTTGTTTCTGGAATAGTAGCAAGTATATTTAGCTTATACTTTTCACCAGTTATGGGAGTTGGAGCTTCAGGAGCTATATTTGGGCTTTTAGGAGCAGCTTTAGTTTTTGCTTATAATGAAAAGGATAGGATTGGTAAAGGTTTAGTAACTAATATAATAGTTATTATATTGTTAAATGTATTTATCGGTCTATCAATGTCTAATATAGATATATCTGCTCATTTTGGCGGATTCATAGCAGGAGCTATTTTAGGCCTTTTCTTCCATAATTATAAAATAATAAGAAAATAAAAAAATAAAAACTCCTCTGTTTTAATAAGTTCAGAGGAGTTTTTTTATCTTGTTTAAAGAGAATTTTAATTTATATTATTTATTTCATAATAAAAACTTCATTATATAATTTACCTTCAAAATTAAGAATAAATACTATATACTAAAAGATGGATAATTATTAAATAATAAGGGGAGAAGTATTTTGCAAATTTCAAATGTAGATATAAAATTAAATTCAGATGACTTAATGAGCTTTATTAATGATTTTGTAAAAATTAAAGGTTTAGAAATAAAAAGCTTAAAAATAAACAATGGTATAGAAGTGGAAGGAGTATTCAAAAAGGTTCTTGCTCTAGGATTTAAGGCAACTTTGGATATTTTAGGAGTAGAAGGAGATAATCTTGTTGTAGGGGTTTCAAAAGCTAAACTTATGAGTGTTGGAATTTTAAAGCCTTTTAGAAAAATAGGTTTGAAAATAGCTTTAAAAGGTTTTAAAAATCAGGGAATATTAGTTAAAGAGGATAAAATACTTGTAGGTTATAAAACAATATTGGGTAATATACCTTTCTTAAATTTAAATTTTAAGGAATTGAAAATTCAAGGAGAGGTTTTAAATATTGGCTTAGAAAAAATAGATGTAGAGCTTTCAAAGATTAAAGAACCTGTTTTAGAAATAGAAGTAAGAGATGATATTGAAGAAGAGGAAAAGACAGATGATTACATAATGAGCATTGATGTACAAAAAGTTGAGGACATGTACACAAGTAGCAGAGAGTATGTAGTTAATCATATTCCAGAGAAAGCTAAAGATTATAAGGATTATATTATGTTCTTACCAGATATAGTAGCTTTAATATTTAGACTTTTAAAAGATAATAGAGTTCCTATGAAGACTAAGGCTGTAGTAGGTGCCTCTTTAGGATATGTAGTTTGTCCATTTGATATATTACCAGATAAAATACCTTTTGTAGGTGCTTTAGATGATTTAAGTGTAATTTTCTTTGCCTTAAATAGAATAATAAATGATGTAGACATAAATGTTATATTAGAAAATTGGCAAGGAGAAAATGAATTTGTAGTTATTTTAAGAAAGACTGTAGAATTCTTTAGTGGATTTACAGGTGCTAATAATTTAGATAATATATATGAAGTCATAGATGTAATAACTAATTAAAAAGGAGTGAAATAATGGCTAAAAAATATTATGCTATAGCAAAAGGAAAATCAGGGATTCCTAAGATTGTTGAAACTTGGCCAGAATGTCAAAAAGAAGTAATAGGTTGTAAAGGCGCTAAGTACAAAAGTTTCACTTCAAAGGAAGAAGCAGAAAAGTTTATTGCTATTCATGAAAATGGAGGAAGCTTTGAGGAAGTTAAAGGAAATGAAGAGGTTAAGGATGATTTAATTTATATTTACGTAGATGGTAGCTTTATGGTTCATAAAGAAAATTATTCTTATGGCTTTTTAGTAGTAAAAAATGATGAGATTTTATATGAAGACAATGGTGTTGGATATGATAAAGAAGCAATAGCTTTAAGAAATGTATCAGGAGAAGTTGAAGGAGCCATGAAGGCAATTGAATATGCCATAGAAAATGGATATAAGGATATAGTTCTTTGTTATGATTATCAGGGAATTGAGAGCTGGGCTTTAGGAACTTGGAAAAGAAATAATAGAATAACTCAAAATTATCATGAGTTTATGCAAGAAAAATTTAAAGTTATAAAGGTTAGATTTAAAAAAATAAAAGGACATAGCGGAAATAAGTTCAATGATAGGGCAGATATACTTGCCAAAAAAGCATTAGAAAGTCTTTAATGCTATGAATTACCTCTAATAAAAATGTTTTAATGAGACAAACTAAATATGAAATCATTATTAAAAGAGGTGATTATTATGGCAAATAAATTAATGACTACTTTAGCCATAGGTGCTATTGGAGCAGCTGTTGGTATGATGGTAACTCCGAATTTAGACAGAAAAACTCAAAGAGCTATTAAAAAGGCTTCAAGAAGAATGATTGATGCAGCCGGCGAAAGTATGGGATGGATGGAATAACTTATAAAAAAGCAGCTTAAGGCTGCTTTTTTGTATATATATAGAAATTTTTTTATTATGTAGAGAAATTTTCGATTATAATATATAATAATTTTAAAGAATAAGTACATATATTAAAAAAATAAAGATATAAGTTATTAAAATTAAAGTATGTAATTAAAAAATGTTAAAAAATGCACAAACATATAGATTTTTTTACAAAAATACTGAATAATTGACATTAAAACCTAAATTTATGATATAATTTAATTGGTTATGGATGTTAAAATAATAACAGTAAGAGGATGATTTAAGCTATGGAAATATTATCATTGGGAGAAAAAATAAAAAGAAGAAGAAAAGAATTAAATATGACTCTTAAAGAATTAGCGGGGGAGAGAATAACACCAGGACAAATAAGTTTAGTAGAGTCAGGAAGATCAAATCCTTCGATGGACCTTTTAGAGTATATTGCAATCACATTAAATACTTCTGTTGAATATTTAATGGAAACGGAAAAAACACAAGCTGAGAAGATATGTTTATATTACGAGCAAATAGCAGAAAGTGCTATTTTAAATGATGATATAAAAAAGGGTGAGAAATTTATAGAATATGCAATATATTATGCTGATAAGTATGACTTAATATATAGGAAAGCTAAAAACTTAGCATTAAAAGCTGAGATGTATTTAAAAAGTGAAGAATACGTTTTAGCTCAACAATATTTCTTATCTGCAAATATGTTGTTTTTACAAATAAACAGTAATATAGATATGGTAAAAACATACTTGAATATAGCAAAAATAAGCTTACATTCAAAAGCATATTATTCAGCTAATTCATATTTAAAAGAAGCTGAAAAGATATACATAAATAATAAATTAACTGAAGATTTACTTTTAGGAGAAATATATTATTTAATATCAAAAACATACTTCTTTATTGAAAATTTACCAAAGGCAATAAATTTTGCATTTTTAGCAAAAAGCGAATTTGAAAAAGTTTACAATAAGAAAGCTTATGCTAAGAGTTTGGAATTACTAGCAGAAGAGCATGCTAAAGTTGGTGATTTAGAAAGTGCAATAGCATACTCAAAGCAAAGTCTTAACGTTTATAAAGAGTTAGAACAATTAGATAAAATAAGTTCAATAGAAGATTCTCTAGGAAAATTATTCTTTGAATTTGACAATATAGAAGAGTCCTTTGAACATTATAATAGGGCTATGAAAATAAGAGAAGAAAACACTGATTCTAAACTTTTAGATACTTTATTTAATTTATGTGAAAATCATATTAAAACAAAAAATATAAGTAAATGCATAGAAATTCTTAATGAAATAAAAAATAAATTAAATGTAAGTGATGTTAATAGATTAATAGAATATAAGATTCTGACTTTTAGAATAGAAGTTTTACAAAACAATATAAAAGAAGCAGAAAATATTTTATTAGATACACTTGAAATTGCTAAGAGAAATGATATGAAAAAGAAAGAAGCAGATATTTCTATAAGACTAGGTAAATTTTACTTAGAGCTTAAGAGAGATTATGAAGCGGCTAAATACTTAGACAAGGGTATAAATAACTTGAAAAATTTAGGTGTAATTAAAAGTTAAGGTATAGGTGAGAGTGATGGATTTTTTATCTACTGGGGAGAAAATAAAAAGAGCTAGAATATATAAAGGTTTAACATTAAAGCAACTTTGTAAAGATGATATATCTATATCTAGAATGAGCTGTATAGAGAATGGAAAAGTAAAAGCAGACAAATGGGTGCTAGAATTAGTTGCGAAAAGATTAGATTTAGATTTAGAGTATCTTTTATGTGATGATATAACACAACTAAATAATTCTATTGATAAATATATTGAAAAAAAAGTCTTAACTGAAAGTGAAGCTGATGAGATAAAAGAGTACTTAGAATATTCTTTAGGTAAAGAATACGAAGAAATTTCTGCAAAACTTATGCATATTTTATTTATAAACTATACTAATATTAGAGAGTTTAAAAAAGCAAAAGATTTATTAAATGAGTACTCAAACATATATGAAAGCAATAGAGATAGTAAAAGAATATATTATGAAGATTTAGCGTTATACTTTACAGTAAGAAAGAATTTTGCAGATGCAATAACATATTATAACATGCTTTTAGATTTCCTATTAAAAGATGGAATAGAAAAAAATAATGAGCTTTATATAAAAAATGCTACAGCTTTAGCAATATGTAATTACAGAGTTGGTAATATAGAGAAAAGTAGAGAAATAATAAAAGATATTTTCTCTATTGAAGGAATTAATCTTAATAGTAAGTGCTTAGGGGAAGCCCAAGGGATTTTAGCTATTTTAGCATTACTAGAAGGAAATAATGAAGAGTTTGAAAGAAATTATGCTTATTATAAAGAAAAGATAGATTGCAATTCTTACAACTGGAAAAGAATAAATAGTCTTATTATTGATGCTTTCTTAAAATGCGGAAAATATGAAGAAGCCCAAAAGCTTACTGAAGAATCTATAGAAAAGGTTAATAAGGAAGATAAAATAGGGTACATAGAACTTTTATTATTCATAATAAATGTGTACAATGCCAATGGATGTATAGAAAGTGTTAAGGAATATTGTGAATTATCACTAGAGTTAGCAATAAATAAAAATAATATGTTCTTTATAGAGAGAAGTTATTATTTTAAAGCAGAATTAAGTAAAAATGAGAGAAATGATATGCAATGGGAAATGTATATGAATTTAGCAACAGATCTTTTACTTAAATTTGGTACATATGAAGAGAAAAGAGAAAGATATTTAGAAATGGCTGATCTTTATCACTATTTAGATGATACTAATGAAGCTTTAAAATATTTAAGTTTTGCTATAAAAGAAGTGGATAATTTATATTAATATAGAATTAAGGAGTTACATCAAAATTAGTAATACACTTTACAAACATATTCCGAGAATTACTAGATTTCGCTAAGAATTTATAATCATTATTACGAAGATATTACTAAAGCTTCGAAACTTAAGTGAAAGTCCAAATTTTTAATTTGGATTCTTGAACTTATGCAATCGAACTTTGTGAGATTGTATTCCTAAGAAATTAAAAGTCTCAGCTTTTTAACGTAATATCTTCTCCATAATAATTTAAATTCTAAAGCTTATCTAGATATTCTCTTCATAATGTTTGTAAAGTGTATAAAAAATTAATTTGATAGAACTCCTTAATTTTATTTTAAAATGAAAGAAGAGCTAGAATGTTAAATTCTAGCTCTTTTCATATATATTTAATCTCTATAAAATAAGTCCATTGTTTGTTGTAAAAAACTTAATTTGCAATTAAAACAATTTAAATTAATCGGTCTAAAAAACTTTTTTAGCCTTGCCATAAAAAATACCTTCTTTCATATCTTCTCTTTTCTTCTATATTTATATTATATACCTATTTCCTTGATAAAATAATTTGCATGTATGTTTAAAAAAATGTACAAATGTAAGGAAAGTTTTTAAGGAAAATATTTGAAAAAGGCAAAAAAGTACTCTTTTTTCATGGTTATTATACAATATTAAACTTTTTTTAGTATAAATAGTTCTGCACAATATCCTTGAAGAGTTGTTTGTATATTTAAAATAGTATTTTTTTTGGCGTACTTAAATTCTATTTTGGGATATGAAGCTTGGAATAATATATCCTTTTCTGCTTTTCTTAATCTCTTAGGTTTTCCCATAGAAAGCCAGTAATTAAATGAAGAGCCAAAGTTCTCCCCTATGGTGTATTTAGTTATTCTAACATCGCTATCTAAATCAAGTAAGTTTAAGGAAAGTTTTTTATCTACCAAGTCTTTAACCCCTCTTAACTTAGTAAAGTTTTTAAAATCTATAAGGGAATCAATTTCATCATTATAGGTATATACAAGAAGTTGATATTCATCCTCTGACTTAGTTAGTATATATCCATCTCCCTTATAAAGAAGGGTGTCTCCTAGTTTGCTTAAAAAATAGTAAGCATAATAAGAGGGTTTTTTAATTCCTTTATCATTTACCATTGCTGGATAGCCAAAGAAAACTTCATTTGTAATGTCAATTTGTCTGTCTAAGGCATCAAAGGCTTTTATAAAGTTTAATTTGTTTCCTGAGTTTACAGTATTATGAATTATAAATGGAAGCATATAAGCAGTGTCATATATTAAATCTATTTTATTGTTTGGAGTATAAAGTTCATTTACTAAAGTTAAATCCTTAGATTCAAATAATTCAATTAAAGAATTTTTTAGTTCCTCATTAAATGTAGAGGTAAATTGGAATTTTAAATCTGTTAATTCAAAACTTTCTACTTCGTTAAAAAAGTCTATGAAGGATTTTATAACATCTAAGAAATTATCATTAGAATATCCAGAATCATCTAGGACTATTAAAGGGATTAAATCTAATGAAGATATATATTCAAAAATATCAAAGGTTCTAGTCCAGTTAAAGAATTTTGAACCAGGGAATATGCCCATATCTGATGAAAATACATGTAGAAGTCTTATATAGTTATACCCTATATGATCTTGAAGATCTTCAACAATATCTTGGTTATCTTCTAATAATAAATCAAAGGCATCTCCTACATTAAGAACTTCTTTAAAGTACTTATTAAATTCAGTGCCTTCAGTATTCATATTAAAAGTAAGCTTATGAATCTTATCTTCATAATTAAATCTTGGATAATCATCTAAGTAATAAGAAAGTTCTTCAAGACTATCAGCTAAGGGATAGTATGTTATTTCTTTTTGTTTATTATATTCCTCTTCACTTATTTTATGTTTTTTTCTAAATTGAAGAGGAGTGCAATTGTAATAGGCCTTAAAATGTTTATTAAAATAGCGAGTATGAGAAAAGCCTATTTCATAGGATATTTCAGATAAAGACTTATCAGTATCTAAAAGAAGTTTTACTGATTCTTCAACTCTAGTTAAGTTTAGAAGGTCTGTAAAGCTTAGTCCAGTTGCATATTTTATTTCATGGGAAAGATAGTGTGTACTAAGAAACTCAGTATTAGCAATATCTTTTAAGGTTATATTCTTATTGTAGTTATTATATATATACTTAGAAATTCTATGGTATCTTTCTAGTAGCATATTATTCTCATGAATTTCATCATTATCATATAAAAGATAGTGGAAATTATTTAAAAGGTGGAATAAAAGCTCTACTAGGGATTTTTCTATATATTTATCATAATCATCTACTTTTTGAGCCTCTTCACATAATATAATGGATAAAAATACTCTAAGTTTATCGTAAGATTCATCACTTTGAGCACCTTCATCAGAGGTGTTAGTATAGAAAAACATATTTTCTATGTCGCTATAATATTTTTCAAAAAAGTGTGGATCTATTTTAAATATTAAAACTCTGTTATCATTATTAGAATAAATTCTATGAGTTTGTTCTGTGTTTACTATTTCAATTTCATCTTCTTGTATTTCATAACTGTCAGTATCTATATCTACTTTTATACTACCTTTAAGAACATAAAGTATTTCTATTGCATCGTGCCAATGCAAGGGGTAGTTTTTTATGTTTACATAAGATATGGTTACAGGTATGTCTGAAGGGAAATTAACATATTCTTTTCTCACTTAAAAAACTCCTTTATATAATAGGATTAAACTAAATTCTAAATAATATTTGTTATATAAAATTTAGTTGAATTTATTTAATAAAATTAATTCTTAAAAAGATTTTCATATTAATAAGCTATTAATTACTGTAATTTTAAATAAATTCGCTTTTATTAATATTATATCCTAATAAATTTTAAAAATAAAATTTGTTAAATAATGTTATAGGGTCAGTTGATAAAAATAATAGGATGATTTAATATTAAAAGTGGTGATTACTTTGAATTATGTTTATATTTTAAAATGTAAAGATGAATCTTTATATACTGGATGGACTAATAATTTAGAAAAAAGAATAAAAGCACATAATAATGGATGTGGAGCTAAATATACTAGAGGAAGAGGGCCAGTAAAACTTGTTTATTTTGAATCTTTTGAGAATAAAAGAGAAGCTCAAAGTAGAGAGTATTATATAAAGAAACTTACAAGAAATCAGAAGTTACAACTAATAAGTAGTAAAAGTATTGAGGAGGAAATTTATGAAAAAGAAATTAACCTATGATATTTATTTTGAGATTATTTTTTATATTTTACTTGCAGGATATTTAATCTATGGAATACTAAATAAAGATTTGATTTTATTATATTCAACAGGGTTAACCTTTATAACTTTAATTTTACCTAGACTTATATGTAAAGTTGCAAAAATAAAATTATCTCCATTTTTAAATTTTATAATTGTAGGCTTTATATTTATTTCAATGTTTTTAGCTAAGGTAAATAACTTTTATGCAATACCACACTGGGACACTTTTTTACATACAGTATCCGGAATATTAACCTTTATACTTGGGTACATGTTATTTTTATATCTTAATAATTACAAAACTGATAATGTAAATTCTTTAGTTATAGCTGTATTTGCCATGATATTTGGAATTGCTTGCACAGCAGTATGGGAAATGTGGGAGTTCTTTACTGATCAAACCTTTGGATTAACTGCTCAAATAAGTTTATTTGACACTATGAAAGATATAATAACAGGAAGTATATTCCCTATAATTTTAGCTCCATCTTTAAATAAGTTTTTAAAGGGGAAAAAGAATAGATTATTTCAAGATTTAACAGATTTTATGAGTGACAATAATAAAAGAAAATAGAGTTAATAAGAGTATGATGTATCAAAAGAACTAAGTTACAAGTCTTAGTTTTGGTACATCATATTTTTTATACTAAAAAATATTGATTTATTATTAATTAAGTGTGGATAAAAGGTTAAAAATAAATTTTTTCTTCTTTTATTATAGTGATTAAGTCTTTTTTATTTTAGAATCTAAGGGAAGACTTTTAAGTGGGGAGGCTTTAACATGTTTAGGGAAGAATTTAGTAATGTTATTAGTGCAGGCAGAGGAAAGATTAATCTGCTAAATAATAGTAAGGGCCGTTATTTAGTATATGCTATGCTTGCTGGACTTTACGTAAGTTTTGGTATAATGCTAGCATTTACCATAGGAGGAATATTAGATAGTGCTAATTCTCCAAGCACTAAAATAATAATGGGAGCATCTTTTGGTGTAGCCTTGAGTTTAGTGGTTTTTGCAGGATCAGAACTTTTTACAGGAAATAATTTTGTAATGACTATAGGAATGCTAAACAAAGAGGTAACATTTAAAGAATGCGGAAAAGTATGGGGACTAGCTTATGCTGGTAATTTTTTAGGATCTATAATAGCTGCTTTAGGTTTTATAGGGGCAGGATTAACTACAGGCAGTGTAAGTGATTTTATGATTAAAACTGCTGAAATAAAAATAAGCTTGCCACCAGAGCAATTATTTATAAGAGGAATATTCTGTAACATATTAGTATGCTTAGCTGTATGGTGTACCTTTAGATTAAAAACAGAAACATCAAAGTTAATAATGATATTCTGGTGTCTTTTTGCCTTTGTAACATCTGGTTTTGAACACAGCATTGCAAATATGAGCTTATTAGTAATAGGAGTTATATTAACAAAGGGAGCTATTATAACAGTAGCAGGATGTTTATATAATCTATTTTTTGTTACACTAGGAAATATACTAGGTGGGGTTCTTTTAGGGGTAACCTACTATTATATATCTAATAAAAAAGTAGAAAATAAAAAACTAGTTCATATTCAAAAATAGCTTTTTATAAAACTTACAAAGATTATGAAGAGGATTCTATTAATTCTCAGAATAAGTTTGTAAGTTTTTTTATTATATTTTCATAAAATCCTATTTTATATTTTTCTTTTAAATGTTAAAAATATAATTATACAAGTTCTATTATTTAATGAAATTTTGTGTTAAATTAGATTATATTGTGTTTGAATAATAAGATTTTTATAGAGTAGGAGAGATTATGAAAGCATTAAGTAGTGATAAATTAAAAGGTATAAGTTTCTTTTCGGGACTTAATGATGAAACCTTAAAATATATAGAGAAAAATTCTAAAGTTTTAAAAAAGAAAAAGGGAGAGCATATTTTTAGAGATAAAGATAAGGTTCAGGATATTTTTATTGTTTTAAAAGGAAAAGTAACCCTATATAAGATGAATGAATATGGGCAAAAGAGAATAGTTTACATACTTGGAGAGGAAAGCTTTTTAAATGAAGTAATAGTTGATGATTTGCCTGCCTCAATAAATGGAGAAGCTTTTGAAAACTCAATAATACTGAGTATAGACAAAAATAAATTATTAAATATAATGAGCCAAGATTTTGAGCTTACAAAGATTGTTTTAAATGAAATGAGTAAAAAGGTAAGAAGATTATATAGACAAATGAAAAATGTAACTCCAATAAAATTAGAAAAAAGAGTAGCAGCAAAGCTTTGGAAATTAAGCAAGGATTATGGGAAAGAAGTGCCAGAGGGGACACTTATTGATTTAGATATAAGCATAACTTACTTAGCAGATATGTTTGGTTCTCCAAGGGAAAGTGTATCTAGAGCTATTAAAACTTTAAGAGATGAAAATTTAATAATAAAAGAAAATAAAAAGATAATAGTACCTGATAGAGAAAGAATTGCTGCATATTTTAAATCATTAATATAATGAAGCTTTAGAAAATTAAATATTGTGAGCTTTTACTTGTTTTTTTGTTTTGTAATTTAAGAATTTTTACAGTGTAACAAAAATCACATACTCAATAAAACTTTATTCTTATAATAGACTTTGTTAAATTCTTAATTATTAAAATGTTATAAACAAATGAAAGAAAAAAACTTTCATCATTATAATCTATTAGAATTTATTTAATTTCAAAATAAAGTTAAATTTAAGAGGTGTTTTATTATGGGTTTAAGGCTTACAAAAGACAATTTTGATAAGATAATAGACTGTTTAAAAAAAGAATATAAGATATACGCTCCTAAAGTTATGGAAGGTAAAGGAAGATTTTCAGATACTGACATGACAAGATATGGAGAAATAGATTCTATAAATGATATTGAGTTTTCAAAGAAGTCAGATTTTTCATATAAAGAAGTTTTACTTCCAATAACTCAAACTTTATTCTTCTTTACTGAAGATAAATTTAGTGAAGCAAGTGTAGAGGAAAAGAATATATTAATTTTCTTAAGAAGCTGTGATATGCATTCCTTAAGAAGAATTGATGATATATACTTAAGAAATGGTTTTGAAGATCCTTATTACAAAAAACTAAGAGAAAAAGCTAAGTTTATAGTAATGGGATGTGAAAATAGCTTTGATAATTGTTTCTGTGTAAGCATGGGAACTAATAAAACAGATGAATATTCAGCATATATAGGATTAGATAATGATGAAGTTTTATTAGATATAAAAGATGAAGAGTTATCAAAAATCTTTGAAGCAGTAGAAAGTAATAAAGAAGAAGTTTCACCAAAGTTTGTAGAAGAAAATGAAACTAAAGTTGAAGTTCCAAAAGGAATTGATTTAAACATAATCAAATCAACTGTATGGAATGAATACTCAGAGAGATGTATAGCTTGTGGAAGATGTAACTTTGTATGTCCAACATGTACTTGTTTCACAATGCAAGATGTATTCTACAAAGATAATGAAAATGCAGGTGAAAGAAGAAGAGTTTGGGCTTCATGTCAAGTAGATGGATATACAGATATGGCTGGTGGACATAGCTTTAGAAAAGATAAAGGGCAAAGAATGAGATTTAAAGTTATGCACAAAGTATATGACTACAAAAAGAGATGGGGATACCATATGTGTGTTGGATGTGGTAGATGTGATGATATCTGTCCAGAGTACATATCTTTTTCAGAATGTGTAAATAAACTTAAAGATGCTGTAGAAGAGGTGAAAGATAATGCATAATGAATATACTCCTTTTATATCAAAAATATTAAACGTAAAAAAACATACTGACATAGAATATACTTTTAGAATGGAATTTAAAGGTGATGTTAAGCCAGGACAATTCTTTGAAGTTTCTCTTCCAAAGTTTGGAGAGGCTCCAATATCAGTAAGTGGTATAGGAGAAGACTCTGTGGAACTTACAATAAGAAGAGTTGGAGTAGTAACAAATGAAATATTTGAAAAATACGAAGGAGATAAACTTTTCTTAAGAGGACCTTATGGTAATGGCTTTGATGTTAATAACTATAAAGGAAAAGAAGTTATAGTTGTTGCTGGAGGAACTGGACTTTCACCAGTTAAAGGAATAGTAGATTATTTCTCACAAAATCCACAAGAGGCAGAAAGTTTTACTCTTATAAGTGGATTTAAAGGACCAAAGGATATTCTTTTCAAAGATGACATGAAAGAATGGGAAAAGAATATGAATATGATCATAACTGTTGACTCTGCTGAAGAAGGTTATGAAGGAAATACAGGACTTGTAACTAAGTACATTCCTGAATTAGAAATAAAAGATATGGATAATGTTCAAGTTATAGTTGTTGGTCCTCCAATGATGATGAAGTTTACAGTTTTAGAATTCTTAAAAAGAGGAATTAAAGAAGAAAATATTTGGATATCTCAAGAAAGAAAAATGTGTTGTGGATTAGGTAAATGCGGACACTGTAAAATCGATGATACATACATATGCTTAGATGGACCAGTATTCAACTACACTAAGGGTAAACTTTTAATAGATTAGGAGGAAAAGGACTATGTCTTTAGATATAAATACTAAAAAACTTAAGAAGAACGCTTTTAGGGTAACTAAAAGAAGAGGATATACAGCATCAAGAATAAGAGTTCCAGGTGGACACTTAGATGCTAAGTTATTACTTAACATTCAAGAAATAGCTGATACTTATGGAGATGGTACAGTTCATATCACAACTAGACAAGGTTTTGAAATACCAGGAATAGATATGAAAGATATACCAGAGGTAAATAAAAAGCTTCAACCTATTATAGAAGCTTTAGAAATAAATCAAGAAAATCCAGGAGATGGATACAATGCAGCAGGAACAAGAAACGTTTCAGCATGTATAGGAAATAATGTTTGTCCATTTGCTAATTACAATACAACAAATTTTGCTAAGAAAATAGAAAAAGCAATATTCCCAAATGATTTACACTTCAAAATAGCTTTAACTGGCTGTCCAAATGATTGTATTAAGGCTAGAATGCATGACTTTGGTATTATAGGTATGACAGAGCCACAATATGAAAGAAATAGATGTGTATCTTGTGGAGCCTGTGTTAGAGCTTGTAAAAAGAAAGCTACAGGAGCTTTAAGTTTTGAAAACTTCAAAGTAGTTAGAGATGGAAGCAAATGTATTGGTTGTGGAGAATGTGTTATGAATTGCCCAACAAATGCATGGACAAGAAGTAAAGAAAAATACTACAGATTAGCTATAATGGGTAGAACAGGAAAGAAAAATCCAAGATTAGCAGAAGATTTTATACTTTGGGTAGATGAGGATAGCATCATAAAAATAATCTTAAATACTTATAAATATGTTACAGAATATATTGCTAAAGACGCTCCAGGTGGAAAAGAGCACATTGGATATATAATAGACAGAACTGGATTTATGGAATTCAAAAAGTGGGCTTTAGAAGGAGTAACTTTATCTGAAAAAGCATTAATGAAAAATAATGTTTATTGGAGCGGAATACATTATACAAACGGATTTTAATAAAAAAGCACTCTATTTATAGAGTGCTTTTATTTATATAGGTTATTAATTATAATAAATATGTATTTTTAATATAACTAATACAATTATTTCATTGGGCATATATAATTTTTATGATATTATAAAATAGAGTGTTTTAATAAAATTTTAACAGATGATATAAAAACTTAGGAGGCAGTTCATGATAGGAGTTATAGGGGTTAAAAGGAATGTAGATATAGCAATAAGAGAAAAATTAGCCTTATATCCTAAAAAACATAAGAAATACGTAGGAGAATTATTAAATTCATTTAAAGAAGTTGTAATATTAAATACTTGCAATAGAACAGAGATTTATTTTAATTGCACTGAAGATATTTCAGAGGATGAAATTTTTGAAAAAATTTTTAATGTGTTCAATTGGAATGATGATTTGAAAAAATATATGTTTTTATCAAAGGAAAAGAGAGCAGTAACCCATCTTATGGAGGTTATTTGTGGTTTTCATTCAAGAATTTTAGGTGAAGATCAAATCCTAGGACAAATTAAAGATGCTTATAAAACAGCTATTTCAGATAATAGTATTTCATCAGAATTACAAAAGATGTTTGAAATAGCTATTGCTTGTGGTAAAAAATTTAAAACAGAGTGTAAAATGTTTGAAGTTCCAGTTTCGTCAGTATCAATATCAATAAATAGTGCCTTATTAAAAGGATGTAGAAAATTTATGGTATTAGGATATGGAGAAATTGGGAAGTTAGCAATTAAGCACCTTTTAAGCCATAAAGTAGAGTGTATTTATTTAATAGTAAGGGATAAGAGTAAGGCAAGTGATTTAGAAGGTGAAATTGTAGAAGTTTTAGATTTTAATGAGAAAAATCAAGTTATAAATGAGATTGATTGTATAGTTTCTTGTACAGCAGCCCCTCATACAGTAGTTAGAAATGAAGATATAAAAACTGAAGGGGAGACAATACATATATATGATTTAGCTGTTCCAAGAGATGTTGACAAGGAATTATCAGAAAAAGAGAGAGTAATCCTTAAGGATATAGATGAAATAAGTAAGATTGATGATAAGAATAAAAAAATAAGAAAAGAACGAATGGAAGAGTATAAGCATATAGTTGAAGAGAGCATAGAGGAATTTTTAAACTGGCTTAAAATAAGAGAAGTTTCAAGTAAAATAAGAAACATAAAAATAAGAGAAAATGAAATTTGTAGTGAAAGAATAAAGACTTTTTCTAATAAGGGAAATGGAGAAAATGCTAAATTAGCAGAAAGAATGATAAAAAGTACAGCTGATGCTTATGTTAATAGGGCAATAGAACTTTTAAAAAGTGAAGCCTTAAAGGGAAGTGATAGTTCTTGTGCAGAAATAATAGAGAAGATATTTTTAACTTAGTACCAATAAACATTATAAGTAGTAAATTTCACGTTAAGGTCATAGGTGGAGGAAAAGCAGCCACCATAAAGGTTAAAGGATTATTAGAAAAAGGTTGTTATGTACATATTTTATCTAAAGAGTTTTCAAAGGAAATCTTAGATATTGAAAATAAAAATTTAAAACTTGAAAAGGGAAACTATTATAAAGAGTTTATAAAAGATGCGCATCTTATAATAATAGCTGTGGATGAAAGTTCTCTAGTACATAAGATAAGCAAGGATTGTGAGAAAGAGTATAAACTATATTTAAATGCAGCTAATTATAAAGAAGGTATTGTAGCTATTCCTTACAGCAGATGTTATGAAAATCTAGGCTTTAGTATAAGTAGTAAATTAGGATCGCCTAGAATAACTAGAGCTATAGGAGAAGAAGTATCAAATATTATTAAGGAAAATGACATATACTCAATTAAGGTGGCAAAGATTAGAGAAAAAGCTAAAAAAGAAGAGTTAAAGGATAATATAATAGAGGTTATTTCAAGTAAAGAATTTAAAAATGCCCTTTTAGAAAAAAGAGAATATGAATACTTAAGAAATGTTTTAGGAGAAGAATTAGCTAATTCATTAACTGAGGATTAAAGTAAATATAAGAGGATACTGTATGGAAATATGGTGATAAAACTTACAATCATATTCCGAGAATTACTAGATTTCTCTTCATAATGTTTATAAGTTTTATAAGCAGTTATTTTGATACAGGACTTTAGATTTATTAAGGTAAGAAATTGTTTTAAATGCTTTAAAAAGAGTATTAAATTTATTATAAAAATAATCAAAATGTGAGGTTTGGATTAATGGAATTAATAATAGCGACTAGAAAAAGTAAGTTAGCACAAGTGCAAACTGAAAAAGTTATGGAACTTTTAAAGGAAAAAGAAAATGTAGATAGTAAGAAACTTTTAGTTATGACAGAAGGCGATAGAAGACTAGATGTTTCATTAAATAAAATAGGTGGAAAGGGTCTATTTGTAAAGGAGATAGAACTAGCTCTTTTAAATAAAGAAGCTCATGGAGCAGTTCATAGTATGAAAGATGTTCCTTTTGAACTTCCTAGCGAATTTGATCTTGTTGCAATGCCTGAAAGAGAAGACATAAGAGATGCCTTTGTATCTTTAAATGGATCAACTTTATCTAATTTAAGAAAAGGAGCTAGAATCGGAACTAGCAGTATAAGACGTGCAGAACAATTAAAGTTATTTAGAGATGACTTAGAGATTGTTCCAATTAGAGGTAATGTTCAAACTAGAATAAAAAAAATAACTGAAGAAAATTTAGATGGAATAATTTTAGCGGCAGCAGGATTAAAAAGACTTGGTATGGAAGATGTAATAAGTGATTATTTTGATCCAAAGGTATTTTTACCTGCTATTGGTCAAGGAGCTTTAGGAATAGAGTGCTTAAAAGGTGGAGAATTTAATGACTATTTTAAAGCTTTAGATAGCAAAGAGGTTAGAACTACTGTTGAAGCTGAAAGAAGCTTTATGAAGGTATTAAACGGAGGATGTCATAGTCTTATAGGTGCTTATTCAGAAGTTAAAGATAATGACTTATATATGATAGGTACATTTACTGTAAATAATAGAATAGTTAAAAAAGATATATTAGGAAATAAAGAAGATAATATATTATTAGGAAAAAAACTTGCAGAAAAAATATTAGGAGAGGTCTAGGAGGAACTATGAGTAAAAAAGCATATATAATAGGGGCAGGTCCTGGAGATGAAGAGTTATTAACACTTAAAGCAATAAATGCATTACAAAAATGCACAGCTGTCTTATATGATAGATTAGTTGGAAACAATATACTTAATTACTTAAATGATGACTGTGAGATTTACTATTGTGGAAAAGAGCCAGGATGCCATTATAAAACACAGGAAGAGATAAATGAAAGTATAGTTGAACTTGCTAAAAAAGGTCATGTTGTTGGTAGAGTAAAAGGTGGAGATCCATATGTTTTTGGAAGAGGTGGAGAAGAAGTATTAGCCTTAGTAGAAGAAAAC
Organism: Clostridium sp. CTA-17; assembly: GCF_054767895.1. NCBI lineage: Bacteria > Bacillati > Bacillota > Clostridia > Eubacteriales > Clostridiaceae > Clostridium > Clostridium sp. CTA-17. The sequence continues at coordinate 221,688 of NZ_BAAABF010000002.1, forward strand.
ATACCTTTTGAAGTTATTCCAGGGGTTACTTCACCTATTTCTGTTTTAAATTATGCTGGTATACCAATAACACATAGAGGGTTAGCACAGAGTTTTCATATTGTAACAGGAATGTCAGCAAGAACCTTAAATGTAAATTGGGAAGCTCTAGCAAAAGAAAATGGAACCTTAGTATTTATGATGGGACTTTCAAATTTAGAGACAATTGTTGAGAAGCTTTTAGAAAATGGTAAAGCTATAGAAACTCCTTGTGGAGTAGTAATGAGAGGAACAACTTCAAAGCAAAGAAAGGTTATTGGAACATTAGAAAATATATGTAAAAAGGTTAGAGAAGCTAAGTTAGAATCACCTTGTATAATAGTTGTTGGGGATGTTGTTTCATTAAATGAAAAACTTTCATGGTATGAAAAATTACCTCTATTTGGAGCTAATATTTGTTTAACAAGATCTAAGGAACAATCTAAAGAGATTAAGTGGAAATTAAAAGAGTTAGGTGCAGAAGTAACAGAAATAAACTCTATAAAAATAAAAGAAACTGCAGAAAATTTAGATGAATATATTAATACTTTAGAAAAATATGATCATATAGTATTTACTTCAGTAAATGCTGTTAATGTATTCTTTGATTATTTAGTAAAAAATCAAGTTGATATAAGAAAAATAAAAGCAGATTTTGCTGTACTAGGAAAAGCAACTAAAAAAGCTTTAATATCTAGAGGTATTGTGCCAAGCATAATGGCTCATTCATTTACAGCGGAAGGTTTATTTGAAGTTTTAAAAGATAATATTAAAGAAGGAGAAGAAGTATTAGTTCCATGTTCTTCTTTAAGTAGAGAATATTTGTTTGATAATTTAGCTGCTTTAGGAGCAAAATGTCATAGAGTTAATATTTATGATACTGTATGCGGAGATGTCAAAAATCCAAGAGCTTTCAAGGAAGTTGATATGGTATTATACACAAGTCCTTCAACGGTTAAAAACATGATTGATATGATTGGACTTGAAGCTCTTAAAGAGAAAGTAAGCATAGCTATAGGACCTATAACCTTAAAAGCTTTAAATGAAAGTGGAATTGAAGGAAAAATGTGCAAAACACATTGTGGAGATGGATTTTTAAGTGAAATTGAGGGTATATGGCAAGAGGTTAAAAAATAAATTTGTGGTAAAATTAATTTTATAGGCAAATTACAAACAAATTAGGAGGAAAGATTATGATAAAGAGAGGAAGAAGACTTAGAATAAATAAGGAAATGAGAGACCTTGTTAGAGAAAATATTTTAACAGCAAATGACTTTATATTTCCTATATTTGTAGTTGAAGGAAACAACATAAAAAAGGAGATAAGTTCTCTGCCAGGAAACTATCATGTATCTTTAGATAGATTAAATGAAATAGTTGATGAAGTGGTAGCTTTAAATATAAAAGGTGTAATCATATTTGGTCTTCCAGAACATAAAGATGCTTGTGGATCAGAGGCATATTCTGATAATGGAATTGTTCAAAAGGCTATTAGAAAATTAAGAGAAGATTATGAGAACTTATTAGTAATAACTGATGTTTGTATGTGTGAATATACTAGTCATGGTCATTGTGGAATAATAGAAGGAAAAGATGTAGATAATGACAAGACTTTAAGTTTCTTAGATAAAATAGCAGTTTCACACGCTAAGGCTGGTGCTCATATGGTAGCTCCTTCAGATATGATGGATGGAAGAATATTATCTATGAGAAATGCTTTAGATGAAGCTGGATTTGTTAATGTTGGAATAATGAGTTATTCTGCAAAATATTGCTCAGCTTTCTATGGTCCTTTCAGAGAAGCTGCTAATTCAGCACCACAATTTGGAGATAGAAAAACTTATCAAATGGATCCTGCAAACTCAAGAGAAGCCATAAAAGAAGTAGAGCAAGACATAGAAGAGGGTGCAGATATAGTTATGGTTAAACCTGCCTTATCATATTTAGATATTGTTAAGGAAGTAAGAAATAAAGTAGATGTACCAGTTTGTGTTTATAATGTAAGTGGCGAATTTGCTATGGTTAAGGCAGCAGCTAAACTTGGACTTATAAACGAAAAACAAGTAGCTTTAGAAATGCTTTTATCAATGAAAAGAGCAGGAGCAGATATGATAATAACTTATTATGCTATAGAAGCTGCTAAATGGTTACAAGAATAGTTTAAGACTATAATATAATCAAAATATATTTGGTTAACAATCTTATAGTTAGGAGAATGAATATGGACAGAAATAAAGAAATATTTGAAGAATCAAAAAAATATATGCCAGGTGGAGTTAATAGTCCTGTAAGATCTTTTGGAAGTGTTGGAATAAATCCTCCAGTAATAAAAAGTGGTAAAGGAGCTATGATAAAGGACGAGAATGGAAATGAATATATTGACTTTGTTTTAGCTTGGGGACCAATGATATTAGGTCATTGTGATGAAGATGTAGTAGAAGCAATAAAGAAAACTTCAGAGGAAAGTATAGCCTTTGGTGCTTCAACAAAATTAGAATTAGACTTAGCTAAGCTTTTATGTGAAACATTAGACAATGTCGACATGATAAGAATGGTAAACTCAGGTACAGAGGCTACTATGAGTGCTGTAAAGTTAGCAAGAGGATACACAAAGAAAGATAAAATAATTAAGTTTGCAGGATGCTATCATGGACACTTTGATGGATTCTTAATAGAAGCTGGATCAGGAGTATTAACAGAAGGAATTCCAGGATGCTTAGGTGTTCCAGAGGAAAGTATAAAGAATACTTTAATAGGAATATACAATGATGAGAAGCAAGTTGAAGAATTATTTGAAAAGTACGGAAATGATATTGCTGGAATAATAATAGAGCCAGTTGCTGGAAATATGGGTGTTGTTAAATGTGATCCTAAGTTTATGAGAAAACTTAGAGAATTATGTGATAAATATGGAGCACTTCTTATATTTGATGAAGTTATGTGTGGATTTAGAGTAGCATATAAAGGAGCACAAACTTTATTTGATGTTAAGCCAGATTTAGTTACTTATGCTAAAATAATGGGTGGTGGACTACCTTGTGGAGCATATGGTGGAAGAAGAGAGATAATGGAAAACTTATCACCATTAGGTGGAGTTTATCAAGCTGGAACAATGTCAGGAAACCCAATAGTAATGAGTGCAGGACTTGCAACAGTTAAAAAACTTTATGAAAATCCATCATACTATGATCATATTGAAAAAATAGGATCAAAACTTGAAAAGGGAGTTCTTGAAATAGCAAAGAAAAAAGGTATTGGTCTTGTTGTTAATAGACAAGGTGGAATGATGACTTTATTCTTTACTGATTTAAAAGAAGTTAAATGTTATGATGATGTAAAAACTTGTGATGGAGAAAGATTTAAGAGATACTTCTTACATATGTTAAACAAAGGATTTAATATACCACCATCACAATTTGAAGCAATGTTCTTAAGTGTAAAACATACAGAAGAACATATAGATAAATTCTTAGAAGCTTTTGAAAGTTTTGAAGGATAATAAAATTTAAAAAGTTTTAAATGAATGCTGATTTTTAGGTATATATTTAAGAAAAGACTTAATTTAATAGGAAGCTTTATTACAAATTTAATATACTTATATGTTTTTGTATTAGAAATTTTCTTCTTAATTAAGATATTTATATACCTATAAATCAGCTTTAATTTTATAATTAGAAATTTTAATTAAGTGGGGTATTTATGAGAGAAAAAGTGAAGTTAAAAAAAGATAAAGTATGTGATGTTTTTGTAATGGGAGCTGGAATTGCAGGAATTATGGCAGCAATTGAAGCCTCTAATAATGGTCAAAAGGTAATAATCTCAAGTAGTTCAAATATCTTTTCAGGGTCAAGCTTTTATCCTGGTACATGGGGCTTAGGTTTAATAGGGCCAGAGGATAGAAATGATGAAGAAGATTTAGCTAAGACAATTAAAGAAGTTGGGTGCAATGTTGTTGATGAGGAATTAGTAGAAACCTTTGTTAAAAATATTAATCCAAGTATAGATTTATTAAAAGAAATGGGTGTTAAGCTTAAAGAAGCTAATAATTCAGGAGAAAAAGAATTTATTCCATGTTTTGATCATAAAAATAGAAATTGGAATGGTATTTTATTTGAAAGTGCAAAAAAAGTTTTAGACAATAAGTTAAAGAGCAATGAAGTTTTGGAATATCCTTTTTCAGAGGTAATTGAAATAGTAAAGGAAGATAATAAGATTATAGGTGTAATACTTATTAACAGTTTAAATAAGCTTGAGTTTATAAAATGTAAAGCACTTGTAATTGCCTCAGGAGGTATAGGTGGTTTATTTAAATATAGGTTAAATACTACAGATATAACAGGTATGGGACAAGCTTTAGCTTTAAAGGTTGGGTGTAACTTAACAAATATAGAATTTATGCAAATGATGCCAGGATATATAAAGCCCTGTCCAAAAACTATATTTAATGAGAAAACCTTTAAATATATAGAAGCTAGAAATGAAGAGGGAGAAGATGTATTTAAAGATATAGAAAACCTAAGAGAAAAGCTTGAAAAAAGATCGACTTATGGACCTTTTACTTCAAGATTAGACTCTAAGGATATTGACTATGTTATATTTAAAGAGTTTATGAAAAATAAAAATGGAGTTACTGTTAGATATAAAGATAGTCTAAAGAATAATATGCCAGAATTTATTGAAGTTTATTTTAAATGGTTAAAGGAAAATAAACATCTTACTCCAGATGATGAAATAAATATTGGAATATTTTTTCATGCAGCTAATGGAGGAATTAGCATAAATAAATGGTCAGAAACAAAGGTAGAGGGATTATTTGCAGCTGGAGAATGTACAGGTGGTATGCATGGTGCAGACAGAATAGGGGGATTATCTACAGCAAATGGTCTTGTTTTTGGTAAAATAGCTGGAAAAAGTGCTAGTAGATATGCTTCTAGTAAAGGTTTAAGTGAAAAAGAAGAAGTAGAATTTGAAGTTTATGAAATAGAAGGAGCAGAGGATCTTATTTTAGAAGTTCAAGAAATTATGTTTAAAAATGCAATGATAGAAAAAAGTGAAGTAGGTGTTAAAAATTCACTTTTAAAATTAGAGGAAATATCTAAGGGGTTTGTATATAAGAAAGAAGTAAATATGGAGAGTTTAAGAAACTCATATAGATTAGAAAATAATATATTATTATGCAAGGCTATATTAAAAGCAATTGACCTTAGAAAAGAAAGTAGAGGTTCTCATTATAGATATGATTATCCAAAGGCAAATAAAAACATGGATAAGATGATAATGGTAGAGTTAGGTGATGATATTAAAGCTTATTTTAAAGAAAATTAGAATTACTATAAATAATAAAATTCTAATAGATTATTAAGATAGCCTTTTATATCTAGAAATCAATATTATTTTAAAATCGTGGTTAATTAATATAATTTAAAGTTTTGTAACTTATTATTAATAAAAAATACAGTGTATGGCAAAACATACACTGTATTTTTCTACATTAAAGGAGATACTAATCTTATTATGGATTCTCCAATTCGTGATATAATAGATCGTTTTTCAAAACTTTCAAGGGTTACTTTAGTACACACCTTTAGGTCTTTAAAGAATTGTTCTTCCATAGATTTTGAAATAGCTTCATTATATATAAATATATTGCTTTCAAAGTTTAAAGAAAAGCTTCTTATATCCATGTTAGCTGTTCCTACACTACATATAGAAGAGTCTGCCACTATGGTTTTAGCGTGAAGAAAGCCCTTTTCATATAAGTAGATCTTTGCACCAGCATTTAATAAGGATTCAAAATAAGAGTTTGCTATCCATCCCATAAATTTATGATCAGGATTACCAGGTAGCATTATTTTTACATCAACTCCAGATAAGGCAGCAAGTCTTAAAGCTTCAAGCATAGGTTCATCAAGGACAAAATAAGGAGTTTGTATGAATAAATTTTTCTTAGCTGAATTTATAATTTTAAAATATCCATTTTTTATTTGTTGTTCAGTATGGTCAGGACCAGAAGAAACTATTTGAGATCCAATAATCTTCTTTGGCAAATCAGTTGAATGAGGATTTATAAAATATTTTTTTAAATCTATGTCTAAATCTGATTCATTAGCATAACTCCAATCTAAAAGGAATCTTCCTTCTAGATCATTAATAGCAAGGCCTTTTATTTTAGTATGAGTATCACGCCAATAACCAATATTTTTATCCTTTCCAAGATACTCATCACCTATATTAAAGCCACCTAAAAAAGCTACTTTGCTATCTATAATAAGTATTTTTCTATGATTTCTATAGTTAATTCTCAAGTTTATATATTTGCAAAAGCCAGGAAAAAATATTTTAAAATCTCCACCAGCTGCCTTTAATTTATCTATATCTTTTTTGTGTATAGAGTTACCAATAGAATCTACTAGTAATTTTACTTCAACACCTTCTTTAGCTTTCTTAGTTAGGGCTTGTAAGATTTTTTTGCCTATTTCGTCGCTTTTAAAAATATAAAATTCCATATGAATAAATTTTTCGGCTTTATTTATTTCATCAATCATTTCTTCAAAAAGACTATTAGCATCAAAATATAAATCTATATCATTACGTTGAGTGTAGGTTGAGTTGTCATTATTGAAGTTCATCATTATTAAGTCTTTATATTTTAAAGAAATATCATCTAGTTTGTAGTTAGACTTAAATGAATTTAAATATTTTTGTTTTGTTTTGTCATCTAGAATTTTTCTCTTAAAGTTTTTTTCACGTGTAATATTTTGACCAAATAAAATGTAGATTATAAATCCTAATATGGGTAGAAAGGTTAATATTAAAATCCAAGCCCAAGTAGTTTGTGGATTTCTCCTTTCAATAAAGATTATGGAAATAATAAATACAATATTTATTAAGAATATTATATTTAAAAATAAGTGCATAAGAATTCCTCCTTTGTATTTAAAAAAGTTTATCAGTCTAAATTTTTTTAATATATATTAGACTGATAAACTAAAAATGTTACCTTATATATATTTGTTCTAAAAGTTCATTTATGTTGACAGTACAATTTTCAGGGGTAGATGCTAAAAGCTTTATTCCCTTATAGCTTATTCTAAGTTTACATTTGCTATTTTTGAGTTCACTAGCAAATTCTAATATAGAATTCTTATCTAAGTCCATATTAAAAGAACTTAATATAGTAAGATAAAGATATTCTGTGTAAAGATATTTGTGACTTGCATAATTTTCGTAAGAATCTATGCCTTCACATAGGAATTTAACATAATCATCTATGTGATTGAATATTTCAGAAAGTTTATCCCTATAAATAAATTTTATAGAGTCAATTTCTAAGAATGCCTTATTTAAAGAAAATAAAATATCTTCCTTTATTACTGATACTTCTTCCGCTGAAAAAGTTAAATAAAGATTTAGATAAGAATCTCTATTAGAAAAAATAGTCTTTAAGTATCTTATAAATGAATAAAAATCTTCTCTATTGTTACCAGGTTCTATTTGAAATAGTATTTTAAAGAATAAATTCCAATGAAAATCATAATTCATAGCATGGGCAAGTTTATTACCAATTGAATTAGAAAATTCTGAGTCAAAACATAGAGGCTCAGCACCTATGGATAATTTGTTTTTAAAAGATATGGAATCCTTAAAAACTTCGTTTAATCTTACTGAGGTATTTACAAAAGTATTATAATATTCTTGAGAAGTATTACAATTGTTTTTAGTAAATATATAATCTATTATTATGTCACAGGCATTTCTAAAATCAACAGATATACCTAAATCATGTTTTACTTTAGAAGAGTATATATCATATATCATTTTAGAAAGTAAAATTTCAATACCTTCTTTTTTTAATCCAACACCATTAGAATTATCCATGTGAGAATTAACATGGTTGAATATAGTTAGAAGTTGATTATCGATTAAACATAAATTGTTTTTAATAGAATTAAGTATATTCTTATAAAATTTATCCCCTAAAATCATATTATAGTTTTTATATATGATTTTATGTTCAATTTCACCCCAAAAATTATTTACCATAGATTTTATTTGAAGTTCAAAATTAAACTTTTCTTCTTCATTTAGAATAAATCCATCTATTCTATATAATTCAAAACCATTTTTTTGTTTTAAAGGTTGATGTTCTCTAAGGTCTAAAAATATATTTGGATTTTGCGATGAGTAAGAAAATCCATCCTCATTAGTGCAATTAAATATTGTTCTTATAAATTTAAATATATGTTCCTCATCTTCTATAAATCTACATTCTATTCTGACACCTATTAAATCAGATAGGTTTCTAAATAAATCCGTAGGGGAATCATATTTTATGTAATAATTATGTCTTATTATTTTCTCTTTTAAACTAGAAGCAGATTTTACTCTAGTTGATATATTAAAAAATCCTTCACAAGAGTTCTCTAGTAAGGAGTAGAAAAAATCATCAAGCAAATTTGCGCTATAGGCCAAATCTTTTTTCATATCCTTAAGTAATTCTAAAGTACCTTTTGTAAATTCAAAAACTTTTAATTCCAAATTTAAAACACCGTCCTTGTTAGTTTATAAGTAAAGTCAGTATAGTTTAATAATACCAACATATAGTAAGTATAACAATAGAGTAATTTTAAATAATATTATATATAAGTGCTTTTAGAAAAATGAATAATTTGTTAATAAAACCTCCTTATAATTAAATATTAATTATATAAATGATTTATTAATAATAAATTATAAGAAAAAAACAGTACTAATTAATAAATTCTGAAAGTGAAAAATAGACTTTGACTTTCTTTGACTTTTATAGTATTATAATTACATAAGATACAAAAAAGAGAATATTGAGGTGATAAAATGAATGCAGATAAAATGACATTAAGAGTACAACAAAGCTTAAACGATGCTTATGAAATAGCAGTTAAATATAATAATCAACAATTAGATATAATTCACTTATTTTCAGCATTAGTAAATCAAAAAGATGGTTTAATTCCTAATATATTTGAAAAAATGGGTGTTAACATAGAGTCATTAAAAAGAGACATTCATGTTCAAATAGATAGAATGCCTAAGGTTTTAGGAGAAGCAGCACAATCATCAGGGGTTACTGCTACAAGAAGAATAAATGAAGTATTAATAAAGGCAGAAGAAATTTCAAAACAATTTCAAGATTCATATATAAGTGTTGAGCATGTAATGCTTGCAATGATTGATATAGATAAAAATGGAGCTGTAGGAGAAATCTTAAGAAAAAATAACATAACTAAAGATGGATTCCTAAAAGTTTTAAATGAAGTTAGAGGAAGTCAAAGAGTGGATTCACAAGATCCAGAAGGAACTTATGAAGCTTTAGATAAATATGGTACTAATTTAATAGAACTTGTAAAACAACATAAATTAGATCCTGTTATAGGAAGAGATGAAGAAATAAGAAGAGCTGTTAGAATCCTTTCAAGAAAAACTAAGAATAATCCAATACTAATAGGGGAACCTGGAGTTGGTAAAACTGCTATAGTTGAAGGATTAGCAGAAAGAATTGTAAGAGGAGATGTGCCAGAAGGACTAAAGGATAAGATAATTATTTCATTAGATATGGGTGCATTAATAGCTGGTGCTAAATATAGAGGAGAATTTGAAGAAAGATTAAAAGCTGTTTTAAAAGAAGTTCAAAGTTCAGAAGGAAAAATACTTTTATTCATAGATGAAATTCATACAATTGTAGGCGCTGGTAAAACAGATGGTGCAATGGATGCAGGAAACTTAATTAAACCAATGCTTGCAAGAGGTGAGTTACACTGTATAGGAGCTACAACTTTTGACGAATATAGACAATATATAGAAAAGGATAAAGCTCTAGAAAGAAGATTCCAACCTGTAATAGTTGAAGAACCAACAGTTGAAGAAACTGTATCTATTTTAAGAGGATTAAAAGAAAGATTTGAAATTCACCATGGAATTAGAATACATGATTCAGCAATAGTAGCTGCTGCAAAACTTTCTCATAGATATATTCAAGATAGATATTTACCAGATAAGGCTATAGATTTAATAGATGAAGCTGGTGCTATGATAAGAAGTGAAATAGATTCTCTTCCAACTGAATTAGACATTATAAGAAGAAAGATTTTAATGCTTGAAACTGAAAAGGAAGCTTTATCAAAAGAAAATGATGATGCATCTAAGGAAAGATTAGTTTCTTTAGAAAAAGAGCTTGCTGAACTTCAAGATAAAAATGATGAGATGACAATTAAATATGAAAAAGAGAAATCTCATATTTCAGCAGTTAGGGACTTAAAGGCTGAGTTAGATGAAGCAAGAGGATTAGCTGAAAAATATGAAAGAGAATATGATTTAAATAAAGTTGCAGAACTTAAATATGGAAAAATTCCAGAACTTGAGCGTAAAATAAAAGAACAAGAAGCAAGTATGGAAAAAGACAATGAAAATGCTTTATTAAAAGAAGAAGTTACTGAAAATGAAATTTCAGAAATAATCTCAAAATGGACTGGAATTCCTGTTACAAAACTAGTTGAAAGTGAAAGAGAAAAACTTTTAAGACTAGAAGAAGAATTAAGAGAAAGAGTAATAGGTCAAGATGAGGCTACAACTGCAGTGGCTAATGCTGTAATAAGAGCTAGAGCAGGTCTTAAAGATGAAAGAAAACCAATAGGATCATTTATATTCTTAGGACCTACTGGAGTTGGTAAAACAGAGCTTGCAAAAACTTTAGCTAGAAATTTATTTGATAGTGAAGACAATATAGTAAGAATAGATATGTCTGAATATATGGAAAAACATGCAGTATCTAGATTAATAGGACCTCCTCCAGGATATGTAGGATATGAAGAAGGGGGACAATTAACAGAAGCTGTTAGAAGAAACCCATATTCAGTAATATTATTTGATGAAATAGAAAAAGCACATGATGATGTATTTAACTTATTCCTTCAAATATTAGATGATGGTAGATTAACAGATAATAAAGGTAAAACTGTTGATTTTAAAAATACTATAATAATCATGACTTCTAATATAGGTAGTGGATACTTATTAGAAAATAAATCTAATGAAGGTATAGAAGATGATATTAGAGAAAATGTTATGAATGAAATGAAGTTAAGATTCAAACCAGAATTCTTAAACAGAGTAGATGATATCATAATGTTTAGACCTTTAAGCAGTGAAGGAATCAAGAAAATAATAGATATCTTCTTAAGAGACGTTGAAAATAGATTAAGAGAAAGAAATATAACTCTTGAAGTTACTGACAAAGCTAAGGAAATATTAGCTGAAGAAGGATATGACCCAGTATATGGAGCTAGACCATTAAAGAGATATATAAGTAATGTCTTAGAAACTGAAATAGCTAAGAAGATAATTGCAGGAGAAATTTATGATGGATCTGTTGCTTTAATAGATGGAGTAGATGGAAAAATTATAGTTTCTAGAAAATAAAATATAGTAAATTTATAAGGAACATAGGTTTAACAAATCTATGTTCCTTATTTTTGTGTAATTTTAAATATATTTTAAATAAAATGATAATAAAAAACAAATTAACAATGAAAACATTTTAAATTTATAAAATATTAATAAAAAACTGTAGAAAATTGAAAATTTTATGGTTATAATATTTTTAAAATACGAAAATAAAAAAATAATAAATATAAAATTATAATTTAAAAAGGAGAGATAAGAGTGGAACTGATAGGAATAGTAATAGTAATAATAGGATTCGCACTTAAATTTGATACTATAGCAGTTGTATTAGTAGCAGGGTTATCAACTGGCTTAGTAGCACATATGAGTTTGTATGAAATATTGGAAAAACTAGGCTCAACTTTTGTAAGTCAAAGACACATGACATTATTTATACTAACTTTACCTGTAATAGGTATGTGTGAAAGATTTGGTTTAAAAGAAAGAGCTATAACCTTAATAAAAAATATGAAAAATATGTCAACTGGAAAACTTTTAAGTTGCTATTTATTTATTAGAGAAGTTGGGTCTGCAGTTTCACTAAGATTAAGTGGACAAGCACAATTTATAAGACCACTTATAAATCCAATGGCTCAAGGAGCAGCTGTCAGTAAATATGGAGAATTAGATGATAAAAATAAAGATTTAATAAAAGGAACAGCGGCTGCAATGGACAACTATGGAAACTTCTTTGGACAAAATGTATTCTTAGCTAGTTCAGGAGTTCTTTTAATAGCAGGAACATTAGAAGAACTAGGATATGGAGTTAATGCTTTAGAGATAGCAAAAGCTTCAGTTCCAATAGCTATAATAGCTTTAATATTAGGAGTATTACAAAATAGATTGTTAGATAAAAGGCTAAGTAGAAACCTATCAAAGAACAAAGAAGAGATAAAATAGGGGTGATAATTAATGAATATGCAAATGATTTCTAATATATTGCTTGAAATCTTTTATATAATAGTAGGACTTTTAATGTTAAATACTGCAATTGATACATTAAAAGACAAGGAACATAAAACTAGAATAGGAACAGCAATCTTTTGGACCATATTAGCAATTATATTTATAGCTGGGGCAGCTATTCCACCTGTAGTAGTAGGGGCTTTACTTTTAGTTATAGGAGTATTAACTGCAAGTAAACAAGTAAATATAGGAAACCTAAAGATGCCTAATGTAGATTTTGCAGAAATGCAAGCTAAAAAACTAAAGAATAAGATTTTTTTACCTTCAATTGTAATAGCAGTTGGATCTTTAGTTATTGCACAGTTTACAAGTTTGTCAGGAACCGTTGCCATAGGGATAGCTTCTGTTGCAGCTGTAATAACAACTTTCTTAGTATTAAAGGCTAAACCAAAGCATTTAGTAGAGGATAGTAATAGGATGGTTCAATCAGTTGGATCTACAAGTATATTACCTCAGCTTTTAGCGGCTTTAGGAACAGTATTTACTGCAGCAGGAGTAGGAGATGTTATATCATCAGGTATATCTAATTTTATTCCAGAAGGAAATATATTAGCAGGCGTAATAGCTTACTGTGTAGGTATGGCTGTATTTACTATGATAATGGGAAATGCATTTGCAGCATTCTCAGTTATAACTGTTGGAATAGGATTACCATTTGTATTTGCTCAAGGAGCTAATGTAGCCATAGCAGGAGCTTTAGCATTAACTGCAGGATATTGTGGAACATTATTAACGCCAATGGCAGCAAACTTTAATATTATGCCAGCAGCCTTATTAGAGACAAAAGATAAGAATGTGGTTATGAAATGTCAAAGTTTATTTGCTATAATTTTATTAGTTATACATATAGCTTTAATGTATTTCTTAGCATTTTAATTAACTAGGTATTAGAAAGTAAGGAGTGTATGAGAATGAAAGTATTAATTACAGGATTTGATCCCTTTGGAGGAGAAAGTATAAACCCAGCTTTAGAAGCTGTTAAAATGATACCAGAAAATATAGAGGAAGCTGAGGTTATTAAATTAGAAATACCTACAGTTTTTGGAAAATCTATTAAAAAAATAGAAGAAAAAATAGAAGAAATTAAACCAGATGTAGTTATTTCTGTAGGACAGGCTGGAGGAAGATTTGGTGTAACTCCAGAAAGAGTAGCTATAAATATGGATGATGCGAGAATAGAGGATAATGAAGGAAATCAACCAATAGATATTACTATATATGAAGATGGAGAAAGTGCATACTTTAGTAATTTACCTATAAAAGCAATGGTTAAGGAAATGGTTGATAATGGAATACCTGCATCAGTTTCTAATACAGCTGGAACTTTTGTTTGTAACCATGTTATGTATGGAGTTTTATACTTAGTAAATAAAAAGTATAAAAATATAAGAGCTGGATTTATACATGTACCTTATATTCCAGCACAAGTTGTAAATAAACCTAATACACCTTCTATGTCTATTAATGATATAGCAAAAGGATTAGAGCTTAGTATAAAGGCTATAGTTTTAAATAATAATGATATTAAAACTGTAGGAGGAGCTGTTTGCTAATGTTAGAGCCAAGGATAAAAAGAAAAATCTTCGTTTATGGAAGTTTAAGAACAGGATTTTTTAATTATGAAAAATACTTAAAAGGGAAAGTTATAAAAAGTGAATTAGGAAGAGTAAAAGGAACTTTATATCATATGCCTAAAAAGGGATATCCTGCTTTAATTGAAGGGAATGGGTTTGTATATGGAGAAGTCATGACTATTCTTGATTACGAAAATGTTATAAATGCTATGGATCTTATGGAAGGATACTTAGGAGTCAATAATAAAAGCAATGAATATAATAGGATTGAGATGGATGTTGAAATTTTAGGAAAGAAATCTTCTGAAAAGTGTTATGTTTATTATTATGCAATGAATGATAAAGAGAACTTTGAAAATAACAGTATATTAATAAAGGATGGAAATTGGAGAATCTTTATGCTTGAAAAAGTTTCTTAATACTAAAAAATAAGAGGTAAGAATTTTCTTACCTCTTATTTTTTAGTATTATTTCATTGATTGTTCGTATTTTTCTACCATTCTTTTAACCATTTCTCCACCAACGCTTCCGCATTGTTTTGAGCTAAGGTCTCCGTTGTAATCTGAGAATGGTACTCCCATTTCATTTGCTACCTCATTTTTGAATTTTGCTAATCCGTTTTTTGCTTCTGGAACTAATTGTGCCATTTTGAATTCCTCCTTTAAGTTTAATTAGATTTTTTGAAAGGTTAAGTGTTCTTTTCCTTTCATTATTATGATGTGCAGAATTGAATTTAATAATCTATAAACTTATATCCATAATAGGTTTAAAAAACATATTATGGTACAAAATTCTAAATATAATTAATTTGGTTTATAAAAACAAAACTTAATATAATTTTGAAAAAAGCTCAAACAGAATTAGTATCTGCTTGAGCTTTTTAATTTATACATTAAATTTTAAGTCTTTATGTGATAAGAATCCATATGAAGAATCAGCTTCTTTAACGGCTTTAATAATTGCTTTTTCCATAACTTGAGCAGCTAAAAGACCAACTACATTTATATCTGCATTAACTTTGTTTGAGGAAAGAGTAAATATTGTATCACCATCAAACATAGTATGAGCAGGGCGTATAGTTCTTCCAAAACCATTTTGAGCCATAGATGCAATTTTATTAGCTTGAGCTTTATTAAAAGATCCATTAGTTACTATACACCCAATGGTTGTATTTCCTTTAAAAATATTCCTAGGGTTTGAATAACTGCATAGTAAACTTTCTTCTATGTTTACAAATGAATTCATATCTTGACTTAATCCACCAGCTATTATTTTATTGTTATTATTAGGATCAACAATATCACCTAGGCTATTAACTCCTACAATAGCACCAACTTTCAAATCCCCAACTTGCACGGCATAGCTTCCAAAACCACCTTTCATGGCAAGTTTTTGATTTAACGCTTTACCTACTGTGGCACCTGTTCCACAACCTATATTACCATTTTTTGAGTCAAGATAGTTTTCGGAATTTTTACAGGCTTCAAACCCCATTTCTTTATTAGGTCTTACTTTAGGATTTCCACAGGCTAAGTCAAATAAAACAGCACCACATACTATAGGAACTTTAGCCACTCCTACATCAAATCCAACATTTTTATTTTCTAGATATTCCATAACCCCTGAGCAGGCGTCAAGTCCAAAGGCAGATCCACCGGATAATACTACAGCATGAACTTTATCAACCATTTCCATAGGGTTTAATAAATCAGTTTCTCTAGTTCCAGGAGCTCCACCACGAACATCAACTCCTCCAGAAGCTCCTTCTTCACATAATAAAACTGTACATCCTGTAGCTCCTTCAAAATCTTGAGCATGTCCTAGTTTAAAACCTTCAATATCAGTAATTTTTATTTCAAACATTATAATATACACCTCGATTAACTTATTTTTATGATTTAAATGTTATATTATTAAGAATAAGACTTTATTTTACATAAGTGATAATTTACAGAGTTTAAAATTATATGAAGTTTAATAAAATTTAAACCTTTACTAATAACTGTATAAAGTTTTAGCGTATAACTTTAAGTAAGTTATACGCTAAAATATATTTATAATCTTAATTTATCTTAAAATTTTTCTAACTCCTAATATAACAGGAATTGATATTAAGGCTGATATAAATGCCTCAGGAATTCCATTTGTAACTCCTATTCCTGCTAAAGTTAATTTTGCAGCATGTTCAGATATTCCTAGAGCAGAAGCATATCTTTCTAAATAAAAAACATATGTTAAGCCAAGTACACCTATAGTGTTTACTAGGGTTCCAAGTACGGAAGCTGTACCTATAGATAAAGCTTCTTCTTTATTTTTATGTTTAAATTTAAACATGATAATCATACTTGCTAAAAAGAATAAAACACCGATTATAGCTGATATAGTTAAAGAATTTGTTAAAGCTTCAGAACTTACAAATAGAAGAACTCCAAGAATAAGAGAACTTATAATTGATGTAGCTTTTAAATTCTTTTTAGATCCTTTAATCATAGATGCATATACGTAGTAACTTACTACACCTATAAGAATTCTAGGAACTAAAGCTATAATAGGATTCCAGAACATAAAGCTAGTTGGCATTGGCGCCGTAAAAGCTTGATACATAGAAAATAATCCAAAAACTAGTCCTATTAATCCTCCTACAATAGGACCCTCAATAATAGCTCCTATTATAACAGGAATATGCATAATAGTAGCCTTAACAGGTGGAATATTTATAAATCCTAATCCTGTTAATCCTAGAAATATTGATATACCAGATAGCATACCAATAACTACTAGTTTTCTTGTTTTTTGTCTAGTTTGATAGACTGCATTCATTGACTCTCCTCCGTTCTTATTCCCAATGGGATATAATTCGGTTGTTAAATTTTTAACCGTACAAAATAGTTCAGCTTCTAATATAGAATACCGACAGTGATATTTTAACATTAACTTTTTAAGGAATTCAATATAAAAAGGAAATTTTGTGCAAATTTATAAATGCCATAAAAGGTAGAATGGCTTACTTACAGGGATTAAAAACATAAAGTAGTAATTTTCTGACAATTAATAAAAGAATGAATTTAAATTATTGGTGGTAAAATATAATTAAGTTAAATTAAAAATAAATTTTAATTATTAAAAGTTTAGGAGTTTATATATGAATGATAAAGAATTATTTGAAATTTTAGAAAAGCATATTTTAGAAGATAAGAATCCATCAGAATTTTTAAATTATTTAAAAGAAAAGAAACTTTTAGAAGGATCTTTTTTAGAAATACTAAGGGATTTAGAAGAGGTTAAGCAGGAGAAAAAACACCATCCAGAAGGAAATGTATGGATTCATACAATGCAAGTTTTAGATGAAGCAGCCAGTTTAAGATATCTTGCTAATAATAAAAGAGAATTTATGTGGGCAGCTTTACTTCATGATATTGGAAAGAGAGATACTACTAAAATGAGAAAGGGAAGATGGACTGCTTACAATCATGATAGGATAGGAGCGAAACTTTCAAAAGAAATATTAGAAGAGATTACAGATGAAGAGGAATTTATAAGTGAAGTAAGTAATTTAGTTAGATATCATATGTCTTATCTTTACATAGATAAAAATTTACCCTTTGTAAAACCAGAAGATATGGTTAAAAAGTCAGATCTTCATGATATAGCCTTATTGACTTATTGTGATAGAGTTGGAAGAGGGAAAAAGACTTTAGAAGATAAGAAAAAAATCTTAGATTCAATAAATGATTTTATAATTAAAATTAATGATAAAACTAATAAAAATTATGAAAAATTATATGTTTTGGGAAAATAAGTATTTGATTTTTATAATAATTACTTATATAATGTCTATTATAAATTAAAATTCAATATGTTCGGATGAAGGTAATGGGAGAGTGATATTTTAAATATCCACCGAAGAGGGAAATCTTTCAGGTATTAGGACCGTTACTGGACGAGCCTCTGGAGAGACTCTTGAAAAAGAGCACCGAAGGAGCAAGGTCAAATTTTTGACTGAAACTCTCAGGTAAAAGGACAGAGGATAAGGTTAGTTACTTAAATTTTTTAAGTATCCTTATTCTCCTCCGCAAATTTAAATTTAAGGAGGATTTTTTTTTATGGAAAACTTATTAAATCAAATCGACAATTTAGTATGGGGAGTGCCACTTCTTATGCTGCTTGTAGGAACAGGAATATACCTGACTATAAGACTAAAATTATTACAAATTTTAAAATTACCATTAGCCTTAAAGTATGTATTTAAAAAAGATGAGGAATCTTCTTGTGAGGATGCAGAAGGAGATGTTTCAAGTTTTGGAGCCTTATGTACAGCTCTTTCAGCTACTATAGGTACTGGAAACATAGTTGGGGTTGCCACTGCTATAAAGGCAGGGGGACCAGGAGCATTATTTTGGATGTGGGTAGCTGCTTTCTTTGGAATGGCAACTAAATATGCAGAAGGTGTACTTGCTATAAAGTATAGGGTTGTAGATGAAAATGGTCAAATGGCTGGTGGACCAATGTACTATATAAAAAATGGACTTGGTTTAAATTGGCTAGCTAATATTTTTGCTTTCTTTGGAATTGGTGTAGCCTTATTAGGAATAGGAACTTTTGGACAAGTTAAGTCCATAACTGATGCAGCAAGTATTACATTTAATGTTCCTACAATTGTTACAGCAGGAGTAGTAACTTTATTAGTGGCTTTAGTAATTTTAGGTGGAATAAAAAGAATATCTAGCGTATCAGAAAAGGTAGTTCCTTTAATGGCAGGACTTTATATATTAGGAGTTTTAATTGTTATAGCTTTTAATCTAGATAAGGTTCCACATGCAGTATCAATAATTATTGAAAGTGCCTTTAATCCTAAGGCTGCTTTAGGCGGAGCTGTAGGAGTTAGCATAATAACTGTAATGAAAAGTGGAATAGCTAGAGGGGTTTTTTCTAATGAAGCTGGTCTTGGAAGTGCTCCAATAGCAGCAGCGGCAGCTAAGACTAAGTCTCCAGTTAAGCAAGGACTTATTTCAATGACAGGTACATTCTTTGATACAATTCTTATTTGTACAATGACAGGTATAGTAATAATTCTTACTGGTGCTTATAGTGGAAGTTTAGAAGGAGCAGCACTTACAACACAGGCCTTTGAAATAGGACTTCCTATAAGTAATATAGGAACATATATAGTTAATATAGGACTTATGTTCTTTGCGTTTACTACAATATTAGGATGGAACTATTATGGAGAAAGATGCATTGAGTATTTATTTGGAATAAAAGCTATAAAACCATATAGAATTTTATATATAATTTTAGTTGCTATAGGATCATTCTTACCATTAACATTAATATTCATAATTGCAGATATTGTTAATGGATTAATGGCAATTCCAAACCTTGTAGGTATTATTGGATTAAGAAAAGTAGTAATAGAAGAAACAGAGGAATTCTTTAGAGAAAAAGCTTTAAGTGAAGAGAGTGCAGAATTAGAAGGAACTGTTTTAAATTAATATAAATAAAAATCCATGAGTAAATTTTACTCATGGATTTTTTTATCTTCCGTTATTAGGAAGTTTACTTCTAACTATATTTTCAACTTTTTCAGGAAGCTCTGTAATTTCTTCCTTTGTAAGTTTATCAGTATAAACTGGTGGATGAATATAAAGATTTACTTTACCAGGTTTTATGAAATAATGATTTCCTTCCATTATTTTATATGTTCCATCAATTGTAAGTGGAACTATAGGAACCTTTGGTTTAGTAGCTAATTTAAAACTACCAGCTTTGAATTCTCCCATTTTACTACATTGACTTCTTGTTCCCTCTGGGAAAACAACCATTGAATATCCTTCTTTTAATTGTTTAATTCCTTGTAGAATACCTGCCATAGCTTTTTTAGGATGTTCTCTGTCAATAAATATGGCCTTTGAAAGTATTATCCAATCTTTTAATATAGGCATTTTTTCAAGTTCTTTTTTTGCTATAAATCCCTTTGGTCTATCAATAGAGTACATAATTACAGGAATATCCATATTACTTTGATGGTTACAAACGAAAAGAACAGGTCCATCAGGAATATTCTCTAAACCTTCAACATTAACTTCTATTCCAGCATCCTTAAGAAAAGTATGAGCTATTCTTCTACTGCATTGATATATGTATTCATCTCTTTCCTCAAGCTTACCTTCCTCTTCCATTTTATTTATTTTTTTTATATCAGATAAGGATTTTATTAATGTCCAGGCATATCCTTTTCCATACCAATATATAGATCTAAACATATATTTCGCCCCTTTAATATTACTAGTACTAAGTAATATTATAACAGTTTTTAAAAAATATCAAATATGGAATTTATTTTGTAGATAGTAATAATAAAAAAGTGTTGATATTTACTATTTCTTTTTTATAGAATATAATTTACAAAAATAGAGGAATGTTTTGTTTTAGATAATTTAAATAAAAAATAAAGCATAATAACTTATTTTAGAATATAAATTACTTTGATTGGAGAATACATTAAGATGAAAAAGTTAGATTTGAAGAATGGAGTAATAATAGCAGATGGAGCTATGGGAACTAGAATAATGGAATTAGGAGTAAATTTAAAAGATACTCCATCAGAACTTTTAAATATTAAAAAGCCTGAATTAATAGAAAAAATTCATAGAGAGTATATAGATGCTGGAGCTAACTTAATACTTTCAAATACATTTATGTGTAATATTATAAATGCAAAAAGGAATAATTATAATTTAGAGGAAGTTGTGGGGGCAGGAATTCATATTGCTAAAAAAGCATGTGGAGATGGAGGTTTAGTTGCTTTAGATATAGGACCTCTTTCATATTATATAGAAGAAAATGATTCTTCTTTTAAAGAAATTGTTTATGAAAATACTGAAAGAATAATTAATGCTTCAAAAGATAAATTTGATTTAGTTATTTTTGAAACCTTAGGAAGTTTAAAGGAAGGTGAATTTGCAGTTAAAAAAGCAAAAACTTTAACAGATAAGCCGGTTATATGTTCATTTACTTTAGCTGGGAAAAAGGATATTCCTAATTTTATAAAAAATATTGTTTCAACTTTAGAGACTTTAGGAGTAGATTCTTTAGGAATAAATTGTACAGGGTACGAAGAAATACTAATGGCCTTAGATATACTTAAAAAAAATACAAATCTTCCTATAATGATAAAGGCTAATTTAGGAATACCAAAAAAAGAAGGGGAAGAACTTATATATGAGCAGACTCCAGAAGAATTTAAAAATTTATCTAAAAGAGCCCTTGAAAAGGGAGTTAATATAATAGGAGGATGCTGTGGAACAACTCCAGAATATATAAGAGCTATTTGTAATTTGAAATAGAGTATAAAAGAATAATAGTATAATAAGGGGATATAATTATGGGTGAAAATAAGAGAGAAAAAGTTTTTTTAGAATTTCCTATTATTGAGACTGAAAGATTTATACTTAAAGAAATAGAAGAAAAGCATAAGAATCATTTCATTAGTTTATTTTCGGATGAGGATATAATGAAATTTTCAGGAACAGAAGTTTATGATCCTGAAAAACAAGTTGAATTTTATTTAAAAAAGATTAAGTTAATGTACAAGGAGAAAAAGGGAATAAGGTGGGCTATAATAAATAAAGAAAGTAAAGCATTTATTGGAGATATAGGTCTTTATAATATAGATTTTTATTCTAATAATACTGAGATTGGTTACACAATAGAAAAGAATTTTTGGAGAAAGGGAGTTGCTTCAGAGTGTATTAAGGCTATAGAAAACTTTGCATTTAAAATTTTAAATATGAATAGAATTATAGCCATGATTGATAGCAATAATATTTCATCAGTTAAACTATCAGAGAAGTTAGGATTTAATAGGGATGGAATTTTAAGAGAGCATTATTATAACAAGAGTAAAGGTGAATATATTAATATATGTGTTTATTCACTAATAAAAAGTGATATTAAAATTAAATAATCTATAAAAAGTCCACTAAACATATAAGATTGAAAATTGAATGAATGCTTTGTAAACGTATATAATCTAGGTATAGGTTAATGAACTTTAGATAAGGAGAGGTTAGGTATGAAAAAAGTACATGTAGTTTCCCACAGTCATTGGGATAGAGAATGGTATATACCATTTCAAAAACATAGAGTTAAATTAGTAGATTTTATGGATTCATTAATAGATACCTTAGAGAATAATGAGCATTTTAAATATTTCCATTTAGATGGACAAACTATAGCTCTAGATGATTATTTAGAAATAAAGCCATATATGTTTGATAGATTAAAGAAACTTATAGAAGAGGGAAGACTTCATGTAGGACCATGGTATGTTCTTCAAGATGAATATTTAATAAGTGCAGAAGCAAATGTAAGAAATATGCTTTTAGGAATGAGATTTGCAAAAAGATTTGGAAACCCAGTAAAAATAGGTTATTTCCCAGATTCTTTTGGTAATATATCTCAAGCACCTCAAATACTAAGAGGATTTGGAATAGATAATGCAGTATTCGGTAGAGGAATAACTCCAATAGCTTTTGATAACCAAAAGGTTGAAGAAGCAGGAGAAAATGAATATCACTCAGAGGTATTATGGAAATCACCAGATGGATCAGAAGTTTTAGGAATACTTATGGCTAACTGGTATAGCAATGGTAATGAAATTCCAGCAGGTAAAAAAGAAGCTATTGAATTTTTAAATGATAGAGTTAATAAAGCAGATATGTATGCTACAACAAATCAGATATTATTAATGAATGGATGTGATCATCAACCAGTTCAAACAAATGTTGGTGACATAATAGATAATGTAAAAGAAGATGTTGATTTTGAATTAGTTCATAGTAATTTAGTTGATTATATAGAAGATGTTAAGAAAGAAGTTAAAGATTTAAAAGAAGTTACAGGAGAATTAAATGGTCAATATACAGATGGCTGGTGGACTCTATGTAACACAGCTTCATCAAGACTTTACTTAAAGCAAATGAATAATAAGTCTCAAGTTCTTTTAGAAAGATATGTTGAACCTTTAGGAGTTATGGCTTCACTAGAAGGAAAGAAATATGAAAGTGATTTCATACTTCAATCATGGAAATATTTAATTCAAAACCATCCTCATGATTCAATTTGTGGATGTAGTATTGATGAAGTTCATCAAGATATGGTAACAAGATTTAAATCTAGTATGCAAATATCAGAAGAAATGATAGATAGAAGTACTGAGCATATGTTAAATCTAGTAAATGGAACTACTACTGATAGAGAAAGCATTGTTGTATTTAATACATTAGGATGGGATAGAAGTGAAGTAGTAGAGGCCACAGTTGATGTAAATAAAGAATCAGGCATAGAAAACTTCAAGGTTGTTACAGAAAATGGAGAGGAAGTTCCATTAGTAGTTGAAGCCTTAGGCGAAACATTTAAATATACTCTTCCAAATAATAGATTTAGACAACCTGAGTATGTAAATAGATTTAAGGTTAAATTCTTAGCTAATAATATAAAAGCTTTAGGATTAAAATCATTTAAAATAGTTCCATGTGAAAAGATAGAAGAAAAAGAAGTTTCTCAAGATTTAACTTTTGAAAATAAATTCTTCTCATTAAAGTTCAATGAAAATGGTACATTTGATTTAATTCATAAAGGAACAAATAAAGAGTATAAGAATTTAAATGTCTTTGAAGATTGTGGAGATATAGGAGATGAATACATCTTTAGAGCTCCAGAGAAAGATTTAGTAGTAAATACTTTAGGAAATAAGGCTTGTATTAATGTATTAAAAGATAATGAAGTAGAAAAAGTAATAGAAGTTAAGAATACTTTAGAAGTACCAGTAAAAGCTATTAAGAAAGAAAGCAGAAGAGTAGAAGAAATGACTGAAATTAAGTTAGTTTCTACTATAGTATTAAGTGAAGTTTCTAAGAGAATTGATATTAAAGTTGAAATAGAAAATACTGCAAAGGATCATAGAGTAAGAGCATTATTCCCAACTGGAATAGAAGCAAGCACTCATTTTGCAGAGGGACATTTTGATGTTATAGAAAGAGAAACAACTCCATGGGAAGGATGGCAAAATCCATCTAACTGTCAAAAACAAACAAACTTTGTTGATGTAAATGACGGAAAAGTTGGACTTATGATTGCTAACATGGGATTACCTGAATATGAGGTATTAAGAGATGGTGAAAATACTATAGCTTTAACAATATTAAGATCTGTTGGAGAGTTAGGAGATTGGGGAGTATTCCCAACACCAGAGGCCCAATGTTTAGGAAAGAATGTTGCTGAATATTCAATAATAGTTCATGAAGGAGATTATACTGGAGAAAGAGCTTACGAAGAAGCATATAACTTAAATACTCCAATGTTAGCACTTCAAGGAGATTTCAAAGCAGAGGATTCTTTAGTTTCAATTAAGGGAGAAAATGTAGTTTTATCAGCCTTTAAGAAAGCTGAAGAGGGTGATTCTATAATAGTAAGAATATTTAATATTTCTGATAAGGAAGAAAACTTCCAAATAAAAGTTAATAGAGATGTTAAAGAAATAAATGAAGTTAACTTAAATGAAGAACTTATAGAAAAACTAGAAGTAAAAGAAAATGCTATTAATGGAATTATTTCAAAGAAACAAATAAAAACTTTTGAAATAGTGCTTTAATAAGGAATTAATAAGAGGATATATCTTTTGATATATCCTCTTTATTAATTTGATGTGTCTTTTATTAGAGAACAGTTGTATTTTGAAAAACATGATGATATACTTGAGGTGTGTATATGATTAAAGCTTAAAACCTTGATTTTATCATATATAGAGTATTTAAAAATTATATGTAATTATATTAAAATAAATACAATTAAAATATTTTAATTAATACTTTTATTTTAGTGTTAAAGTATTTTTAAATTTAATCTATAAATGATGTTTTTTATTGAAAATATTAATTATAGGTGGTATTTTAATAAGTGGCAAATAAAAGAGGGCTGTTATTTTACTTGGATTTTGGATATTTTATAGATGTAAAGAGGTGAATAGTTCCAATGGAAGGAAATTTATTAGTTATAGATAAAAGAGTGTTACCAGAAGTTTTTGAAAAGGTAATAAATGCTAAAAGACTTTTAAAAGAAGGAAAAGTTAAAGAGATAACAGAAGCTGCAAAGCAAGCTGGTATTAGTAGAAGTGTTTATTATAAGTATAAAGACTATATATTTGAATTTGCAGAAACCCTTCAAGGTAGAAAAGTTATATTTAATATGGTTGTTACTCATGAAAAGGGAGTTTTATCATCCGTTTTAAATATATTATCAGATGTTGGGGGAAATATACTTACAATAGATCAAGGGCTGCCTATACATGGTTTAGCTCATGTAAGTTTCACAATAGACATATCAACTATGAAGTGTGATATAAAGGAAATGTTAAATGAAATAGAATTAGTTCATGGTGTTGAAAAAGTAGAATTTGTTGCCATGGAATAGAAAAATTCCTAACTTAGAATAATCTAAGTTAGGAATTTTTTTTGAAATTTATTTATTTGGTAGAAAATGTTTTTGATAAGGATAATTATTATGGTTTAATAATTAATATGATATAAGAAATGTGTATATATAATGATTTAATAGAAATTATATAAGTATAAGGAGGGTGAATATGGAAGTTTATTTTGATAATAGTGCTACTACTAAGCCTTTAAAGGAAGTTAGAGATGAAGTTTATTATGCTATGGATGAATTTTGGGGTAATCCATCATCTTTACATAAATTAGGGGTAAAGATGCAAAGAAAGATTGAAGAGCTTCAAGAAAGTATTGCAAAAAAAATAAATGCTTCTAAGGAAGAAATAATATTTACTTCAGGAGGAAGTGAAAGCAATAATATGATTATTAAAGGATTAGTTGGAGAAAATAATCATATTATAACTACAACCTTTGAACATTCTAGTGTTTTAAATACTTATAGGGAATTAGAAAAGCAAGGTGTAAGTGTAACGTATTTGAAGGTTAATAATAAAGGATTTATAGATTTAAAAGAATTAGAAGAAGCAATAAATAAAAATACGGTTTTAGTATCTATAATGCAGGTTAACAATGAAGTAGGAAGCATACAAAGGATTAAGAAAATAGGAAGATTAATTAAAGAAAAAAGTAAAAGAGCAAAATTTCATGTAGATGGAGTACAGGGTTTTGGAAAATTTGAAATTGATGTTAAGGCATGTAACATAGATTTTTATTCTGTTTCAGCTCATAAGTTTCATGGACCAAAGGGTGTTGGATTCATGTATATGAGAAAGGGATTAAATTTAAAATCCTTAATAACTGGTGGAGAACAACAAAGAGGATTAAGGGCAGGAACAGAAAATACTCCTTCGTATATGGGCATGGTAAAAGCTATGGATATTGCCTATGATTACTTAGAAGATTCTTATAATCATGTAAAAAATCTTAAGGAGTATTTTATAGAAAGACTTTCTAAAATAGAAAATGTAGTAATAAATACCCCTAGTAGTGAAGAATATAGTCCTTACATATTAAATGTTTCTTTTTTAGGAACTAGATCAGAGGTTTTACTTCACATGTTAGAGGAGGATAATATATTTGTTTCAACAGGTTCAGCCTGTTCTTCAAAAACGGCCGTAGCCAAGGGAAGTTATGTATTAAATGCCATGGGATTAGAACCAAAGTGCATTCAAGGAGCTATAAGATTTA
Organism: Clostridium sp. CTA-17; assembly: GCF_054767895.1. NCBI lineage: Bacteria > Bacillati > Bacillota > Clostridia > Eubacteriales > Clostridiaceae > Clostridium > Clostridium sp. CTA-17. The sequence goes on from NZ_BAAABF010000002.1 coordinate 248,422, forward strand.
GCTTTTCTAGATATAACACTTTAGAAGAAGTTGATTACACAATAGCTTCATTAGAAAAAGCTTTAAAATTTTTAAGGAGAATAAAAATATGAATAATTTAATTTTGGTAAAATATGCCTCAGAAATATTTTTAAAGGGGCTTAATAAAAATAAGTTTGAGAGAAAATTAAAAGAAAATATAAGAAAAAAGTTAAAAGATATAGATCATGAATTTATAACAGATCAAAATAGATGGTTCATAAAATCAGAAGATTTAGATGGAGTTATTGAAAGGGTAAAAAAGGTTTTTGGAGTTAAAGAACTTTGCTTAGTTACTCAGGTTGAAGGGGACTTTGATTCAATAAAAGAAGAGGGATTAAAGAAAATTAAGGAAAGTAATGCTAAGAGTTTTAAGGTAGAGACAAACAGAGCTAATAAAAAATTCCCGATGAATTCTATGGAGGTTTCAAGAGCTGTTGGAGGATATATCCTTTCAGAACTTGGGGATGAAATAGAAGTTGATATACATAATCCAGAGTGTAAGCTTTATGTAGAAATAAGAGGAAATGCTTATGTATTTACTGATAAAGATAAAATAAAAGCTGTAGGAGGCTTACCATATGGAATGAACGGAAGTACTATGGTTATGTTATCAGGAGGAATTGATTCACCAGTAGCAGCTTATTTAATGGCTAGAAGAGGAGTTGAAACTCATTGTGTATATTATCATTCTCATCCATACACTTCAGAAAGAGCCAAGGATAAGGTTAAGGAATTAGCAAAAATAGTAGGAAGATACACAGAAAAAATAACTCTTTATGTGGTTCCTTTTACAGAAATACAAATGGATATCATAGAGAAGTGTAGGGAAGATGAATTAACAATAATAATGAGAAGATTCATGATGAGAGTGGCTTGTGAACTTGCTGAAAGAAAGAAAATACAGTCAATAACTACTGGAGAAAGTATAGGGCAAGTGGCATCTCAGACTATGGAAGGACTTATAGTAAGTAATGATGTTTCTGATAGACCTGTATTTAGACCTCTAATAGCTATGGATAAAGAAGATATAATGGATATTGCAAGAGATATAGATACTTATGAGACATCAATACTCCCATATGAAGATTGTTGTACAATATTTGTACCAAAACATCCAAAGACTAAGCCTAGAGTTAAGGACATGATAATAGCAGAAAGAAAGCTTGATATAGAAGCTTTAGTAAATAAGGCTATTGATGAAATGGAAACTTTCATATTTGAATAATTAGTTTTATATAAGCTTATTTATTGTATTTTAAAGAAACTAAATATAAAATAAAAGGGAATGTTTCAAAATAAGTTTTATTACTAAATTTTGATACAAACCCTTTTGTTTTTTAGGAGGAGTTATTATGGATAGAAATATTGAAAAAAGTATAGGGAAAATATTTAGACACTTTAAAGGTGATCTTTACTTAGTAGAGGGAGTAGTTACTCATTCAGAAAGTGGAGAAAAAATGGTATTATATAGAGCTCTATATGGAGATTGTGGCCAATTTGTAAGACCTTATGATATGTTTTTAGAGGAAGTTCCAGAGAAAAAAGAAAATCCTACAGGACAGAAATATAGATTTCAAGAATTTGAAGTTGAAAGCTTAAATAGAAAATAATAATTTTAGGATTTATTAATAGCTCTTAAAGTTATATGTAAAGTTAATATAAAATAAACGTAATAGCTCAGAAAGTATTCTAGAATAATTCTGAGCTATCTTAATGAATAAGAGGTTATAGCAGATTAGCCATAACGAAAAATGAGTTTAGAGAAATTTAAAACCCTAAAATAATAACGCGTACATTTTAGAATTTAGTTTTAAATCAACCCTCTAAAGTAGAGAAATATTATATAGGAACAGCTGTATAGATTAAATAACCCTACAGCTAATATTATTGTCAAATATATTAAGTTATATACAAAATTAAAAATTATTTTTCATTACCAAAAGCTTTAGGCTTAATATAATAATCAATAACAGGTACAAGTAAATTCATAAGAAGAATTGAGTATGACACCCCTTCAGGATAACCACCAAATATCCTTATTAAAGTAGTTATAAGTCCACAGCCAAAAGCAAATAAAATTTGCCCTTTCTTTGTCATTGGAGAAGTTACATAATCAGTTGCCATGAAAAATGCTCCTAAAAATAACCCACCTGTAAAGATTTCATAAATTCCATTTCCACTTAAGAAACCATTTCTACCTATAATAGTGGTTAATATTAAAACTGTACTAATATAAACAACAGGAATATGCCATGTTATTACTTTTCTATAAAGTAAGTATAAAGCACCAATTAATATAGCTAGGGCAGAAACCTCTCCTATACATCCTGCAATGTTTCCAAGAAAAGCATTGCTTAAAGGAGGAAGATTTCCTTGTCCACTTTTTAGTAAAGCTAAAGGGGTAGCTGTAGTAACTCCATCTAATGTGAAGATACTTATACTTTCAGGCCAAGCTGCTAATAGAAAAGCTCTAGCTGCTAAGGCTGGATTCATAAAATTACATCCTATACCACCAAAAATTTGTTTTACTAATACTATGGCAATAATTGATCCAATACATGCCACCCAAAGGGGAGTATTAATAGGTAAATTTAAAGCAAGTAAAACTCCTGTAACAATAGCACTTAAATCTTTTATGGTGATTTCTTTTTTTGTTATTCTTTGAAAAGCATATTCAGAAATTACAGCTGAAATAGCACAGGTTGCAATTATAAAAATTGCTCTTAATCCAAAAACTAATACTCCAACTAAGGAAGTTGGAATGAGAGCTATTAAAACATCTCTCATTATGCTCTGTGTTGATGATTTATCTTTTATGTGAGGAGATGAATCAACCAAAAGATTGTTGTCGCTTAATATTAAGGATTCCATAGATTCTTGTTTTGTATCAACCATTCTTTTCACCTCTTTACTTTTTAGATTTATTTCTAAGAGATTTTTTAGCATTTCTAATGTTATTGACTATAGAAATTTTTGCAGGACAGGAAAATGTACAGCAACCACATTCTATACAATCCATTCCACCAAAGTATTGAAATTCATCTAATTTATTTTTTAAAGCCAGCTCATTTAATTTTTGAGGAATTAAATTCATTGGACATGAATTTAAACATTTCCCACATCTTATGCAATGACTTTTAGGAGAAGTATCAACTTTAGATAAGCATAGAATACCAGAGGTACCTTTTGTAATAGGTATATCTAAAGAATTTATAGCAACTCCCATCATTGGTCCACCTAATATTATTTTACTTGGCTTATTTATAAATCCACCACAAAATCCAATTATATCCTTTATCGGTGTTCCAATTTTAACTCTTACGTTTTTAGGGGATCTTATAGCATCACCAGTTACTGTTACAACTCTTTCTGTTAAAGGTAATCCATTTATTAAACTATTATATAATTGATATATGGTAGATACATTATGAACAATACATCCCACATCTAAAGGAAGTTTTCCAGAGGGAACTTGAAGTTCAGTTAAAGCATAAATTAAGTGCTTTTCAGAGCCTTGAGGATATTTAGTTTTTAATGGCATTACCTTAATTCTAGCTTCTTCTCCTAAAATACTTTTAAACTTATCTATGGCGTTTGATTTATTGTCTTCTATACCTATGTAGATTAATGCCTTAGGAAAAAGCTCTAAAAGGATTTTTAAGCCACCAACTATTTCTTTCGTATATTCTAGCATAACTCTATGATCACAGGTTAAATAAGGTTCACATTCAGCTGCATTTATAATTATATATTCAACCTCTTTATACTCTGGAACATTAAGTTTTACATGACAAGGAAAGGTAGCTCCACCAAGACCAACTATGCCATAGTCCTTTACTAGATTAACCACATCTTTTAGAGAAAGTTCACTAGAATACTTAGGATTTTCCCTTGGAGATTTTTCATATTTAGAATCATTTTCTATGATTATTGCCTTTACATTAGATACATTCATAGATTGAATTTCTCTAATATCTTTTACAGTTCCAGATACACTAGAGTGAATAGGAGAAGAAACAAAGGCTGAAGAATCAGCTATTTTTTCATTTACCAAAACTTTTTGGCCAATTTTTACTATAGGTTCACAGGGTGCTCCTATATGTTGAGAAAGTGGGAAAATTAATTCTTTTTTAGGTTCGAAAACTTCTATACTTTTATCCTTAGTAAGTTCTTTATTATAAGGTAAATGAAGTCCTTTTTTAAAGGTAAAAAGACTCATGTATACACACCCTTTCATATAATCTTCATATTTTAATACTATGTATAAAATTTTTAATAAATTACATATTTTTGATTAATAAGATTTTATATTAAAGGAATAAAATTATGTAAAACTATTGCTATAAGGAGAGGATAATGTTTACAAGGAGATTTTTTTTAAAAATAATTTAAAATTGAAGTTTAATTAAATTTGAATCTGTAAAAACATAAGGGTATAATAAATATGTTAATAAAATGTTAAGTGTGAGGAGGGGAAATCTTTGAGTAATGAGAGTACGAAAAAAGTACTGTCACATAGAAAGGATTTAAGATTTAAATTAGTTCTAGAAGGCGCTGCCATAGGACTTTTATGTTCTTTAGTTTTGGTGCTAAATAGAATTATTGTTAATTACTTATTTCCACTTTTTAAAAAGCTTTATGCATGGGCAGCATTAAGTATAACTAATATGCTTATAGTTTTAGTTATATTAGCTATTTTAGGAGCACTTGTTGGATTTATGGTTAGAAGAGAGCCTATGATTTCAGGAAGTGGTATTCCTCAAGTTGAAGGAGAATTAATTGGTAAACTTAAAATGAACTGGCTAAAGATTTTAATTTATAAGTTCTTAGGAGGAGTAATTTCCTTAGGAGCTGGATTATCTTTAGGTAGAGAAGGCCCATCAGTACAAATGGGAGCCGCTGTAGGAGAAGGATTTAGTAATGGTTTAAAAAGAATAAATATAGAGAAAAAATATTTAATAACCTCAGGTGCTTCAGCTGGTTTAGCAGCAGCATTTAATGCACCTTTATCAGGGGTAATATTTGCCTTAGAAGAGGTACATAAGAGTTTCTCACCTTTAGTTTTAGTTTCTGCAATGGCAGCATCCTTAGTATCTGATTTTGTTTCAAAACAATTTTTAGGAATGAATCCTAGCTTAGGAATGGAGAATGTACCTGTATTACCTTTGAAATATTACTGGGTATTAATAATATTAGGAGTACTTTTAGGTATAGGTGGTGCAATATTCTCAAAGGGAATTTTAAAAGTACAAAGTTTATATGGAAAGTTTAAAAAGGTTCCTGTAGAAGTTAAGGTAATGATTCCTTTCTTATTAACAGGTATATTAGGTATTTTCGCACCAATAATACTAGGTGGTGGACATGAACTTATAATGGATTTAGCAACTAAGAACTTTCCAATAAAGCTTCTTTTAGCTGTGCTTTTGATTAAATTCTTATTAACTATTATAAGTTTTGGTGCAGGTACACCTGGTGGTATATTCTTCCCACTATTACTTTTAGGTGCAGTAGTAGGTAATATAGTTGGAATAGTAAGTTGTAATGCATTTGGAGTTCCAAATCAATATATAATAGATTTTATAATATTAGCCATGGCAGGTAACTTTGCTTCAATAGTAAAGGCACCTATTACAGGTATAATACTTATTACAGAGATGACTGGTTCTTTTGAACATATGCTAGCTTTATCTGTAGTTGTAATAATTTCATATGTAACATCTGACTTACTAAAAAGTGAACCAATATATGAATCTTTATTAGAAAGGTGGATAGAAAAGGCTGGTTCAGAAGTAGAAGAACCTTCTAATAATAAAACTCTACTAGAGGTTGGTGTAGAACTTGGTAGTGAAGCAGAAGGAAAAGAAATAAAAGATGTTAATTGGCCAGAAACAGCACTTTTAGTTGCAATAAAAAGGGGAAATAAGGAAATAATCCCTAAAGGTTCTATTGAAATACAAAGTGGAGATTATTTAGTGGTTATGGTTGATGAGAGCAGAGCAAGCTCTGTTTTAGAAGAAATTCAATTCTTAACATCTGCTAAAGAAGAAATTTAATTATACATATGAAAAGATAATACTAAATTTAAAAAAGAGAATGAAGAAACTTATATAAGAATTTTAGAAAGACACTAGGAAAATTTATTTGCACAAATTCTCCTAGTGTCTTTTTGAATATTAGTTAGGAATACTATCTTGATTTTTTCTTTTTCTTAATTGAATAACCAAAAGAACCTAGTGGTTTAGAATTAAGACCAAAATATTCTCCATGACTATATGCTAATAAATTAGCCTTATTAAAATGAATCTTTCCCTTTTCATCTATAAGACTTTCATCAACTTTTACATTAAGAACCTCAAATAAAAACATGTCATGTGTACCTAAAGGTGTTATAGATTTAAGCTTACATTCTAAAGCTACAGGTGCTTTTTCAATAGAAGGAGTACTTACAGCTATTCCTTTATCAAGGGCATATCCAAAGTGTTTAATTTTATCAACTTTTCTTCCAGATTTAACACCGCAAAAATCAACAAATTTAACCATATCTCTACATGGTAAGTTTATAACACATTCTTCACTTTCTTTTATATATTCATGGGATAATCTTTCCGGTCTTATTCCCATGGCAATCATTGGAGGTTTAGTGCAAACTGTGCTAACCCAACCAACAGTAAAAGCATTTACTTTATCTTCTTTATTTTTAGAAGTAACAAGAACTACTGGAGTAGGATTTAACATTACACTTCCCTTAAAATTAACTTTTTTCATATGTATCTCCTTTAATTTATATTAAATTCTTTATTAGACATAATTTAAGACTTTAAAATTATAACATGAAAAATTTATATGTAAAACTAGTGAATAATATTTTTTAGTATTTAGAGAAATACTATTTATTATTTAAATACTAGAAAGGATTTTTATTATGAAAAAGAGATTTATATTTTTATTAGGAATTTTTCTTTTAGTAAATTTAGTTAGTACTACTTTACTGGGAGAGAAAGTTTTAGGAAAAGAAAAAGAAGAGGTTACTATATGTATTGATGCAGGGCATCAAGAAAAAGGAGATAGCAAGCTTGAACCTATAGCACCTTGGTCTAATCAAAAAAAGCCTAGAGTATCTTCAGGAACAGCTGGAGTTGGTACAAAAAATAAGGAATATGAAATAAACTTAGAAGTAGCTATGATCTTAAAAGAGCTTTTAAATAGAGAAGGCTATAAAGTAGTTATGACAAGAGAAAAAAATCAGGTTACCTTAAGCAATAGAGAAAGGGCAGAAATAGGAAATACATCAAAGGCAGATATTTCAATAAAACTTCACTGTGATGGGTCAAATAATTCAGGAAAAAGAGGAGCCTCAATTTTAATTCCTTCTTCTGAAACAAAGGAGTTAAAAGGTATATATGAAGAAAGTAAGAAATATGGAGAAATTTTATGTGAAACACTGAAAGAGGGGGGAGTAAAAGTTAATGGAGTTTTTGAAAGAAAAGATATGACTGGATTTAATTGGTCACAAATACCTGTAATAATTTTAGAGATGGGATTTATGAGCAATTGGGAAGATGATGCCTTATTAGGAGATAAGTTATATCAACAGAAAATAGCTGATTTAATAGTTAAGTCCTTAGAAAAATATACATTAGAACTATAGTTAAGAAATGATATATATAAAACTTATAAATATATTCTGAGAATTACTGAATTACGCTAAGAATTTATAGCTATTACTTCAAATGATTTACTAAAGCTCAGAACTCTCGCTGGTCAAACAGCTTCGCTTCTTAAGGTGAATTATTCTACGTAATAGCTTAAATTCTAAAGCTTATTCAGATATTCTCTTCATAATATTTATAAGTTTTATTTCTTAGTTATTTTAATACACATCATTTTTATATCTAAATTAATAATAAACATCTACTAGGTGAAAGCGTATATTGTCATTGCTCCAACCTAAATCAAAAGGAACAAGAAGCCTATCTGTGTTATGGCAAGTTACTAGTGGATAACCTTTACTATCTAATCCTGTAACTGTTGAAATATGAGTTATTCGTCCATTTTTTTCATAAGCAACAAAATCACCAGGTCTTAAGTTATAGGCAGCTTTATATATTTCTGAATATTTACCCTTAGCAATATAGGATGCACGTCCACTATTAACCATGTAATTTTTAAATGCTTGAGCATTTACCCAAGCCTTAGAACCTTCACCATCAGAATAGTTCCATGTTGAATTTTTCTTAAATCCACCACCTTCAAAAAGGATTTGAGAGGCGAAGTTTGCACAGTCTCCTCCTTGAGGGTTAAAGTCTGTGTATTTTTTATTATAGTTAAAACCAAGTTCATCATCTGCGGCTGCTCCACAATAGGTGTGTGCATAATCTATAGATTTCTGAGTTCTTTCATCAGGTGAATAAGATGGACTAGAACTATTTAAAATATAGGATTTAATTTCATCAGATTTTATATTATTTAAATCTAGAGAATCAGCAAAAGGATCAGTGTACCATTCTTTAGTGATAATATATCTATCTCCCTCATCTTTTAAATTTAAATAGTGATAAGTACCTAATCTAAAGGTATTAGTTTTAAGCGGATCATTAAGATAATAATATGTAAATTCACTTGAAACAACACATATTATTCCGTATAAGTCCTTTTCTCTTTCTCTAGCCTTTCTTATTTCAGTTTTTGATTTTATTTCATTAAATACAACTCCTTGTTTTTGAGACCAGTTATTCAAATACTTAACTTTTTTACTTTCACTTTCATATGCCCAAAGACTAGGCTTTTTTTGTAAATCATAAAATTTTTTTAATTCTTCTAAATCATTATTTAATATAGCTATATTTCTATTTTTAAATAAGTCTTGAAGTACTTCTTCAAATTTCCCCTTTAATTCATCATCTTCCTTTTGATCAGGTTCTTTTAATAAATTTATGGCTTCTGAAAATGCTGAAGTTTTCTTTTTATTTAAGGATACATATATGGATAAGGCTAATAATACTATTAGGGATAAAGAAGTCACTAATAATATTTTTTGTTTTCTTTTCATTAAGTTCCTCCTATTTTTAATACATAATTCAATAATGTATATGATGAATAACTAAAAAAAATAATAAATAAAAGTAAATATTAACTTAATAATAGATATATGCTTTTAAATTTTTAAAAATGTTGATAAAATTAATATGTAATAAGAGAGTAAAGGAGAATTACATAAGATGAAATTAGTAAAAGGAAAAATTCCATTTATAAGAAGTATTTTTGGATGTTTTATTTTCCCACTTGTAATCGGATACTTTTATACATACCTTAATCCGGAATGGTTTACAACAAATCAATGGGTTGGTGTAGCAGCTGGAGGTTTGCTTATAGCTAGAGGAATATTTGAAAAAGTTATGGCTAATAACCAAAGAAATGCAAAGGTTAGCTTTTTAGGTGGTGGAGCAATAATTTTATATGTTATTGCTAGATATTTTGGAATACTATAAAAATTATATATATAATTTTTAGTTCAATATTTTAAAAAGGAATATTAGTAAACTTAATATAATTTAATTAACCATAAAGAATAATCTTAAGCTAAAAGAGAAATGATATAGATTTAGTTATATCATTTCTTTTTTTATTTAGAAATTAACATTCTCTTAAACAAAATATAAGAATAAATTTAAATAAATTGAAAGCTATTTGGAAATAAATAAATCTATACTGGCAAACTTTTTAATATAGGGTAATTATGGTACAATTATTAAAATAAACATATTAACAAAATACCTTTCCATAGGAGTGTGAAAAATGAATTTTAAAGAGAACAATATTTATAGTGGATTTAAACTTTTAAACATAGAAAATTTAAATGAAATAGGTGGAGTAGGTTTAAGGTTTGAGCATGAAAAAACTAAGGCTAAACTTATAAAAATCCTAAGTGAAGATGATAATAAGTGCTTTGCAATAGGTTTTAGAACTCCTCCAACTAATGGTACAGGAGTTCCTCATATTTTAGAGCATTCAGTTTTATGTGGTTCTAGAAAATTTAATACTAAGGAACCCTTTGTAGAGCTTTTAAAAGGGTCTTTAAATACATTCTTAAATGCTATGACATATTCAGATAAAACAATATATCCAGTAGCATCAAGAAATGAAAAAGACTTTATGAATCTTATGGATGTTTACTTAGATGCTGTATTATATCCCAATATATATAAGCATAAGGAAATATTCATGCAAGAGGGATGGCATTATTATATAGAAAATAAGGAAGATGAATTAAAGTATAATGGTGTTGTTTATAATGAGATGAAAGGGGCATACTCATCTCCAGATTCTATACTTTATAGAAAGATTCCTCAAACAATATATCCAGACACTTGTTATGCCTTATCTTCAGGTGGGGATCCTGATGAAATACCAAATTTAACTTATGAAGAGTTTGTAGAATTTCATAAGAAATATTATCATCCATCAAACTCATATATTTTCTTATATGGTAATGGAGATACTGAAAAAGAGTTAGACTTTATAAATGAAGAATATTTAAAGAATTTTGAATATAAAGAGATAGATTCAGAAATAAAAGAACAAAAATCCTTTGAAAGTATGAAAGAAGAAAGTTTTACTTATGGAATAGCTGAAAGTGAAGATTTAAATCATAAAAGTTATTATAGTTTAAACTTTGTAATTGGAGATGCCACAGATGGAGAAAAAGGCTTAGCTTTTGATGTTTTAGCATATCTTCTAACAAGAAGTACAGCAGCCCCATTAAAGAAAGCATTAATAGATGCAGGTATAGGGAAAGCTGTATCAGGAGACTTTGATAACTCAACTAAACAATCAGCCTTTACTGTTTTAGTTAAGAATGCAGAGCTAAACAAAGAAGAAGAATTTAAAAAAGTAGTAATGGATACTTTAAAGGATTTAGTTGAAAATGGAATAGATAAAGAACTTATAGAAGCTTCCATAAATAGAGTTGAATTTGAATTAAGAGAAGGAGATTATGGTTCTTATCCTAATGGATTAATTTATTATTTAAAAGTTATGGATAGTTGGCTTTATGATGGGGATCCATATGTTCATTTAGAATATGAAAAAAATCTTGAAAAAATAAAATCTGCTTTAACAAGCAATTACTTTGAAGATTTAATTGAAAGATATATGATAAATAATACTCACTCTTCACTTGTTTCTCTTCATCCTGAAAAAGGAATAAATGAAAAAAAATCTGCTGAATTAAAGAAAAAGTTAGAAGAGATTAAAAATGGTTTTGATGAAAAGACTCTAAATGAAATAATTGATAATTGTAAAAAGTTAAAAGAAAGACAAAGTACACCTGATAAAAAAGAAGATTTAGAAAGTATTCCTATGCTATCTTTAGAGGATATAGACAAAGAAGCAACTAAAATTCCTACAGAAGAGAAAGAGATAGATGGAATTACAACATTACACCATGATTTCCATAGTAATAAAATAGACTATGTTAATTTCTTCTTTAATACAAATAGTGTTCCTCAAGATTTAATACCTTATGTTGGATTGCTATGTGATATATTAGGTAAGTGTGGAACAGAAAATTATGATTATTCTAAGTTATCAAACGCTATAAATATAAGTACAGGTGGAATAAGCTTTGGGGCTATAACTTTTGCTAATCTAAAGAAAAATAATGAGTTTAGACCATATTTAGAAATTTCATATAAAGCATTAAGCAGCAAGACTAATAAAGCTATAGAATTAGTTGATGAGATTGTAAATCATACTGACTTAGATGATATGGACAGAATTATGCAAATAATTAGAGAAAAGAGAGCTAGATTAGAAGGTGCTATATTTGATAGTGGTCATAGAATAGCTATGAAAAAAGTTTTATCATATTGCACAAATAGAGGAGCTTATGATGAAAAAATAAGTGGATTAGATTATTATGATTTTCTAGTAAATATAGAGAAGGAAAATAAAAAATCCATCATATCAGATAGCTTAAAAAAGGTAAGAGACTTAATCTTTAATAAGAGAAATATGCTTATAAGTTATTCAGGAAAAGAAGAGGAATATGACAACTTTAAGGAAAAAGTAAAATATTTAATAAGTAAAATAAATAATAATGATTTTAAAAAAGAAGAATATACTTTTGAGTTAGGAAAGAAAAATGAAGGACTTTTAACTCAAGGAAATGTACAATATGTAGCTAAGGGTGGAAATTATAAAGCTCATGGATATAAGTATTCTGGTGCCCTATCTTTATTAGAAAGTATTCTAGGCTTTGACTACTTATGGAATGCCGTAAGGGTTAAAGGTGGAGCTTATGGAGTATTCTCTAACTTTAGAAGAGATGGCGGAGCATATATAGTTTCATATAGAGACCCTAATATAGTAAGTACTTTAGAAGCTTATGATAATATACCTAATTATTTAAATGATTTTGAAGCTGATGAAAGAGAAATGACTAAATACATTATAGGTACAATAAGAAAATATGATCAGCCTATAAGCAATGGAATAAAAGGTGACATAGCAGTTTCATATTACTTAAGCAACTTTACTTATGAAGATCTTCAAAAGGAAAGAGAAGAAATTATAAATGCAGATGTAGAAAAAATTAAGAGTTTTGCACCTATGATTAAAGACTTAATGAAGGAAGACTACATCTGTGTACTAGGTAATGAAGAAAAGATAAAAGAAAATAAAGAGCTATTTAATAATATTAAAAGTGTAATTAAATAGATTTTAAATCTTTATTAAGAAGTAATTTTATTTTTAGAACTTTAATTGTAAATATTAATTTTAATCTATAAATATAACTTAAAAAATAGTCTTAAAGAATAATTTTAGACCTTATTGTATTTGAAATATTTTATTTCTACAGTAAGGTCTTTTTATTTTGAATTACATTTAAATAAATTAAAATAATAAAATAAAATGTGATATAATATTGTTTATTGTTACATAGAAAGGGAGAAAGACATAAATGGATTTTGTTGCAATAGACTTTGAAACTGCTAATGAGAAAAGAAATAGTGCTTGTTCTATTGGATTGACTGTTGTTAAGAATAATAAAATTGTTGAAGAAAAATATTTTTTAATAAAGCCTTGTGAAATGAGATTTCAGCCCATGAATATATGGATACATGGAATTAGACCAGAGGATGTTGAAAATGAGAGAACTTTTAATGAAATATGGGAAGAAATAAAAGATTACATAGATGGAAATTTAGTAATAGCTCATAATGCAGCTTTTGATATTAGTGTTCTTAGAAAAACTTTGGATTTTTATGATATACCTTATCCAGACTTTGAGTATGCCTGTACAGTAGTTATGGCAAAGAATTATTATAAATCATTACCAAATCATAAATTAGGAACTGTAAGTGAAGCTTTAGGCTTTGAATTTTCTCATCACCATGCAGGGGAAGATGCGAGGGCTTGTGCTAATATATTACTTAATATATGCAAAGATTTAGATATAGAATCAGTTGAAGAGCTTTCGGATAAGCTTGCCATAAGAATAGGTGCTGTTTATGAAAATGGATATAAATCTTCGGGAAGAAAGGGTGAATGTAAATATTCAAGCAATTTAAGACTTAAAGAAAAGAAGAAAGAGGGAGAAATATCTTTAAAATGCAAAAATGTAGTTTTTACAGGACCTTTAAGTTCTATGTCTAGAGGGGAAGCCATAGGAAATGTAATAAGATGTGGTGGTTTTGTCTCAAGTTCTGTAAGTAAAAAGACAAATTACTTAATTACAGGAATTAAGGATTTAAATAAATTAAAAGAAAATGAAAAGAGTATTAAATTAAAAAAAGCAGAAAATTTAATAAAAGAAAATTTTGATATTAAGATAATAAATGAAGAGGAATTTTTATCTATAATAGAATAAATAAACTTTAATTTTAGATCTAAATATTAATAAATAGCTCATTTAGGGGCTATTTTTGCTATTGTTAACAATAAGTTATTTACAATAATATTTATTATGCTAAAATAAGTTAGTAAAATTAATTAATTTATGTAATACTAGAATTAGTTAGCAAATTTTAATTAGGAAATTAGAGGTGATTAAATGGATAAATTATTTACTATAAGTGGAGTAGATTTTTTAGCAGGGGATTTTCAAGATGATATAAGTGAATTTCAAGATATAATACCTATATTACAAGATTTTCAAGAAGAATTAAAATTAGAGAAAATAAAGTGTACAGATGAGAATGATTGCTGTTTTAAAACTAAAGAAAATTATATATGCGAATTAGTCGGGGCTTTAACTGAAGATGATGAATTTTATTCATTAAAAGAATTAAGAAGTGATTATAATAGATTTAAAGATGAAATGCTATATCCTTTTGGAATACAAGTTTATAAATGTACATCATGTAATAAATGGATTATAAATTTACTAGAGGAGTAAGTTTTAACATATGGATAAATTGAGAGAGAGTATTACAGGGGTAGGTCATAACATTTGTAGCTTTTATAAAAGAGTAAAGGATAAAATTATAAAAGAAAAGGATCCTAAGGTAATAATAATTTGTGTTATTGCTTTAGCTTTAATTATAGTATTTCTATATGGTAATGTTAGTAGTAAAAAGAGAGATGTAATTGAACAATTATCTAATTCCTTAAGCAAAGGAAATGAAAGAGCCTTAATGAACTTAATAGAAGATGGAAATAAAAATTCAGGAATAACAAAAGAGGAGTTAATACCATATATTGATTTTTTTAAAGCGGATAAAAGTAGAATTAATAAGTTAGTATCTTCTTTAGAAAATGGGGATGAGATATACTCTACAAAATTAGAATCTAAAAAAAGTTTTTGGGGAGAAAAATGGTATGTAGTAATACAAAAAAAGAAACTTATTGTGGCATCTAATTTCCCAGAAGCTAGTGTGTATTTAAATGATAATTTTATAGGTACAACTAATACTAGTAGAAGTTTAGAAATACCTAATTTAATACCAGGAGTCTATGATGTTAAGATTGAAAAGAAAGCATATAATTCTAATTTAGTAGAAGAAAAAAATGTTATTTTCATGGATAACAATAAGATAGACATACCTTTAAATGGAACCTTAGTCACAGTTAAGAGTAGTTTTGATGATAGTAATGTATATATAAATGGAGAGGATTCAGGTATAAAAGTAAAAGATTTTAAGGATGTTGGTCCTTTTCCAAAGGATGGTTCAACATATTTAACTATAAAATGTAACACTCCTTGGGGAGAAATAGATAGCCAAAAGGTTTATGTAGAAGACCATCCAGAAATAAATATAGAATTAGATTTAAAAGATACAATTATCAAAGATGATGTTGAAAAAGTTGTAAAAGAATTTTATAGCAGCGTATTTCAGGCTTTAAATTCAGAGGATAAAAATGATATAAGAAATGCTAAAGATGAAGTTAAGAATAATATATATAATACATTAAGTCAAAAATATTTTCTTTTAAAGAATGACTATGACATAAGCGATCTTAAAATTAAGATGGAAAATAGTTCAATAGAACGAAATCATGGTGTTTATGAAGCTAGGATTGTAGTTAATGTTTCTTATAAGATAAAAAAGAAAATATTGGGAATAGATGTTAAAAGTGAATCAATGGAAAAAAACTTTTTCACAAATATGAAGTATGAAAATGGAAAATGGATAGTTTATAATGTACAAGACTTTTCATTACCAGGATTAGAAGAAGAGAAGGATAATTAATAAATAAAAAACAGATTGAATAATCAATCTGTTTTTTTATTTTATAAAGTTATTGCAGCATCAAGAGCAACTTCCATCATCTTTGTAAAGGTAGTTTGACGTTCCTCAGCAGTAGTTTCCTCAGCAGTAATTAAATGATCACTTATAGTAAGTATTGTTAAGGCATTAACACCATACTTAGCTGCTAAGGTATATAAAGCTGCAGTTTCCATTTCGACAGCTAAAGTACCAAATTTAGCCCATTGTTTCCATGCTTCAGGATTATCATTATAGAAGCTATCAGCTGTGAATACGCTACCAACCTTAGGAGAATATCCTTTTTCAACAGCAGTATCGTAAGCTGCCTTTAAAAGTTTAAATGATGCTGTTGGAGCAAAATCTAAACCATTAAATCTAACTTTATTTATTGCAGAATCAGTATGAGATGACATTGCTAAAACTAAATCTCTAACTTTTATATCTTCTTGCATACCGCCAGCAGTACCTACTCTTATTAAATTTTTAACTCCATAATCTCTTATAAGTTCATTAACATAAATAGAAATTGAAGGAACCCCCATACCAGTACCTTGAACTGATATTCTTTTTCCTTTATATGTTCCTGTATATCCTAACATTCCTCTAACTTCATTATAACAAACTGGATTTTCTAAAAATGTTTCAGCTATAAATTTAGCTCTTAAAGGATCTCCAGGTAATAAAATTGTTTCAGCTATTTGACCTTCTTTTGCACCTATATGAATACTCATAATGTACCTCCTCATAATGTAAATGTTTTATAAATAAATTTTATCATAAATAATGAAAAAATGCTAAAAATTATAAAAAATTAAAATTTTAATTTAAGTAGTTAAAGCTTATTTAGTATGTTATATTAATAGGTAATAATACAAAATAATAATTTATTAACTTTGTATTTATAAAAACAATGAGGTGATAATTTTGTTAAATATAGATAGAAATGAAATTAAGGATACTCCAGAATATGAAAGCTTTGGTGAAAATGAATTTCCATTGAAATACTTAAGTGAAGAAGAGTTAGAAGAGTTAGGCTTCAAAAAAAGTTGCTGTGGAAGTAGAGGAGGGTGTCCTAAAAAAACAAATGGAACTTGTGGAGGATGTTCTTCAAAGGGTGGATGCCAAGGAGGGTGTTCTAAAAATGGATGTGGATGTTCAACAGGATCTGGTTGTTGTAAGAATAAATAAAAAATACATACTCATATGAGTATGTATTTTTTTATATTATTTTCTTTTTTTAGCAACTTCTATATTAACAGTTCTTTTGTTAAGTTTTTTACCCATTGATTTTTTCATTATATTATTTACTGCATCAGCATCAACGTTAGCAAAGCAGAAGTTTTCTTTTATGTCTATATCTCCAACTTGCTTAGGACTTATTCTAGCAGTCTCTTTTAAGAAGTTAACAAGAGATTTAGGAGTTATACCATCTCTTCTTCCAACAGACATAAATAATCTAGTTTCGTCCATTACAGGAGCTTCTATAGAATTTGAAGTGTAATCAAAAGAAGATTCTTTATCAAATACTATTTTTAAAAGAGCAGCTGCAACATCTACTAAGCTATAATCTTCATCTAATTGAGTAGCTATTGGAATAAACTTTTGGAAATCTTCTGAAGCTTCTTCTATAGTAGATTTTACATTATTTATTATGTTATTATGTTTATTTTGGAATATTTCATCAACTGTAGGTACAGCTTTTCTTATTATTTTACTCTTAGTATGCTTTTGTATTTGCTTAAGCATCATATATTCTTTTGGAGTAACTAAAGAATAAGCAACTCCTTCTCTGTTAGCTCTACCTGTTCTTCCGATTCTATGTACATAACTTTCATTGTCTTGTGGTAGATCGTAGTTTATAACGTGAGTTACGCTTTCAACGTCTATTCCTCTAGCTGCAACATCAGTAGCAACTAAGAAGTCTAAGCTTCCTTCTTTGAATTTTCTTAAAGTTTGAAGTCTATGGTTTTGGCTCATATCCCCGTGCATACCTTCAACCATATATCCTCTAGCTTGCATTTTTTCTACAACTTCGTCAACACCTTTTTTTGTTTTGCAGAAAATTATTGCAGCATTTGGTTCATCAAAATCTAAAACTCTACAAAGTGTTTCAAATCTATCTCTATGTTTTATTTCAAAATAAAATTGTTCTATTTTTGAAACTGTTAAAGAACTTTTCTTTATTGCGATGTGCTTAGTATCTTCTTTCATGTAATTTCTAGCTAATTTCTTTATTTGAGGAGGCATAGTAGCAGAGAATAAAAGCGTTTGTCTATCAGTTTTTAATGATTTAACAATTTCTTCTAAATCATCAATGAATCCCATGTTTAACATTTCGTCAGCTTCATCTAACACTAGGAATCCTATATCGTTAAGAGGTAAACTCTTTCTTCTTATTAAATCTAATACTCTACCAGGTGTTCCAACAACTATATCAACACCATTTTTTAAAGCTCTAATTTGTCTATCTATTGGTTGACCACCGTATATTGGTAAAACAGAAAGTTTTTCATGTTTTCCAAGTCTTACAAGTTCTTCATTAACTTGTATAGCAAGCTCTCTAGTTGGTGCTAAAATAAGTGCTTTTGGAGATTTCTTCTTTCCTGAAAAATCAGCATTATTTATTATAGCGCATCCAAAAGCAGCTGTTTTACCAGTACCAGTTTGAGCTTGACCGATTATATCGTGTCCTTCTAGGGCTACAGGAATACTTTCAGCTTGTATTTGAGATGGTTCTTCAAATCCCATATCTTTTATAGCTTTAAGTAAGCTTTCCTTAAGACCTAAGTCATCAAATTTTATATTGTTCATTCTTTATCCTCTTTCTTCTTGTATATTTTTAGTTTTTAAAATTTATTTTATTTTTAAAATTCTCACAATCAAACAAAGCTTATCATAACATAGTATCTCCATATAAGCAAATGATATTATTTAAAATAAAAATTAAAAAAGTTTATTTAAATGTTTACTATAAGTTATAATAATAGAGATTAAAAAGGAAGGAGAGAAATTAATTTGGAAGTTGGAATTTCTTCAGCATGTTTTTATCCAGATTTTGAATTGGAAAAATCAATTAAAATAATGAAAGAATTGGATTTTAATACAGGAGAATTATTTTTAAATACTTATTATGAGTATAGTGATGATTTTGTAAAGAAATTAATTGAGGAAAAAGAGAAAAATAACTTTAATATAAAATCAGTACATTTTTTTTCATCTATGTATGAACCTTATTTATTTGATCAATATGAGAGAAGAAGAAAAGATTCTTTAGAAGTTTTTAAAAGTATATGTAAAGCTACTAATAAATTAGGAGCTTCATCATACACCTTTCATGGTATGAGAAAACAAGAGTTTAATACTATTAATAAGAAGGAAATTTTAAATATATATAATGAATTAGCTTATATAGCAAGAGAAAATAATATATATTTATCTCAAGAAAATGTTTCTTGGTGTATGTCTTCAGATATAGAATTTTTAAAGTATTTAAAAAATAACATAAAATATGATATTAAATTTACCTGTGATATAAAACAAGCATATAAAAGCAAGGAAAATCCTCTTGATTATATTGATATAATGGGGAAGGATTTAATTAATTTTCATATAAACGATAGAGATGAAAAAAGTATTTGTTTACTTCCTAGTAAGGGGAAAGTAAATTATAAACCTATAATTGAAAAACTAAAAAGTTTAGATTATAAAGGACCCTTAATAATAGAAGTTTATAGGGATAATTTTAAAACTTACGAAGAATTAAAAGATGTTAAAGATTTTATAGAAAAAAAACTACTAGTATGATAAAATGTATAAATGTAAGAATAAAATAAAAGAAATATTTGATAAAAAAAGAAATTATATGTTATAATTGCCTAGGTTAATTCATAAAACATGAATTTAAAAGGCTATTTACAGGAGGAATATACAATGGAAGCTAAAATGAACAAAATAGACACAAATGTTGTAGAATTAGAAATTAAAGTTGATGCTAAGGACTTTAACGAGGCGTTAAAAAAGTCTTATAATAAAAACTCAAAGAAGTTTAACATACCAGGATTCAGAAAAGGAAAAGTTCCAATGAACATGGTTAAAAAATTCTACGGAGTTGAAGTTTTATTTGATGATGCAATAAACGCTTGTATAGATAAAACTTACGGAGTTGCTTTAGAAGAAAATAACGTAAGACCAGTTGATTATCCACAAATCGAAGTAGTAGAAGTTGGAGAAGGAAAAGACTTAGTTTACAAAGCTAAAGTTACTACTTATCCAGAAGTTACTTTAGGAGATTACAAAGGATTAGAAGTTGAAGAAGTATCTTACGAAGTAAAAGACGAAGATATAGAAAAACAATTAGCTGATATGCAAGCAAGAAATGCTAGAGTTGAAACTAAAGAAGAAGGAACAGTTGAAAATGGAAACATAGCTGTTATAGACTTCAAAGGATTCATAGATGACGTAGCATTTGAAGGTGGAGAAGGAAAAGACTATCCATTAGAAATAGGTTCAGGAAGCTTCATAGATAACTTTGAAGAGCAATTAGTTGGATTAAAAGTTGGAGAAAGCAAAGATGTTAACGTAACATTCCCAGAAGCTTATGGAAAAGAAGACTTAAACGGAAAACCAGCTAAATTCGAAGTAACTGTAAAAGAAATAAAAGTTAAAGAATTACCAGCTTTAGATGATGAGTTTGCTAAAGAAGTTTCAGAATTTGATACTTTAGAAGAATTAAAAGCGGACTTAAAAGAAAAAGCTGTAAAAGCTAACGAATTAAGAGCTAAAAGAGAAATGGAAGAAAAAGTTATAAACGCTGTAGTTGATAACGCAAAAGTAGAAATTCCAGAAGCAATGATCAACAGAGAAGTTGAAAACATGGTAAGAGACTTAGAAATGAGATTAGGACAACAAGGACTAAGCTTAGAGCAATACTATGAGTTCACTGGAAGCACTGAAGATAAGATGAAATCTTACATGAAAGAAAATGCTGAAAGAAAAGTAAAAACTGATTTAGTTATGAGTGCTGTAACTGAAGCAGAAGCTATAGAAGCTACTGAAGAAGAATTAAAAGCAAAAGCAGAAGAAGTTGCTAAAATGTACTCAAACGGAGCAGAAACTGAGAAAATGGTTGATCTATTATTAAATGCTCAAAGAGCTGCTTTAGAGTTAGATGTTAAGAGAGAAAAAACTTTAAAAATGTTATTTGAATCTTTAAAATAATAAATAAATAAACTTTCAGATAATTGCCAGGAAGTATTTCTTGGCAATTATTTTAAAATTAAAAGTTTGTTTAGAAAAAGACTAATTAACAAATGTCTATTTTTTTTATATAATAATTATGATAATGTATGTTTTTATGATATATATGGCAATATTATAATTAGAGTTTTTTTTAAAAGGAGGGAATTTAATGAGCAATTTAGTACCTATGGTAGTTGAACAAACAAGCAAAGGCGAAAGAAGTTACGATATATTCTCAAGATTATTAAAAGATAGAATAATAATGTTAAGTGGAGAGGTTAATGATGTAACGGCTAACCTTGTTGTTGCACAGTTATTATTCTTAGAAAGTGAAGATCCAGATAAAGATATACATCTTTACATAAATTCCCCAGGAGGTTCTATAACTTCTGGAATGGCAATTTATGATACTATGCAATATATAAAGCCTGACGTATCTACAATCTGTATAGGTATGGCTGCTTCTATGGGAGCATTCTTATTATCTTCAGGAGCAAAAGGAAAGAGATTCGCATTACCAAATGCTGAAATAATGATACACCAACCTTTAGGTGGTTTCCAAGGGCAAGCAACTGATATAGATATTCATGCTAAGAGAATATTAAAGATAAAAGATAAATTAAACCAAATCTTAAGTGAAAATACAAATCAACCTCTTGAAAAGATAAAAGTAGATGTTGAAAGAGACTATTTCATGGAAGCATCAGAAGCAGTAGAATACGGATTAATAGATAAAGTTATAGAAAGAAAATAATCTACAACTTAAATCTTATTGAAAGTTGAGGTGGATAAGATGGGAAAATTTGAAGATAAAAAGCAATTAAGATGTTCTTTTTGTGGTAAAAATCAGGAGCAGGTTAAAAGATTAATCGCAGGTCCTGGTGTATATATATGTGATGAATGTATAGAGCTTTGTTCAGAAATCATAGAAGATGAATTTGAAGGAAATACAGAATCATCACCATTAGAAGCTAGCAATCTTCCAAAGCCACAGGAAATCAAAGATTATTTAGATCAATATGTTGTTGGTCAAGATAAAGCTAAGAAATCTTTAGCAGTAGCTGTTTATAATCATTACAAGAGAATAAATGCTAATAAAGCAGAGGATGATGTTGAATTACAAAAAAGTAACATACTTTTATTAGGACCTACAGGTTCAGGTAAAACATTACTTGCACAAACTCTTGCTAAAATGTTAAATGTTCCATTTGCTATAGCAGATGCTACAACATTAACAGAGGCAGGATATGTTGGTGAAGATGTTGAAAATATACTTTTAAAGCTAATTCAAAATGCAGATTATGATGTTGAAAGAGCTGAAAAAGGTATAATATATATAGATGAGATAGATAAGATTGCTAGAAAATCAGAAAATCCATCTATTACAAGAGATGTTTCTGGAGAGGGTGTTCAACAAGCTTTATTAAAAATATTAGAGGGAACAACAGCTTCAGTACCACCACAAGGTGGAAGAAAGCATCCACATCAAGAGTTTATACAAATTAACACTTCAAATATTTTATTTATTTGTGGTGGGGCTTTTGATGGAATAGATAAAATAATAGAAAAAAGAGGAACTAAGAGTTCTATAGGTTTTGGAGCTGAGGTTAAAGGAAAAAGCGAAAAGAACGTTGGAGAACTTCTAAAGGATATAATGCCTGGAGATTTATTAAAATTCGGTTTAATACCAGAATTTGTTGGTAGATTACCAGTCTTAGTAACTTTAGAAGCTTTAGATAATGAAGCTTTAGTAAGTATTTTAACTAAGCCAAAGAATGCTCTAGTTAAGCAATACAAAAAATTATTTGAGCTTGATAATGTAAAATTAGATTTTACAGAAGAAGCTTTAAAAGCTATTGCAGATGAAGCTATAAATAGAAAAACTGGTGCTAGAGGATTAAGAGCTATAGTAGAAGAAACTATGATGGATATAATGTTTGATATACCATCAGAAGAAAATATTGTAAAAGCTACTATAACTGAAGAGACAATAAAAGATAGAAAAGAGCCAGAGCTTGAAAAGCTTCCAGAAGGAGAAGTTAGACCGACTTTAAGAACTGAGAAGAAAAATAAAGCTAGGAAAGATATAGAAACTGCTTAATAGAAAAAGATGCATAGTATTTATGCATCTTTTTTATTTTTTATGGAGTTTTTGGAATATCATCACAAAAATAGGTAAATACTAACCGTATAGAACGGGAGGTATTAGAGATGAATACTTATACATTTATAATGTTTCTACAATTACTTATGTCAATTTTATTCTATATATATATGAGCAAGTCCTTTGCCAATAAGAAGAAAGATAATAATGTCTTAGAAAAAGAAAATGAAAAAGAAATGGAAAAATTAAATAAACTAAGAATGATAAAACTGACAGAACCTTTAACTGAAAAAAGTAGACCGAGTAATTTAGAAGAAGTAATAGGACAGGAAAAGGGAATAAAAGCACTTAAAGCAGCACTTTGTGGGCCAAATCCGCAACATGTAATAATATATGGGCCACCAGGGGTAGGAAAAACTGCAGCTGCTAGAATAATTTTAGAAGAGGCTAAGAAAATGGCAGCATCTCCTTTTAATAAGGACTCTAAATTTGTTGAAATAGATGCTACAACTTTAAGATTTGATGAGAGGGGTATAGCGGATCCATTAATAGGTTCTGTTCATGATCCAATATATCAAGGAGCAGGATCCTTGGGAGTTGCAGGAGTGCCTCAACCTAAGCCAGGAGCTGTAACAAAGGCTCATGGAGGAATACTTTTTATAGATGAAATAGGAGAATTACATCCTATTGAATTAAATAAACTTCTTAAAGTGTTAGAGGATAGAAAAGTTTTTTTAGACTCAGCGTATTATAGTTCAGAAGATCCAAATACTCCTAGATATATAAAAGAAATATTTGATAATGGATTACCAGCGGATTTTAGATTGATTGGTGCAACTACAAGAAGTCCAGAGGAAATAGTGCCAGCTATAAGGTCAAGGTGCGTAGAAATATTTTTTAGAGGACTAACTGTTGAAGAGATTAGAAAAATTGCTTTAAATGCTACAA
Source organism: Clostridium sp. CTA-17 (assembly GCF_054767895.1). Lineage (NCBI taxonomy): Bacteria > Bacillati > Bacillota > Clostridia > Eubacteriales > Clostridiaceae > Clostridium > Clostridium sp. CTA-17. Next base: position 272,443 of record NZ_BAAABF010000002.1, read on the forward strand.
ATAAGGTTGGATATAGAATAAGTGATGCGGGGTTAGACATAGTATCTAGATATTGTACTAATGGAAGAGAAGTTATAAACTTAGTGCAATTATGTTCTGGCCTTGCAATAAATGAAAATAGAGATTACATAAAAGAGAGCGATATCTATTGGGTTATTGAAAATGGTCAATACAATCCTAGAATGGAAAGGATGATAAATGATAAGCCTGAAATTGGATATGTAAATGGGTTAGCTGTATATGGAGCTAACAATGGTGCTTTAATGGAAATAGAAGCTACTGCAAAGTTATCAAGTAATAATATAGGTAGTATAAAAATTACTGGAATAGTTGATGATGAGGAACTAGGTGGTGGAGAGAAGAAAATAAAGAGAAAAAGTACAGCGTATTGCTCTGTACAAAATGTATTAACAGTATTAGATAATATATTTAATTTAAATTCAAAGGCCTATGATATACATGTGAATTTCCCAGGCGGAATACCAGTAGACGGTCCATCGGCTGGAATAAGTATAGCTACAGCTATATATAGTGCCATAAAAGGAGTGCCTGTAAATAATAGAGTGGCTATGACTGGCGAGATATCAATAAAGGGAAAAGTAAAACCAATAGGTGGAGTAAATGCCAAGATATTAGCAGCAAAGAGAGCTGGAGTAGAATTAGTAATTGTTCCAAAGGAAAATTTAAGTAGTATAACTAGGGATATTGATGGAATAAAGATAGTTGGAGTAAAAGGAGTTGAAGAGGTATTAAATCTTGCACTTTATGAAGAAGAATGTATAGAAAAAGATAGTTTAATACTGAAAGATAATACGGCATTTTTTGGTACTGGTGCTTTAAATGCAGAATCTTTAAAGAAAGCTAACACTTAAAGTGTTAGTTTTCTTTTATAGAATTAAATAAGCTTGAAAAAAACTTGTAATATGTGTATACTTGTTAAAGACTATATATTTATATAATATGTAGTTATTAATTTTTTTGGAGGGGATATTTATGAAAGAAGATAAATTAATTCTTCCTTTAATTCCTCTAAGAGGTTTAACTGTATTTCCTAATATGGTTATATACTTTGACGTTGGTAGGGAAAAGTCAATAGAAGCTGTTGAAAAGGCTATGGCAGGAGATCAAAAGATATTTTTAGCGGCTCAAAAAGATATAGAGATTGACAATCCGAGTGAAGATGACATCTTTAATATAGGTACAATCTGTGAAATAAAGCAAATTGTAAAAATGCCAAAAAACACTATAAGAGTTTTAGTAGAAGGTATTGAAAGAGCAAAGATGGATGAATTCTTTGATAAAGAGGAATTACTTGAAGCATCAATAGAAAAAATAGAGATTGATAATGAAATTGACCATGAATTTGAAGCTTTATCAAGAAAGTTAAAGGATGACTTTTTTGAGTTTTTAGATATTACAGCAAGTAGTGGAATAAATGGTGTTGATTTATTTGACAATCTAGAAGAAGAAAAAGATTTAAATAAGGTTACGGATTTAATTTCTTCCTATGCTCTTATAAAACAAGAGGACAAGCAGGATATTCTTCAAACTTTAGATTTAAAGAAAAGAATAGAAAAATTAATATTTTACGTGAAACAAGAGATTGAAGTAGCTAAAATAGAAAAGAGAATTGGAACTAAGGTTAAGAAGAAATTAGATAAAGGCCAAAGAGAATATTATTTAAGAGAGCAAATGAAGGTAATCCAAGAAGAGCTTGGAGAAGATGATGATAATAAGAAAGCTATAATTGAGTTTGAAAAAGTTATAAATGAGAAAAAATTACCAAATCAGGTTAAAGAAAAAGCTCAATATGAAATTTCAAAACTTAAGGTATCATCTCCATATTCTCAAGATGGTGGAGTTACAAGAACTTACTTAGAAAATTTATTAGACATGCCTTGGGGAGAGTTTACTAAGGATACTTTAAATATAAAAGATGCTAGAAAAGTATTAGATAAAGATCATTATGGATTAAGGGACGTAAAGGATAGAATTCTTGAATATTTAGCTGTAAAGCAAATAAGTAATTCATTAAGAGGACCTATTCTTTGTTTGGTTGGACCTCCAGGGGTAGGTAAAACTTCTATAGCTAAAAGTGTTGCAACTTCATTAAATAGACAGTTTGTAAGAATGTCTTTAGGTGGAGTTAGGGATGAAGCTGATATAAGAGGACATAGAAGAACTTACGTTGGAGCAATTCCAGGAAGAATAGTTACTGGATTAAAGGAAGCTAAAAGTATGAATCCAGTATTTTTACTAGATGAAATTGATAAATTAGGAATGGATTTTAAAGGGAATCCAGCTGATGCATTACTAGAAGTTTTTGATAATGAACAAAATAAAACTTTTAGGGATCATTATCTAGAGGTGGATGTTGATTTATCAGAGGTTATGTTTATAACAACAGCAAACTCTTTAGATGGAATTCCAAGACCTCTCTTAGATAGAATGGAATTAATAGAGGTATCAGGATATACTTATGAAGAAAAATTCAGAATAGCTAAGAAATATTTAGTACCAAAGGTATTAAAAGAACATGGTGTTGATAATAAAATAATAACTATATCTGATTCTGCTTTAAAATTTATTATAGATAGTTATACAAGAGAATCTGGAGTAAGAAATCTTCAAAGACAAATAGCTAATGTTATAAGAAAAGGAATAAAGGATATAATAGAAAAAGATAAGAAAAATTTAAATATATCTACTAAGTTAGTTGAAAAATACTTAGGGCCAAAAATCTTTAGTTATGAAGAAATTGATAAGGAAGATAAGGTTGGAGTAGTTACAGGAATGGCTTGGACTGCTTATGGCGGAGATACTTTACCAGTAGAAGTAATGGTTATGGATGGTAAGGGAAGATTAGAGCTTACTGGACAACTTGGAGATGTAATGAAGGAATCTGCAAGAGCTGCATACTCTTATGTGAGAGCTCATATGAAAGAATTAGGAATAAAGGATGAATTTTATTCTAAGAAAGATATTCATATACATGCTCCAGAAGGTGCGGTTCCAAAGGATGGTCCTTCTGCAGGGGTTACTATGACTACTGCCTTAGTATCAGCATTAACTGGTAAAAAAGTTAAACATAATGTTGCTATGACTGGAGAAATAACTTTAACTGGAAAAGTTTTAGCTATTGGTGGTTTAAAAGAAAAATGCTTAGCAGCAAGAAGAGTAGGAATTGATACGGTTATAGTTCCTAAGGAAAATGAAAAGGACGTAATTAAACTTCCTAAAATAGTTAAGGATAGTTTAAATATAATACTTGCAGATAAAATTGATGATGTATTAAAAAATGCATTGGTTGGAGTTGAAAAATAATGAAAATAAAAAGTTCGGAATTTATAATATCAGCGGTTAAGAGAGAACAGTACCCTGATGATAATCTACCAGAAATAGCTTTTGTTGGTAGATCAAATGTTGGTAAATCTTCTATAATTAATTCATTAACTAATAGAAGAGGGTTAGCAAAGGTAAGTCAAACTCCAGGAAAAACTAGATTAATAAATTTCTTCTTATTAAATAAGGATTTTTATTTAGTGGATTTACCTGGTTATGGATATGCAAAAGTATCTAAAAAAGAGAAGGCATCTTGGGGTGCTACAATAGAAAGATATTTATTAAATAGAGGACCTTTAAAGAAGGTTGTTTTATTAGTAGATTGTAGACATAAACCTACTGCTGATGATGTTCAAATGTATGAATGGATAAAGCATTATGGATATGAGGTTGTAGTTATCGCAACAAAGAGTGATAAGATATCTAATAACCAAATAGGAAAAAGCGAAAAGCTTATAAAAGAAACTTTAGGATTACCTAAAGATTACAAACTTAAGTTCTTCTCTTCATTAAATAAAAAAGGAAAAGATGAACTTGTAGATTATCTTTTTGATGATTTAGTTGAAGAAATTTAATTTCATAAATTAAAATGTAAAATTAACTTTTTAGATGTTTCTAGAATATATTATTAAATAAGCTGTGAAGATTTTATCTTCGCAGCTTATTTTTTTTGAAGTATATGCCCTTTTGCCAATAATTATTACAAAAAGTAGAAAATATTCCATAAATATGTGTCAAAACTTTGTAAAGAGAATACTATATAGTATAAAGAAAATATATGGAGGTAACATTTATGGACTTAAATGAAATCTTAGAAGGAATGTCAAATGACAATTGTGGTAACTCAGGATGCTGTAATACTTCAGGATGTGGAAGTTCTTTTGATAATTGTGGACAATCTATAGGAGGAGTTAATAACTTTAATGGATTCGGAAATAATTCTTGTGGTGGATTTGGAAACAATTGTGGTGGATTTGGAAATAACTGTGGAGGATTCGGAAATAACTGTGGTTTTGGCTTCGGTGGCGGAATATGGACATTAATTTGGTTATTCTTACTATGTGGCGGCGGATTCGGCGGAAATGGCGGATTTGGCGGCTGTGGTAATAGATGTTGTTGCTGTTGCGAAGATGAATGCTGCTGTAGAGGCGGAAATGGCGGATTTGGATGTAACGCTATAATCTGGATAATTATTTTAGTAACTTTATGTGGTGGATTCGGAAATAATTGCGGAAACAATAATTGTAATGGATTATTAGGAAATTGTGGATGCTAACAAATGTTTAGAAAATAGAAAAGGAGTAAAGAGAAATGAGTAGAAAAAGGAAATGTTGCTGTAATAGTCATGACCACTGTAGTAGACATGATAGACATGGCGGATGTACAGGAATGGATGCTTGCACAGTACTACCAACTCTTTTAGTTTTACAATGCTCAGGTTTATTATGTAACGATAGGGCATATATCTTAATTTTATTATCACTACTATGTGGTGGATTTAATGCTTGTGGATGCAACAATAGATGTTGCTAATAGAAAAAGGAGTGAATTTTTATGAGTAGAAAGAAATGCTGCAAATGCAGATGTAAATGCGAATGCAAATGCAAACGTAAAAAACATGATTGTTGCTGCAGTCAGAGTAGAAACACTGGTTGTTCAGGATTTAATGCTTGTACAACATTACCAACATTGCTAATACTTTGTCAATCAGGCTTATTATGCAATGATAGAGCATATATCTTATTCTTATTATTCTGGCTATGTGGTGGTGTAAACGCAAATAGCTGCGGCTATGATTGTTGTTAGAATAATTTTTGGAGGGTTTTTTAACCCTCCTAAAAAAATAAAAAATTACAGTACATATACATAAAATTTATTAAGGAGGATAGGAGATGTCAAAGCGTAGGCGTAAAAATAAAGTTAGTGAAAATTCAAATCAAGGAAATTTTATGGGGGGATTAAACCCTCAGATGTTAGATATGTTAGGACTTGGAAATGTTGATGTAAACAAAGTATCAGAAGTTCTATCTTCTATGGGAAATGATGGATTCGATATGAATTCTATAAATTCTATTTTAAATAATAAGGATGGAGGAAAAAATAATTCTTCTAAAAATAAAAGTAACGATAAAGGAAATATGAATAATAATAATCCATTATCAGCTATGATGGGAGATGGAAATCCTATGGGGGATTTAAGTTCACTTATGGGATTACTAGGTGGAGGAGCTCCAGGAATGAATTCTATGGGAAATATGGGGGGCTTAGGAGCACTTGCTAACATGATGGGAGGAAATATGGCCAATGGAAATTTAGGAGCAACAAATAATGTTAGTAGTGATGTAAGTATGGATCCAATAGTTACTATGATACTTTCACTCAGGAATTTTGTCGATCCTCAAAGAGCTAGATTTTTAGATAAAGTTTTAAAGATGTATAAAGAAGGAAAAATAACTTATTAGATTATATATTTAATTAAAAAGGAGATTTATCAAAACTTGTATATAAAACTTATAAAATATTTTGAGAATTTCTAAACTTCTAAAGTTTGCTCAAGTTTTATTTATAAGTTATTTTGATAAATCTCTTTTTATTATTTAGTAATATTTAAATTTATGGAGCTTATTAAAAATATATCATTAATCTTTTCTAATTCAATTATGAAGTTAATTTGTGATTTATTGCTAGAGTCTTCCTTATGTACTTTATTAAAGTTTAAGGTCCAAGAGCAAGCAGTAGCTTCTCCAGAATTGTTCCATGCTGTATCCCTAAAAAAAGCATCTTGGAAGTCATAGTAATAAGAATCTTTTTCTAATCTCCATATTTGAGATAGATCTTCTTTAGGAATATAAGTTGCAAATATATTTGGAAGTTCAGATATTTCATAGTTTAGAGATATTATGTCTATGAAAGAAATTATAGAATATAGTCCAGTTGGTTCAACAGTATCATAGGATATGTTTTTAAATTTTTTATTTAAAAGCATATATTTTTGAATAGTTTCTTTACTATCACCTAAGGAAAAAGAAAGTATTTTAGGGGTTTTCCCATTATTTGAATCTACAATCCCTAATATGTTGTTTGTAGAGTAAAATATATCTTCAAAACAATTTCCAGTCCACTTAAATAAATGTTGTATAGAATTATTTTCTTCAGAAGATTGAACAATTATCTCTTTAATATTATTTCTGTCTAAATCTAATAAGTTTAAAGTTATAGGTCGATTAGGCGAAAAGTTACCTAGAGAATTAATTGTTTTGTTTGGAGTTAATTCATAACTTTTTTCATTAATAGTTGCATTTATTATATAATTATTTTCACTTCCTAATTCTATATATAAACAATCTTCTTTCCCATCACCATTTAAATCTGATTTTATAGTTTCTTTAATAGTATTTTCATTAATAACAGATTTAGTAGAATTATTTTTAAAGGTAAATATTAAAATAAAAGAAATTAAAATAATAGTAATAAAACTAAGTTGTTTTACTAGATTATTTTTGTTTTTTAAAGTCATAAAATCACCTCAAATAGATTATATGCATATAGTCTATTTTTTATTATTATTGTAATTTTTTTTTGTACTTTGAACAAAATATACTAAGGGTGGTGATTAATATGCTTTATAAAACTCATCTTGAAATAGGAGAAAATACATTTAATACTATTGAAGGAAGAGGAAGAAATTTAATTGATAAAAAAAGTTTTTTAAAAGGAAATGTTCTTCCAGATATATCACCTAAATATAGGTTGAAAAAACATGGCAGAAAACAGTTTGAAGAAATTATTGAAGAAAAAATAGTAAATTTAAGTAGATTAAGTAGTGATGAAATAATAAACAATTTAGGAAAAGAAAAATTTAGTATAGAGTTAGGAGTAATATGCCATTTTCTATGTGACTTTTTTTCTTTACCTCATGATGAAGAATGGGGATTTAAGGAGAGTGTAACTTTAAAACATGTGTTATATGAAAAAAAGTTACATAAGGTTTTTACTAGAGATATGATAATAAAAGATAGTTACAAGATATTGGGTAACTCAAATTATAATTTATTCTTTAAAAATGCTTTAAGGAAATATAGAGATTTATATGGACATCAAAATGATTTGTTTTTTGCTATGTATCTTAATAATTCAGTTGTTAGATATATTTTAGAATCTATAGAAGAAAATGATAAAATAAATATTTCAAAAGAAAAGCACATTGCTTTTTAATAATTGAAGCAAATATTACATATTATTATAAAAAGGATAAATGGGAGGAACTTAATATGATAATATTTGCAAAGAGGATTAATATAAAGGGAGTTATATATAATTTGATGAATTATAATGATTATAATAAGAGAAAGTATAGCTCTTTTTATAGGTAAAAGTGGATAAAGATTAGAGTGTTTTTTAGTATTATAGATATGGGATAGTATAGAGTACATTAATCCTATATCTTTTTTTATAATCTTATTAATAAGGTGTAAACTTGAAAAAAGTATAACTTAGTATATACTTAAAAGTATAGATATATACTTTAAGGTGTATTTAAAGTTTTTATAAGGAGACAGGAAAATGAGAATAAATAGAAATGATTTATGCTGGTGTAACAGTGGTAAGAAATATAAAAAATGTCATATGGAATTTGATGAGAGAATAGAAAATTTAGCTAGAGAAGGATTTGAAGTTCCTACTAGAGATATAATAAAAAATGAAGAACAAATAGAAGGTATAAGAAAAAGTGCAGAAATAAACAATGCTGTTTTAGATTTAGTTGCAGAGAAAATAAAAGCAGGTATGAGCACTGAAGATATAAATAAAATAGTACACGATTATACTGTAAGTAGAGGAGCTATTCCAGCACCACTTAACTATGGTGGATTCCCTAAAAGTGTGTGTACTTCTATAAATGATGAGGTTTGTCATGGAATTCCTGATGAAAATATAATCCTTAAAGAAGGAGATATAATAAACGTTGATGTATCTACTATATATAATGGATATTATTCAGATGCCTCAAGAATGTTTATTATTGGGGAAGCTAGTGAAAATGCAAAAAGATTAGTTAAAGTAGCTAAAGAATGCTTAGAAAAAGGTATTGAAGCAGTTAAACCTTGGGGATTCTTAGGAGATATAGGAGCAGCAATTCAAGAGCATGCAGAAAAGAATGGATATTCAGTTGTAAGAGATTTTGGAGGTCATGGAGTAGGATTAAAATTCCATGAGGATCCATTTGTATATCACTATGGAGATGCTGGAGAGGGTATGGTATTAGTACCAGGTATGATCTTTACAATAGAACCTATGATAAATGAAGGGAAATATGATGTCTTTGTAGATGCAGAGAATGATTGGACTGCCTTAACCATGGATGGATCACTTTCAGCTCAATGGGAGCATACAATATTAGTGACAGAGGATGGAATTGAAATAATAGCTAAATAATAAAAGTTTTAAAGCCTTCTAATTAATTTTAGAAGGCTTTAAAAATACATACTTATTGGTGCTATTAGTACGGCTGGTGATTTAACTTTAGGTTCTGGACATTTAGGAATTGGTATATTGAGATTTTTTAATAAATCTAAATAAGGTTCAATTGATTTTAATAAATCAATATAATAATTTTCCTGTGTAAGCTTTCTTAATAAATTTATACAATCATTATTATTTGTACAGACTTTAATAACTTTTCCTAAAACATTGCAATTACAATTGCATTTATCAAAGACATAACAATCTCCATTTAAAAAATATTTTGAATTAGTATTAAGTATTGCAGTATAGTTAGGACAATTCATGATTATATCTTCAGTTGAATTTAAAGAAAGTTTATCTTTAATTGTTTTTAGTAAATTTAATATTATAGAAAAGTTTAATTTACCTAAGTTTTTATCTTTTAAAAGGGAGTCTAATATTTCTAAGGGAAAACATTCTATTAAACTTATTATTGAATCTAAGTAAGAAGAGAGTGAAGTTTCAGTTATGCATCCCTTTGTTCTTATAAAATCTCCTTCAGAAATATGAGAATCAACTAATGGTGAATTTTCAAGATCCTTAACAACTTTTGATGTAGTCATTCTTTTAAGCATAGTATTGTGTATTTCAAAAGAAGTGTAAATTCTTTTTATTTCTTCTTCAGTTCTTCCGAATAGTCTATTTTCTATGCTTCTATCATTTCCATAACAATTGGTTTCATTAAAGTCATTTGATCTATTATTAGTTTTAAATCCCTTATTATATATTCGACTTTTTCCATCACTACAGAAGGTTTTATTATTTTCATCTAAGTGAATTCTTCCAGCTAAGGTGTTGTCACAAATTCTTTTAGAAGTGCGTATATCTATGTATCCATTCAGATATACAGAAGATAGACTTTTTATTAAGTATTCATCTATGTATATAAATAGATTTAAAAGATCATTCATTATTATTCTCCTAAATTAACATGATCATATTATAATTTATATTACAAATATTTCTATGCTATGAATATTAAAATAAAAATATAATAAACTTAATGAATTTAAAAGCATTTTTATTATGAAAATTTACAAGATTGTATATGGAAGAATATGTATTGACAGAAATGAACAATTAATATATAATAAAAATGTTCAAGCCGAAGTGGCGGAATTGGCAGACGCAGCGGACTCAAAATCCGCCGGGCTAATACTCGTACGGGTTCGAGTCCCGTTTTCGGCACCAAACACCTGAGAATTATCAGGTGTTTTTTTTATTAATAATTAAAATATACATTTTTAGTAGAGAATTATTTGCATGAAAAAACCTTAATACAAATTAGAAGTTTTATAGAGTAAAATTTAAAAAATCTTTAATAAAGTTAAGTGAAAACTGAGAAATATATATGTAAAATTATGGTATAATATAATAAAAGGACCTTAGGAGGATATATGGTTATTGCTATTTTATTATTATTACTAAGTATTTTTAACATATTTATAGGAAAAAAAGTAAAGGATAAAAATCTGGCTCATCTTTTATCTGGTTTTGATAAGGAAAAGGATGATTTGGAGTATGTAAGCTGTATATTAGGAAATACATTTAAATGGATTGGAAATTTAGGTATTATAATTACAGCTATTTATCTAATACTAATTAATAGTATTTCAGTAGGATTATACTTAATTTGTTATGCAGGAGTTATAATAATATTTACAGTTAATCTTACCTTTAAAACAGATAGACACAGAAGAAGTAGATTAAAAGCGGCGAAATAAATCAAAAGTACTAAAAGTTAAAATCTTTTAGTACTTTTTTAAATAAGTTTAAACTTTACTAATTTTTAATCAAAATATATGATTTTAATTTATAATATTGAATATGTAATAAAGTTTATAATATAATAAACTTTGTATTAATTCCCAATAGAAAACTTCAATTATTATTTTACAGTTTAACTTTTTGAAATATTACGTTTATATAATATTAATTTGGTAATAATTTAAAAGATTAGTCTGTTTAATAAATAATTGGAGGTATGTTTAAGTGAAACTTAAAAGTTACATATTAACAGGAGTTATTATTACATTAGCAATAACTAGTTTTTTTATAGGAAGAAGCTATGAGTCTTACAAATTGAAAGCTTTAGAGGTGAGTAACATAAGTTCTAATAAAGAGATAGATAATGAAATTAAAGAATTAAATAAAGAAGAGCTTAGTGAAGAGCAGCTTCGTATTAAAGAAATAATTTTAAATGATAAGGATGGATTGTTTAAAGTTGTAAATAAGGAAAACTCAATAGATAAAAGTTATAAGCCAAAGGACTTAATTATTCCAAATGTTAATTTTGTAGGATTAGAAAATGAACCTAGAAACAGAGTTAGCAATGTATTAAAAAAAGATTTAGAAAAGCTTTTTAGTGATGCAAAAAAAGACGGGTTAGATTTATATCTATCTTGTGCCTATAGATCCTATGAGGAACAGGAATATTTATATGGTAGGGCTTTAGAAAAAGAGAAGAGTGATTCAAGCAATCTTGTAGCTTTACCAGGAACAAGTGAGCACCAATTAGGATTAGCTGTAGACTTTACTACTAGGTCTATAGGATTTCAATTAGAAGAATCTTTTGAGGATACAAAAGAAGGACAGTGGCTTTTAGAAAACTCTTATAAATACGGTTTTGTTCTAAGATATTTAAAAGGAAAGGAAGATATAACAGGGTATAGTTATGAACCTTGGCATTATAGATATATTGGAGATTTAGAAGTAAGTAAATATTGTTATGATAATAATATTACATTAGAGGAATTATATGATGAATTGGATATAGCAAAATAATAATATATTAAATATAAGATTTTAAAGGAGATAGGCTATGTATGTGATTAACTTTATAAGAGGGTTTTTAATGGCTTTAGCAGATAGTGTTCCAGGGGTTTCTGGTGGTACTATAGCTTTTATAATGGGATTTTATAATAAGTTCATAAGCTCGCTAAATGCTTTAACATCTGCAAAAAAAACTGATGTAAGCAAAAAAGATGCTATAATATTCCTATTAAAACTAGGAATAGGTTGGATAACTGGTATGATTTTATCAATATTATTTATAGCATCAATATTTGATAAAGAAATATATAAAATCAGTTCTTTATTTACTGGATTTATAATATTTTCTATACCAATAATAATTAGTGAAGACAAAGAATCATTAAAGAAAAACTATGGATACATAATATATGCTATTTTAGGAATGGCTATTGTTGCTGCAATAACATATTTTAATCCAGCTACAGGAAGTGCAAAAGGAACAAGTTTAGTATTAAATGAGTTTTCATTACCACTTGCACTATATGTTTTCTTTGCTGGAATGATTGCTATATCAGCAATGGTTTTACCAGGAATATCAGGATCAACATTACTTTTAATATTTGGTCTTTATGCACCAGTGGTAAATGGGGTTAAAGAAGTTTTAACATTTAATTTTAGTTATTTACCTATGCTTATAGTTTTTGGTTTAGGAGTAATTGTAGGAATAATAACTACAATAAGATTAATAAAATTCTTGCTTTCAAATTATAGATCTCAAATGATTTATTTTATAATAGGATTAATGATTGGATCTATATATGCAGTTTTTATGGGGCCTACTACATTAGAGATTCCAAAGGCTGCTATGAATTTAAGTAGTTTTAATTTCCTATTCTTTATTATAGGAGGAGCTTTAATTTTAGGGCTACAACAGTTAAAAGGATACCTTGAGAAGAAAGAAAAAGTTTCTAATATATAAAAGTATATAGTAGCTGTTATTACTTCTACGTAATGACAGCTTTTTCTTTAATATTGTAGATTTTTAGAATATAATAAGGTAAATAGAGAATTGTAGTCATTTCTTAATTAAAAATTAACTTTAAAGACTTTGTTATACTAAATTTTTTATAGTATTATTAATAATAAGCTAAAAATTATTTATACGGAGGGATAAGCAATGTTTTTAAAAGAGTTAAATAAAGAACAAGGATTAGCATTTATAAATTTAGTAACTGAATTTGCTTTAGCTGATGAGAATATCAAAAAAGAAGAAGAAGATTTAATTCGTACATATATGAAGGAATTAGGTTTAGAAGAAGAGGAATTGGGAAATCTTTCATATGAAGAATCAGTAGAAATTATAAAAAATTCATCAGAAAAGGTTAAAAATATTGTTTATTTTGAACTTGTTAGAATAGGACTTGTTGATGAGGATTGTGATATAGAAGAAATTGATTACTTAGAAAAAATAAGTACAGATTTAAATATATCAAGAGCTAAAAAAATACAAGTAGCTAATTGTTTCTATAACTTCTCAGAAAAGGATGGAGAAGCAAAATTAGAGGAAATGGCAAGAGAAATAATAGGATAATAAAAAATAGATTTGGCTGTATCAAAATATAAGAATAAAACTTACAAACATATTCCGAGAACTACTAGATTTCACTAAGAATTTATAATTATTACTTCAAAGATATTACTAAAGCTTCGAAACTTGCTACGCTTCGAACAATCTCAGCTTTTTAACGTAATACCTTTTCCGTAATAATTTAAATTCTAAAGCTCATCTAGATGTTCTCTTTATAGTGTTTGTAAGTTTTATAAAAAATTATTTTGGTATAAGCCTTTTTTTATTTAATTATATGGAAAAATATGTATGATAGGATTATAATTGAATTGTTAAGTTATTAATAGGGGGAGAATATATGGGAAGTAAAGTTTTTGAGAGAAAAAATAGAGTTTATGATTTAAAATATAGTGATGACGTAGGTAAAATTTGCAAACCTTATAAAATAGCTTCAAATATAGCTTGGATTGTAGTTGTAATTGCATTAATAGAGCCTAGAGTTTTATTGCCTACTTTTTTATTAAGCTTATTAATGTTTTTAAGTAAGAAAATGAAAGTATCATGGAGGGTAAGTACTTTTTTAGAAAAGGTGAGAAATGGAAGGATTGATGAGGGCAAAAAGATTTTAAGCAAATTACAAGGTGATATAGATATGTCTCTTTATAAAGAACTTAAAGAGTTATTAAAAATATAAAAATTATCATTGACATAGAGGATAAAAGAATTAAAATAATTTAATAGGAACAGGAGATGATAATTAGAATGAATAATAAATACATGGTGGTAATTTCTTTAGATGCAGTATCTTCAAAAGATATTGAAATAATGAAGGAATTACCTAATATATCTAAGCTAATGAAAGAAGGAGCTCTTATAAAGAATGTAGAAACAATATATCCTTCTTTGACATATCCAGCTCATGTATCCATTATTACTGGAAAATATCCAGCTAATCATGGAATAACAAATAATATAGTATTAAATTTTAAGGATGAAAATCCAAATTGGAACTGGTACGGAAATAAAATAAAGGGAGAAACTCTTTTGGGACTAGCTAAGAAAAATGGTCTTAAAACAGCTTCAGTGGTTTGGCCAGTTACGGGAAAAATGAAAATAGATTATAATATGCCAGAAATATTTGAGACAAAACCTTGGCATAATCAAATAATCATGTCTGCTTTAGCTGGAAGTAAAGTTTATCAATTTAGTATGAATAAAAAGTTTGGGTCTCTTAGAAAAGGTACAAAGGAGCCTTATTTAGATAACTTTGTTACAGCATGTGCTAAGGAGACAATAAAAAAATACAAGCCTAATTTAACTATGGTTCATCTAATAGATGTAGATTCTCATAGACATGATTATGGATATGAAAGTTTAGAAGCCTTAGAAGCTTTAAAAAGACACGATATTAGAGTAGGAGAGATAATACAGTGTTTAAAAGAGGCAGGGATATATGAAAACACAACATTGATTTTACTAGGAGATCATAGTGCAATAGATACTCATAAGGTAATAAGGCTTAATAGTATCTTTAGGGAAGAAGGATTAATAGAATTAAAGGATGGAAAGCTTAAAAGCTTTAAAGCAATAGCTAGGGAATGTGGAGGCTCATGTTATATTTATTTAGATAATAAAAATAAAGAAGATGAGAAGAAATGTTTAGAGAGCTTGGAAAAGCTTAAGGAAGAAGGCGCTTTAGAATACATATTAAATAAGGAAGAGGCCATAAAAGCTGGAGCTAATGATCAATGTGATTTTATGGTAGAAGCTACTAGAGGATATTATTTTTCAAATGAATATGAAGGAAAAGTTATTGAGGAAACTAAAGATATAAGAAAAAAACATACTTATAAAGCAGTTCATGGATATTCCCCTAGAAAAAATGATTATGGAACATTCTTTTTAGCTTTTGGAAGAGGAATAAAATCAGGTGTTGTTTTAGAGGAAGGTAAGCTTATAAATCATGGACCAACCTTAGGAAGAATATTAGGTTTTAATTTTCAAAATGCAGATGGAATAGTTGAAGAGAGAATATTAAAATTGTAATAATTTTCTAGAATTTTGAATAAAATAATTAATTGAATAAAATTGTTGAAATTGTCGCAAAATTATGATATTTTAAAATAGTAGAAAAAATATTGCCAAAAATTATTTCATAATGTAGATATGTAATTAATTAAAAGAACGCTTAAAATAGCGTTTTTTTTGCTTTTAAGAATAACTTTAGAAAAAAGCTCTATAATAAAAGTTGATTTTGATCATACTAAATATATAATTCAAGTTTTATAAAAAGATAACTATTATCTTTTTATAAATATAGCTAAGATATATTTAGTTTTTTATATATTGATAAAATAAAAATTAGTTTAAAATATAGATTAATGTTAATATTTTAAATAGGTAAATTAAGAATAATTTGTTAAAATAGTTAACAAAAGTGATATAATTATCTTTAGTAAAATTATTTTATATATGGAGGACTAAAGATGAAAATACTAAAATGGCTTTTAATATTTATTCCTATAAGTATTATAGGTGAATTTATGCATTTTTCTCCAACTCTTATGTTTGTATTATCTGCTTTGGCAATAGTTCCTTTAGCAGGTCTTATGGGAGAGGCAACAGAGGAAATATCATTTTATACTGGGCCAAAATTAGGTGGTTTTTTAAATGCTACCTTTGGGAATGCTACAGAACTTATAATTTCATTTTTTGCATTAAAAGATGGTTTGTTTGATGTGGTTAAAGCTTCTATTGCAGGTTCTGTAATAGGAAACATATTATTAGTACTAGGTGCTAGTATGCTAGCAGGAGGATTAAAATATAAAACACAAAGTTTCAATAAAAAAGTAATGGAAACTAGTTCAAGTATGTTATTATTTGCTGTTATTGGATTAACAATTCCTGCTATATTTATGCATACAATAAAACCAGAATTTTTAAACACAAAATATGAAAGTTTAAGTGTAATAGTTGCTGTAGTAATGTTTGCTATATACATATTAAGTTTAATATTCTCATTTTTCACTCATAAGGATATATATGCAGTGGAACAAGATGAGGAAGATGGAGAAGCTAAATGGTCATTGAAAAAGGCCATAACAGTGCTTGTTGTAGCTACAGTAATAATTGCCATAGAAAGTGAGTTCTTAGTTGGGGCAGTAGAACCAATGACAGAGACTCTTGGGTTAAGTAAGCTTTTTGTAGGTATAATATTAATTCCTATAATAGGTAATGCTGCAGAGCACAGCACAGCAATAATAATGGCAATGAAAAATAAAATGGATGTTTCAGTAGAAATAGCTATAGGATCAAGTTTGCAAGTTATTTTATTTGTGGCTCCAGTATTAATATTTTTAAGTCTTATATTTAAGCCTATGAGCATAATATTTAATGCCTTTGAATTAGTAGCTTTAATAGTTTCTGTACTTATAGCTAATAGAATTGTTAATGATGGAGAATCAAATTGGCTTGAAGGAGTACAACTTTTAGCTGTTTACATAATAATAGCAGCTATGTTTATGATCGTTTAAATTAAAAGATTAATTAAATAAAACAGGTAAATTTTAAAAAGTACTAATAATATTAAATAAGATATAATTTCAAAAATTAAGAGGTTGCATATATAATTAATAATAAAAATTATGTATATGCAACCTCTTATTTATATTAAATTATAAAAATAAATTTTTAAGATTTTCTATAAGAAGTTTATTATCTTCAGGTTTTAAGACACAAACCCTAAAGAAATATTCATTTAAACCTTCAAAAGAAGAGCAGTTTCTTATTATTAATCCTTTTTCTAAAAGTTTATTATAAAGTTCAGTAGCAGTGAACTTTTTAGATGTAATTTTACAAAGTATAAAGTTACTGTAACTTTCATATACCTTTAAGTCCTTTATTGAACTTAATTCTCTAAATAGATAATCTCTTTCTTCTTTTAATTTAGAGGTATTTGATAGAATATACTCTTTATCCTTAAACATAATTTCTCCCATTGTTGTAGCAAAGATATTTATGTTCCACAAATCAAGTTTTTCAACCATTGACTTTTTAATTTCTTTATTAGAAATAAGTCCATAACCTAATCTTATACCTGGAGTTGAGAAAAATTTAGAAGTTCCTCTAATTACAAATAGATTATCAAATATATCAACCAGTGGAGTAGAGGAGTAAATTTCAGGCTCTGTAAACTCAACATAAGTTTCATCAACCATGAATATTGATGAAGTATTTTTTAATAATAGAGAAATTTCATCCTTTGAAAAAGCAAATCCAGTAGGATTATTAGGATTACAAATTATAACTAAATCAAACTTTGAAGATTTTATGCTATCTATTAATTTATTAACATCTATTTTAAAATTATCTTCTTCCTTTGAAAAAAACTTAGTTATTTCACAATTTATCTTTTCAAGTTCACTTTCATATTCTGAATAAGATGGAGAAAGTAATAAAGCTTTTTTAGGGTTAATAACACTTATAAAAGAGGATATTAGTTCCGTAGCTCCACTACCAACTATAATATTTTCTTTTTTGCAATGACAATATTGAGAGATTGACTCCTTTAAATCTGTATATTTAGGATCTGGGTATATAGAAACCATATCAATATTATTTAAAAGTGCATCTTTAGCTTTTTTAGATGCTCCAAATGGATTTATATTTGAACTAAAATCTTTAATATCTGTTTTATTTAGACCTAATTCATTTGATAAATCAAATAAATTAGCACCATGATTAATATTCATAAGTACCTCCTAAGTTTATGTAACTTTTTATCTCTTAACTATAGTATAATTCTTTAATTAAAAAATAAAAAGGTCTAGATTTTAATGAAATCTAGACCTTACTTTATTTTAAGATGCGTATTTGCTTGTTACGCTTTTAGAATTTATGGCTTTAATAAGTCTATTAACAGGTAAAATACCTAAAAGAACTACACATATTAAACCATCAGCTCCTATTAAAGAACCATTTACTAAAAATGAATATAGAATTGGAGACATTCCTTCAGGAGCAAAGGCTCCAAAGAAAACAACTCCTGAAATAAAGTGAGCTAAAAATTTTAAAAATATTGCTACTATAGCTCCTGAAATTCTATGGTTTTTAAAGAATCCTGCTACTCCTAATGCCATATATGGTATAGGATAATCAAATAATACTTGAACAGGATGAAGTATGTATGGATCTATAAATAAAGAAATTATACCGAATAAAAATCCAGTAAGCATTCCAACTAATGGACCATAAGCATAAGCAATAAGTATTATAGGAATCATACTACCTAAAGTTATTCCTCCACCTTGAGGAAATTTATATATCTTTAGCATGTTTAATACAGCAGTAAGTGCTAAAGCAATTCCTATTGTTGTAAGCATTTTTGCATCAAATTTGATGTCTTTAGCCTTTATAAGTAAAACTAATATTATTAGGACTCCTATTAAAGTAAGAATTGTTAGTGGATTAGTTACAATCTCCTTAAAATTTCCTCCTAAATTAATTGATGAAAAACTTTGAATAAAATCATTTATTATTTGTGAAAATGACATCATAGTTTTTACCCCCTCCTTAAACTTTAAGTGTGCTTAGAGAGTCTAAAGAATGTAAATAAAAAAACCGAATCTAAATATAGATCCGGTTTAAATACAGCCCTAAACGCTTCCCTACGCTGGAATTAACCAGATCAGGTGTTGAGGGTTAATGATAAATAATCATCTCTCAGCCTAAAGGCACCCCTAGCACATGAAATAATTCTAAGTTTATTTTATATGCAAATTGCAATTAGGTCAAGTGATATTAATTATTAAATAAAAATTTTTATTTAAATTTTGATATTTAAATTTAACCTATACCACCATATATTATTCCAAGAATTATTACTAGTATAGTAACTAAGATAAAAATGTATTTCCCTAAAGGAATAAACCATTTTCCAAGTTTTTTATGAGCTCCCTTATTTACTTCTATTAATACATTTTCGCCACCAATAATATAGTAGAATACAACAGCTACCAGTAAAGCACAAAGTGGAGAAATTATTATTGTAATAAGATTTGAGAAGTTATCAAAGATTCCCATATTTAATGATAAAGGTATTCCACATAAAAAACAAAGGACTGATATTGCAATTGAAGTTTTTATTCTATTTGACTTAAAGTGAGCCATGAATGCTTCAACAGGACCCTCTAACATATTTACAGAGGATGAAATAGCAGCAAATATTACACTAAGAAAAAATAATGTACTTAGTAAGGCACCAAAATTCATACCTTGAAATATTTTTGGTAAAGTTATAAATAATAAAGATGGCCCTGATGAAGGATTTAATCCGTAAGCAAAAACTGCTGGCATAATCATAAGAGATGCTAAAAGAGCAGCCAAAGTATCAAATATGGCAGTTTGTATTGCAGATGATGGAATATCAAATTTATCATTTATATAACTACCATAAACAACCATGCCGCATCCATTTAGGGAAACTGTGAAAAAGGCTTGACCAAGAGCCATTACCCAAGTATCTATTTTAAATAAGTTTTCCCATCTTGGAACCAATAGATATTTGACTCCTTCAAAAGAACCAGGTAAAGTTAGAGATCTTATGATTAAAATTATAAAAATTAAAAGAAGGAGTGGCATTATTATTTTATTTAATTTTTCTATACCACGGCCTATTCCTAAACAAACTATTATTAAAGTTAATATTATTGCTAGGGCAAACCAAAAGATTGTATTAGGTGTACCAGCAAAATTACTAAAGTAAGTAGTAGTATCAATAGTATTAATAGATCCAGTTAAACTTAAGAAAAAATATTTAAGAATCCAACCTATTACTATAGAGTAGAATATAAAAACTCCTGTTAATCCTATAGGAGGGAGCATACCAAAGAATTTTCCTCCCTTTAATGATTTGCTTTTAAAAGATTCAACTATACCAGTATATGAACCTGCTTTAAACTTTCTACCAAAGGAAAATTCAGTTATAAGACCTGTAGTTCCAAGTATAAAAACAAATAAAAAGTATGGTATTAAGAATGCAGCACCTCCATATTGACCAAGTCTGTAGGAAAATAACCATATGTTACCAAGTCCTAAAGCAGCGCCAACACAGGATATTACAAATCCAAACTTTCCAGTAAAATTTTCTCGTTCTTTCATTTAAAATACCTCCTAGATTTTTATATAAATATAAAAAAATAGGTCATATAGTTAAACTATACGACCTAGGGTATTAAAACTCTTTATTAAGGCCATATAGTATTACCTATGTGACCTATCTTTATAACGAAAATTAAGCCATCATAGATACAATCCAAAATTCCTTTGGAGTTTGTATCTATGACTGCATATATTCAATCATAAATACAAACTATCTATAATAGCAATAATAAGAATTATTAAGTTTTGCTTTTATTAAGTTTGTACTATTTATCATAAAAAATTCTCCTAAAAACAAATTTATATTGATTATATACCTAAAAATATTAAAATGCAAGGATTTAATTTTTAAATATTATCAATAATATTTAAATTAAGATTGTTAGCAAGGGTATAGGAATAATCCATAGTATTATCCCAAAGATCATAAGGAGTGTGACAATCAGAGTTAATTATGGTTTTAACCTTTGCTAAAGAAACCTTATTCCAAAACTTTTCATAGGGATAAGGGAATCTTTCTCCATCAGAATATTTTTTCTTTCCTCTTCTAATACCGTTTGCATTAAATTCTAATATGAAATCATATTTTTTTGCTGTATCAATAATTAAATTACAGGCTTTATCACAATTTTCATCCCAAGGAAAATCATTTATAAAGATTAAATCAGGGTGAGCTACAAAGTCAAAGTATCCACTTTTTATGCCAAGACAAATACTTTCAGCGTATTCTATATAGTCTTTAGTACTTTCTAAGGAATATGTATTTTTTAATTCACCATTTTTAGTTAAAAATAAATGCTGACCTAGAGCTAAGTAATCAAATTTCAACTCATTTTTAAGATAATTATAATAAAAATCATCTGAAGGTAAATATTCTATTTCTAAACCAATTTTAATATGAATAAAATCTTTAAATTTTATTTTAAGCTTTTCTAAAGTAGACTTATATTCCTCAAGTTCATTAAAGTTCATTCTAAGACCAAATCTATTATCTGGATAAGGTCCATGATCACTAAATCCTAAAATATCTAAATTATTTTGTATAGCTGCATCAATATAATCTTTGTCTTCTCCTTTAGCATGTTTGCATCTTTTAGTATGGGTATGAAAATTAATTTTTTTTAACATAAATTCCACTTCCTCTCCTCAAATAGAGTATATCAAAAAAGCAAATAAAAGATAAATATTAATAATTTTTAAACAAAAAAATGTTAACAGAAAATTCTTTGACTTTTTCTTTTGAATAAAATAAAATTATTCCACGATAAGTAATGAACCATATTTAAAGCAGATAGTTTACAAAGGAAACTTTATCTAATTAAAGTTATTTTATTATTAATATTTAAAGGAGATATGAACATGGGGTAAAATTTTGATTTGATTTTTTAATAAAACATTATTTTAAATTAATTTATTAGAAGAGGTAAAAAGAGGAATGAAAATAAGATTAATAGAAGAACATGAATTAAACAAGGTTAAAAGTATTTATGATAATGTTGTAAAAGAAATGAATTTAAGAGGACTTTATAATTGGAACGAAAGTTATCCCAATACTGAAATAATTTTTAAGGATATCTCTAATAAACATCTTTATGGAATAGAAGCTTCTGGAGAAATAGTAGCTGTTGCTACTATTAATGATTATGCTTATGATGTTTATAATGATATTGCATGGCAAATTGATGGACCATTTTTATCATTTCATAGAATAGCTGTTTCACCATCTCACAGAGGAAAAGGCTATGGAAGAAAAATGATAGATTTTGTAGAAGAAATGGCAAAGGAAAAAAAGTGCAATTCCATAAGAATTAGTGCTTATCATAAAAATGAAAACGCAGTTAATTTATATAAAAACTTAGGATATGTACATGTAGGAGAAATGATGTCTATGAGAGATATAGTAGAACCTTTCTTATGTCTTGAAAAATCAATAATGTGATCATGATATGAACCAATTTATAGTTTTAAATAGACTATGAATTGGTTTTTTTTTATTGTTAAATTTGCATTAAGGTTATGTAAAGTTAGAATAAAGAGTTTTTCTTATGAATAAACATATAATGAATGCTATGAAAAAAATAGGGGAATAGATTAAAAAATGTATTTATTACTCTATATATGTTGAAAAGAGGGGAGGGAAAATTAGCATTTAAAAATTTGTTTCAAGGGGGATTCATATGAAAAAGGATTATAAGATTTTAATAACTAAAGCCTTATCCTTAAGCATGATAGGAAGTTTATTTACATCTTATCCTACTTTTGCTAAGGAAATTAAGACACAAGAGGGAGACTTAATAATATCAGAATATTTACATGGACCATCTAATTCAAAAGCTATTGAAATCTTTAATGGAACAGGGGAAGGAATAAATCTTTCTAATTATGATTTAGCTGTATATTCAAATGGAAAATATGAGGGAAGTCCAGTTTCTCAAAGTTTAGAAGATAAGATTATAGAAAGTGGAGAGACTTATGTAATTTATAATAACCAAGGAAAAGATGAGAAGTTTACTGCGGTTATAAATGATTTAGAAAATAAATTAGGGGTAGGAAGCCAAACAGTAGGATTTAATGGTGATGATGTTATATTACTTAGAAAAAATACTGGAAGTGGATATGAGATAATAGACTCATTTGGAGCTAAGACAGAAAAAGATAAAAAGTTTTATGATAGTAAATTCATAAGTGCTAGAAGAAAAGCTGAAATAAAAAATGGTGAAAATAATATAGATAAAATACCTTTTGATATTTCTGTTCAATGGGATGTAGATACAGGAAATTTATATGATGATTTAGGAAAGCATGATATTTCATGGAGTGAAGGAGAAAATCCTTCAGAAAAAGTTCTTAAGGTAAAGGAAGCAAGAAATAAAAATTTAGGAGAGGAAGTTACTACAAGAGGTATTGTAACTTTTAATGATAGAAATAAAACTCTTCATATACAGGATGAAACAGGAGCTATTGCAGTTTCAAACTTCAAATCAGGTGTGGATTTTGGAGCAATAACTAAGGGTAATAAGATTGAAATAAGTGGTACATTAGATAATTTTAATGGATTACTTCAAGTACAATCTACTGATATAAAAGTTTTAGGGGATTTAGGAATGCCTGATCCTAAGTTAGTTACTATTAAGGAATTAAAAGAGTCAAATTTTGATTCTCACTATATTGAGTTAAAAAATGCATTGGTTGATTTAGAAGCTAAAACATTAACACAAGGAGAGGATGTTTTAGATATTTACTTTATACCTTCAGGTTTAGAGGTTAAAACAGGAGATTTAGTAGATGTAAAAGGCGTTGTTGGAAGATTCAATGATAAAGTTCAACTTTATGGTTCTTCAGCAGAGTTTACAAAAATAGTTGAAGATAATGAAAGTCCTGTAATAACTCATAAAAAAATTGAAAAGGCTAATATAAATGAAGATTTAAACATTGAAGCTAAAGTAAGTGATAACAATAAATTAGAAGAGGTATCTATTAGCTTTAAGGGAAAAGAGGATACTGAATTTAAAAAAGTAGCATTAAAAGAGGACGATGGAATATTTAAAACTTTAATACCTAAGGAAGATTTAAAAGCTTCTGGAATGGAATATTATATTGAAGCTAGTGATGGTAAAAATATTTCAAGAGTACCAGAAAGTGGAGTATATGCTTTTGAGGTAGTAGATGAAGACTTAAGTGGACCAGAGGTTAAGAATGTTTTACCTAAGGAAAACTCAAGTGTAGGAGAAAACAGAAGACCTATTATAAGTGGAGAATTTATAGATAATTCTGGAGTAAATGTAGAAAGTGTAAAAATTAAATTAGATAATGAAGACATAACTAAAGTAGCTGAAATAACAGAAACTGGTTTTTCATATGAGATTAAAGAAGACTTAGAGGATGGAGAACATAGAGTAGAAGTTAGTGTAAGTGATTCTTTAGGAAATAATAGGGTGAAAGAATGGAAGTTTAGAGTAGGAAAGATAAATCATTATTATGGACAACTACATTCACATACTAATATTTCAGATGGAACTGGAAGCTTAGAGGATGCTTATAAATGGGCAAGAGATGAAGGAAAGGCTGATTATTTTGCTGTAACAGATCACTCAAATTGGTTTGATAATGACACTGAAGCTAATATAAATGATGGATCAATGAGTAAAGCTTGGAGTAATGCTCAAAATATATCTAATAAATATAATGATGATGGTAACTTTGTTGCTATGTATGGTTATGAAATGACTTGGTCAGGATCTACTGGAGGATGGGGACATATAAATACATTTAATACTCCAGGATTTGAAACAAGAAAAAATAGTGATATGAATTTAAAAAATTATTATAATACTATTTCTCAATTGCCAGAGTCAGTTTCTCAATTAAATCATCCAGGAAAGACTTTTGGTGATTTTGCAGACTTTGGTTTTTATAGCGAAGGAGCAGATAAGGTAGTTAATTTAATAGAGGTTGGAAATGGAGAGGGACCTGTAAGAGGTAGTGGATATTTCCCAAGCTATGAATATTATACAAGAGCCTTAGATAAGGGATGGCATGTTGCTCCCACTAATAACCAAGATAATCATAAGGGAAAATGGCTTACAGCAAATGATGCTAGAACAATAATATTATCAGAAGAAAATTCAAGGGATGCTTTATATAAAGCTATGAACAAAAAGCAAGTGTATTCTTCAGAGGATAAGAATATGACTATTGATTATACTGTTAATAATCAAATAATGGGAAGCAATTTAGGTGAAGTAGAGGATTTAGATTTTAATATAGAAATAAATGATGAGGATAAAGAGGATACTATAAAGAAAGTTTCAATAATAGCTAATGGGGGAGTAGAGGTTATTTCAAAGGAATTTAATAGCAATAAAGTTTCTTGGGATTTCAAACTTAAACCTGAATATAGCTACTATTATGTGAAAGTAGTACAAGGAGATCAAGATATTGCAGTGACAGCTCCAGTATGGATTGGGGAAAATGTAAATGTAGGATTAAATGAATTAAAAACTGATAAAGATATGCTTTTAGTTGGTGACGAGGCTAAATTCTCAATAGAAGTTTATAATAATAGTTCTGAAAGATTAAACAATATAAAGGTTGAATTCTTCAATGGAGAAATTTCAGATGAGAAGAAAATTGGAGAAGAAATTATAGAAAGCTTAGAAGAAAATAGCTTAAAGGAAAGTTCTATAACATGGAAGCCTGAAAGAGCAGGAGAATTTACTATTTATGCAAGAGCTACAATTTCAATAAATGGAACAGACAAGACATTTACTAAGAGTTCTAAGATAGAAGTTGTAAATGAAGGTGATGTTTATAAGGTAATGATAGATGGAGCTCATGCTAATCAATATGTAACAGGAAACTATGCAGGAAAAATAGATGCTTTTGAAAAGTTATTAACAGAAAATGATTGTATTCCTATAATAAACAAAGAAGAAATAACAGAAAAATCTTTAGAAAATGTTGACCTATTAGTTATAACTGACCCTCAAGGAACTGATGAGCCTAAGTATGAAGTTTACAAAAGTAATTTTACGACTTCAGAAATTGACGCAATAGGAAAATACATGGCTAATGGTGGAAATATAATCATTACATCAAGGGCAGATTATAAAGATGGAGTTGGAGAGTATAGTAATGGTGCTCAATTAAATCCTATTTTAGAGAAAATAAATTCAGAATTAAGAGTAAATGATGACCAAGTTGCAGATTATGAAGTTAATGAGGGACAACAATTTAGACTTATGTTAAATAAGTATTCTTCTCCTAACTTTAATCTTGTTGAAGGACTAGGTGAAGAGGATAAATTTAGTTTCTATAGTGGATCATCAATAGTATTAAAGGATGGGGCTAAGGGAGAAAATGTCGATTTCTTAGTAAGTGGTCATGAAACTACAGGAACAGATGATTCAGATAAACAAGAGGATAATGTTCCAGTAGAAAAAGGACAAGTTAATGTTTTAGCAGTAGAAGAATTATCTAATGGAGGAAAGGTAGCCGTAGCTGGAAGTACTTTCTTCTCAAACTTTGAAATAGATGGAACTAATGCTGAAAGTAAAAGTAATAGTAAGGTAACAAAAAATATAATAAATTGGATGTTGCCTGAAAAAGAATTAGAAAAGCTTACTATTAAAGAATTTAGAGAAGATAAAAATAATAATGGAGAACCAGATAGATTAGGAGAAGAGTATGTTTTAGAGGGAATAGTAACAGCTCAATCAGAGGCTGTAGAACCTAAGAATGCTTTCTTTGAAGTTATATACATTCAAGATGAAACTGGTGGAATAAATGTTTTTGGTGTTTCTAATACTCCTGTAAAAGTTGGACAAAAAGTAAGAGTTAAGGGAAGAGTAGAGGCATACCAAGGTGAATTTGAAATACAAATAAGTGATGAAAGTGCAGATTTAGAGATAATTGATGAAAATATAAATGAAGTGAGTCCTAAAGAAATGAGCACTGGAGATAGTATGCTTCATGAGAATGAAGGATGGTTAACAAAGGTAACAGGCAAAGTTGTTAACATGGATGATAGCAATCTTTACTTAGATGATGGTTCAGGAGTTTCAAGAATATATGTTGAAGGATATATATGGGATGGAATAAATGAAAATATGAAAGGTAAATGGGATCCAAGAATAAAAGTTGGTGATACTGTTTCAGCAATAGGACTTAGCTCAGAAGACCCAGAGGGCAATAGATTAAGAGTAAGAAATACTGGAGAAATTGTTCTTCAGGAAGAAGAAAATCTTGGAGCTATAAACACTGAAATTACAAGTGATAAAAATGAAATAAAAGAAAATGAAAAAATAAGCTTATTAGCTAAAGTAGAAAATAGCACTAAGGAAGTTTTAGAAAATGTAACTTTAAAAATCTTTGCTAACAATGGTGAAAATGAAGTTTTATTAAAAGAAGAAAAAATAGATTCTTTAGAGGTGAATGAATCTAAGAAATTAATTTTTGAACATTCTTTTGAATCAGAGGGTAGATATAGTATAGGAATAAAGCTTTTTGATTCTGAAGGAAATGAAATAAAAAGTAACAATAAAGAGTTTTCATTAGTTGTTTTAAAAGAAATTAATGATGGAGATTCTGATAATAATGATGGGGATTCAAATAATGGTGGAGATTCAAATAATGGATCAGGAAATGATTCAGGTGAAGAAAATAAACCAGGTATAGATGAACCTAATACAGAGAAACCAGAAGAATTACCTAACACTGGTAATAGAATGAATGCTAATATTCTTATGGGCTTTGGGGCTTTATACTTAGCTTTAGGATTTTATATGGTTTCTAAAAGAAAAAAAGTAAGATAAATAATTTATTAAGTTTTTAGGGCTGGCCTTCTTTAGGTCAGCCTCAATAATCAATAAGTTAGGGTAGTGGGAGAAATATTATGAAAAATAGTAAAAAGAGTATTATTTTTATTATAAGTACAGTTTTAATATCTTTTTTAATTATAGGGTTTTCAGGATTTATATTTGATAATGGCTTTATGAAGGATAGGCTAAATAAAAATGTGCAATATTATGAAGGAAAAGTAAAGAGAATAACTAAAGAGATGTTAGAAGGAGATAAATACATAGAGGGTATAGAGCTAGGATATCAAAATATAGTCATAGAAATTTTAGAGGGACCAGAAAAGGGTAAGGAATATGAAATCGTAAATAATATTAGCAGAATATACAATATGCCAGTTGAGGAAGATACTAAAGTAATTCTAGGTTTCTTTTATGAGAAGAATGAAATAAAAGATATAGCTGTTTATAGTTATAAAAGAAGTAACATAATATTTTTGCTAGTACTATTATTTGTAATAGTCATAATAGGAGTAGGTGGAATAAAGGGAATAAAATCATTAGTTTCATTGTTTTTTACTTGTGTTTGTATAATATTTTTAATGATTCCACTAATGTTAAGAGGGGTAAATCCAATATTAGCAGCAATTTTTTCAGCGCTTATAAGTATTATTGTTACATTGGTTTTAGTTTCTGGAATAAATAAAAAAACTTTTACTGCTATTTTAGGAACTTTAAGTGGAATAATTATATCAGGGGTAATAGCAATAGGTTTTGGAAAACTTGCAAATTTATCAGGTATTAGTATGGAAGAAGCTGAAAGTATGATGTATATAGCTGAAAATACTTCATTAAATATTCATGGAATAATGTTTGCAGCTATATTAATAGCATCCTTAGGGGCAGTTATGGATGTTGCTATGTCTATTTCTTCATCAATTTTCGAAATAAATGATATTAATGATACTTTAAATAAAAGAGGATTATTTAAAAGTGGAATGAATATAGGAAAAGATATAATAGGAACAATGGCTAATACATTAATATTAGCTTTTGCTGGAGGGTCCTTAAATACAATAATAATGTTATATGCTTCTAATATGAGTAAAAATCAAATATTAAATTTAGATGTGCTTTGTATAGAAGTTGTGCAAGGGCTTGCAGGCAGTATAGGAATTATACTTACAGTGCCAATAACAGCTTTTGTAGCAAGTTATTTTTGTAAGTTGAATTTAAAAAAAGTGTAAAAAGCCTTTCAAATCAGGGATATAATATGATAGTATAAAACTCTAGACATTATTAATTGAGAATATTTAAGACTAAATGAGGAGGACAATAATGAGTAAACAAAAGAAAGAGTTTCTTATGATTGGAATTGGATTAATAGGATTATCACTAATTTTACATTACGTGCATTATCTTATATTTCAAGATTTACATCATACACTAATATTTCTTTTTGCAGATATAGCCTTTATACCTATGGAAGTATTCTTTACTACTTTAGTAATTGATAAATTACTTGAAAAAAGGGAGAAAGAGCATTTAAGGGATAAGCTAAGTATGCTTATAGGAGTGTTTTTTAGTGAATTAGGAACAGATATTTTAAATACATTTGTTTATGCAGATGATAATACAGAAATAATTGCTAAAGAAGCCTTAGTAACTAAGGAATGGAACAAAAATGAATTTAAAAATTTAGAAAAATTAGTAGATGGATATGAGTATGATATAGATATTAAAAAGGTGGATTTAATAGCTTTGGAAAAGAAGTTAAATGCTCAAAAGGATTTAGTTATAAACTTAATAACTAATCCAATGTTAATAGAGCATGAAGAGTTCTCAGATATGCTTATGTCAATACTACATCTAAGAGAAGAACTAAGTAGTAGATGTTCTCATGAATTAGAAGATTATGAAATTCAACATTTAGCAAAAGATATAAATATTGCTTATAAATATTTAACCTTTGAATGGATTCAGTATATGAAACAATTAAAATCTAATTATCCACAATTATTCTTAAAAGCATTAATTACAAATCCTTTTGATAAGAGATCATTAAAAGAAAAAGAATGTAGTTATTTATAAAAAAAGAAGTATGATATGCCCTCTCAAGGTCATAGCATACTTTTTTTATTGAAAAAATTATTCATTATTTGATATATAGTTTTTTACATTTTTTAAAACTTCATCTTCACCAACATACATTATTATATCATCAGCCATTATTTTGAAATAAGGTCCTGGAGAAAGGAACATTTCTCCTTTTCTTTTAACTCCTATTATAGTTGCCTTTGTATTTTGCCAAAAGTCTAGATCCCCAATACTTTTTCCAACAGCAAAGCTTTCACTTTCAACAATGCTTTCAAAGGGTATAACAGTCCCTACATTCCTAAGTTGCGTAGCAAATTCAATTATATTTTCTATGTTTTTTTCAAGTTGCTTGTCCAATTCATTCTTAGCTTTTAATATTTTATAAGTATCATTGCTTAGGGTTGTAAAGTCAGATTGAGCTTTAAATTTGCTTAAAAAGTCCTTGGCATTTTCTTTACTATTTATGATTATTCCACTTTTTTCATTAACAGATACTACGTTCATATCCTTAAGTAAGGCCACTGAGCGTCTTATAGTTTCAGGTGAAACTTTATATATGCTAACTAGGGTTGTACGACCTGTAATTTTACTTCCTTCTTTAAAATCATTATTTAAAACTCTATTAGCTATATCAATAGCTATTTTTATGTAGTTTGGCGTTTTTGTACGTTTAGCCATTATAATATCACGCTCCATAGGATTAATATATTGCACTAAATTGATTTTATCACTTAGATAATAGATTTGTAAATTATAAAGAATATTTTAGTTGAAAATAAGAATGAAAAATAAAAATTTAATTAACATATCTTTGTGAAATTATTTATATATATTTAATGTACTGAACAAATATAGT
This sequence comes from Clostridium sp. CTA-17, assembly GCF_054767895.1. Classification (NCBI taxonomy): domain Bacteria; kingdom Bacillati; phylum Bacillota; class Clostridia; order Eubacteriales; family Clostridiaceae; genus Clostridium; species Clostridium sp. CTA-17. The sequence goes on from NZ_BAAABF010000002.1 coordinate 303,014, forward strand.
ACTTAGAATTAGTGTGGAAATTTGGGGGTGGAATTTTGTTAAAGAATAGAGAAAGGATGAAAAGGTTAATAGCTTGTGGAATAGCAGCAAGCATAGTTTCAGCTAATGGGCTATCTGTTTTTGCTTCAGAGTTAAATAAGTCAGATAAAGTCAATTTAGCGTTAAACAAAAGGACTGTGGCTTCTTCAAGAGAAGTTAATGATAAATGGGGCGCAGAATTAATAACAGATGGTATTAAGGATAAACCAAGTGATTCAAATGCTAAGCCTGGGAATTCCAGATGGGCTAGTTCAAGAAGTGTACCACAATGGATATACATTGATTTTGAAGAAGCAACTACTTTTGATCAAGTTGATATACTTTGGGATGGTGCATATTCAAGAAATTATAAATTAGAGGTTTCTAATGATGGAGAAGCTTGGGAAGAAGTTTATGCAACAAGTGAGGGTAAGGGAAATCAAGAGTCCATAGATCTTGGAGAAGATATAACTGCTAATTATTTAAGAGTTAGCTGTGAAGATACAGCTCATGAATGGAGAAATGTATCAATATATGAAGTAGAAGTGTATGATAACGAAAATCAAGATAATGTAACTCCTCCAGAAACGGAGACAGGAGTTAATATTGCTTTAAATAAAAGTGCTACGGCATCAGCATCAGAAACTAATACACTTACTCCAGATAAAGTTGTAGATGGAGATACATCTTCAAGAAATTCAAGATGGTCAAGTGGAGGATTTTCTAATGGTGCTAAACAGTGGATAACTATTGACCTAGAAAAGGAAAGCACTTTTGACAAGGTTAGATTATTCTGGGAAGCTGCCAATGCTAAGGTCTATGAAATTCAAACTTCTAATGATAATGAAAATTGGAAAACAGTTCATAGAAACGAAGCTGGAAAAGGTGGCACTGAGGTTATAGAATTAAGTGAAAAAGAAAATGCAAGGTATGTAAGGGTTTACTGTGAAGAAAATAATCCAGATGTATGGAATGCAGTATCCTTATATGAAGTAGAGATATATAATGGAGAGATTCCTTCATCTGGTGATTTAGATGAAGTTTTAAACTCATTAGAAGTTCCTACTATAAATAAGGGAGATGCTAAACTTCAAATGCCAGAGGTTCCAAAAGGTTTTGAGATAAAATTTATTGGAGCAGACTATAATCAAATAATAAATGATGATATGACCATAAATGAGCCTTTAGTTGATACAAAGGTAGTTGTGGATTTTGAAATAAAAAAAGGCAGTCTAAAAAGAGAAACTACTGGTATTGAAATAACTGTACCTGGTAAGTATTCTGGTTCTTTAGGAAGCAATACTAGGCCAGAAGTAGTTCCAAGTTTAAGAGAATGGGTTGGAAAAGATGGAAACTTTACTATAAGAGATTCTTCAAGAATAGTTATTGATCCTACTTATAAAAATGAATTAAGTAAAACTGCAAGTGAATTTAAATCTGATTATGAGGAGATAGTTGGTAAACCAATTGAAATAGTTTACTCAAGTTCACCTGTAGAAGGAGATTTTTATTTTACTTTAAATTGTGAAGATAAGAGTATTGGAGAAGAAGGATATTACATGTATGTAGATGAGTACGTGAAAGTTGAAGCTACTCACAATACAGGAGCTTTCTACTCAACTAGATCAATACTTCAAATATTAAAGCAAAATGGAGAAACTATTCAAAAAGGAATAGTTAGAGACTTCCCAAGATATGAAAATAGAGGATTTATGCTTGATGTTGGAAGAAAATTCTTTACAATGAATTATTTAGAGCAGTTTATGGAAGCTATGTCTTGGTACAAATTAAATAACTTCCAAGTTCACTTAAGTGATAACTATATTTGGACTAATAATGAGAATTGGGAAACTGCTTATGCTGCTTTTAGATTAGAATCTGACACATATCCAGGTTTAACGGCAACAGATGGAAGTTATACTAAAGAAGAATTTAGAGAATTTATAGAAAAGTCTGAGGATCATGGAGTAGAAATTATTCCAGAAATAGATGTTCCTGCTCACTCATTAGCATTTACTCGTTATGATCAATCTTTAGCATTAGGTACAGGAGGAGATGCAACTTATTTAGATGTAGGTAATCCAAAGGTTTATGAGTTTGTAGATGGATTATTTGATGAATATTTAGGTGGAGAAAATCCAGTCTTTGGAGATCAAGATTTCCATATTGGAACAGATGAGTATAAGGGAGCACCTGAGAAAAAAGAAGAATTTAGAGCATTTACAGATAGATATCTTAAAAAAGTAAGAGATGACTATGGTAGAAATCCAAGACTATGGGGAAGTTTAGATGTTTTCCCAGGACAAACTCCTGTAACTAGCGATGGAGTCCTTATGAATATATGGTATAGGGGATATGCTGATGCTAGAAATATGATAAATCAAGGCTATGATATTTTAAATACCCAGGATGCAGATCTTTATATAGTTCCAGAAGCAGGTTACTATAATAACTATCTTAATACAAGATTTTTGTATAATGAGTGGGAACCAAGAAGATTTGCTTCAGATTACAAACTTCCAGCAGGACATCCTCAATTAAAGGGAGGAATGTTTGCTGTATGGAATGATATGATAGATGAAAAAGCCAATGGAATATCTGAAAGAGATATTTATGATAGATCATTCCAGGCAGCTCAAGTTTTATCAGAAAAAATGTGGGCGGCACCTGATAGTGAAACGAGTTTCGAAGAATTTAAAGAAAGAGTTGACAAAGTAAGTGATGTTCCAGATTCTAACTTAACTTATGATGTGGAATCTAAAAATGAAACTGTAATTGATTATGATTTTGAAGAAGAGTCTACAGAAAATATTAAAGATAATTCTGGAAATGAATATAATGCTACAGGAGTAAATGTAGAATCTGTAGAAGGTAAAGAAGGAAAAGGAATTAAATTAAATGGAGGAGAAAGTTATATTGATACTCCAATTGATAACAAAGGTTTAGACTATACAGTTTCTATGTGGGTGAAGAAAGATGCAAATGGAGATTATAGTGAGCAAATATTATCAGAATCTAACACAGGAGTATTAAAGGCTTGTCAAAAAGAAACTGGTAATGTTGGTTTCTCAAGAGAAGGATATGACTATTCATTTAATTATAAATTACCAGAAGATGAATGGGTTGAGTTAACATTCATTGGAGAATTAAATAAAACAAGTCTTTATGTAAATGGAGAATTTATAGAAACTATAAGTAAGAGTAATGGTGGCAAGGTAGGAACATTTATTTTACCTTTAGATAAAATAGGAAGTTCAACTAATTCCTTTAAGGGTAGCATAGATGAAATTACTATTAAGGATGGTGCTCATAAAATTGTAGATCCTACAGTTATACCTCAAGAACAAATGAGTGCAACTGCTAGTAGTGAACATCCTAATATAGGATCAGAGGGAATAGCTGATTTTGCTATAGATGGAGATGAAAGTACTATATGGCATACTAAATGGAGTCCTGTAGAAGCATTACCTCAACACATTACTTTAGACTTAGGAGGAAGTTATAATATCAATAAATTTACTTACATGCCAAGACAAGATGCCTTAAATGGTAGCATAAGTAAATATGAATTCCAAGTTAGTACTGATGGAGAAAACTTTACAAAGGTTTTAGAGGGCGATTGGGCTGCTGACCATAGTACTAAGGTATTAAAATTTGATCCAGTAGAAGCAACTCATGTAAGATTAGTGGCTAAAGCTGGTCATGGTGGATTTGCCTCAGCTGCTGAATTGAATGTTCATAAAGTTTTAGAGGTTCCAGAAGAAAATGTTGGACAAAGTTTCTTAACTTTACCAGAAAGTGTTAAAGTAAATGAGAATTTTGATATTTTCTTAGGTGCTAATGAAATAAAAGAAGATTTATCAGCTTATGCAGCAGAATTTACTTTAAAATATAATCAAGAAGTATTTGATTTAGTTGAAGTTACAAATGGAATAGATGGAGTTTTGGTAAATTATAAAGAAGTAGAACCAGGCGTAGTAAAAATATTAGCTGCTAGTTTAGGAAATCCTATAGAAAATGCTGCAAACTTAGTAAAGGCAACACTTACTCCTAAGAGTGAATCAGAAAGAGAAATTTTTGAAGTAATTTCAGCAAACTTAGGTGATGGAGAAAATGGAAAGGTTTATGAATTAGGATTAACAAGTGGAGAGGTATTAGTAGGCAAAGGTAGTGCAGAGATAATTGTTAACCCAGTAGAAAACTTTGAGGCTTCAGAGGTTAGTAGAAAATATGTAAATGTAACTTGGGAAGCTCCAAAGACAACTGAAGGTTTAGAAGGATATATTCTATATAAAGATGGTAAAAAGGTTGGAGAAGTTGGTGCTGATGAGACAACTTATAAATTCAAAGGCTTAAATAGACACACAATTTACAACTTTAAAATAGCTGCTAAGTATTCAAATGGAGAAATTTCTAGTAAGAAGTCAATAACTTTAAGAACAAGCAGAAATTAGAGAAATAAAAAAATAAGAAAAAGACCAGAATCTTTGATTTTGGTCTTTTTTTATAATAAAGGTTATTTTGCTATATAATATAATTAGTTATAGAAAGAGAGGATTGATTAACATGTTAAATGTAACCTTGTTAGGAACAGGGGGAGGCATGCCTATGCCAAATAGATTTTTATCATCAGTTGTTATGAATTTCAAGGGGAGAAAAATTCTTTTAGACTGTGGAGAGGGCACGCAGGTTTCTATGAGGGTAAATGGAACTGGATTTAAAAGTATAGATATTATTTGTATAAGTCATCTTCATGGAGATCATATATATGGATTACCAGGATTACTTTCTACAATTGGGAATAGTGGAAGAGTAGAGGATATATATATAATAGGACCTAAGAGAATAAAAGAGGTTATAGAGGGATTTTTAATAACTCTCCCATATCTTCCATATAAACTTAACGTACTAGAAGATGCAAGTAATTTAGAATTCATGGTTAAAAAAGAAAAAATGGAATTAGTTGAATTGAATGAAAAAATAAGTTCAGATTTAAGTATAAAAACTCTAGAATTAGACCATTCATCTCCTTGTTTAGGATACTCTTTTAATATAAGGAGAGGAAGAAAATTTAATGTGGAAAAAGCTTTAATGAATAAAGTTCCAAAGGAAGTGTGGTCTAAACTTCAAAGAAATGAGGAAGTTAGTTTAAATGGAGTTAAATATTATAGTTACATGGTCTTAGGAGATGAAAGAAAGGGAATAAAACTAAGTTACACAACAGATACAAGACCTACAGAGGATATACCAGGTTTTATAAAGGAAAGTGATTTATACATATGTGAAGGGACTTATGGAAGTGAAGAGGATATGCATAAGGCCATAAAAAATAAACATATGACTTTTAAGGAGGCAGCTAATTTAGCTAAAAGGGGTCAGGTAAAGGAATTATTATTAACTCATTTTAGTCCATCTATTAATGATCAAAAGGAATTTATACATAATGCAAGAGAGGTATTTGAAAATTCCCATGCTGGAAGTGATGGAGAGGAAAAAACTTTAAATTTTAAAGAATAATTAAAATAAAATAAGATGTTTAAAAATTCCAATAAATGTTATAATTGTTATGTAATCTTATAACTAAGAAAGGGATTGATAATATGAAGGGGTTAATAGTTTTTGGAGAAAAAGGTTCAGGAAAAGATACTGTAGCTAAGCTTATAAATGAATATTCAGAAAAAAGTGTTAGTTTCTTTAATATAGGAGACCTAGTTAGGGATATGTCATGTATATTTTTAGCAACAGATAAGTGGGAAAATAAAAAAAGAGAATTTTATGTAGATACGGCTATAAAACTTAAGGAAATAGATGAAGACTTTTTAAGTTACTATGTATTAGGAAAAATACTAGATAAGTTTAAAAAGAAATCTATGAAAGATATAGATAATGAGCAACTTATAATAGTAACTGGTGGAAGAACATATGAGGATTTTGAATTCTGGAAAAAGAGCGGTTTCAAAACATTAGGGGTTAAATGTGATGAGAAAGTAAGAATAGAAAGATTAAAAAGTAGAGATGGTTATGAACAAAATTCACAAGATGACCTTGAAAAGAATACAAGAAAAATAATTGACTTATGTGATTTTACAGTGGATAATAGCGGATCTTTTAAGGACTTAACAAAGGAAGTAACAGATTTTGTGGTTGAAAATGGACTATAAAATTTTATGGAGATAAATTATTTATTATTATAAGATTATATTTAAATAAAGAGTTAAACAGTAATATATAGCTTAAAAGGATAACTAAGAATTAGTTATAACGATAATGCTAGGTAGGGAACCCTATCTAGCTTTTTTTATAAATAAAAAGTTAAGAATCCAATTTATAATTTAATTTAGTTAGAACAAAGTTTTTAAAAATGTTTATTTTTAATATTTGATTAGTTGAAAGTTTGATTTTTGACCAGTTTTGCATGAAAAATGACCTGTTATGCAGAGAGTATTGAAGTTATTTTATGTGTTAATATAATAAAATTGTAAAACATATGAAATAGGCGAAGAACTATGAAGAAAAATTTAATATCAAGATTAATTGATTTGTAACTAATGTGATAATGCTTTTACTTCCAATTTAATAATAGAGGGTGGATAATTTGAAACGATTTTTGTGGTTTAATTTAGAAAAAATTAAGACTGATCCTGATTATTTTTTAATAAATTTCTTATTCTTAATATTGGTACAATGTGTATTTTATTTTCCAACTGGAAGAGCAAGAAGTGTAAATATTCCCTCGGGAATTCTTACATCAATATTTTTCATATACATTATTTTATGCAAAAAAGATTTTAGTTATAAAGATGTATGGAATTGCTTTTGGAATTGGTAAAGTAATGAAAAATACTTGATAATATTTAATATTTTCAAGTATTTTTTTTATTTTTATCGATTTTTCTTGCCTTAAAAACACTTTCTTTAATTATTTTTATATAATTATAAATCTAAATTCAATATATATGGATAGTATTTTTCAGTAATTATAATAAGAATATAATTATTAAATGTAATTTATATTAAAATTTAGATATAAATTATTTTATATTATGGGAGGAGTATATGCTATTAATTACTAATTTGCTTAATACAATATAGAAATATTTTAATTATATTAAAAATAATGGTATTATTAATATGATTAAAATATTTTTAAAATTACTTTTTAGGAGGAACAAATGAAAAAATTCTCTTTAATATTTATAGCTTTAAGTTTCGTTCTTTTATTTCTAGGTTGTGGAAATAATAACGAAGCACATAGATACTCTTCTACAGGAGATAGAGATACTATTGAATCCTTTGGTGTAGATGGACAGTTTGCCATCTATAAATGTGTTGATAAAAATTTCAATAAAAAATTAGATTTGTTTGATACTAAAAATCAGCACCGTATTGATCTGGTATCAAATTATAAAGAAATAGAACCATATGTTTATACTATAGGCGAAAACGGTTATACTAAATTAAACTATGCCAATGGGAATCTTATACAATCGAATGATTTAAACGAATTTTCAAATAATGATAAAGCTATATTTGAAAAATTAAACAAATAAAAAAATGCTTTTATAATAAATTTATTATAAAAGCATTTTTTTATTATATGTTTATCAAAGGGATGATATAAATGGCCACCTGGAAGTAAATAAATAGAATAAATCTAGATAATAATGTAGCTTAAGTAATTTAGCTTTGGTTAGATGAGTTTGTGTTTTAGCTTCTAAATTATTTGTATATGATCTTTATAATCTTACTAGATTTAAGAGTTTATATTTGATGTATTTTACCATTAATCTAGAATTTTGATTCAATAAGATTTGATATTATATACTGAAAATATTGACACAAAATATCTTAATTTATATTAACTTCATCTGAGATAATATTAAGTTAAGCTTAGTTTTTAAAGAATTTTATTGTATAATTATAAATGATTTAAGTTTAAGAGGTGAAAATTATGGCAAAAGATAAGAAGCTTAAGACAAATGCTATGAGAATATTGGATTCTAAAAAGGTTCATTATGAAATGTTAAGCTATGAAAGTGAAGATGGAAAAATAGATGGAATTTCTGTAGCTCATAAAATTGGAGTAGATGAGAAGAATGTATTTAAAACATTGGTAGCTCAAGGAACAAGCAAAGAATTATATGTTTTTGTTATACCAGTGGCAGAAGAATTAGATTTAAAGAATGCTGCTAAAATAGCTGGAGAAAAGAAGGTTGAAATGATAGCAGTTAAGGATATATTAAAATACACTGGCTACATTCGTGGTGGATGTTCACCACAGTTTATTTAGACAAAAAGATGTCACATAAAGGTAACATCTAAATCATTTGTTTCAGGATCATAAACAATCTTTTTAAATATACTCATAGTAATTTTTCTTTTGTCATCAACACTTAAATTATTATTAAAAGCTTTTATATTATTATATATAAGAGCTTTATCTGTTTTTATCTTTGAATTTAATTCTTGTAACTCTAATTCTACAATATTACTCTTGATAGATGACTTTTCTTTTATTAAATTTTCAATTTTATCTATAAATATTAATGAAGCATCATTACTTAGTAATGCTATTTTATCAGTAAGATTAGAAATTGTTTTATCAATTTCAATTACTTTTTTATTTAAGCTAGCTATTTTAAAAGAGTTATCAACTTTATTTATAGAGTATGATGAATTAAATATTTTTTCATCTTTTAAAGAATATATTAAAGCTGAAACTTTAGCTTCTAATACATCTTGTTTAATCCTTTTAGTATTATTACAAGTTTTTAGCTTACCACGAACAGCATCTCTACAAGAGTAATAACTATAGGTTGATACATATATTTTTTCTTCACCTTTTTTATTATAGTACTTAGTTTTAGTGGTTTTGGTTTGTCCGCAATATGTTTGTCCACAGCATTTACACCTAATAGTTTTAGTAAGCCAAAACTTTTCACTAAATCTATTACCTTCTCTTGAAATATTTTTATCCATATCTTTATTTACAGAAATCCAAATAGAAGGTTCTACTAATCCAACTATATTACTAACAATAGCATATTTAGTGTCCTTATCTGTATATGTTAAATATGAATGTATATTATCTTCAGTACCTTGAACTATATATCCTTTAGACTTTAAATAAAGGGATACTGAAGAGGAGCTCTTAACATAAATAGGTTTTCTTAAAGTTGTTGCTAATGTACCTCCTAAAAATTTATGGTTGTACTTATGTTGTATAAACTGAATAAGGTCAGTATTTTTACTTTTTTCATATTTCATATTGAATACATCTAAGATCATATCTTTATTATCCCATTCAATACCACCATTTGGATTGTTTTTAAATCCTGTAGGAGGAGAGCCACCCGTCCATTTACCTTTTTTAGCTATAGATAGTAAATTATCTTTTACTCTTTGTTGAATATTACTTCTTTCCATTTCAGCAAAACTTGCTAGTAGTGTAAGCATTACTTTACCCATTTGAGTATTGGGGTCAAAACCTTCTGTTATAGATATAAGCTCAACATTATTTTCTTTAAACATTTCTAGTATATTTAGAAAGTCTAGTGTATTTCTTGCTATTCTATCTATTTTATAGCAAACAACTATATCTATTTGTTTTAATTCAGCTAATCTAAGCATTTTTTGAAAGGCTGGTCTATTAGTATTACCACCGCTAAAACCTTCATCTTCAAATATTTTAAATTCACAATCTTTAAATTTTTTTAACATATACTCCTTACACATATTAATTTGAGTTTCTATTGATATAGAACCTTCTATATATACAGATTTTCTACTGTAAATTGCTATTCTTTTCATATAAGCACCTCCTTCTAAAGATATATTTTCAAAAGATAGATAATTAGTTATTCTTATGAGATTATTAAGTGTATTTTATTATTATGTATAAATTATGTTACGGTTCATTTCAAACTTTCCTTCGTATAATTTTTGAGAGTTTAACTTTTAAGAAATTTCATAATCTTTAGGTTTATATTTATTTTTATCCCCTTTTGTATATGCTTTTATAAATATTTTTTTCCCACTTTTTAATGTTCTATAGTGGCCTCTTACTCCCCAAGAATTTGTATGCTTATTATATTTCTTTTTAAATATATCTAATGAATTTTGATTTTTAGTATTTATTGTTATCTCAATATCTTCAAATTTTATAATACTTCGATACTGCGTCATTTTTGCTTTACTTTGTATATTTTTATTATTACCTGATTGTGAGCGAGCAATAGTTTCTAATGTAATTATTTTTTTATTTTTCTGAATCAAGTAAAAGTATCCAACAATACCAGCATATCGACATGATACATAATTTATATAATATTCTATTTGGTGTTTAGGGAGTTTAATAATACTAAATCCTTTTCTAATATTAGTTATTCTATCAGATAAAGTAGAACCATTTATTCTAAAATCCAAATCGAAAGAACAGATGAATATTAACTTTCCTTTTTCATAATTGTAACTTTCTATATGAACAATATTTTCATTAATTTGATTATAATACACATATTGTCTACTAATTCCTTCTTTAAAAAGAATAACACATTCATTGAAAATACCCATAAACGGAATATATTCATTTACATTTAACTTTTCTCTTATTTTTTTGATATTATCGTCAGTTATGATAATATTATCAAATTTATCAAAATCACATATGTTTTTAAACATGAAATATTCCTCCATTAAAATAATAAAAAAAATATTTTGATTTATCGTTTATATATAACTAATAAATAGCCTAGCATAATAAAAGTTATAATTAAAAATTAACTATATATAGTGGGTCTAAATTCAATAAGTAATTTTTACCTACATAATAAATTCCGTATTTTTTACGATAATAGCTAATTGCTTCTAGAAAAAAATCTTTAGTTATATTGAAATATTCTGTTATTTCTTCTGCAGAGTTTACTCCTTTTATTAATGCTTCTATCAAAGCTTCGGGAGAGATTAATCTTTCATATGCCCAAGCACGAGCCTTATTTTCTTGATGAATATTTTCTATTTTTGAAAGATTGGTTACATTCCCATAATTAGTGAAATAATGTCCGATTTCCTCAGCTAATATACAGTATTTTGTTTTTTCTGTTGAAGTTTCATTTATAAAAATAATATCATTACAGCAATATCCACAATCTTGACCTAATCTCATCTCAACCACTTTTACACCATAAGAGCCAATTTCTTCCGTAAGTTCCTCGTATTTCGTCATTTTTAACCCCTAATATAGGTTATTTACCTTTAATTTCTAAATACATCTTTTTAATTTTTTCTATATTAGCTTTATTAGTTTCTTCATCAAGTCCATCACTATGAGCAGCAAGTAAATATGGTTCAAAATCATCTAAAGAAGTTGATGAAATTTCATCTTCACTTTGCTTTTGAACAGGCTCATTTATAAATTTAGGATTATCCATTAAATCTTTAGTATAAGTAATGACTTTGTTTTTACCTATATCATTTAATTTTCTCAGATCTTCTATATGTTGCTGTTCTTCCGCTGAGTATTTTTCAAGAGAGTTACTAGTAATTTCTTTATCTCCATTAAGTTCTTCAAGAGAAACATTTAGACCTTGAGATAATTTAAAAGCGACTTCTAGTGAAATATTTTTTGTTTTTCTAGAAATTATGCTTCTAAGTGTTGAATCTGATAACCCAGTAGCCCTAGCGATATCAGGAATTGATAAATTTCTATTTTTCATTAAATTTTCTAAAACCTTGTAAAATTCCAATGAATTCACATCCTTTCGATATTATTATACTACTTTTTTCACGCATTGCAATGTTTTTATATAAAAAAAGTGTTGACAATTAACGCTATGCGCGATAATATTAAAGCATAAACAACGCAATGCGTTAATAGGGGGTGAAAAAAATGAGAACTTCTAATATAATGTTTTCTAATTTAAGAGCAGAGATGGCAAGAAAACAAATCACTATTAAGAAGATAGCCGAACTTTTAGAAATTAATAGAGATACAGCAGGAAGAAAATTAGCAGGCAAAGCACCATTATATTTAAGTGAAGCTTTGCTTATTAACAAAGAATTATTTCCAAATAAAAACGTAACTTATCTATTTAAAGAAATAGTTCCAAGTAAAAAAGTAAGTTAGGAGTAATTAAAATGAATGATTTAGTAAAAATCAATAATTCTGATTTATCAGTAAAAGAATTTAATGGACAAAGGGTTGTAACGTTTAAAGATATTGATAGATTGCATGAAAGAGTAGAAGGAACAGCAAAAAGAAATTTTAGTGATAATAAAAAACATTTTGTTGAAGGTATTGATTATTTTTTAATAAATAAATCAGAGGTCGGTACGGATTTCGTACTAAGCTTTGAATTTGATAAATTTGCAGCTACAGGAACGTTAATTACTGAAAGTGGCTACTTAATGTTAGTAAAAAGTTTATCAGATGATTTAGCGTGGACAGTTCAAAGAGAATTGGTTAATAAATATTTCAGAGTTAAGAATGAAGAAAATACTTTTGATATGTCAGAGCTAAGTCCAGAGCTTCAAATGTTTAATAAAATGCTTCAAGCTGTAGCAAAGAGTGAATTAGAGCAAAAGAAAATAAAGCAACAGCTTAATGAGGTTAATGATAAGGCTTTAGAAGCTAAAGAAGAAGCCGTCAAGAGCAGAGAAGAAGTACAAGCTATAAGAGAAGTTGTAGCTATTAATACTAGCAATTGGAGAGAAGATTCTAGAAAGATGATAGTTAAAATGGCTCATTACTTAGGTGGTAATAGTTATATACATGCTGTTCAAACAGAAGTGTATTCACTTATGAGAACTAGGTTAAGATGCAAACTAGATGTACAGCTTACCAATATGCGTAGAAGAATGGCAGAAGAAGGAGTTTGTAAATCTAAAAGAGACAAACTTAATTATTTAGATGTTATTGAGAGAGATAACAGATTGAAAGAGGGATATTTAGCTATAGTAAAAGAATTAGCTATTAAATACAGTTAAACATTTAGACCATATTAGTAAGGTCAACAAAATGGAAGGAGGGATTTAAATGAGTAAGAAAGTTTTTAAGAATCTTACAGAAGAAAAAATAGAAGCTATTAAATCACAAATAGTAGGTTTAGATAAATCTGAATGGATATATATAAAAGAAGGAATAGATATGTATTTTAATAGAAAAGCCGCCAATATAAAAATTGACGACTTAACTCAAATAGATGTTTATCTAAAAAGAAAATACTAACAATCTACTATTTGGATAAACATTGGGTGAATACGGTAGTCCTTACCTAAGTAATTAATATAGATGTAATCTTGTTGGTACATTGTATGTTCATCTTCTTTTTTAAAAGGACTCCAAATCTCAGCTTTTTCCTCCCACCAAATTTGAGGAGAAGCATGGTTAGGTCCCATTTTACAATTAGGGTCATCGCATAAATTTACCCAATTACCTATTAAACAAGCATAGATGTTTTTCATAAAATCACCACTTTTCATAATTTATTTCAGCTTGGCAGAGCTGATACTTAAATTATAAAGCTTGGAAATATATAGGACAAGTATCAGTAAATAGCATATCCCCCTGATACTAAAAAAATGAATAGGACAAGATTTATTAATATTATTTTAGAGATAAAGAAAAATATTTAAAGGAGGATATTAGGATGGCTAAAAGAAAAAAAGAAAATCCAAATGATTGGGATGAAAGTTTATTCCCAAAGTTAATTATAAAGGATGGTAAACCATTTGTTACAGATGGTTATATAGGATCATCTAAAGTCACTATTGTAAGACAACCATCAATGGAAACAGTAGAAAGGTTTAATAAATTTCTAGCTAAAAAAGAAATTGAGGCTAGAACTGAATTACAGAAATTAAGGAGTGTAGAAGAATGTTAACTCCAAAAGGAAGAATCATCTTAGGAATAATATCAACAGTTACAGCTTTATATCTAAGTGTATATTTTATGATTAAAAGCCTAGATGAAAAAGAGCCAAGGCAAAGTTTTAAATACTTAATACTAAGTACATGCAATATGTTAGCTTTAATATTTTCAACAAATGTAATTTAAGGAGGAATTTTATAATGGAAAATAATAAATATGTATTCGTAAAGGATTTTGATACAGCTTTAGTTCAATTAGGAGAGATTCTTGATAACTTTAACGACAATAGAAATTTTGAGGTTACAGATGATGATATAAGAGCTTTAGAATTAATTATTAAAGCGCATAAAAACGGATTAAGTACTAAAGATTTAGTTAGTCTATTATCACAAAGAGAAGGGGTAGAATTAATAAATGTAAATCCACATACTGAAAAAAATATAACAATATGTGGACCCGCAATAGTTTTAAATATAATTGATTAGTGAACCTTACTGTATCTATAAGAATTCTTTATAAAAGCATGATGATATTTGCCTTTAGATGAAGCGTTTAAAAGCCCTTCAAATATATTCTGTGGAACATTGTAGTAATCATAAACTCCAGAATGAAAGGCAATTCTTAAGGTAGCAGTACTTGAATCATAACCAACCGCAACTAAGTTACTTGATGATACAGGTATCATATTCATAAAAAACACCTCCTCTCAATATAAGTGTACAACCTTTAAATTAAAAAGTTTGTAGAAATGTGTTGAATGGAGAAGAGGAAAGGAGAAAAATAATGAAACAATTAAAAAGATTAACTCAAAAACAAAAGAAATTACTTAAAGAATTATATGGAGTGAAGGAACCTTCCAAGAGATTTGGAGTTCATAGAGTTACTAAGGATGGCATTATATTTTGGGATAAGCTCGAAAATAAAGCTATGGATCCAATAAGAATTTAGTTAGGAGTAGTAGAAATGAGAAAAGTTAATACAGGTTGCTTAGTAATTTTAATTGTACTAATTGTAATTTGGAGCATTATCTATTATGTAGTTTATAAAATATTAGGTTGGTTAGTCTTATGTTAGAACTAGCTAAGAAGATTACAAAAAATGTACAAGAAAGACTAAGCAAACTAACAATAGATGAAACTATAAACGTTTTAATAGAGAAAGAAATAAAAACAGAGTACCAAGGCACCGACCAAAGTAGCCAAGGCACTCAAGAAATAAATCTCAAGGATATATTACCACTAGGAATGGATTTAGACAATGGTGAAATTTATGATATTGAAACTGGAGAAACAGTAAAGGAGCTGTAACTTATGGGTAATTTACCAGATTGTTGTTATGAGTATAGATTCAATAGAGAAGAGCCAAGAGCTGTAGAAACTTGTACTGAATGTGGTTGCAACATATATGCAGGAGAAAGTTATTACGCTATTGGAGATAACTTAATATGTTGTGAATGCATTGAAACCTTTAGAAAAGAAGCAGAGGAGGGATTCTAATGGAAGAGAGATTAGAATGGCTTAGAGAAAGACAGAAAGGAATAGGTGGCTCCGATATAGGAGCTATCCTAGGATTAAATAAATATAAAACAGCTTTTGAAGTTTATTTAGAAAAAACAGAACCTATTTTAGAAGTAGGAGAGCAATCAGAATCAGCCTATTGGGGAGATCAATTTGAAGAAGTAGTTGCTAAAGAATTTGAAAAGAGAACTGGTAAGAAAGTAAGAAGAGATAGAAGGCACTTTCAAAATAAAGATTATCCATTTATGGTTGCTAACATAGATAGAAGAATTGTAGGAGAAAATTCAATTTTAGAATGTAAAACAGCTAATCAGTATTTATCTAAGGAATGGGAAGAGGAAGAAGTACCTGCTAGTTATTTAGTACAAGTTCAACATTACTTAGCAGTTACAGGAGCAACTAAAGGATATATAGCAGTTTTGATTGGTGGACAAAAGTTTATTTGGAAAGAAGTTGAGCGTGATGATGAACTTATAAAATACATTATTGAAGCTGAAAAAGATTTTTGGAAAATGGTCAAAGATAAAACACCACCTGCATTAGATGGTTCAAGCGCTGCTGAGAAGTGGGTTAATGAAAGATATAAAAAAGTTAATGAAGGTGAAGTTATAAAACTAGATTCATCATGGAAAGAGTTACTTAATAAAAGAAAAGAACTCAAAGAATATAAAGATAATGTAGAGCAAGAAATTAAAGAGATAGAGAACCAATTAAAGCAAAATATAGGACATGCAGAGTATGCTAATGCTCCTGGATATAGTATTAGTTTAAAACAATCCGTAAGAAAAAATTTAGATAGTTTAAAAATTAAAGAATTACTTAAGGATGATTATGAAAAATATTTAAAAGAAAGTATAAGCAGAAGATTAGTAATTAAGGAGGAAAAATAATATGGCAACAGCATCAAGTTTAAAAAATCAATTAGCAAAGAAGGGAACTGGTAATAGTTTATCAGTTGGAAATACAGTTAAAGGATTAATGGATAGTCCAACTATAAAGAAAAGGTTTGAAGAGGTATTAAATGAAAAGGCACCTCAATATATGAGTTCAATAGTTAACTTAGTTAATTCAGATACTAACTTACAAAAATGTGAAGGAATGAGTGTAATAGCTAGTTGTATGGTAGCAGCTACAATGGATTTACCTGTAGACAAGAATTTAGGATATGCATGGGTAGTTCCATATGGGAATAGAGCACAATTTCAAATGGGATATAAAGGGTATATTCAATTAGCATTAAGAACAGGTCAATATAAGTCTATAAATGTAGTTGAAATAAGAGAAGGCGAATTAGTTTCATGGAATCCATTAACAGAAGAAATTGAGGTTGACTTTAGCAAACGTGAGAGCGAGGCAGTAATTGGATATGCAGGATATTTTAAATTAATAAATGGATTTGAAAAGACAGTATTCTGGACCAAAGAAGAAGTAAATAATCATGCAAATAAATTTTCAAAGACAGTTAATTCAAAAAATTCTGTTTGGAAAAGCAATTTTGATGCAATGGCTAAGAAAACAGTTCTAAGAAACCTATTATCTAAATGGGGAATTTTAAGTATAGAAATGCAAAAGGCATATACAGCAGATGAAAACTTAATTAATAAAGGTCTAATGGATGATATAGAAAATGTACAAGCTAATATTGATGATATTCAAGAAAATAATGAGAATGAGGGTGTTATTGAAGCTGATTATACAGTTGATAGTAACAATGAAGTTCTTGAAGGACAAGAAAATATGTTTGAAGGAACACCATTATAAGATAGGAGGGGTTAGTTATGGCAGAAGGATGGATAAAGCTTTATAGAAATATCCAAGAGCATTGGATATGGCAAGATCCACAAAAGTTAAAATGGTGGCTAGATATCATCCTTCTAGCTAACCATAAAGAAAATAAATTCTTATTAGGCAATGAATTAATAGAGGTAGAAAGAGGGGAACATCATACTTCTGAGTTGAAATTAGCTAAGCGATGGGGTGTATCAAAAACAACTGTAAGAAAGTTCTTAAAGTTACTTGAAAGTGAACAAATGATTGAATTAAAAAAATCGAAAAAGGGTACCACCTTGAAAGTTAGTAAGTACAACGATTATCAAGATTTTTCAGAGGGTGAAAAAACCGTAAAAAAACCACAAAAAAACCATAGCGTATACCACAAAGAAACCATAGAAGAACCATATGCTATACCACAAAAAAACCATGAGGTATACACAAACAATAATGAAAAGAATGAGAAGAATGAAAAAAATGAGAAAGAAGGAAAAGAAGTAGTAAAATCAACCTCACCTCGTTCCTATCCTTCTCCTAGCCATAAATTATTAGCTAATTACTTAACAGATGTATGTTATAGAACTTTCTTTAACAATGCAGATATTGTTGAAGAAAATGAAGTTATAAAAATTAAACCAGATAACAAATTTTCTAAAGGAGCTATTAAAAAGTATATTCCAACATTAGAGATTGAAACTCATAAAAAAATAGAGGTGATTTAAGTGAAAGTTAATTTACTAGAAGTTTATTCAGTACATGAACTAGCATTAAAGACCTATAGAGATTTAGCTAAAAGAAAAATAGAAAGAAATAGAGAAGTAGCTGCTTATTTAAAAGTTAGAGAAATAAGTGGAAGATACCTAGAAGGATCTATAAAAGCTTTAATTATTGCTTACTATAAATACCTAAGTCATATAGCAAAAAGCGTGTACAAGCCATAAGGGATGAATTAGAAAAGCCAACGAAGAAACCAGATGTAGATAATATAGCAAAAATTATATTAGATAGCTTAAATGGTGTTGCTTATAAAGATGATAGTCAAATTGTAGATCTTAGGATTATTAAAAGCTATACGGAAGAGACTGAGAGAGTTGAGTTTGAATTAAGATAAATAATGATGTTCTTTTAAAATTTAATAATATGGTATTATATAGATGTTAATTTATAACATTTTAGGAGGATTAAATATGAATAGATTTGAAAAGTTTTTTAAGAATATGACTGATGAAGAATGGGAAAAATTCTCAGCCGTAGTATTAGAAAAAGCAGGGTATAGGAGTCTAACGTTACCTGCTTACGGAACAGATGGAGGAAAGGATTTTTTTGTAGAGAAAGATGATATCAAATATTTAGTTAGTTGTAAGCATTATATAAATTCGGGTAGACATGTTGGAGTAGATGATGAGATAAATATTGTAGATAGATTATTGCAGCATGATTCAAAAGGTTTTATAGGATTTTATTCAACTGGAATTACTACAGGATTACAAAATAGATTAGACGGAATATGTAAAAATAAACAATACCATTATAAAATTTTTGATCCATCTATAATTACAACTATAATGCAATCAATGGATACTAAAATTTTACAAAGCTTCGGTTTATATCCGCATAAATATTATATGAACGTATCAGAAGATGAATATAAGCCTTTGAAATGTGTTATATGCGGAAAAGATATTTTGACTGATAAAAATATACCTAAATCTATTGCTGGCTTAACAAAAGATTCTAACGATAAATATTTATTTATATACGGATGCAAGTCGTGCTTAAACAATATCGAACTATACTTAAATGCATTTTTAGAGATAGAACAGGCATTACATTTGAGAATTATGCAAGAATGGGATGAATTTATTGATAGTTCAATTGAAGAAGATAAGTTGGAATTAAGCGAAGATTTTTATGAGATGCGTCATAAATTTATGAAGGGTGTACGTCAAAGACAATTGCCTCAAACAGATGGGAATTGGTATGGATTAGAAATATAAAATTAAATAATTATTAAGAAAATGCCGTATTATTTAAAGGTTAAATATACGGTATTTTTTATTTTAATTTAGAGGTTAAAAGAAAGGATAATTAATATTTTAAAAATAAATAATTACTAACATAGGAGGTTTATATGGATAAAGAATTATTAAAAAAAACAGAGAACTTGCTTAAGAATTACAATAAATTATCCACTGAAATTAAATTAATTAAAGCAGAGATTGAAGATATAAAAGAATCTTATACTGGTTGTGTAGCTATTGGATATAGTGAGAAAAGTGGAGCAACAAATAAATTTAGTAGTATGGTTGAGGATGAAGTGATAAGAAAAGAGAAAGAACTATTCTATCTTAATAGAGATTTAGAATATAAGATTAAGTTAAAAAGGAGAATTGATTTAGCTATACAAACGCTTAGAACTAAAGAAGAAAAGGATTTAGTTAAGTTAAAGTACATCAATCAGCCTAATGTTAGTTGGGGAAACGTGGCTTATATTTTAAGATATAATAAGGATTACTGTAGAAAGGAATTAAGAACTAAGATAATAAAGCAGATTGCAGATTTTATTTTCTACAATCCAGGAGTTCAAGAAAAATTTATAATATAAGCTATATATTTAAAAATATGGTATAATTAATGATGTTATCTAAATTTTAGGAGGGGGATCTTTGAATAAAATAAAAAAAATGAATTTAAAGCATTGGATAGTTATTTTATTAATGTTAGTAATTTCATTACTACTTTTGTTTTTTAGTGAAAATTTGAATAGTGCAATATCTAAAAATATGATTTCTAATATAGCTTCAGCTATATTAATTTCTGGTATAATAGGGGTTTTTGATAAGGTATTTATGGCTCAGAGTTTTATTGAATCAATTTGTCAAAGAGTGGATTTGAAAAATGATATTGATAAACTGAAAATTATAAATATAACTACTGATGCTAATAACAAAATAAATTATAAAGAATACATAAATAAATCAAAGAAAAGTATAGATATCATTCATATTAGAGGAGAACATTGGACTAATGATAATATAGAATATATTTTAGATAATATATCAAAAAAAGCAACTACTGTAAGGATATTATTATTAGATCCAGAAGCACATTTAGCACAAGTACTAGCTTTACAATATGAAAGTAGCATAGGAGATATTAAACAAAAAACAAATCAAGTAGTTGAATTTTGGAAAAAGAAATATAATGAAAGAAAGAAAAGGTGTTGCAGTAATAATTTTGAAGGAAAGCTAGAATTATACTTTACTAAAGGGAATATAAATACTGCGTTTTACAGGTTGGATGACTTTTTAATTTCTGTGCATATAAACTCTAATTCTTCAACTAAATCGAATGTAATACCAGCTATTATTATGAAGAATAATTATGACGAGGAATCTTTATATTCAGTATATTTAAATGAGATAAATGAATTATTTGAAGGAGCTAGGTTAGAATGGAGTTCAGAATCAAATTAACATTATATTACATAAATTAATAAGCACATGTTTGAAAAAATTAACTTGTATAGTATAATTAAATAATAATTATACATTTTGAAATAATTTTGGAGGAATTAAGGTGAAGAGATTTAAAGTAGATACTAGAAATTATAAAATAATGCCTAAATTTACAAATGAATTAAATAGAGAAGGGGTAAACTTTAAGACTATTGGAAGTGGTGGATTGACTATAGAAGTGAACGAATCAGATTTAGAAAAGTTTATATTATTATGTAGACAAAATAATATAACTATTTATCCATTAAAATAAAATATTAAATAACTTTAAGTACATTTTATAATTAAAAATTAATTGGTGAAATTTTAGAATAAATATTTATAAAAGAGAAGAAGAATCCCCCTTTATTAGTCCTTTTTAATCCCACCATACTCACGTTTTATTATGTTACTATGTAATTGTGCTGATGAACCTTTTGGATAGGTTTCATTTAAAACCTCCTTTGATATGTGAATTAAAATTTAACTATGAGCAAACGGAAAGCAAGGCTGAAATGCCTTGCATCGTGGAAAGAAGAGTATTTTAAAGGTGCAACTCCTTTACCTTCCCCTTTTATAAATTTTTAATCACAATTGCTAATTTAAAAGTTCTTATTTAAAAATCTTATTTCCATTACATTGCAGCATTAAGTTCCTGCTTTATGGGAATATAGCTCAGTTGGTAGAGCAGTAGACTGTTAATATATTGGTCGAGAGTTCAATTCTCTCTATCTCCGCCATTAAAAATATGATAAAATTAGAACATTCTCTGGAAGGGGTTATGGAAGATGATGTGTTTAAAGAATCTAGCATAAACTAGATTCTTTTATTATGCAATATTTTGTCTTATAATGGTTATGGGGTGGTTAAATGGAATTGTCAAATCAAATAACAATTAGTGATATTGTTAACATAATTTTAGCTTTAATATCATTATCGGCAATAATATTATCATACAGAACATTAAAAGAAATGGAAGTTCAAAGAAAGTTAAGTGTAAAACCACATTTAGTTATTTTAAATCAAAATAATTCTGTTAGGATTGATAATATTAATGATGAACATAGTAGAACTAAGTTTGAATTAACTAATATAGGTTCTGGATTAGCTAAGGACATAAAAATAAAAATTTTGCTAGATTTTAATGATATTTCTAAACTGGGAGATAAGATAAAAATTGATGGTGGCCTTATAAATGTAGATAATACATTTTTTATTTTAGAGAATATTAAAAGATGGAGTAATATTAATATTAATGCTATAGGTTCACAAAATAAGATTGAATTTTATGTAGATGGAGTAATTGATTTTATAATTAAATCTCTTATAACTACAATTTCTTTTGAGGATAAAAGTTTTGATAAAAATATTACTGTTAAAGTTAATTTGAGGTATAAAGATGTAATTAATAATGAGTATGAAAGTGATTATGAAATGATACTAGAATTTGGAACGTTAACTTTTAATGAAAATCATGATTTAAAGGAATCTTACGTTGAAATTAAATTAAATTTAGAAAAAGATAATAGACTTATAAATTAATTGAATTTTAATAAAAATAGAGCCTTAAGATTTAAGGTTCTATTTTTATTTTATAAAGAAAGGTGGTGGTATTGTGGCAAAATTAACTGAAAAACAACAAAGATTCGTAGAAGAATATTTAATAGACCTTAATGCCACACAGGCGGCAATTAGAGCAGGTTATAGTACAAATAGTGCAAGAGATATTGGATGTGAAAACTTAGCAAAACCCAACATTCGTGCGTGTATAGACCAAGCAATGGCAGAAAGGTCAAAAAGGACTGGAATAAATGCTGATAGAGTTCTTCAAGAGTTAGCAAGAATAGGATTTGTTAATCCTAAAAATGTTATTGATTTTAATAAAGCTTCAATACAAGAAGATGCTAGTGTAGATGATTTAGCAGCTATTCAATCAGTTAAGGTTAAAAGCATGCAATCAGAAAATGGAGATATGCTTGAAAGAGAAGTTAGACTTAATGATAAGTTAAAAGCTTTAGAACTTATTGGTAAACATCTAGGTATGTTTAAGGAAAATGTAAATATAAAGGCTAACATTAATAATACTAAAAAGCTAGATTCGATATTAAGCCAATTAAAGGGTGATGATAATGAGTGATGAATACAAGTTATCAGATAAGTATTTAGCTTTTTTAAAGCATAGGGCACCAGTAGAAGCATTGGAGGGAACAACAGCAGCAGGAAAAACTACAGTAGGAATACTAAAGTTTATGCTAATGGTTGCAGAATCTCCTAAGAAAATGCATGTTATTGCTGCCAAAACAACTGGAGTTGCTGAAAAGAACTTAATACAAAAGGAATATGGGATTACTGATGTATTTGGTGATTTAGTTAAGTATAACGGTAATGGTGATAAAGATAATAAAATACCTCATATAAGATATATAACGCCTAATGGTGAGAAAATAATATATATATTAGGTTATGATAACGTAGATAAGTGGAAAATGGCCTTAGGTTCTCAATTTGGTTGTGTACTTATAGATGAGGTTAACACAGCTAGTATTGAGTTTGTAAGAGAAATATGTACTAGAAATGATTATCTTATGATGACGCTTAATCCAGATGATCCTAATCTACCTATATATTCAGAGTTTATTAATTACTGTAGACCATTAGAAAAATATAAGAAAGATGTACCAGTAGAAATATTAGGGCAACTCAATTCAGAAGAGAAACCTAATTGGACCTACTGGTTTTTTACTTTCTATGATAATGCATCTTTAGATGAAGAGGCTATTGAAAAGAAAAAGACTAGTGCTCCTAAAGGAACTAAGCTATATAAGAATAAGATACTAGGTTTAAGAGGTAGAGCAACAGGTTTAATATTCAGTAACTTTGAAAGAAAGAATAATGTATTATCTAAAGATTATATTATTAAGCAAATAAAAGAAAAGAAATTAAAGTTTGTTCAATTTACAGCAGGATTAGATACAGCATATTCTCAAAATAGTCCAGATACCTTTGCATTTACTTTCTTAGGTATTACAGATAAGAAAGAGTTATTTGTATTAGATGAAGAGATATATAACAATAAAGACTTAGAAATTCCATTAGCTCCTAGTGATATAGCTCCTAAATATTTTAAGTTTTTAGAGAAGAATAGAAAAAATTGGGGATTTGCTAGAGATGTGTTTATAGATTGTGCTGATCAAGCAACAATAACAGAGCTTAAGAAGTTTAAAAGAACTAATCCATGTATGTATAACTTTATTAACTCTTATAAGAAAGTAACTATACTAGACAGAATACATTTAGCTTTAGGTTGGATTAATACCAATGGTAAAGTATTTTATTATGTTTTAGATAGTTGTAAGGAGCATTTAAGAGAGTTAGAGTGCTATTCATGGAAAGAGGATAAATATGAGCCAGAAGATGCAAACGATCATACGATTAACTCTAGTCAGTATGCATGGATACCTTTTAGAAAATTGATAGGAGATTATAAGGAGGAATAGAAATGGGGTGGTTTAAGAGTATGTTAACTAAAGCAGCAATTAAATATTTAAATGTTCAACCAGCATTAACTAATCCTATTACTATACAAGAGGCTTATACCTATGAAACTAATGTAATTAGAAATAAGCTTTGGTATAGGGGAGAGCCATATGAACTGGACCAATTCTTTAAGAATATATCAAGTGATCCAGTAAATAAAGCTAGGTTTTGGAGTGCTGTACCATCAGAAGACTTAAGTATAAGAAAAATACATAGCGGATTACCTGCAATGATAGCCGATAAATTAAGTGATATAGTTGTAGCTGACTTGGATAGTATAGAAGTTACTGGAGAGGCTGATAATACATTATGGGAAAAAATAAGAAAAGATAATAAGTTTGATGATATGTTAGGTGATATAATTGCTACTACATTAGTTAGTGGTGATGGAGCTTTTAAACTATCTATAGATACAGAGATAAGCAAATATCCAATAATAGAGTTTTTCGATGGTGATAAAGTTGAATATATAACTCAAAGAGGAAGATTAAAAGAAATAAAGTTCTATACTTTTTATACTAAAAATAATAGACAATATAAATTAAGTGAAACTTATGGAAAAGGATATATTAATTATAATTTATATAATAGTAATGGAAATGAAGTTTCTTTAAATACACTTTATGAAACTAGAGAACTTGCAGATGTAACATATAAAGATGATTTTATAATGGCAGTACCATTAATGTTTTTTAAATCTCCTAAGTTTGAGGGAAGAGGTAAAAGTATATTTGATAATAAATCAGATGCCTTTGATGCATTAGATGAAGTTATAAGCCAATGGATAGATGCCATAAGAGATGGAAGAGTTCAAAAGTATATACCAGAGGATTTAGTTCCTAAGGATATTAACGGTAACTTAATGAAGCCTAATCCATTTGATAATAGATTCTTAAAAGTAGGCTCTAGCCTTTCAGAAGATGCAAAGAATGAGATAGATATGAAACAAGCTAATATAAACTATGAAGCTTATGTTGAGAGTTATTCAAATGCTATTGATATGTGTTTACAAGGTATAATAAGTCCTAGCACTTTAGGAATAGACCTTAAGAAAACAGATAATGCAGAAGCTCAAAGGGAGAAAGAAAAGACTACTTTATATACTAGAGGAAAAATGGTTGATATATTAACAGAGGTTATACCAGAGTTGGTTGATATAATCTTAAAGACTAATGATGTATTAAACAAAAAGAATACTGGAGAATATGAAGTAAGTATTGTATTTGGAGAATATGCAAGCCCATCATTTGATTCAGTAGTAGAAACTGTAGGGAAAGCTAAAACATATGGAGTAATGTCTATAGAGCAATGCATTGAGGAAATGTATGGAGATACATGGACAGAGGAAGAAAAGGAAGAAGAGATAAAAAGAATAAAGGAACAGAATGGCTATATTGTAGCTGAAGAACCTAAGACAGTAGATGATTCTGATATGTCATATACTGATGATAATGAGGTTGAAACAGATGGACAAGAGGGATAAGGATATACAATTATTAGCTGATATACTTAGAGGAATTACTGAAAATAAAATAAAAGAAAATGCTAAAAAGGAAAGAGATAAGTCTTATGATATTAGAAATATATTCGAGCAAATAGAGCTTGATTTAATTTCTAGTATGCATAGGGCTTTTTATTTTCATCAAGCAGAGCAGAGTAAAGAAGGATTCAAATGGGAGCAATGGCAAAAAACTAAGCTTAGAGAAATTGAAAAGTATAGAAAGAGAAATAAGAATATAGTTGAGGAATATAACAAGCCTATCCAAGAAGCTATAAACAGAGAGATTCAAGGGAAGTTTACTAAAGGTCAAGAAAATACAGAAAAGTTAATAGATGAAGTAAAGATAAAGTTTCCAGAGAATATAAAAGAACCTCAAACAGTTAGAGAGTATATTGCTAAAGAACTAGGGAAAAAGGCTACTCCACAAGTTGAAGAAAACTTCTTTGGTATTAACGAAAAGAAACTTAATACATTACAAGAAACTGTTACAAATGATTTAAAAAAGGCTCAAATGTCAGTTTTAAGAAAGATGGATGATGTATATAGGCAAATAATATTTAAAACTCATGTATATTTGCAAAGTGGTACTAAGACTATTAATCAAGCTATAGATATGGCTACTAAGGATTTTCTTGAGAAAGGTATAAATAGTATAACTTATAAAGATGGTAAACAAGTTAATATTGCTAGTTATGCAGAGATGTGTTTAAGAACAGCAAGTCAAAGAGCTACATTCTTAGGTGAAGGTAAGAAAAGAGATGAATATGGAATACATTTAGTGGTTGTTACAGCTCACGCAAATACTTGTAAAATGTGTGAACCATGGCAAGGAAAAGTATTGATTGATGATATATTTTCTCATGGCACTAAAGAGGATGGAGATTATCCATTATTAAGTGAGGCTGTAGAGAAAGGATTTTTACATCCTAACTGTAGGCATACATTAGCAACGTACTTCCCAGGTATAATAAGACTTCCGGTAGTTCCTAATGAGGAAGATGCTATTAAACTTTATGAGGTTGAACAGAAACAGAGATATTATGAAAGACAATTAAGAAAGTGGAAGAGATTCAAGGCTGGTACTTGTGATGAAGAGAATAAAGAAATAGCAAGTAAAAAGGTTAAAGAATTAGAAAAAGCTTTAAAGGATCATTTAGAAAGCAATAAAGAGCTTAGGAGAAATCATTATAGAGAAAGAATCTAATGGAGGTATTTCATATGTCTACAATAACTCAAGTTACACTTATAATTTGTGTTACAATAATTTTATTGATGATTATAAATGAAATAGGGGAGTATTTTAAGAGAAATAAGGAGGAATAAATATGAAATTTGGATTGGCTTTAAAAGCTATGAAAGAGGGAAAAAAAGTAAAACTTCCAGAGTGGAAAGGATATTGGGTTTGGGACAATGAAAAAGAATCTATTTTCATGCATTGCAAAGATGGAAAAGTATTAGATATTAGAGAAACTCAAGATGTTTATTTTACATTCTCTAATGTTGCTAGAGAGGATTGGAATATTATTGATTAAAATAATTGATAAAGGTTTAGTGATTACCTAATATTATAAGTTAGAAATATAAATTATCTAAATAAGCACTTACTAAAATAGTAAGCGCTTATTTTTATTCAGGGAAAATTATTTTTTTTGCTGTTTCTGAAGCAATATCTACTAATATGTCTCTTAAAGCAGAACCAACAACAGAACTTGTCTTATTAATAGCTAATTTAAGTTTTGTAGCTACTAACTTTGTTTTAGGTGTATCAACTAAAACTGAATTTAAATTTTGTTTGAAATAATCAAGTTCTTCTTGAGATAATGCACTTTCTAAAGATAAGAGTTCATTTGTGCTATCTAATTTCTCTTTTGTCCAAGGGTAGGGTTCACCGCAATGAGGACAAAATGCTGGAGTGGTTTTAATTTCTGAATAAAAGCTATGATGATCACCTTGAATATAATTATTGCATTTTGGACAACGGATAATTGTTTTTTCACCACATTTAGGACAGTATTCTTTTGAATATTCCGGAAATTCATTATAGCTACCATTAATGATATGACCACTTAAACATATTTGTCCTATATCATAATATCCCATATTGTTCAACTCCTTTCAATCAATTTAATTATATAACATTTACATATTTATTACATTATATAATTTGTCCAAAACTTGCTTAAGACCTTAAACTGTGCATGGAATTAACAGCCGACAGGCTATAAATGGAGGTATTTATGTCTATATTAAATTTTAATTTAAGAAAAAGATTAGGTATGAAATTAGCTCAAGATGATGGAGTGGGTAATGGAGGAGCAGGTTCAGAAACTAATTCAACTGATAATTCAGATGGAGAAGGTGATGGAACAGAGGAAACTAATCCAAAAGAAGAAAAAACTTTTACTCAAGAGGAAGTAAATAAGATGATTAAGGATAGGGTGGCAAGAGAAAAGAAAGGACAACCATCTAAAGAAGAACTTAAAGCTTATCAAGATTGGAAAGAAAGCCAAAAGACAGAGACTCAAAAGCAAAGTGAAGCTTTAACTAATGCAGAAGCTAAGGCCAAAGCAGAAGCAGAGAGAGCTAATACATTAGAGGCTAAAGTAACTTGCTTATCTAAAGGTGTTTTAGCTGATAACGTTGATGATGTTGTTATATTAGCTAAAGCTATGATAAGTGATGATGTTAATATGGATCAAGCAGTAGATAAAGTTTTAGAAAAATATCCAAGCTTTAAAGGAGTGCAGCAACAAGAGGAAAACAAGGGATTTAAAATTGGTGCTGGTTCTGAAGGGCAAAAAGAAAATGTCAATGATGCTTTATCAAGAGCATTTGGAAATAAATAATAAAAAGATTAGGAGTGATATAAATGGCAGTATATAGTTATGCTGAACAATTTGAAAGAGAATTACAACAAAAGTATGCGAGAGAATTAACTTCTTATGATTTAGAGCAATCTAATCCACAAGTTAAATTCATTAATGCACAAACCATTAAATTACCTAATATAACAGTAAGTGGATATAAGGACCACAATAGAGGGAATATGGGTTTCAATACAGGAACAATATCTAATGAATGGGAACCAAAAAAATTAGCTCATGACAGAGATATAGAATTTGCTTTAGATCCTATGGATATAGATGAAACTAATTTAACTTTAGAAGTAGCAAATGTTCAGAATGTATTTGAAACAGAACAAGCTATTCCAGAGAGAGATTCTTATAGATACTCTAAGCTTTACGCAGAGGCTAAAACATATAAATCAAATGGAGCTGTTATAGACAATACAACTTTAATTACAGAAAATGTATTAGATTGGTTTGATGAAAAGATGGAGAAAATGGATGATGAGGGGGTACCATCAGAAGGAAGAATTCTTTATGTTACTCCAGCTATGAACAAAATAATTAAGAATGCACAAAATATCCAAAGAAGTTTAGATGTTAATAGCAATAATGGAAAGATAGATAGAAGAGTATATTCTTTAGATGATGTTACAATCAAAAAAGTACCATCATCAAGAATGAAAACAAAGTATGATTTCACTAATGGATGTGTTCCAGCAGGTGATGCAAAACAAATCAATATGATACTTATACATCCATCTTGCCAAGTAACTAGAAGTAAATATGCTTATATGAAGTTGTTTACTCCTGGTACTGATTCAAGAACAGCGGATAAATATGTGTATCAGACTAGGGAGTATGGAGATACTTTCTTAATAAAAAATAAAGCATGTGGTATAGCTATTAATGCAGAGGTAGAGGGCTAGAAAGGAGTAATAATATATGAAGGCTATTAAAGAAAATAAAGTTTATACAATAACTGAATCTGAACAGAACTTTTATAAACAACAAGGATATGACATAGTTAATGATGACGGGGAAGTTATAGAACGTGGAGCAGGGAAATCTATTTCTTATGAGGAATATATAAAGTTAAAAGATGAATTAGATCTATTAAAAGATGAAAACTATACTTTAAAGCAAGAAAATGAGAAATTAAAAGAAGAAAATAAAAAGCTTAAAGCAGAAAATAAAGAGTTAAAGAAGTCTTAGTTAAGGCTTCTTTTTCTTTATAAGGATGTGAGAATATGTCTTATGTAGATATTTCATATTATAAAGATAATTTCAAAGGTAATATCATTAATGATGATACTTTAGAAAATAGATTAGAAAGAGCATCAGATCAAATTGATAAATTAACCTATAACAGAATAATAGGAATAGAATTTGAAAATTTATCTCCATTTCAACAAGATAAAATTAAAAAAGCAGTTTGTTTACAGGCTGAATTTATAGAGCAATATGGTGAGTTTATAAATATGCCCTTGAGTGGTTTTTCGGCTGGTAGCACTTCAGTATCTTTTAATGGAAGTATTATAAATGGAATAACTACAACACAGGAAGTTATTAATTATATATCTCAAACTGGTTTAAATAGTAGGAGGATATAACTATGGGAATTAAATTACCATTTCCTAAATGGCTTTTAAAAACACCAGTAGATGTTTACCATACTTATATGAATGAGGATGGTGAACCAGTAGAAGAGTTAATTTATAAAGGATTAAGTATATATAATGAAAAGGGAAAGAATATTCTCGATGCAGAGAGTAGACTTGTAACTTTAAGTGGTACCGTAACAATTGAAGGTGATATTTATCCTAATAAATTAATTGAAGGATATATAAAGGTTGGAGATTTTAAAAAAGATATTTATAAGTCATCAAGGCCACGTAATCCAGATGGAAGTGTATTTTCTACTGAATTGGAGCTTATCTAATGAAGGCTAAAGTAACAATAAAATTAGATAGAACTAAGATAAACACTTTAATAAATGCTAGAAATAAAGCTTTAGAGGAAACTACAGAGGCCATATTAAGTGATATTAAGACAAGTGCTGTAGTTCCTAAGGATAGTGGAGAACTTGAAAGAAGTGGTTTTGTTGATTTATCGAAGGTGGATGATGGAATAGCATCTATAATTTTTGATACACCATATGCTAGAAGATTATATTGGCATCCAGAATATAATTTTAGACAAGATAAAAATATAAATGCACAAGGTAAATGGATGCAATCTTATATTAATGGAGATAATAAAGAATTTGTAACAGATACATATAAACACTTTTTTAAAATGTTTAGTAAAGGAGTGATAAAGTAATGTTACTAAGTGAAATAAGAGAATATTTAAAAACTAAAATAGAATTTCCTCAATGGTATATAGGAAAGATAGATGCAACTAAAGAGCAATGTATAGGTATCTATAGTATAAGAGGACCAAGAAATCATATAGCCTTAGGTGGTTTAGAAAATACAAGCTATTCCACTAAGGCTATTTCTATATTAGTTCATTGGGGAAAGAATGCTAATATAGCAGAACAAAAAGCTCAAGAAGTATTTAACGCTTTATTTGGTCAAGAAGCTGTTATAGGTGGGAAAAGAGTTATAGATTTTGATATGAGAACTAGCGAACCTATAGGAGTTGGAACAGATAAAAATAACATATATGAATATGTAATAGAAGTAAATATAATACATGAAAGGTAGTGAATAATTATGGCATTTACAGGAGTTTTTCCAGTATATAATCTTAAATTTAAGATAGGAACAAAAGGAAAAGCAAGTCAATCTCAAGATATGCAGACTATAGCTGATATGGAGAACTTTGGTATTAAAATAGATGGTAAGGTAGAAGATTGGACACCAATGGATACAGCAGGTTGGGCAAGAAGTTTAATGACAGGAAAGAGTTTCTCGATATCTTTAAAAGGTAAAAGGCATGTTGGCGATGCTGGAAATGATTATGTTGCAGCAACAGCATGGAAAGATGGATTGGATTGTAGTACCAAAGGAGAAATGGAGTTCCCTGATGGTTCAAAAATAACATTTGATTGTGTAATTGATGTTAAAAATATTGGTGGAGATGATAGTACAAAGGTTGCACCATTAGAATTTGAACTTAAAGGCGATGGGAAACCAACATACACACCAGGAGCAGGAGAATAATAGGAGGTATAAATAATGGCAAAAGTATATAACATAATGAATAAAATGGTTAATGTAAAACCAACAGTAAAAATAGATGAAGAGCATGAGTATAAAATTAATAATACTAAGAATAATGCTATATATATTCAATCGTTAGCTAGAGGAAATGATAAAAAAGGCGACAAAAATTATGATGAAATGGAGTTTATGAATAAAATAATAAAGGCTTCTCTAGGTCAAGAAGCTTTTGAGTATATAGATAGTAAAGGCGAAGAGTGGAGTATGGCACAATATGAAGCAATACTTAATGTAATAATGGCTGCGGTATCTAATGTTGAACTTGAAGAGATTGAAGAATTAAGCAAGAAAGAGGCTAAGCGATTTCAAGAAAGTGAAAAATAATCAATGGTATGATTTATTTGAAGATTGGGAGCTTATAGAGGCTTCTTTTACAGCTCAATACGGAATAAGGCTTAGGAATGAGCCAGATATGAGTTGGGATGAATTTTGTACTTTGCTTAGTGGAATAATGCCTAAAACTCCATTAGGTCAAATTGTTTCCATAAGAAGTGAAGAAGATGAAAATATGCTTAAGAACTTTTCAGAGGAACAACATAAAATTCGTGATGAATGGAGAAGTAGACAAGTAGAGCAAATGACAGATGAAGAAAAAGAGGAGCAAATAAAAGAAATACAAGAAATTCTTAAACAGGCGTTTAGTTAATACTAAATGCCTTTTTGATTCTAAGAAAGGTGGTGAGATAATGGCAGATGCAGATTCAGTAGGAAAAATTGGTCTTGACTTAGAGATACAAGATGGTGATATAGGAAAACAAATAGAGAAAATGGCTAGTTCTATAGGTAGTCAGATAAGTAAGTCGCTAGAAGGAATAACAGGAAAATTTGATTTTAATTCAATAACGAAAGGAATTTCTGAATCTTTAAATAAAGGAATGAATAATATTGATGAAACTATAAAATCTAGTGTTGAGAAAAGTAAAGCTAATATTCTTAAGACAATAGAAGAAATAAAATCAAAAGCTTTAGATGCTATAAGAAGTATAATAGCTAAATCTAAAGAAATAAAAATTCCTATTCGGTTTTCTCCAGTTAGTAATATTGCAATGCCTAGTAGCAAGGTACCAACGCAACCAATAAGTAGAAGAGGACCACCAAAAAGTAATGTTGGAGATTTAGAATCTATAAAATCTAAGATTGAAAATCTTTCTAATAGTTTAGAGATAACTAATAGATCAATAGAGCAGCAACAAGAAAAATTATCAGGATTGAAGGCTGCTTATAATTCTACGTTTAATCAAGCTAGAAAAAACAAATTACAAGAGCAAATATTAAAAACAGAAGCTGTTATAAATAAACTTATAGCTAAATCTGATGCAACAGGGTTTAAATTAGCTGATTTAGATAGGCAGTTTGAGAAATTAGGTAATTCAGCTAAGAATTCTACTTTAGGATTAAATGAAGCAAGTAATAGTATGAAGAGGCTTGAAAATAATACAAGTAGAACAAATAGAAATTTAAGAAATGCTAATAACTCTACTAGACGATATAGAGAAAATATGAATGGTGCTAGAAGTGCAACGGGGATGTTTATTGATAGTATGTTTAGGTGGGGAATAGTATTCCCTTTAGTAATGAAGGGGATAACCACTGTTGCTAGTTATATAGGAAGTGCTTTAATGACTAATGCACAATTTGCAAATAGTTTAGCACAAATTAGAACTAATCTTATGGTTGCATTTATGCCTATTTATCAAGCGGTTTTACCTGCATTAAATACTTTAATGAGTGCATTAGCAACAGTAACAGCATATATTGCAGCTTTTATAAGTGCTATATTTGGTAAAACATATCAAGCTAGTTTTGGTGCTGCTAAAAGTATGAATGCTTCTATAGCTTCAATGAAGAATATGGAAAAGCAAGGTAAAAAAACATCTGGAGCAGTAGATAAAATAGGAGATTCGGCAGAAAAGACAAAAAAGAAAATACAAAGGTCCTTAGCTGGATTTGATGAAATAAATAAATTAAGTATTCCAGATGATTCTGATAAAGCTCCAAAGGCTCCAAAAGGAGGAGGCGGTGGTGGAGGAATAGATCCGATACCAATGGTTGCTCCAGATATAGATTTAAGTCCAACAAGTGTAGCAATGCAAAAAATAAATGCTATGGTAGAAAAGCTAAAAGACATTATATCTAAAATATTTCAACCTTTTAAAAATGCATGGGCAAGAGAAGGAGCTGCAACAATTGCAAGTATTAAATATGCATTACATGGAGTTTGGGAGCTTATAAAAGCTATAGGTATTAGTTTTTTAGAAGTATGGACTAATGGAACGGGAGAAAAAATACTTGTAGTTATTCTACAAATTTTACAAAACATATTTAATATAGTTGGAGATATAGCAATTACATTTGCAGATGCTTGGAATGCTGGAGGAATAGGAACAGCTATAGTTCAATCTTTAGCAAATGCTCTTTTAAATGCACTTACATTAATTAAGCATATGGGAGATTCTTTAAGGCAAGTTTGGGGAGAAATTGGTCCTGGATTAGCAACTACATTCATGCAAATATTAAATGCAACATCAGGAGTATTAGAAAATTTAACTCAAAAATTAATTTATGTTTGGGATAATGGAGGTAGTCATTTATTCCAGGGATTTATAAGGCTAGGTGCAAAAATATTTGAATTAGCTGGGTATATTTATACTAATTTTGTTGCTCCTATGGTTAATTGGTTTGTAAACATGATAGCTCCAGTTCTAGCTAAATTAGCAGATATATTAGGAATTGTTTTAGATGCGTTTAGCAACTTAATAAATTGGTTAATGGGTAGTGGAAAGCCAGTATTAGATACAATTATTATTGTTTTAGGAAGTCTTGGTGCTTCTATACTAATAGTTAAAGGAGCATTAACTTTATGGACAATAGCTCAAACAATTTGGACAACTGTAGCAAAAACAAGTACTATAGCAACAACATTACTAGGTGGAGCAATAGCATTTTTAACAAGTCCAATAGGAATTGCAATAGTTGCTATAACAGCAATAATAGCTAGTGGAGTAGCTTTATATAAAAATTGGGACTTTGTAAAAGCTAAAGCTATAGAAATATGGGGAAAAATAAAAGACATATTTAATAGCTTTAAAGAATGGTTAAGGAATGTTTTCCAAACAGATTGGTCAAATTGTTTTGGAGTATTAGGGAATCTATTAAATCTTTTCTTAAAAAATGTAGATAATGTTTTTCAATCTATCAAAAAAATATTTGGTGGAATAATAGACTTTGTAACCGGAGTATTTACTGGAAACTGGAGCAGAGCTTGGCATGGCGTTGTAGATATTTTCAAAGGTATAATGAGTGGATTAGGTTCTGTAATTAAAGCGCCTCTAAACTCCGTTATTGGGCTAATTAATATGGCTATAGATGGTTTAAACAAAATTAGTTTTACTACTCCAGATTGGATTCCTGGTATTGGTGGTAAGCACTTTGGAGTTAACATAGCTAAAATGCCTTATTTGGCTAAAGGCGGTATAGTAGATAAACCAACACAAGCCGTAATAGGAGAGGCTGGAACAGAGGCAGTAGTACCACTAGAAAATAATACTGGTGGATTAAATTTACTTGCTATTAAACTTTCAGAAAGAATTAATAATATGTTATTACTTTCTAATAATGCATTAAAACAACCTGATTTAACAATGTTAGGTCAAAATATTAATAGTAATGAAAAGAAGAGTATTAATGATCCAGAGTTCATAGAAAAAATAAAAGAAGTTATAATAGAAGCTATTTTAGAAGCGATGAAGAATAAAAAAGATAATAGCTATAATAATTCAGGACCTCAAGAGAGTGGTGATTTAATATTAAGAATAAAAGATACTGATTTAGGTAGAATTGCAATAGAAGCTATAAATAAAGTGAATAGACAAGCTGGAGAGCAATTATTAAATCTTTAGGAGGTGGCAACTATAAGAATTAGTATAAATGGAGTAGCAGTTGCTTCTCCAAAGAGTTTTAAGGTTAACATAATGGATTTAGATGGAGAAAATACAGGAAGAAATTTATTAGGTGTAATGCTTAGAGATAGGATAAGAGTTACTAGAAAACTTGAGTGTGAATGGGGGCCTTTAACATCTAATGAGATTAAAACAATATTACAATCAGTAAGTGGAACAGAGTTTCCAGTTACTTATCCTGATCCAATGGAAGGAGTTACAACTAAAAATTTTTATGTAGGAGATAGAAGTACACCAGCTGTTGATTTTAATAAGAATGTATGGCAAGGTCTGTCTATGAATTTAATAGAAATATAAATAAAAGAAAGAAGGAATTGAAATGTCAGAAGAAAATATAAAAGTAACAAGCACAATAACAGAATCTACCAACTTAAATGGAACAGTAAATATAGAAAAGGATGGAATGAAGCAAACAGTATTAACAATGAGTTGTAGTTTAACTCAAAATACTATCGCAAATATTCAAACATATCCTACTAATATGGAGTTGTTCTTAGCAAATTCTCAATTAGTTCAAGCTGAGGTTCAAAAATTTAGAACAAAGGCTACGGAAGTTGGCAAAAGCTTAAATTGTTTTATACTCTAGTTTATTAGAGCTTACAAAATGTAGGTTCTTTTTTAATGAAATTTTTAAAAGAAAGAGGTATTCAAAATGGTTAAAATGACAAATAAAGAAATATTAGAAAAAGTTAATGTATTAGGAGAAATAAGTTTAAGAAAGTTACCAGTTAAAGTTTCTTATGCTATAGGCAAGAATATATCTAAAGTTGAAAGAGAATTAAAACACTATAATAAAGAAAGGCAAAAATTAATAGAAGAATATTGTTTAAAAGAAGGTGATGGAACTCTAAAAATAACAGAGGGAAATTATGATATTGATCCAGAAAGATTAGAGTATTTTAATAAAGAAATTAATGAATTACAAGAAATTGAAGTTGAAATGGATATACATAAATTTAATATTGAATTATTAAATGGTTATGAAATGAGTCCAGGAGAGTTAATGTGTATTGACTTTATGATAGAGGAATAATATAAATATTAATCTTTAGGAAAGGGGGTTAGTATTTGTTTAAAGTATCAGAAGCATTTAATAAAGAAATAAATAAGTTACAAGGAAGAAAATTTAATGCTAAGGTTATTATAAGAGATAAAGAATATAGTGGAAATCAAATATATGAAATGAATTTAGAGGAATCAGTTAATCCTAGTGATAGTTTTTCTATAGGATCAATTTGTTCTAACAGTTTCGATATAAAACTAATTAATACAGGAGATATATTTGATAATGCTATTGTAAAACCATATGTAGGATTGTATATAGGAGATGATATAGAATATATACCTTTAGGTGTATTTACTGTAATTAAGACTAGTGTAAAAGGAAAATTTATAAATCTTGAGTGTGTAGATAATATGCTAGGGTTAGAAAAAGTATATTTTTCAGATTTATCTTATCCAGCAGATATAAACGATATTGCTAAAGAAATATGTAAAAAGGCAGGCGTTAATTTAGCCAGTAAATTACCTAATTATAGAGTTAATAAAATAGAGGGATATTCATTAAGGGAAGCTATAGGATTTATAGCTTCCCTTTGTGGTTCATTTGCTAGATTTAATAGGATAGGTGACTTAGAAGTTAGAGATTATGAGGTAGTAAAGCAGGAAATGACACCTCATAATTTATTTAAATTAGATATTGAAGCTAATGAGTGTATTATAAAAAAAGTAATAGCAAAAAAAGGTGAAGAAGAATTAAGTACTGGTACAGATGATGGAAATAAAATTGTATTTAATAATCCAATAATAACTAAAGAAATTTTAAGTGATATATATACTAAATATAATGGGTTTAAATATATACCATATACAGCTAAGTGGAAAGGTAACCCAACTATAATGGCTGGAGATATATTAAATTTAACTGATTTAAATGGGAATAAATATAATGCTTTAATAATGGAGCAAAAGTTTACCTATAAGAATGGTATTTCATCAGAAGTAAAGGCTAAAGGAAAAACTAGACAAGATTCTAGCTTTGATAATAAAGGATCAGTTACTCAATCAATGGAGAGATATTCTATTGAACAAGCAAATATAAAAAAGGCTTTAATAGATAAGGCTAGTATAAATGATTTAACAGCTGTTGATGCTAAAATACAGAGGTTATATACAGATGATTTAACAGCGATAAGAGCTGATATAGTTACTTTAAATTCTCAAAAAGCTAATATTGTAGAATTAAACTCGATAAAAGCAGATTTACAACAAGCTATAATTGGTAAAGCTAATATAACAGATTTAAACGCAGCAGTTGGAAAAATAAATGTATTAGAATCTAAAACAGCTAGTATAGAAAATGCACTTAATAAAAATCTTACAGCAGAAAATATAGCGACAGGAGCAATAACAGCTGGTTCGGGAATAATAGCAGAGGGAGCTATAGGAGATGCAGAAATAAGTTCTTTATCTGTAAATAAGTTAAAAGTTGGAGATATAACAACTAGCAAACATAGAATTGTTAGTGCAGATGGAACCATAGAAATTGTAGGAAATCAAATTCTTATTAATAGAAATAATGTTAATAGAGTTATATTAGGAGAGTATAGGAAAACAGATAGTACTACAGATTATGGACTACTTATCAGAGGTAAAGATGGTAAAACCATAATGCTTGATTCAGACGGAGTTCATAATGCAGGGATAGCTAATGGAGCTATAGATAATAATAAAGTAGCTGACAACGCTAATATAAGTGGTAATAAGCTAGATATAAATAGTGTTATTAGAGAAGTAAATAATAATGGTACTGAAACTATTAAGGGTACTAAGGTTACTGTAGGTGATAGAACTTTAGATGTAGAATTATCTACACAAAATAATACTATTACAGAGCATAGCAAAGAACTATCTAGTCAAAAAGCTTCCTTAACCGCTTTAGATAATGCATTAAAGTTTAAAGTAGATTCACAAACTTTTACTCAGAGTACAACTACTATAAATAATAATATTAATAGAGCTAAGGAAGAAGCTATAAATAGTTCTAATTCTCACGCTGATAGTAAAGCTAATGAAGCTCTTAATAATGCTAAAGCTTTTGTTAATTCAGAAATTACTAATGTTAATACTCATTTGAATAAAAATACTAGCGAGATAAATATTTTAAAAGGTCAGATAGAAAGTAAAGTTTCTCAATCAGATATAGATAAATCTATTCAAAATATAAAATTTAATGATGTAAATATGATTTTAAATTCTGGAGAGTTTAAAGACACAGATCATTGGAGCTGTACAAATGGTTCAAATAATTTAACCATAGAAAATAGAATATTAAAATTTAAGTTTACTAATTATGCTTCTTGGGGATGTTATATTTCTAATAATAGTTTGCTTAATAAACCTTTAGACATTTCTAAAAAATATACAGTTGTATGTAAGTTAAAGGCTTCAAAAAATCAAATTTTAACATTTAATATTTGTGATGGTAATAGCTATAATTATGTGTTTGGTAAAGAATTAAGCTTAACTACAGAATGGCAAATATTTAAATTTACATTTAATCCAACTCAAGTAGGAAATGAAAGACAGTTTAGATTTATTACTAGCAACTTAGGATATGACTTTGATTTGTACATTGAATTTGTAAAAATGGTTGAAGGATCAACTTCTTCAGATAGTTGGAGCATGGCACCAGATTATGTTTTAGATAATATTAAAACAGTAACAGATAAAATAAGTATAGTAGAAAGTAAACTTACACAAGAAAATAATAGTATAAAAGCTAGTGTTCAAGATTTAAATTCTACAACTCAAAGTATTACAACTAATGTAAGTAATATAAATAGAGATTTAACAAGTAAAATAAATTCTAATTTAGATGCAGCTAAAAACTTTGCTACAGATATAGCTACTAATAAAGCTAATACAGCTAAACAGGAAGCTATAAGTAGTGCTAATAGCCATGCTGATAATATTGCAGCTAGTAAAGCTACAGAAGCTATAAATAATGCTAAAGCTTATACTAACGCAGAGATAACTACAGTTAATAATAAAGTGCATAATGTAGAAAGTAATTTAAACATACTTTCAAATGAAATAAAAAGTAAAGTATCTCAATCAGATATAGATAAAAGTATTTCCGAGATTAAATTAGGTGGTAGAAATTTATTATCTAATACTTATAAATTCAAAAATTTAAATAACTGGAGTTTATCAAAAGGACCTAATCAAAATGGAACACTAGAATTAATAGAGGATTCTATATATGGCAATGTGTTGCATACAACTAAACCTAATTCAGTTTCATGGTGGGTTTTAGCTAATTATCCAATTAGATTACCTGAAGGAAAATTTACAGTAGGGAAAGAATATACTATATCATTTTATGCAAAAGCTAAAGAGCCAGTTTCAATAGATATTTCATTTATTGATGCTAATGGATTAAATTCAGTATCTTCAAGCCTTCACTTTAATTTAACAACAGAGTGGAAGTATTATTATGGAACTATAAGAGCTAAGGCTACTGGAAATAAACCAGAGCTATATATAACTTCTAATAATATAGGAGAGCACTGGTGGACAATGTTTAAGTTGGAGGAAGGTAATAAGCAAAGTGATTGGAGTCCTGCACCAGAGGATACTACTAGTCTTGTAGAAGATAGTATAAGAGTAATAGATACTAAAATAACTGATGTATCTTCTTCAGTAACACAGCTTAGAGATAGTGTAACAACTCAAATTAACTCTATTAATTCAAAAACACATTCTATAGAAACTACATTGAATGGGAAAGCATCTAAACAAGAAGTTACAGAAGTTAATAATAGAGTTGCAACTATAAAAGCTAGTTTAGATTCAATAACTCAAAGAGTAAGCTCTACAGAAAGTAAAACACAAACTTTAGAAATTAACATTAATGGTAAGGCTAGTAAGGAAGAAATAGTCAGTATTAACAGTAAAGTAGCAAGTATAGAAACAAGTTTAAGTGGTATAACTAATCGAGTTTCTTCTACTGAAAGTAAGACAAGTTCTTTAGAAGTTAGTATTAACAGTACAAATTCAGAACTTAACATTTTAAAAAATAGTATAAGTACTAAATTAGAAAAAATAGATAGTCATATTAAGTATGGTAGTACAAATTTATTAATTAATACAGAATTCTTAAATAACTTTTACAACTGGAATAAGAATCAATATGTTGGACTTGATAAGTACCAGGAGAAAGATTATGTAGGAGTTATGATTCAAAATAATAGAATTGGTACAGAAGGAACTCTTTGGCAAAGAGCCACATTAAAAACAGAAGTAACATATACATTAAGTTTTGAAGAATATACAGATGATATAAGTCGTTGGTGGGTAGGAATTTACTATAAACT
Organism: Clostridium sp. CTA-17; assembly: GCF_054767895.1. Taxonomy (NCBI): domain Bacteria; kingdom Bacillati; phylum Bacillota; class Clostridia; order Eubacteriales; family Clostridiaceae; genus Clostridium; species Clostridium sp. CTA-17. Next base: position 344,134 of record NZ_BAAABF010000002.1, read on the forward strand.
AAATGGAGCAACTAAATATATAACTTTATTTGATTCTTCAGTAAATAAACATAGCTGGCAAAAAAGAGTATTTCAATTTAAACTACCTTCAGGAGCTACAGAAACAGATGTAAGTTTTTATAATTATGGTGGTTCAGTAGGAAGAGTTTGGGTTTGTAATCTACAATTAGAAGAAGGGGAATTTGCAACACCTTATAAATCTAATCCTTTAGATTTTTCTAAATTTAGCTCAGCAATAACTCAAACAGTAGAAGGAATAAATACAGAAGTTTCTAAAAAGGTTAATGGAAGAGATATAATATCAACTATTAATCAAAGTGCCGAATCTGTGAAAATCAATGCTAGTAGAATAAATTTACAAGGTTATGTTACAGTTGGAGATTTAGGAAGTACTAATGTTACTACTATAAATAATGCACACATAACTTCAGGAACAATAGAAGGTAGAACTATGATAGCTCTTAATGGAACTGGTAAGCAAAATGGTGTTCTTACAGTAAACAATGGAGAATCATACTTAGAATATTTTAGGTGTAGAGAAGCGTGGATGATGTCGCCATATGCTAATGGGTGGAGAGTTCCTTTAGTACACTCAAAGTATGGGATTAAAGACAATGAATCTTCTTCTGATATGATAGATGAAATTGCATTTTATAGAGGAACTGATGGAAGAAATTATCTACAAATAACAAATACAAAAACAGGTCGTGTAGAGTATATAGAATTGTATCGAAGTGCTTTTGATACAGTAACTATACTTAATAGACTAGATAGAATAGATGCGAAATTAGCAGGGTTATAGAGGACAGAAAGGACAAAAGAATGGAAAATATATTTGATTATTTAAAGATAGGTATTGTAGCAATAGGAACTTTATTTACATGGCTATTAGGAGCATGGGACACCCCTTTAGTTATACTTATAGTCTTAATGGCTTTAGATTATATTACTGGCATTACTAAAGGCTATGTTAATAAAGATTTAAGCAGCAATATAGGACTTAAAGGAATAGCAAGAAAGGGAGTTATTTTCACTATTCTTATAGTAGCTGTAATGTTAGACAGACTTTTAAATACAGGAAATTGGATATTTAGAACTTTAGTATGCTATTTTTACATAGCTAATGAAGGCATAAGCATTATAGAAAATGCAAGTGAATTAGGTGTACCAGTACCAAGTAAATTAAAAAATGCATTAATACAACTTAAAGAAGATAAAGAGGATCATAAGAAATTATGATTCTTTTTTTATAAATAAAATTAAGAAAGAAGGAATTAAAATGTTAAAAACAATTTTAAAATTAGTAATTAAAGTATTAGAAAGTAAATTACAAAAAAGTGGGTTAGAAGAAAAGATAATAAAAAATAAACAGTATATAGATATAGCAAAGCAAGTGTGGAATGTAGTTGAAGAAAACTTCCGTATCACAGAATCAGTAGAAAAGAAATTAAGTTCTAAATCTTATGAATTTGACAAAATGATGATGGATAAGTTTCCAGAGTTATCACCAACAGATGTAAAAGAATTAAGACAAAGTATTGCTGGAGAAGTTAATAAAGGAAAAGAGGCTGTTTTAGAAAATTCAGAGATATTAAAGAAGTTACAAGAAGAAAACCAAGAGCTTAAGTCTAAGAATATTGATTTAGAAAGTAAACTAGCTGCAATATCAAACTATGTGCCAGTGGAAAACAAATAGTTTATTAAGGTAATAGATAGGACTAGAGATAGTCTTTTTTTATTGGATTTAATTATAGAAATTTAAAAGAAAGAAGGAATTAATAATGCAAAGTAGAAACAATAATAATTTAAAAGGAATTGATGTATCAAACTGGAAAGGAAATATAAATTTTAAAAGTGTAAAAAATGATGGTGTAGAAGTAGTTTATATTAAAGCTACAGAAGGTAATTACTTTAAGGATAAATATGCTAAACAAAATTATGAGAGAGCGAAAGAGCAGGGATTAAGTGTAGGATTTTATCATTTCTTTAGAGCTAATAAAAGAGCCAAGGATCAAGCAAGTTTTTTCATAAATTATTTAAATGAAATAGGAGCAGTTAATTATGATTGTAAATTAGCTTTAGATATAGAAACTACTGAAGGTGTAGGAGCAAGAGATTTAACCTCTATGTGTATAGAATTCTTAGAAGAGGTAAAAAGACTTACTGGAAAAGAAGTTGTTGTATATACATATACAAGCTTTGCAAATAACAATTTAGATAGTAGACTAGGTAATTATCCAGTTTGGATTGCACATTATGGGGTAAACACTCCAGGAGCCAATAACATATGGGATTCATGGGTTGGATTCCAATATTCAGAGAATGGAAGTGTAGCTGGTGTAAGTGGTGGATGTGATATGAATGAGTTCACTAATGGAATATTTATTGATTCAAATAATTTTACTTTAGACAATGCTACTACTAAAAATGTAAGTATTAAATTAAATATAAGAGCTAAAGGAACTACTAATTCTAAAGTAATTGGCTCAATATCAGCTGGTGAAACATTTAAAATAAAATGGGTTGATGAAGATTATCTTGGTTGGTATTACGTTGAGTATAATGGAATAGTTGGCTATGTAAATGCAGATTATGTAGAAAAGCTACAAATGGCTACTACTCATAATGTAAGTACTTTTTTAAATGTAAGAGAAGAAGGATCATTAAATTCTAGAATAGTAGATAAGATAAATGCAGGTGATATTTTTAGAATAGATTGGGTGGATTCCGATTTTATAGGTTGGTATAGAGTAACAACTAAAAATGGTAAAGTAGGCTTTGTTAATGCTGAATTTGTTAAGAAACTTTAATAAAAATTGAATGTTATTTTTATTTTATGTTAATAAATAAAAATTTTATTGATAAAATAAATATAAAGTCTATATAATTAAGGCATACTCTACTTTAACTATTAGATAATTAAGAGGAGAGATAGGCATATAAATATATACGCCTATCTCTTCTCTTTTTAGTTTAAATAAGTATAAAAGCGTAAGTGATTTTAAACACCTTTATCAACGCTTTAATCATTTAACTATATCCCAATTATTAATATACTCAAATTTATAAATTATATTCATGAAAAATAATAACTTTATCCATTAACAAAAATGTTATATAATGTTAATGAATAATTCGAAGAGGTGTTTAATATGGGATTTCTTGATAGTTTAAACAATAAAAATAAACTTGGAAAATATTCACTAGAATCAGATAAAGTTGAAATAATAAAAATTAAAGAAGTATTAAAAGAGCAAGAAGAATGTTTGTGGTTTATTTCATCTTCTGTTTTTAATAGAATATGGATTGTTTCTGTAACAAATATGAGATTAATTTTAGTTAGAAAAAAACTAAATAAAGAATTGGAAATAAAGAGTTTTTTTATTGATGAAATAAATGAAATTGATGTTCAAAAAGGATCATTACTTAGTAAATTAGTATTAAAAATGAATAATGCTAATATAGAATTTAGTAATGTAGAAAATTTATATTTGGATAAATTTTTAGAACTATTAAATACACAGATAAATACTAGACCTAAAGAGTTATCTAAAAGACAAGCTGAAAAGATATATCAAAAAGAAAGGATAGCTCAATTAAAAAGAGATAAAGTTCCATATTGCCCTAAGTGTAAAAGTACATCATTAACATATCAAAATAAAAAGTTGAGTGTTAGAAGAGCAATTACTGGAAAGATTTTGTTTGGTGAAGAGGGGGCAATACTTGGCGGATTAAGCAGTAAAAAAGAGTATGTTAAGTGCTTAAATTGTGGCCATAAGTGGAAAATATAATTCAAGTTTTTATATTGAGGAATAATAAATGAAACAAACATCTAATAAAATTAACAATAATGAAGAGGAAAGAATCAAAAAGATTTATAGAAAAATTCATAAGAATTTTTTGAAAGATAAAACTGAAAGAAATGAAATAGATTATTTATATAAAAAATTATATTTGCATTATATAAATTTAATAGAAAATAATAAGTTAGATATAAAACAAGAAATAACTTTTATTGAATTAAAAATGAATAGACATGAAAATGAAATGTTTAGATATTATATAGGTTTATTTAGTGGAATAATATCTGGTATATTTGTTGCCTTGATAACAGTGTTAATTGATAGTGATTTTTCAAAGGAGCATTTAATACTATCAACACTTGGCAGTGCACTAATATTTTTAATTGTATATATTATTATTAAATTTTCCAAAAAAGATATTAAAGAAATTTCAAACGAAAAGTTATATTACTCAACATGTTTATTAGTTTTAAATGATTTAGAAGAAGAGTTACTTTAAATAGTATGTTAGTATACATACTATTTTTTTATATTTACATACGAACATATGTTTGGTATAATGTAATAAAATGATATTAAATAATATAGTTAAAAATTGATATATTAAAAAAATAATATATTTAAATTAAATAGAAACTAATGCAGAAAAATAATAAAAATTTAATTCTAAGTAATCTTTAAAAAATATTACAATTATTGTATGAATGCATAATTTATTGTAATATTGAAAGGGAATATTATAAGATTTTTAACTTAGGAGGATTTTTATGGCAAGGAAAACTATATCTATGCATTATTTTTATGCTATTATTAAGAAAGAAAAAATAGAAAAACTGGCAGATTTAACTGAAATATTTAAAGTTTTAGAGAAGAGAAAACCAGAAGAAAGAATAATACCAACTAAAAAAGATGAAGAGAATATACAATTAAAGTATATTAACTATAATGAAAAGGCTAAAAGATGGTATTTATGCTTTTTGAAAAATAGAATTGATGCTCCATTTATAACTAAGTTAAGTGACTCTAGAGATAAAGCAGAGTCATTAGAAGATGATGAGTTTGTTGGACAAGAATGTTGTTTAATATATGATGAACGAAGTAAAATAATTTCTATACAAAATAATAGATCAAGTGTATCTTTTAGAACTATAAGTAAATTTTTAAGTAGTTATATAAAAGATTTTTTTGAATTTTCCCCTATAGTATATCAAAAGAAATATACAGAAATATCTGATGATGAAGATATAAATTATAAAAGTATTGTAATAGGATATACAGATATAGAAAAAATTCAGAAGTTAAGTAAGGATTCTGAAGATGGAATTATAAAGTCTATAGCTAAAATGGCTATGGATTTATCGGCAGTAAATGGTAAAGTTGAATTAAATGTTGGTAGAAAAAAGAGATTTTTAGTGAAAAAATCATTAAAAACTTTAGTAGATTTTTTTAAGAAGAATCCAGATGTAACTAGTTCATTAAAAGTAAAAATGATAGATGATGATGGAATAAGGTTTATAGATCTTATACATAATAAAGTCAGTGATAAACAAGATATAATAGTAACAAAAGATGAACCAAAAACATTCAATAAAATATTAAGTGTTATGAATTCATGTTTTAATGAAGCGTTAGAAGAAACATTTGATAAATGTGTTATGTTTTTTGAAAATTAAAAATTTATTTTGGAGGTAGATCGATTATGAAAAAAATATATTTAAAAGACTTTTTAATATATAATATAATTTTGCTTTTGATTTATATATTATTAAGTTTTCTTAAGTATGATCAAAATATAATTAAATATTTTCTTTTTGATACTACAGTTATAAAGTTTCAAGATCTACTTACTGTTTTAATAACTATTTTATCAATTTTCGTTGGAGCTATAATAACTATTGCGACAGTACTTGTTTCTATGTGTGATAAACGTATTATTAAGTTAATAAAAAAATTTGGTAAGATTAATCATGTAATAGATTCTATTAAAGCTGCAATAATAACAGGTATTTTATCAATTATTTTATTGGCATTAGTTTATAGTAATTGTGATTTAAAAATATTATTTTTAAGGTGTATATTACTATATATGTCAGGGTTATTTATTTTAATTTTTATTAATAGAAGTAGAATGCTAATAAAATTAGTTATTTCTTTATTAAATAATTCTTTTGGAAATGATGATATAATAGAAAAACCAGCATTAAAAGATGAGTATAAATTTCATAATAAATAAAAAAAAGACTAGGATAACCTAGTCTTTTTTGTATGGGATTATATATTTAAAGTGTTTTATTGTATAATTATAAATGATTTGATTTTAAGAGGTGAAAATTATGGCAAAAGATAAGAAGCTTAAGACAAATGCTATGAGAATATTGGATTCTAAAAAGGTTTCATATGAAATGTTAAGTTATGAAAGTGAAGATGGAAAAATAGATGGAATTTCAGTAGCTCATAAAATTGGGGTAGATGAGAAAAATGTATTTAAAACATTAGTAGCTCAAGGAACAAGCAAAGAGTTATATGTTTTTGTTATACCAGTTGCAGAAGAATTAGATTTAAAGAATGCTGCTAAGATAGCTGGAGAAAAGAAGGTTGAAATGATAGCAGTTAAGGATATATTAAAATACACCGGCTACATTCGTGGTGGATGTTCCCCTATCGGTTTAAAACGTGATTACAGAACATTTATACATGAGAGTGCTAAAGGGTTAGATTTCATGATAGTAAGTGCAGGAAAGATAGGACATCAAATAAAATTAAATCCTAATGATTTAGTAGAAGTAGTATCTGGAAAATTTGAAAATCTAATAAAATAGTTTTGTCTAAATAAACATAGGTGGATGCTCACCTATAGGAATGAAAAAGAATTATAAAACATTCATACATGAGAGTGCAGAAGATTTAGATTTTATAATATTTAGTGCAGGAAAGATAGGGCATCAAATAAAAATGAATCCAAAAGACTTATTAAATGTTGTAGAAGGGGAATTTGCATTTTTAATAAAATAGTAAAACTAATTAGAGTATATTTTAAAAGAACTTTTAAGGTATTAAAAGTATAGAATTTTTACAATAAAATTTAATTATTAAATCAAAAAGAAGCCACAAAATTTTATGTGGCTTCTTTTTGAATCTTTAAAGAATATTTTTAGCAAATTTCATTAAAGAAGGAGCAGCTGCTAAAAGACTTTTGTTTGATTTTGAATTTATTTTTTTCATTGCACAGGTTACACCTATAATACCTGCTGCAGCTCCTATGCAGGATGCAATAAGAACTTTTTTATTTACTTGAATTTCTTTGTTTAATAGACAAGATTTTATTTTGCAGTCCTCATCATTAGAATTAGCACAATCTTTTAAATCTTCCATAGAATCAAAGAATGAATAATCCTCCATAGTATCTTCCTTAGAGTTATTCATTGAATAGTTATCTCTATAATGAGATGGGGGAACAAAGCGTTTAGATTTTTTTCTTAATGCCTTGTATTCTTTATCCATATTTATACCAATTGCTTTATACATAAAATCACCTCAAATTTATTATTTACAAAATCAATTTATATAATCATAAATTAGAGTCTTTTAAATATTTTCCTTTAATGATAAAAACTTAAAGATTAAAATAATATATTAAGTAACTTTAATATGGTTGGTGAATAAAATGTATTATATGGGATATATTCCAAATTTATTTAGAAGGCGTGAATTTGTATGAATAAAAATGATTTAAATAAAGTTGAAGAAGGATATTATGGGAATAAAGAAGATTATTATGATAAGCAAGGGCATTGTTACACTAGCTTTTTTATAAGTGATATTATTATAGATAATAAAAAGCAAGGTAGTGTTACAATAAATAATAATTTTGATATTTCTAAAGAAAAAAAAGATTTTCTAAAAGAAGAACTTTTAAAATATTTTGAACTTGAAAAAAATGAAAGTTTAGATGATGAAGAATTAGATAACCTTATAAGATTTTTTGTGGAAAATTTAGGAGCACAATTTTATATACAGGGTGTTATAGATTCTTATAAATATATTGTTGAAAAATCTGATGATTTGTTAAGTGTAGAAAGATGATAGAACATAGAAGTTGTCCAATTTAAATAGGGACAACTTCTTTTTTTGTTATTTTTGATATTTTTTTGTAACTATTTTATTGATAAATTTTACTAAAGAATATATTATAGAATATGAAGGATTATTTTAGGCAGGGCGTAATATGACTACTAGGGAGGATTGTGTATGAATAGGAATAAGATAGCAGCTTTGATTTTTGCTGTATCAACAGTATGTGTTGTATCAGCACACAGTGAAAATGCTTATGCAACAGAGCATAAAAATTCTAATCAATTAGAAGAAAATAATCAAACAAGATCGGTAAAAAAAGGGCAAGTTATAAATGTAAGTACGAATTTAAGAATTAGAAAGAGTCCAAATACAAGCAGTGATGTTATTGGATATTTAACTAATGGTGAAATTTTTAATATAGATGGAAAAGAAGGTTCATGGTATAAAATAAATGCTAATGGTAAAGTTGGTTATATTCATGGAGATTATGTTAAAGAAGTAAGTGGAAATTCTAATAGTAGCAATAATAGTGGAAGTAATTCAAATTTAGATACTTCATTAGCTGGGAAAAAGGGTACTGTTGTAAACGTAAGTACTTCTTTAAGAGTTAGACAATCACCAAGCACAAGTAGCTCAGTTGTAGGTAGCCTAAGAGGTGGTCAGACATTTGAGATAAAGGGTAAAAGTGGAAGTTGGTATTATATAAATTCAAATGGACTTACAGGATATATTCATGGAGATTATGTACAAGTAGGTGAAAATATTTCAAATAATGGTGGACAATCATCAGGAAATAATGGACAATCATCAGAAAATAACTCAGGAATGGATACTTCATTAGCAGGAAAAACAGGCAAGGTTGTAAATGTAAGTACTTCTTTAAGAATTAGACAATCACCAAGTACAAGTAGCTCAGTTGTTGGATCATTAAGTGCAGGTCAAACTTTTAAGATAAATGGGAAAAATGGCGCTTGGTATAATATTGATGCACAAGGAACAAAAGGACATGTTCATGGAGATTATGTACAAGTGTTAAGTGGAAACGAAGGTTCTAATAATAGTAATAATAACCAAAGTGGAAACTCAAATAACAATTTAGATGAATCTTATAATGGAAAAACTGGAAAGGTTGTAAATGTAACAACTAATTTAAGACTTAGAAGTCAACCTAATACTAGTAGTTCTGTTTTAGCATACTTATTACCTAATGAGAAGTTTACATTAAAGGGTAAAACATCTTCAGGATGGTTTAAGGTAAATTATAATGGAAAAGTTGGTTATTTAAATGAAGAGTATGTTAAAATAGTATCTTCAGATGAAGGTTCAAATGGAAATCAAGGTGGAAGCACAGGTGGTGGACAAGTTAACCAAAGTAAATATGAGCAAGTTTTAAGTATTATGAAGTCTCATATTGGTTCGCCATACATTTACGGAGGATCTGGAGAAGTACTAACTTCAAGTTTATTAAGTAGCTTAAGAAGAACTTTTCCAGATCATGCTGCAAGAGGATTTTATGATATACCATCAAGTTATTTAAATGGTAATTATAGAGCCTTTGATTGTTCTGGATTAATGCAATGGAGTTTTAGACAAGCTGGAATTAGTTTAGGAAGGACAACTTGGGATCAAATAAATAATGGATATGAAGTTTCTCCAAGTAATGCTAAGCCAGGCGACTTATTATTCTTTAGTAATTTAGGACATGTAGGTATGTATATAGGAAATGGTCAGTGGATAGAGGCTCCTAATAAGGGTAAATTTGTTTCTATTACATCAGTTCCATGGAGTAAAATAGGAAGAGCAAGAAGAGTTCTTTAAGATTAACATAATAAATTTATTATAAAGCAAGTTATATTTAGTAATATGTGTACTGAGTATAGCTTGTTTTTTTATTTATTTAATATACAAAATTTGTAAAATATATTATAATTATATTGTAAAATAATGGGAGGTGATTTGGTGAAAAAATTATTATTATTTATTAGTAGTTATGAAGGTGAAAAGAGTAATTCTTATTATATAGCAGATTATATAGAAAAAAAGTTATTAGGAAGAGTAGAGTGTTCTAAAATATTATTAAGCAATAATGAGTTAAATAATATAAAAGATGAAGTTAGAAAATGTGATAATATTATTTTTATTACTTCATTAAGAAAAGATGAATTTAATAAGGCATCAAAGGATTTTTTAGAAGTTATTAGAGCGGAAAATAAAAATAAAGATTATAATAAAGAAATAAAGTTTTCAGTTATTTTAAATGGTGATGCTGAAGTTTTAAATGGGATAGAAGAAATAGAAAAACTATTAGAACACTGTAAGGATATATGCAATAAAAAATATATTGTATGGCAGAAGGGGATAGGAGTATTAGCTAAACTAAATCTATGGGAAAGTGGTTTGGAAAATAACGATTTAGAATATGATCAATTAGCAATAGAATTAGAAATGTTTTGTCAAGATATAGTAAATGAAAAGAGATATCATCATAATAGTTTTGCTATACCTAAAAAGGGAAGTGGATTTTTAAAATTTATAAATAATAGAATAAAGCAATTTACTTAGGCTTATAAATAGGCTGTATCATGATTAAATAATAAAATTTATAGAATTTATGGAGATTAATAATATAAATAGATTAATTTGGAGATGATGAGAGAGTAGATAGCTTTAACTTTTTATACAAAACTATCTACTGTCTCATAATTTGTCTTCAAATAAATTTTACTACAGTGACAATAATTATTTAGTTTTTTATAATTTTTTTAATTATTTTTCTAAAGTTTTTCTATTATTTACAGTCCATTTTTATTAGAATCAGGAGAAATACCTTTATCTTTTAAAATTTCATAAATTGTTTTAGATGTTGTATCTTCCATTGAATAGCCTAAGTCTATTAAAATTTCATTAAGTTTTTCTTCAGATGAAGTTTCTATTTCTATGTATGGAAATGGACAAAATGATGGATCATTAATATCTATTTCTATTAATGAATCTTTATATTTGTAGCTTTCTCTATACTTCTTTATAGTTTCAAATAATTCTAATCCTAAAGATTTAAAGATATTTTCACCCATAGCTCCATCTTCTATAATTGTTTCATTTTCTTCCATTACTTTAAACTTATCTTGGCTAAGCATTTTTTTTGTAGTCATAAAATAAACTGTTTTATTGTTTATAAGGTCTTCAACAGTTCTTATTCTTGCATAACCTTTTTTATCTAATAATTTTCTATCTGGAAAATCAAAAATATCATTTGTTTGATTTTCACGTTTTACATTCTCAGCTCCAAGTTTACTTAATGTTTCTCTTAGTTTTTCAACATCTATATCTATAATACGTGTTTCAAGTTCTTTCATAATTAAACTACCTCCAAATTCTTTATAATACTATTATAAACAAATTGTTAAAGAGAGAAAAGAATAGTATGGTGATTTTTCCTTTATACTTTGATAAAATATAATATGTGTCAAATTTAAGAAAAGTGGGAGGATAAAGATGGAATACGTAAATGATATAAATATAATTGAAGCTGTTATACATATATTAGATAGTAACAGTGATGAACTTATATTAAATGAGTATAAATTAGAGTTAACAGATGAAATTTATAAGTTTATATATAAACATGTAGAGAAGGGGCTAAAAAGTGAAGATTTAAAGTATGCTATTTTTAATCCAGAGAGACATATAGTTAAGGAAGTTTCTCAAGATTTTTTAAATGGAGTTAATAGTGATATAGTTGAAGTTTCTCAAGAGCTAGCAAGACAGATGTTTTATATTATGAGGGCTAATATAAACATTCCAAGTTGTGATTTACTTACAGTATCAATATCTACAGATCAAGGACCTATGCTTGGGATTTTAAAAATGGATTACATAAAAAACTTTACTCATAAGGTTGATTTTGTTGAGGACAAAATAGGAATAGGAATAGTAGAACAGGCGGCAGGACTTCCAGCATCAGGGCAAAAAGTTCAAAAATGTGCATTTATAAAACCTATAAGAGAAGATCAAAAGGTTAATCTTATGGTAATAGATAAGAAAAAGAAATCATCAGAAGAGGATGATTATGATTCAAACTACTTTGTAGATAACTATTTAGGATGTACAGTTTTTCAAAATGAAAGAGATATGACAAAAACTTTTGTAAAGGCAACAGAAGAGTGGACTAGAAATAATATTATTGAAGATGCAGAAAAAGCTGAAGGTATAAGAAGTAAAATAAAGAATAAGCTTAAAGAAGAGGAAGTTATAAATATAGAAGAATTATCACGTGAGTTATTTAATGAAGAGGAACCTATATTAAAGGATGGTTTTACAACCTTTGTAAGAGGCCATGGATTAGAGAATGATGTTGAAGTTGATAAACTTTGGGTTGAAAAAAAGATGAAAAGAACTAGACTTAAAATAGATAAGGAAATAGATTTATATATTGATGATGAAGCTTACCATGATGATTCTAAATTTGAAATTGTGAGAAATGGTGATGGAAGCATAAATATGGTTATAAAAAATATTAAAAATTATATAGAGAAATAAAAAAAGAGATTAGAAAATCTAATCTCTTTTTATTATTTAAAACTATTAAGCTCTGTTTACTGAACCGAATAATTCCATTTTTTCTTTAACTGTAGCTTTTATAGCTTCGAATCCAGGATTTAATAATTTTCTTGGGTCAAATCCTTTTCCTTCTAAGTCTTTTCCAGCTTCTATATATTTACGAGTAGCTTCAGCAAATGATAATTGACACTCAGTATTAACATTTATTTTTGATACTCCTAATGATATAGCTTCTGCGATCATATCTGAAGGGATTCCAGTACCACCGTGTAATACTAAAGGCATATCTCCAGTAGCAGCTTTAATGTTAGCTAAAGCTTCGAAGTTTAATCCAGCCCAGTTTGCAGGGTATTTTCCGTGAATGTTTCCGATACCAGCAGCTAACATAGTAACTCCTAATTCAGCGATTTGTTTACATTCAGCAGGATCAGCGATTTCTCCAGCTCCAACAACACCGTCTTCTTCTCCACCGATTGATCCAACTTCAGCTTCAACTGATACGTTTTTAGCAGCAGCTAAGTTGATTATTTCTTTAGTTTTAACTATGTTTTCTTCGATTGAGTAGTGTGATCCGTCAAACATTACTGATGAGAATCCAGCGTCCATAGCATCTATAGCTCCTTGGTAGCTACCGTGATCTAAGTGTAATGCTACAGGAACAGTTATTTTTAATTCTTCTAACATTCCGTTAACCATTCCAACTATTGTTTTGAATCCACACATGTATTTAGCAGCACCTTCTGATACTCCTAATATAACTGGTGAGTTATTTTCTTGAGCAGTTAATAATATAGCTTTTGTCCATTCTAAGTTGTTTATGTTGAATTGACCAACAGCGTATTTTCCTTCTCTTGCTTTATTTAACATTTCTTTTGCGTTAACTAATGCCATTTTGTTTACCACCTTTCAAAATCTTTCATTAACTTTTATTAGATTTATATAGGGACACAAAAAGTCCATGCGGGACTTGCCCCTTTCAATAACATTATAAACTAAAATCATTATAAATTCCACAATAAAATATATTTTTTAGGTTGGAATTTAAAATATTACCTATATTAACCTTCTGAATATCCTTTATATGCTTTGTATAGCTCTTTATTATGTGTACAGAGGATAAACTATTTGAAGCATCTTCAGCCTTTATATATTGAGTTAAACTAAGTATTTCTTTACTTAAATTATCTAATTGTTCATGATTTATGTAAAGAGATAAAGAAACATAATTTTCTTCTAAGAGGTTACTTAAGTTTAAAGACTCTTTATAAGCTTTATTCCAATCTTCTTTGCTTAAGGAATTTTCTATTTTGTTGCTATAATCATTTACCATATCACATACATCTATTAGTTTATTATCAAAAAATAAAACAGAACCAAGGAGTAAAAAAAATATTAATGATGAAATTAGAGTGTTTTTCATAGTATGATGTCCTCCTTATCTTTCTGATTTTTTTTCTGAATAAATATCTTTCCATTAGAATCCATCATAATTAGGAATAATTTATCTCTAGGTGGATAATTAAGAGATCTTAATTTTTCATCTAACCATTTTTCATCTTTGTTCATTCCTTTAAGAGCTTTTTTATTTAAACGTCCACTTTCAAATAAAACAACTGGAATTTTTGATTCACTTTCTTTTATTTTTAAATCTTTTTTCTTAACATTATCACAAGCGCTTTTAGGAATAATTGATATGGTTCCATTAGTTTCTATAATTGCATATTGAATATCGCTTATATCTAAATAACCAGCACTCCGTAATTCTTCTAATATATCATTCATTGTTAGCCTTTGTTTCTTCATCATTTCTAGATTAATCTCACCATTACTAATTATTATAGAAGGAGTTCCATCTAGTAGTTTTTCAAACAAACGGCTATGTTGTTGGATTTCAGATATTATTATTTTTACAAATAAAAGTGTAATTATAGGTACTATTCCTAAAAGAAGAGGAAGACGAGTATCCTGCATTGGTAAAGACGCTAAATCAGATAGCATTAAGGTTATTACAAGCTCATAAGGTTGCAATTCCCCAATTTGGCGTTTACCCATAAGTCTAATACTTATAATTACAATAAAATAAAGTATTGCTGTTCTTATAAAAGTTATTAGCATAAAAAAACACCTCCTCTAATAAAATAGGGTAACAAATTTAAAGGGTATTTATACAAAAATAGATAAATTTTTTAAAGTTTTAAGTGTATAATAACAATAAGGCGGCTTATAAGTAGAGAGGAATGGTGTTTATGAAAAGCTTTAGGGTTAATTTAAATGGGGAAAATTTAGTCTTCAATGAAGGAGAAAAGTATTCAGCAATTCTAAAAAAAGACTATATAAATGAAAAAATACCTGTTACTTTAGTTAAACAAAAGAACAAGTATTATGAATTTACTGATTTAATAAATAATGATGGAGATATAGAACTTGTAAATATAGGTGATCCACATGGGAAAATAGCTTATAGTAGAACTTTACAGTTTGTTTTTATAAAAGCAACTTTAGACTTATTTAAGGATGCTAGGATAAATATAGAGCATTCTATAAGTAAGGGGACTTTTGGGGAAATTCACAAAGAAAAAGCCTTAGATGAAGAAGATATATTAAAAATAAAGAAAAAAATGCAAGAGATAATAGATAAAAATATTATAATAGAAAAAATAAAGATGCCTAAGGAAGAGGGTATAAATATATTTAAATCTTATAAGATGCAGGATAAGGTTGATTTATTACATTGGGTTCAAGAAGATTATGTAAACTTATATAAATTAGAAGATAGGTATGATTATTTTTATGGAGATATGGCATATTCTACAGGTGTTTTAAAATATTTTGATTTATTATATTATAATCCAGGTTTTATACTTATGGTACCAAGTCATAAGCATCCAACAGTTGTACCTGAATTTAAGGAGCAAAAAAAGTTATTTAATGTATTTAGAGAAAATGAAAAATGGCTAAATATATTAGGAACTCCAGATGTAGGGTCGTTAGATTATAAATTAGGTGGACAAGAATCTTCAGACATAATAAGAGTTTCTGAAGCTTTACATGAGAAAAAAATAGCACAAATAGCAGATATGATAAGTGAAAGAAAAGAAGTTAAAATTGTTTTAGTAGCAGGGCCCTCATCTTCAGGTAAAACAACATTTTCAAAAAGACTTGCCATACAGCTTAGAGTTAATGGATATATACCAATAGCCATATCTTTAGATGATTATTTTATAAATAGAATTCATACTCCTTTAGATGAAGAGGGAAAACCTGATTTTGAATCTATAAATGCCTTAGATTTAGAATTGTTTAATAAGAATCTTTATGATATTTTAGAAGGGGAAGAAGTAGAAATACCTTCTTATAATTTTAAAATAGGAGAAAGAGAATGGGTAGGTAATAAAATTAAGCTTCCTGATAATGGAGTACTTGTTATAGAGGGAATACATGGACTAAATCCAAAACTTACAGAAAAAATTCCTTCAAAGAATAAGTTTAAGGTTTATATTTCTGCCTTAACACAATTAAATTTAGATAACCACAATAGAATTCCAACTACAGATGTCAGAAAAATAAGACGTATAGTTAGAGATTCTTTATCAAGAGGATATGGAGCAGAACAAACTTTAGAAATGTGGAGTTCTATAAAAAGAGGAGAGGAAAAGAATATATTTGTTTATCAAGAAGAAGCAGATGTTATGTTTAACTCAACTTTAGTTTATGAATTAGCAGCATTAAAGGAATATGCCTTAAGAGAATTAGAAAAAGTAGATAAAAATAGCAGTGTTTACTATGAAGCTAAAAGAATAATAAATACATTAAAGTTTTTTGTGGAAGTTAAGCCAGAAAGAGTACCTGAAAACTCAATTTTAAGGGAATTTATAGGTGGAAGTTGCTTTTATAAGTACTAATTAAATTAATATTAAAGATATATTGAATATTTTATTATCTTTAATACTTAAAATATATTAGAAATTAAGTAGGGATTAATACAATTTATAAATGTTAGTTTGAAAATATTTTAATAATAAAAGTATATTAAAATAAATGAGATGTATCAAAATAAAGTATAAGCTTTATTAATGATACATCTCTATTTTATTTAGCTATTAAGTGAGTCTGTGAATCTCTTGAAACCTTCTAAGCCTTCTTCATTTAGTTTAAAAACACCACAATGTTCTAAAACAGATACGAATTTATTTGATAATTCTTTATTTACAAAATCATTTAACTCTGTTGAGGATTTTAAATAATCAAATTTTTTCTTTAGTTCAAGAGCCCATGATCTGTGATATTCTTCAATATTATCTAAAGAAATTTCATTCTTTAAGTATTCTTTTATTTTTTTAAGCTCCTTTAGAAGTCTTCCTGGTAAAACAGCAAGTCCCATAACTTCTATTAGTCCTATGTTCTCCTTTTTGATATGATGAACTTCTTCATGAGGATGGAATATTCCAAGAGGATGCTCTTTAGAAGTTCTGTTATTTCTAAGAGATAAATCAACTACGAATTTTCCATCTTCTTTTCTTACCATAGGAGTTATTGTATTATGCATTTCCTTATTAGAATAAGCTAAGATATCTAAAGTTTCATCTGAATAATCTCTCCATTTTTTTAGTATTAAGTCAGAAGCCAATACTAGAGAATCTATATTTTCTCCTCTTAATCTTATAGTAGAAATTGGCCATTTAATAGCTTCACATTCTACATCTTCAAAGCCATTTATAGAAAAATCAAATAGTTTCTTAGCATCATTCATAGGGAATCTATGATTTCCTCCTTGATAATGTTCATGGGAAAGAATAGAACCTCCAACTATAGGTAAATCAGCATTTGAACCAGCAAAGTAATGAGGGAATTTATCCACAAAACTTAATAAATTTTTAAATGTTGAAATATCTATTTTCATTGGAACATGATCCTCTGAAAGTATTATGCAGTGTTCATTATAATAAAGATAAGGAGAGTATTGAAGCATCCAATTTCTATCATTAAGATTTAATCTTATCATTCTATGATTAGCTCTATCAGGATGAGTTACTGTTCCCTCATATCCTTCATTTTCTATACATAATAAACATTTTGGATAATTACTTTTAACAGAATTTCTTGCTAAAGCTATTTCTTTAGGGTCTTTTTCAGGTTTTGATAAGTTTATTGTAATATCCATAGTACCATATTTAGATGGTGCCTTAAAATTTATATTTTTAGCTATTCTATCAGTTCTTATATAATTTGAACTTTTACTTAAAGAGTAGAAATAATCTGTGCTTTCTTTAGGTGAAATAGCATATCTTTTATAAAATTCCTTGTTTATTAAAGATGGTGTAGGTAAAAATATATTCATGATATCACTAGAAAATATGTCTTTTGAATATAAAGCATCTTCTATGATGTTCTTTTCTATGGCTATATTTATTAGTTCATTTAATGTCTCATGAAAAGAAAGCGTAAGCTTTTCTCCACATGGAGTATAACTATTTTCATTAAATAGACTAAGAAGTCTATTTCTAGTATATACAGTGTCCATGTCTTCTATGAGATTATTATTTATTGATATTTCTATTAATCTATCTATTAAAGCATTTAAATTATACATGAAAAATCCCCCTTAATTAAATTGAAGAGGGCATGTATCAAAATAGGTTTTATTATTATATTTTGATACAGCCCCAAGGTTTTATTTTAAAGTTCAGTAGGACCATTACCTATAGAAGCAACATAGAATGATGCTTCATATCCTATAGCATCATTATAAGCCTGTCCAACATTTTTAATAAATTCATCAACATGATCATTATTAACTATTGCTATGGCACATCCACCAAAGCCAGCACCAGTCATACGGGCACCTAAAACTCCAGGTTGTTTCCAAGCGTTTTCAGCTAGGGTATCTAATTCTTTACCAGTAACTTCATAATCATCTCTTAGGGAAATATGAGACTGATTCATAAGTTGTCCAAATAATTCAAGATTATTTTCTTTTAAAGCTTTTACAGCATCTTTTACTCTTTCATTTTCAGAAATAGCATGTACACATCTACGTAATTTATTAGAATCTTCTATTTTATCTTTATATGTTTCAAATTCTAATGAAGTTAGTTCGCAAAGAGAAGAAATATTAGTATATTTCTTTAAAGTGTCCAAAGAATCATCACATTCTTTTCTTCTTTCATTATATTTAGAATCTGCAAGTTCACGTCTCTTGTTAGTATTCATTATAATAATTGAATTATCTCCTAAGTTTAAAGGAACATATTCATAATATAAGCTATTACAATCAAGTAAAATTGCCTTATCCTTTTCTCCTAGAGAAATAGCAAATTGATCCATTATACCACTATTAACACCTATATAAGTATTTTCTACCTCTTTACCTATTAGTGCAGCATCTACCTTTGAAATATTAAGAGAAAAGAAAGTATCTAAAATTTTTACTATTAACATTTCTAAAGATGCTGAAGAGGAAAGACCAGCTCCATTTGGAAGATTTCCATTGATAACTAAGTCAATACCCTTATCTATTTTATATCCTTTTTCTATAAGTACTTTTAGTACCCCTTTAAGATAGTTTGTCCAATTGTCCTCTTTTTTATAAGATAAATCATCTAAAGAAAACTCTATTATTCCAAGAGATTCAAAGTTAAGAGAGTAAGCTCTACAAATTCTATCATCTCTTAAGCTTGCTGCTGCAAAAGTTCCAAGAGTTATTGGACAAGGAAATACGAATCCCCCATTGTAGTCAATATGTTCACCTATAAGATTTATTCTTCCTGGCGAGAAAAATAATGAATTAGGTTCTTTACCAAAATTATTAATAAAAGTTGATTTAAGTTTATTTAATTCCATGATATACCTCCGAATAGAAAATCTGTAACTTAATTATACGATTACAAAAAATAAAAATCAATTGTTTTACTAAAAATTTTACTAATTTTTTGTTAAGTTATTTTTAAATATAGACTTTTTGATAAAATTCTTAAAACTAGTATGTTTAATAGAATAAAGATTATTGAAAAACTTATATTAAGTTGTTAAAATCAAATTATAGATATGAGAGGGAGAGTGAATAATTTGGTTATAGAAAGTAAAATTAATGATAAAATAAGTAAAATAGTATTAAAAAATAATAAAGTATCTGTGGAAATATTAAATTTAGGGGCCATTGTAGAAAAAATAAATGTAGATGATAGAGAGGGAAATAAAGAAAATATAGTCCTTGCTTATAAGGATGAGGAAAGCTATATTGAAAATCCTTCAAGTTTAGGTGCTGTAGTAGGAAGAGTAGCAGGTAGAATAGGAAAGGGTTCCTTTAAATTAAATAATAAGATTTATGAGTTAGATAAAAATAATAATGGAAACTGCCTTCATGGAGGATATAAAGGTTTTAGTAAAAAAATTTGGGATTATTCATATAATGAGGATGAAGAAAAATCTACAGCAACATTTACTTGCTTTAGCAAGGATGGAGAAGGGGGATTCCCAGGTAATTTAAAGGTTCAGGTTACTTATTCTCTTGAAGGAGACAAGCTTTCCATAGAATATAGAGCTTCTTCAGATAAAGATACAGTAGTAAATTTAACTAATCATTCATATTTTAATTTATCAGGAAACAATAAAAGAAATGTATTAGAACAAAAACTTTATATAGATTCAGAGAAAATATGTGAGTTAGATAAAAATTTGATTCCAACAGGAGCGTTTATAAGTGTAGAAAAAACACCTTTTGACTTTAGGGAGCCAAAAAAGATAGGCGAGGATATAAATAAAAACCACTTGCAATTAGAAATTGGATCAGGATATGATCATCCATGGGTTCTAAATAAGAAGGGTGATTTTGATGCAATCTTAGTAGATGAAGAATCAGGAAGAATTATGAAGGTTAAGACAGATCAAAAGGCAGTAGTATGTTATTCAATGAATTTTCCAGATGAATTGCCTTTAGAAAATGGCAAAGTAGCCAAAAAGCATGATGGAATATGTTTTGAAACACAAAACTTACCAGTAGGATATGATGATTGCTTCTTAGATGGAATAATACTTAAAAAGGATGAAGAGTATTATCAAAAAACAACTTTTAAATTTGAGTGTATATAAAAAATTGTATGGAAGAAATATTTCTTCCATACATTTTTTATTAGTTCTTTTTCATGTATTTTCTCATATCAAGAGCTACAGCTAGAACTATAATTAAACCTTTTATAACGAATTGTAAATAAGGGCTAACACCTATAAAAGCTAGACCATAGTTTATAACTTGGAATATTAAAACACCAGTTACTATTCCAGGAACAGTACCAACACCACCAGCAGTGGAAACTCCACCAACAACACAGGAAGCTATGGCATCCAGTTCATACATTTCACCAGTACTAGCAGTAGCACTACCAACACGACCAGCTTCTAGGGTACCTGCAAAACCATAAAGAACTCCAGCTAACATATAAACTAATAAAAGTGTTCTAACAACATTTACACCTGAAACCACAGCAGCTTCTCTGTTACCACCTATGGCATAAAGGTTTTTACCAAATTTAGTTTTATTCCATAAAGTCCAAATTACAGCTATTACAATAATTGCATATATAACTAAATAAGGTATTTTTATATTTCCATATATAGGAATGGAACCAAGTGTAAAATTACTAAAGGATTGGCTAAGACCACCTATTGGCATAGCTCCATATGGAGGTCTATCAAAGTATATTGAGTTAAGTCCATATATTCCTGTCATCATTCCTAGAGTAGCTATAAATGGAGGAACATTAAATTTAGAAACAACTAATCCATTTACAAGACCAACTATTCCACAAACAGCCATTGCTATTAAAATTGGAATGAATATAGGTAATTCAGGTAAATTAGGATACATTTTATATGCATAATCTCCAGCTTGAAGTAAAGAAGCTGATACTACGGCAGCAAGTCCAACTGTTCTACCAGCAGAAAGGTCAGTACCTTCAGTTAAAAGTATTCCTCCAACCCCAAGGGCTATTATTATACGAGAAGAGGATTGGCTTAATATATTAATAAAGTTTTTTAATGATAAAAAATCTGGTGAAATAATACAAATTCCTATTAATAAGGCCACTAAAACTATATAAATAGCATTATTCATTAACCATTGGCTATTTAAATTAAACTTTTTCTTTGATTTGGTTTGCATTGTTAACTCCTCCTGTTACTGATAGATATTTTGCAGATAGATGCATAATTTCCTCTTGGGTAGTTTCGTTAGCATTAACTATGCCAGAAACCCTACCATTACTCATGACTAGTATTCTGTCACATACACCTAAAAGTTCAGGCATTTCAGAAGAAACCATAATTATTCCTTTATCTTCTTTAGCAAGTTCATTTATAAGTTGGTATATTTCGAATTTAGCACCAACATCTATACCTCTAGTAGGTTCATCTAGAAGTAGTATTTCAGGTTTTCTAAGAAGCCATTTTCCAATTACTATCTTTTGTTGATTACCACCAGAGAGGCTACCGATTAGAGTTTTTTGACTTGGGGTTTTTACTTTCATTGAATCTATAACCCATTGAGTATCCTTAGATATTCTTCCATTTGCTAAAAGACCTGTTGAGGTTTTATAACTATCTATATTAGCTATTATAGAATTAAAATCTATAGGTAATTTTCCAAAGATTCCAGTTTGGCGTCTTTCTTCAGTAACAAGAGCAAAACCGTTTTGCATAGCCTTAAAAGGCTTACTGTTATCAACTTTTTTGCCATGTAAAATTATGTCTCCAGACCCCTTTTCTCTAAGGCCAAATAAGGTTTCTAAGGTTTCAGTTCTTTTAGCACCAACAAGGCCTGCAATTCCTAAAATTTCCCCTTTTCTAAGTTTAAAGGAAACATTCTTTAATTCATTTTTTGCATCACTAAGATTATTTACTTCTAAAATAGTTTCTTTAGGAGTATGATCCTTTTTAGGGAATCTATCAGTAAGTTCACGTCCAACCATAAGTTTTATTATTAAATCCATAGTCAGATCTGAAGCTTTTTCAGTAGCAATCCATTTACCATCTCTCATTATGGTAACTTCATCAGAAATCTCTAAGATTTCTTCCATTTTGTGAGAAATGTAAATTATACTTATTCCTTGCTTTCTAAGCTTGTTTATTATTTTAAATAGATGACTTACTTCTTTTTCTGTTAAAGAGGAAGTAGGCTCGTCCATTACTATTATTTTAGAGTTATATGAAACAGCCTTTGCTATTTCAACCATTTGCATTTGAGAAACAGATAGGGTAGAAACTTTATCCTTAGGATTAACATTTATATCTAAATCTTTAAAGATTTTTTCTGTTTCATCATACATTTTCTTTTCATCTATAAAAAGCCCTTTTTTAGGATATCTACCAAGCCAAAGATTATCCATAACATTTCTTTCTCTAACTTGATTTAACTCTTGGTGAACCATAGATACTCCATTATCTAGGGCATGTTTTGAATTCTTAAATTGTACCTTTTGGCCAGAAATAAAAATTTCTCCTGAATTAGGGTGATATATACCAAATAGACATTTCATTAATGTTGATTTACCAGCACCATTTTCTCCCATCAAGGCATGTACAGAACCTTTTTTTACTTTTAAGGTTACATTGTCTAAGGCTTTAACTCCTGGGAATTCTTTAGAGATATTTCTCATTTCTAACAGGTTTGAAGAGTCTTTCATCTTTTTTTACCTCCTGTTTTATTAAGGGCGTATATCAAAATTTATTTTGATATAGCCCCCTTATTTTTTATAAATTATTTATATGAATCTTCAGCAACGTTGATATTGTCTTTAGTTATTCCTACATATGGAACACGAATTGATTTTTTATCATCAAGTTTCCAACTAGTTCCATCAGTTATATCTTTTCCATTTACTAAATTCATACAAGAATCCACTAGAGCTTGAGCTTGGTTTTTGGCATCGTTTAATACTGTACCAGCCATTTTACCAGCTTTAATTTTATCTAAGGCTTCTGGGATGGCGTCAACACCATATATTGGAACAAATTTTTCAGGAGTTCCATCTAAATAGCCTGCTTTTTCAAGAGAAGAAATAGCACCTAAAGCCATTCCATCATTGTTGCAAATTACCATTTCTATATTGTCACCATTTTTAGCAATCCAAGCATCCATTTTTTCAGTAGCCTTAGTTGAATCCCACATAGCTGTATCCATTGCTAATTCTTCAGTTTCTATACCTGCCTTATTTAGTGTTTCAATAGAGTATTTTGTACGAGCTTCTGCATCAGGGTGACCAGGTTCTCCTTTAAGCATTACGTATTGGATTTTTCCATCACCATTTTTGTCCCAAGCAGGATTAGCTTTCCAACCTTCTGCCATTACTTCCCCTTGGATTATTCCTGATTCTTCAGAAGTTGTACCAACATACCAAACCTTATCATAGCTTTGCATAACAGATTCGTCTGGTTCCTTATTGAAGAATACTACTGGTAAGTTATCTGCTTTAGCTTTATCTACTACAGTAGGAGCAGATTTAGGATCAACTAAGTTTATTGCAAGAATATCAACACCCTTAGCTATCATAGTATCCACTTGTTCTATTTGTTTAGATTGATTATTTTGAGAGTCATTCATTAATAACTCGGCTTTTCCATCACAAAGTTTTTCTATATTTCTACGTTGGTATGACATGAAGTTATCTTCAAAACTATAAATTGTAGCTCCTATCTTAGGTGAATCGTTTTCTTTTGGTGTATCACCAGATGATCCAGTAGAGCCTGAACCTCCACCACAACCAACTAAAGTACCCATAGTTAAAGCTGAAATTAAAATTAGTGCTAAACCTTTCTTTTTCATAATAAGTCCTCCCTATTTTACCTTAAAACTTTATTGTAATTTTAAAACAATTATAACATAAATTGGAAATTAAACAAGAGATTTTTGTTAAAAAATAATAAAATAAGTATTATTTTACATTTATTTAGTTAAATTTTATAGATTGTATAAAGAAAAGG
Source organism: Clostridium sp. CTA-17 (assembly GCF_054767895.1). Classification (NCBI taxonomy): domain Bacteria; kingdom Bacillati; phylum Bacillota; class Clostridia; order Eubacteriales; family Clostridiaceae; genus Clostridium; species Clostridium sp. CTA-17. The sequence continues at coordinate 368,544 of NZ_BAAABF010000002.1, forward strand.
TTAGAAAATTTTAGTAAAAAAATATATAATATAAAATAAGAAAAGTAAGGAGTGATTATGTGGCTACTATTAAAGATATTGCAAAAGGTGCTGGAGTTTCAATAGCTACTGTATCTAGAGTTTTAAACTTAGATGAAACACTTAATGTGTCTGAAGAAACAAGAAAAAAAGTAATGGAAATAGCTGAAGAGTTAAATTATATACCAGTAAAAGAAAGAAAAAATAAAATAAAAAATTACACCATAGGTATAGTTTATTGGTATACAGAAATACAAGAATTAAACGATCCATATTTTCTTTCAATAAGAATGGCTGTTGAGAAAAAGTGTAGTGAAGAGAAAATTAAATTTAAACCAATAGATTTTCAAAAAATAATTAATGAAGGTACAAAAGAATATACAGATTTAGATGGAATATTAGCTATTGGAATATTTGAAGAAGAAGAGATAAGCTTAATGGAAAAGTTATCTAAAAACATAATTTTTGTAGATTCTTCTCCAGAGGAGTGGAAACACGATTCAGTAGTAGTAGATTTCAAATATGGAGTAAATCTTTGCTTAGATTATTTAACATCCTTAGGACATAAAGATATTGGATATTTAGGTGGTGAATCAATTCCACATAATGGAAATGAATCTACGAGAAAAGTAAATTATAGAGAAAAAACTTTTAAAGAATATATGGAGAAAATGGGAAACTATAAAGAAGAGTGGGTTCTAAAGGGAAGATTTTTACCAGAGCATGGTTATGAACTTATGAAGAGGATATTAAAAGAGAAGGATCTTCCTACAGCATTTTTTATAGCTAGCGATCCTATGGCCATAGGAGCTTATAAAGCAATATTTGAAGAAGGATTAAGGATACCAGAGGATATAAGTATATTAGGGTTTGACGATATATGTACTGCTAAATTTTTAACACCTTCCTTAACAACAATAAAAGTTTTTACTGATCATATGGGGAGTATTGCAGTTGATACACTTTTAGAGAGAATGAGGACAGGAAGAGAAATATCTAAGAAAATAGTTTTACCTGTAAAACTTATAGAAAGAGAAAGTTGTAAAAAACTTTAAAGATAAATTTACTTTTGTTTAACTAAAGAGACTACATGGAAATTTAGAGTTTTCCCATGTAGTCTTTTTTGATTATGTTTAAAATGTAACTAAGATTAAAATAAAGCTTTAATTTTTTCTAAGTTTTTTATACAGGCGTTATATCCTGAATTATAAGCATCTTCTAATTTGGTTACATCTTTTTCAAAGCTTTCAATAGCTTCATCTTCATTTGGCCTTATTATAATTGCCTTCCCATCTCTTTCTAATTCTTCACAAAATTTTATTGTTTCATTATATTTTATATGTCTTGATAAAAATGAATTTTTTAAATTAGGATATTTACGTCCAACTATTTTAGATGCTAACTTATTACTTTTTCCTAAAGTTTTTCTATAACTTTTAGGTCTAGTAAGAATTATTAAATGTTTTTCATTCCCATCTGCTATAGCTTTTTTTATTGGAATAGGATCTAAAAGTCCACCATCATAATATTCACTTCCATTTATTTTTATTGCTGGGAAAAGTATAGGGATAGCACAAGTAGCTCTCAAAGCCATATATTTTTCATCTTTAATTTTTCCATCTAAGTATTCTGTTTTTCCTGTGTTAGCATTTGTAACACCTACTAAAACTCTTCCCTTATAATTTGAAAGTGCATCAAAATCATAAGGGAAGAGTTTATTTGCTAATTCATCAAATACAAAATCTAAACCAAAGATGCTTCTACATCTAAAGAAGTTAGAAAGGCTTAAATATCTTTTATCATTTCTATATTTTTTTAATATTTCAATATTTCTTCCTTTTTGATTAGAAAAATATGAAAAACCATTAGTTATTCCTGCTGAAACTCCAATACAATAAGGAAATATTATATTATTGTCAAGAAGAGCATCCATAACTCCTGCACTAAAAATAGGACGAAAAGTTCCTCCTTCTAAAACTAAACTAACCATAAAATATCCTCCTAAGGTTCACGATATATTTAAGATTATAATCCTTAAATTAAAAAAATTCAAAAAAAGATATGTTGAAAAAGAAAAGGAGCTATGGTATCATTTGGATTAGAAAATAGCATAAAAAATAGCTAGGGGGGCCAGTAGTGTCTGGCTGAGATTAGAAATGAAATTTCTTGACCCTTTAACCTGATCTGGTTAATACCAGCGTAGGGAAGCCCAAGATACATATATTTAAATTGATTTTAAAGCATATATAGCCTTAGGGCTGTATATGCTTTTTCTTTTTTAGAAGGAGTGAAAAATATGAGTAAATTATTTAATGCATTAACAATTGCAGGGTCAGATAGTTCAGGGGGAGCAGGAATACAGGCTGATATAAAAGCTTTTTCCGCTAATGGAGTTTACGGAATGAGTATAATAACTGCCATAACAGCTCAGAATACTCAAGGAGTTTTTGGAATAATGGATGTTACTCCTGAAATCATAGAAAAACAGATAGAGGTTATTTTTAATGATATAGAAGTAGGTGCCATAAAAATAGGTATGGTATCTAAAATTGAATCAATAGAAGCTATAAGTAATGCTTTAGGAAGAGTAGAAAAATTACCTCAAATAGTATTAGATCCTGTTATGATTTCAAAAAGTGGATTTAAGCTTTTATCAGATGATGCAAAAAATACTTTGATAGAGAAATTAATACCAATAGCTACTTTAATGACTCCAAATTTACCAGAAGCAGAGGAATTGTTAGGTAGAGAAATACTTACAATAGAAGATATGAAAAAGGCAGCCTGTGATCTTAAAAAATTAGGAGCAAAAAATGTTTTAATTAAGGGTGGACATTTAGAAGGAGAGGCTACAGATATTTTATATGATGGTGAAAACTTTACTCTTTTTGATGAAGAGAGAATAGATACAAAGCATACCCATGGAACAGGATGTACCTTATCATCAGCTATTACAGCTAATTTATCAAAGGGAATGAATATAGTTGATTCTGTGAGATGTGGAAAAGAATATATTACAGGTGCTATAAAAAATGGGTTTGAACTTGGAAAGGGTGTTGGACCAACACATCATTTCTATAAATTTTACTAGGAGGAATAAAAATGGAAGTTTTGAAAAGAGAAAACCCTTTAATACATATGATAACTAATTATGTTACAGTTAATGATCTAGCACAAGTAACTATTAATTATGGCGGCTTACCTCTCATGGCTACACATCATGATGAATTAAAAGAGATAACTGGAATGGCTAATGGATTATTAGTCAATATAGGAACTCTAGAACCTTACCAAATGGAGTCATCAATGATTTCTATGAAAATAGCAAAGGAAAAAGGAATTCCCTCTGTTTTAGATCCAGTAGGTGTACAAGCATCCAAACTTAGAAGAGATTTTGCTAAAAAATTAATACTAGAGGGAGAGCCTTCACTTATAAAGGGGAATTTAGCTGAAATAAAAAACCTTATAGGTGAAACTTCAAATTCAATTGGAATAGATTCCTTTAATGATTCTTTAAGTGAAAATACAAAAAATAAGATAAAGGAATATGCAAGAGAAAGAAATCTTATAGTAGTTGTTTCTGGAGTGGTTGATTTTATAACTAATGGAGAAGAAAGTGCAAGTGTTAAAAATGGAACTTATAAAATGAGTAAAATTACAGGTACTGGATGTATGTTAGGAGCTTTATTAACACTAGCTTTAAGTTTTTATGACCATAAAGATTTAAGATTTAAAGAAGTGGTTAAAGCAGTAACTGCATGGGGAATATGTGGAGAATTAGCTGAGGAAAGATTAAGAGAAAAAGAAGGGTTAATGACATTTAAGCATAATCTTTTAGATGAACTTTCAATTATTAATGATGAAATAATAAAGGAAAGGGAGAAGGTTATTTATGAGTAATAAAGATGCGAAAAAATTATATTTAGTAACAGACTATAGGATTCCTTTTAATGAGCTTTTAGAAAAAACAAAGGAAGCTTTAATTGGAGGGGTATCCATTGTTCAATATAGGGCAAAGAATAAAGAAACTAAAGAAATGTGTAAAGAAGCTGGGGCTTTAAAAAAGCTTTGTGATGAGTTTGGAGCATTATTTTTAGTAAATGATAGAATAGATGTAGCCTTAGCAGTAAAAGCTCATGGAATTCATATAGGGCAAGATGATATGGAGGTTTCTATAGCAAGAGAAATAATGCCAAAGGATGCAATTATAGGTGTTACTGTTCATAATAAAGAGGAAGCTTTAAAAGCTATGAAAGATGGAGCAGATAACTTAGGAGTTGGAGCTTTATTTTCAACTAACAGTAAAGATGATGCAACATTAATGACCTTAGAAACTTTAAGAGAGATAAAATTTGTTTCTAATATTCCACTTTATGGAATTGGAGGTATAACTCCTTATAACTTGAATAAGGATATTTTAGAAAATCTAGATGGGGTAGCTGTTATATCTGCTTTGTTAAATAGTGATAATATAAGAGAAAAAAGCAAGGAATTTTTAAATATTCTTAGTAAATAAGAAATTTTGAATATTAAACTTAAAATATGAAATAATCAAAAAGAGGTTCTTAAGTTATAGAATCTCTTTTTTATTTAGAGTTTATTTTATAGTATAATATTTATAATTTAAGGACTATTTTAATTAAATCTTAATTTTAGATAGTCACAATTTAATTTTAGATATGCTTATTTGAGTATGGTCTTAATTTTATATAAGTTAGATAAGTAGTAATTTTAGGAGAATGATATGAGAAGAGAGTTTGAGGTATTAAATAATATTTTTGGATATAGGGAGTTTAGAAAAGGTCAACAGGAGGTAATAGATAAGATTTTAAGTGGAAAGGATGTATTTTGTATATTACCTACTGGAGGTGGAAAATCTTTATGTTATGAAATACCTGCTTATATTTTTAAAGAAACAACACTTGTTATTTCTCCCTTAATATCTCTTATGAAGGATCAAGTTGATAATTTAAATTCCTTAGGAATTAATGCTGCTTATATAAGTGGAGGAAATGACTTTGAAGAGGTTAAAAATATAATTAGGAAATTCATAAAAGGAGAATTGAAGCTTCTTTATGTATCACCTGAGAGATTAGAAAATAGATATTTTTTAGATAATATAGAAAAAGCTAATATTGCACAAATTGTAGTTGATGAAGCCCACTGCGTATCAATGTGGGGCCATGACTTTAGAAAAAGTTATAGCAAGATAAAACCATTTATTTGTAATTTAAAGAAAAGACCAATTATTACAGCCTTTACAGCTACGGCTACAGAGATAGTTATGAAGGATTCTATTGAACTTTTAGGTCTTCATAATCCCTTTATTTATAAGGGGAGCTTTAGTAGAGATAATTTGGAGATAAATGTATTAAAAGAAGTTGATAAATTAGAGTGTATAAGTGAAATTATAAGTGAACATGATGAAGAGTCAGGAATAATTTATTGCTCAACTAAAAATGAAGTTGAGGAACTTTATAAACACATGCTTTATAGAGGGAAAAGTGTAGGGAAATATCATGGATCCTTGAAAGATAAGGAAAAAAATTATTACCAAGAAGAATTTTTAAATGATAATTTTAAGGTTATGATTGCCACAAATGCTTTTGGTATGGGAATTGATAAACCTGATGTTAAGTTTATAATACATTCAACATTTCCAAAAAGTATAGAAAATTATTATCAAGAAATAGGCCGTGGAGGAAGAGATGGAAGCTTAGCTAAGTGTTATCTCCTTTATTCAGAGCAAGATATAAGAGTTATGGATTATTTAATAAGTTCAACTACAGAAATATCTAGAAGAACTATAGAACTTAAAAAACTAGAAAAAATAATAGAGTTTTGTAATTATGATAAGTGTCTTAGAAAATATATTTTAGATTATTTTGGAGAGGAAAACTCTATAAAATATTGCAATAATTGTACTAACTGCTTAAAAAATAGCGATTTAATAGATATGACATTAGAGGCACAAAAGATATTATCATGTATATATAGAACAAAGGAATCCTTTGGAGAAAGTGTTTTGATAGATATTTTAAGAGGCATTCATGGACCTAAAATTGAAAAGTATAAGCTATATGAGCTTTCAACCTTTGGAATAATGAAAGAATATACAAGCAAGTACATAAAAGATATAATAAATGAGCTTTTATCTATTAATGCTTTAGAAAGAAAAGAAGGAACATATTCTATGCTAAAGTTAAATAGAAAGTCTATAGGAATATTAAAGGGAGAAGAAAAAGTACTTTTAGAGGTTAATAATAATGAAGAAAGTATGTGTAAGGATTTAGAACTTTTCAAGAAACTTCGTATTTTAAGAAAAGATATATCAAGAAGGGAAGGAGTTAAACCATACATAGTTTTTACAGATTCAATGATTATGGAGATAATAAATAAAAATCCTAAAAATAAAGAGGATTTAAAAAATATTAGAGGTTTTGGAGAGCAGAAAATAATAAAGTATGGTCCTTTTATTCTTACTACTTTAAGGGATTATGAAAAGTATGGAAAAAGAAATTAGTTTAACTAATTTCTTTTTTTATTATATATAGTTTTTGTCATAGAATATAATGTATTGTGAATATATTTAGGGTAAAGGAGGGATTACAATGGATTTTAAAGAGTTTATAAAAAGTGATAGGGAAAAACATAATAAGCAGAAGTTTAAGGGAACATTTATTGATTATTTAGAAATTGTAAAAGATAATCCTGACGTTGCTAAACTTTCTCATAAAAGGATTTATGATCTAATTATGGATAAAGGTTTTGAGATATTAAGACCTGAGGAAAATGCAAAAATTAAAAAAATATATGGTAATGAAAAGATTAAGAAATATAACTTCTTCAAGGAAGATTTTTATGGAATTGATACAGTTGTTATGAAATTAATGAACTATTTTCATTCAGCATCAATGAAGGGAGAGGAAGCAAGACAAGTACTATACTTAGTTGGTCCTGTTGGAGCAGGTAAATCTTCTTTGGTAGAAGCTATAAAAAAAGCCTTAGAAACTGCGCCACCAGTATATGTTTTAGATGGATGTCCAATGCATGAGGAACCTTTACATTTAATACCTAAGCATTTAAGAAAAGAATTTGAAGATATGTTAGGCGTTAAAATCGAGGGAGATTTATGTCCAGTTTGTAAGTATAGATTATTAAATGAATTTGGTGGAGAATATGAAAAGTTTCCAGTTTCAACAAAGAATTTCTCAATTCGTTCTAGAAAAGGAATTGGAGTTGTACCACCAGTAGATCCTAATAATCAAGATACTTCAATTTTAACAGGATCTATTGATATTTCTAAAATGGATATGTATCCAGAGGATGATCCAAGAATATTCTCATTAAACGGTGCATTTAATGTTGGTAATAGAGGATTAGTTGAATTTATTGAGGTATTTAAAAATGATGTGGAATACTTACACACTATAATAACTGCAACTCAAGAAAAATCTATTCCTTCACCAGGTAAGGGGTCAATGATTTATTTTGATGGACTTATAATAGCTCACTCTAATGAAGCTGAGTGGAATAAATTTAAATCTGATCATACTAATGAAGCAATTTTAGATAGAATTGTAAAGATTGAGGTTCCGTATTGTTTAGAACTTAGTGAAGAAATTAAAATTTATGAAAAAATATTAAAGAAATCTAACTTTGATGCTCATATAGCACCTCATACTATAGAAATTGCTTCAATGTTTGCAATATTAACAAGATTACTTCCTTCTATGAAGGTTGATCCAATTACTAAGCTTAAACTTTATAATGGAGAGGAAATTGTTGAAAAGGGAACGACTAAGAGAATTGATGTTTTAGAGTTAAAAGAAGAAGCTGGACCTATGGAAGGTATGAAGGGAATTTCAACAAGATTTATTATAAAAGCAATAGATAATGCGCTATCAAATGCAGAGCATAAATGTATAAACCCATTAAGTGTTATGGAAAGTATAATAAAATCTGTTAAGGATATGGATATATCTCAAGATGATAAGAAGAAGTATTTAGGATATATTCAAGATACTATAAGAAAAGAATATAATAAGATTCTTGAAAAAGAAATTACAAAGGCATTTATTCACTCTTTCCAAGAGCAAGCAGAAAGTTTATTTAATAATTATATAGATAATGCAGAGGCTTATGTAAATAAAACAAAACTTAAAGATTCTGCAACTAGCGAAGAACTAGAGCCAGATGAAGAATTTATGAGAAGCATAGAGGAACAAATAGGAATATCAGAATCTTCTGCTAAGGGCTTTAGAGCTGATGTAACATCATATATGTTCTATATAGTTAGAAGTGGCGGAAAAATGGACTATAGATCTTATGAACCACTAAAAGAAGCCATTGAAAAGAAATTAACAGCTTCAGTTAAGGACTTATCAAGAATAATAACTAAATCTAGAGTAAGAGATAAAGACCAAGATAAGAAGTATAATTCAATGGTAAATCAAATGGAGAAAAACGGTTATTGTCCACACTGTTGTGATGTAATTTTAAAATATGCGGCTAATAACCTATGGAAGGATTAAAATATGGCCATATTTAGAGATCAGGCAGAGAACCATGTGGAACATGATAGATCTATAGAGGATAGAAGACGTCACAGGCAGTTAGTAGAAAAATCTATTAAAGAAAATTTAGGGGATATACTTTCAGAGGAAAGCATAATTGGAGAAACTAAAAATAAAAAATATAAAATTCCTATTAGGGGAATAAAAGAATATCAATTTATTTATGGGGCAAATAATAAAGGCGTGACAACAGGTAATGGAGAGGAAAAACGAGGAGATAGAATAGCTAGTGATAAGAGAAAAGCTATTGGTAATAATAAAGCAGGAAATCAAGAAGGAAAAGATATATATGAAACTGAAATAACCTTAGAGGAAATTATGGATTATATAGTTGAGGATCTTGATTTACCTAACTTAGATAGAAAGAAGTACTCTGAAATAATAGTTGAAAGTGCAGCTAGAAAAAGGGGATATCAAAAATATGGTATAAGACCAAGACTTGCAAAGAAAAAAACTGTTATGTCTAAAATAGCCAGAAAACAAGGAAAAAAAAGAGCATTGCGTGAAATAGGGGAAGAAGCAGAAATAGGTAGATTTCCCTTTAGAGAAGATGATTTAAGATATTATAAAGTAAAAAAACAACCTAAAAAGGAAAGTAATGCTGTAATGATTTTTATAATGGACGTTTCTGGTTCTATGGATAATACTAAAAAATATTTAGCTAGATCCTTTTTCTTTGTTTTATCTAGATTTATAAGAAGAAAATATAATAATATAGCTTTTGAATTCATATCTCATACTACCACGGCTAAGAATGTTAATGAATATGAGTTTTTCCACAAAGGCGAATCTGGAGGAACTTATATATCTTCAGGAATAAATGCTGCCATAGATTTAATAAAAGAAAAGTATAATCCAGGTGTTTGGAATATATATCCTTTCTATGCTTCAGATGGAGATAATTGGAGTGAAGACAATGAAAAAGCTATGCAGGCCGTAAATGAAATTTCAGATTTAAGTAATATGTTTGGATATATAGAGCTTTTACCTTCAACTTATTCTACTACAATGTTCTACAGATTTAAAAAGGAAATAAGTAAGAAAAATTTTGTTTCTGTAACTGTAAAGGAAAAGAAGGATTTATGGAATGCTATAAAATATATGCTATCTGAAGAACTACAGGAAGAGAATAAGGAATGAGAGTTTTAAGATAAGGGGCTTTAAATATGGATTATAATTTAAAAGATTTAGAAGGATGGAACAATAAGATAGAAGAAATAGCAAAAAGTGAAGGACTAGATTATTATCCGCAGGAATATGAAATTATAGGCTATAATGAGATGCTAAGTTATGAAGCATATGTAGGAATGCCTTCTAAATATCCACATTGGAGTTATGGTAAGGCTTATGAAAAGAATAAAACCTTATATTCATTAAATATGACAGGATTACCATATGAGATGGTTATAAATTCTAATCCTTGCCTAGCTTATTTAATGAAGGATAACACTTTATTGCTTCAAATATTAACTATGGCTCATGTATATGGTCATAATGATTTCTTTAAAAATAATAGGTTGTTTAAAGAAGGAACAGATGCAAATAATGCTTTAGAAATGTTTAAGCTAGATGCAGACACTATAAGAGGATATATAAATGATCCAAGTATAGGGTATAGTCAGGTGGAGAGAATATTAGATGCTGCTCATTCAATAAGATATCAAATACCAAGAGTTATAGGTGAAAAGAGAGAATCTCAAGATGAGCAGAGAAAAAGAGTATTAGAGATATTTAATAAGAAAAAAGAAAATAGGGGTATTTTAGACTCTATGGAAGAAATACTTCCTCCTGATATAAGTAAAATTCCACTTAATCCAGATGATGATATCATTCAGTTTATAATAGATTATAGTAATTTGGAAGAGTGGGAAAAAAATATATTGAAAATAGTTAGAAGAGAGAGCTTATACTTTTTACCACAAATAGAAACTAAGATAATGAATGAAGGATGGGCAAGTTATTGGCATTATAATATTTTAAAAAAGCTAAATTTACCACAGGGACTTCATTTAGAATTTTTAAAAAGACATAATGATGTTGTGGCTCCTATTCCTTATGGACTTAATCCCTACTATATAGGTTTTAGAATTTTTCAGGATATAGAAAAAAGGTATGGCAGAGAAAAGATTTTTGAAGTAAGAGCATTAGAAAGAGATACTTCTTTTATAAGAAAGTATTTAACTAGGGAGCTTTGTGAGGAACTCAATTTATTCCAGTATGTTAAAAAGGGTTTTGATTATGTGGTAGAGGAAGTTTCTGATGATTTAGGGTGGAAGAGTATTAGGAATCTTATTGCTGAAGAATGTGGCGTAAGTTCTATTCCACACATTAGGGTTAGAGAGTTAAATAAAAAAGATATGACATTAAATTTAGAACATGTTTTTGATGGAAGAGAATTAGAGGCTAACTATGCGAAGAAAACTTTAAAGTATATAAATATTTTATGGGGAAGAAAAGTAACTTTAAGCAGTAAAGGAAAAGATGGTTCAGATATATTATTTATGTGTGATGAATAGGAAAAAACTTTCATATTATATAATATAAATAATATAAAATATGGAGTTAATATGAAAAGTTTAAAAGGATCTCAGACTGAAAAAAATCTTTACAAGACCTTTGCAGGAGAATGTCGTGCTAGAACAAAATATAATTTGTTTGCTGAAGAGGCAAGAGAGGAAGAACAACATTGGATAGCAGATATCTTTGATGAAACTGCTAAGAATGAATATGCTCATGCTAGAGAAGTTTTTAGAAGATTTTTAGGTAATGTAGGAGACATAGCAGATAACCTTATGGTAGCAGCGATGGGGGAAAGTGATGAATTTAAAGAAATATATAAAGAGTTTGAAAAAACAGCACGTAGTGAAGGCTATGAGGAAATAGCAGACTTTTTTAAGGAGCTTAGAGAGGTAGAGGAATCTCATAATGAAAGATATATGAAGTTTTATGATAAGGTTAAATCAAAAAGTTTATATTCATCAAAAGAACCTGTGAAATGGGTATGTACAAATTGTGGATATATCCATGAAGGAAAAGAAGCTCCAATGAATTGTCCTTTATGTAGATTCCCTCAAGGATACTTTAGACTTTTGAATGAATGTTAGTATTAAAGAGGAGACTTTTAAATGGGACAAATTGAGATTTTTAGAAAACATTTTAAAGAGGTCAATGATTTAAGTTCTGTTTTAAGCAGTTATGCTAATACTTATAGACTTTTAGTTGGAGCTGCTGGGGAATTAAATACTATAGCTAAAGTTAGAAAGAGAGATTTAGATGATGCCTTAGATAGAGTTGATGAAATGGGAAAAATAATAGATTCTATTTTAGAGGTTATTAAGGAAAATGAAGAGGCTTATATTAAGTATATAAAACTTAAATCTAAATTTATAATGGAAAAAGCCTCAAAGGATGTAATTTTAACTGAAGTTGAACAAGACTTGCTTTTTGAAAACTCTAGTAGAGAGGAAGAAGAATAAATAATAAAAAAAGCCTATTAAAGAAAATTCTTTAATAGGCTTTTTTTAAAATTTCTTTAATTGTAAATTACTAACCATTAAGTAAGAGAATACAACTAAAATTACTACTGGGAATAAAATATTTAAAGTAAACTTTATTGATAATAAAATAAATAAAGCAACAACAGCTCCAGCAATAGTTATAGGTACTCCTCTAAATACACCGTCAAATTCAGTTGCATTGTATCTAGCTAATCTGAAAGCTCCACAAATAGGGAAGCAAAGTAATAATGCATAACCTATAATGCCCATAGGGCCTAAAGATTCAAAGTTATAAAATACAAAAGTTAGTACTGATGGTGCAACACCAAATGATACTAAATCAGCTAAGGAATCTAGTTCCTTACCAAGATCACTAGAAACATTTAAATAACGAGCAACTCTTCCATCATATCTATCAACTAAGCCAGCCATAATTATAAATATTGCAGCTAGTAGATAGTCTGATTTAAAGGTTGCTAATAATGATAATATACCAAAAGATAGGTTTATAAAAGTAAATATATTTGGTATACTACTTTTTCTCATATAATCACTCCTAATAAAAATATTAACAATAATAAAATTATATTAATGTATATCCAAAAATTAAATATATCTTAGAACAAAATAATTTTGGACTAATTGTGAATAAATAGTTAAAACATAGATATTATTGCATAATTTTTAGTATAAGTCAAAATGTAATTACTTATACCATATTATCGACAATAGGATTAACAAATGATATAATTTTATAATATTGCAGGGTTTGTATAATATATTAAAAATGATACCATTAATTGAAAGAAATATCAATTTAATTTATTTATAGGAAGTAATTAAAAGTGGAGGGTAAAACATTGAAGAAAGTAAGATTTATATATAACCCATATTCGGGAGAGAATGCTATTTTAAAGGAACTTGATAAGATAATAACTATGCATCAAGATAAGGGATATACTATAGTTCCATATAGAATTCAAAGAGGAGTAGATGTAATAAATGCTCTAGATATAGTAGATTCTACTTATGAATATATACTGATTGCAGGTGGAGATGGAACTATAGACACTGTTGTAAATGCTATGAAGAAAAGAGGAATAGAAATTCCAATAGGAATTATTCCTGTAGGAACAGCAAATGACTTTGCAAAACATTTAGGTATGCCTCAAGATGCAGGAGCATGTGTTGAACAAATATTAGATTCTTATGCCGTTGGAGTAGACCTAGGTAAGGTAAATGATAATTACTTTGTAAATGTATTATCTACAGGATTATTTACAGATGTATCTCAAAAAACAGATACAAATTTAAAAAATACAATAGGTAAATTAGCATATTATTTAAAAGGATTAGAAGAATTACCTAATTTTAGAAAGCTAGATGTTAAAATCACTGCTAATGGTCAAGTGTTTAATGAGCCTATATATTTAATGCTTGTTTTTAACGGTCAAACAGCAGGAAACTTTAAATTAGCAACTAAGGCTAAGGTTCAGGATGGACTTTTAGATATAGTTATATTTAAAGCTTGTCATATTCCAGAATTAATACCTATGTTTATAAAGGTATTAAAGGGAGAACATTTAGAGGATTCTAGAATTGAGTATATAAGAACAGATGAGCTTCTTATAGAATCTAATGAGGAAATAGTTACAGATATAGATGGAGAAAGAGGTCCAGACTTCCCATTAAGAGTTCAATGTATTAAAGATGGAATACAAGTTTTAGGAATAAATAAGTAATATAAATAATAACTTATAGTAATGAGATTTAATATGTAAACAAGATAGGTGAGAAATAAATTAGGAGGAATTATGAATCAAACATTTATTTATTACACAATATTGTTTCTTATAATTTTTATTACTATAAGTAATTTAGTAGAAAATTATAGGTATTCACCTAAAAAAATAAAAAATATAATAGGTATAGTTTTTTTATTACAAATTATAAGAGTTATATCCTTAATAGCACTAGCTTTAGTAAGTGATCAAAGGTATATAAGTTTATTTAAATATGTAGGTTTCTTAGATATAATATATATTCCTTTAATGGCATTAGTAGCATTTTATATTTTACTTAGAAGTGATAAGATGAAATTTCAGTTTTTTAAATTTGCTCCTATAATATTAATAGGATTTTATATTGGAGTTATAACTATTTTTAAACCTTTTTTTAAGATGTCTTGGGAATATGGTTATGTAATTACAACGGAAAGACAAATTTTACTTAAATCCATATATATTCTTTTATTGATAGCTATATTAAGCTCTTTAATACTTTTTAAAAAGGAAAAACATTCTGATAAAAAAGGAATACTATTTTTAGGAGTAACCTTAGCTTTTATAATAATAGAAAACTCTTTGGAATTATTAGGAATTAAGTTTTTAAATGGTGCTATAATTAGTGAGCTAATATTATGTATTTTAGGTTTTTATATAGTTTTAACTTTTAAGAAAAATAGAATTTCTATAAAGGACTGTATCAAGAGTTAATAATAAAACTTATAAACATATTCTGAGAATTACTAGATTTTAAGTGAAAGTTCAAAATCTAGTAATTCTCTTTATACTGTTTATAAGTTTTGTTAAAGTAATTTTGATACATTCCCTTATTTTTTGAAGTAATAGTAGACTAAAAATAAAATTTAAAAAGTTAAGTGGATTAAATCCAAAACTCTTTTGAAGGTATATCCTCTAATATTTTTCCAGAATCTAATTTTATAATTCTTGAAGAGACTTCTTTGGCAAATTCCATATCATGAGTTATTATTAACACTCCAATATTTTCAGTAGATAAGGATTTTATAATATTAGAAACATCCTTAGTTAAGGATGGGTCTAATGCGGAGGTAGGCTCATCAAAACATATATATTTAGGATTTAACATTAAAGCTCTTGCAATGGCAACTCTTTGTTTTTGCCCACCTGATAGTTCACAAGGGTAAGATTTAGCTTTATCCTCTAAAGAAAGTTTAGAAAGAGTTTGTAATGCTTTTTTAGTAGCCTCTTCTAGAGAGAGATTTAGAGTGTGCATTGGAGCTAAAATTAAGTTTTCTAAAATATTCATATGAGGAAAAAGGTTGAATGTTTGAAATACTAAGCCTATTTTTTTGTGAATTTCCTTTTGTACTTTGGAATCTGCATATATTCCCTTCTCGCAAATTTTTATAGAATCTAAGGTTATATCTCCAAAGTCACAGGTTTCAAGTCCATTTAAAATTCTAAGTATTGTTGTTTTACCAGCTCCAGAGGGGCCGAGTAAGGTTAATATTTCTCCTTCCTTAAGAGTGAAGGAGATGTTTTCTAATATTTTATTACCCTTAAAGGATTTCTCTAAGTTTTTTATTTCTATCATTTTTAATCCTCCTAATTATAATATAAATATTTTTTCTCTAATCTATTAAATATTTTAGTTAGAACTGCTATTAATAGTAGATATATTATGCCTATTAAAAATAATGGAAGAAGAGAAGCGTCTCTGTTACTTGCAATTTTACCAGCTCTTAAAAGCTCACCTATGCCAACTACATAAACTAAGGATGTATCTTTAACTAAAGTGATAACTTCATTGGCAATTGAAGGCAAAGTCTTTTTAAATGATTGAGGAAGAATTATCTTTTTAAAGGTAAACCATTTTGAAAGACCTAAAATTTTGCTTGCTTCAAATTGTCCTCTATCAATATCTTTTATACCAGATCTAAATATTTCGCCAAAATAAGCTGCATAATTTAAAGTAAAAGCTATTATGGCTGCTGGGAATCTATCTATGCTAATCCCTATTATTGGTAGTCCGAAAAATATAAATATTAATTGTAATAATAGAGGGGTTCCACGCATAACCCAAACATATAAAGATGATATAAAGTTTACTATTTTAATATTTGATAATCTAAGTATTGCAACTATTATTCCTAAAGGAACAGATAGAATTAGTGTTAATATAAAAACACCTAATGTATTTTTTAAGCCTTCTATTATTGATGGCATTAAAGTAATAATATAATTCAAAGTTAATACCTCCTTATTGCTCTAAATCTTTTCCAAACCATTTATTAGATATTTTAGCTATAGTTCCATCCTCTTTCATATCTTCTAAAGTTTTATTTAATGGTTCCATTAAATTAGAATTTTTTCTAAGTCCTATGCTATAACTTTCTTTCCCTAAATCTTCAGTAAGAACATGAAATTTACTAGGATCATTTTTTGAAATATAATATTGAGCAAGAATTTCATCACAAACAACTGCGTCACTTCTTCCAGCTTCTAAATCCATAAAGCAATCATTAAAGCTATCAAAAAGTACAGGCTCTTCATTTTTAAAGGATTTAGTTAGTTTTGGTCTTTCAAATAGAGTGTCAAGAGAGCTAGAACCATCTTGAGTAGTTACAGTTTTTCCTTTTAAATCATTTAAAGTATTTATCTTAGAGTTAGAAAGTGTAACTATAACTTGTCTATTTTTCAAGTATGAATTTGTAAATGCAACTTTTTTTTCTCTTTCAGGTGTCATAGTATATCCATTCCAAATTAAATCTATATTTCCATTAGTAAGTTCAGTTTCTTTCATTGACCAATCTATTGGTTGGAATATAACTTTTAAATTCATACGTTTAAAAGCTTCTTTTGCTAAATCAACATCAAAACCAACTATTTCACCTTTTTCATTTTTAAAACCCATAGGAACAAAAGTGTCATCTATTCCTATAATCACTGTATTACTATCCTTTTTAGTTTCTAATTTCTTTGAGGAACAACCAAATATAAGAATAGAGGGAATTACTATACTAATTAATAAAAATAATAACTTTTTCATATCTTTCTCCTTTCGATTTATTACACTAATACTTTAACATGATGAAGTATTGAAGTCAAATAGAAAATAAAATAATTTTATTTAAATATTGACAAAACGTTGCATTTTAGAGTTTATATAATATAATAAATTAGAGAGTTATGTAATTTTTTATTTATAGGTGGTGAAACTAAATGGAAGATAGCCCTCGAGAAGATAGGTGCAATTTAAAATTAAATATTATAAGAAAAGAGGGAAGTGATTTTCTAGATTAGATTAAACTTATAATATACTTCTCCTTTTCTTAAAAATCAAATTTAATTTTAAAAATTTTTTTAAAATTAAAAAAGGAGGAGAGCTGGATGAACAAATTAACAATGTTTTTATACAGTAACATAATCAATAAGAAGATATATGATGAATTCAATGAAGTCCTAGGAGTTTTAAAGGATGTTTATGTAACTACAGAGGATGGTTATCCAAGAATTATAGGATATAAAGTAAAGAGAGATGGAGTCATATTTGATTATGAGTTTAAAAATATAGATTTTTATCAAAGAGATAATGGAAAATTTAAAATACAAATAAGAGGTAGTAGAGAGATATTACCAAGAAATTATAGTTATCTTTTATCTCAAAATTTATTAGATAGAAAGATAGTAGATATAAATGGAAAGAAAGTAGTTAAGGTTGATGATTTAAGAATAGTAAAAATAGCAGGTGAGTTTAGAGTAATAGCTGTTGAAACAGGAAAGATAGTAAAGTTTAGACGCAATGGATTAGAGGGACTAGGAAAATTATTAGCTAGAGTTTTTAAAGAAAAGTTTCAAGAAAAAGTTATTATGTGGGAAGATGTTGAGTCTTTAGAAATGATTAATGATAACTTAAAGTTAGCTATTCCATATAAAAAGCTTCAAAAATTACATCCAGCTGATTTAGCAGATATACTTGAAGAACTTGATGCCATAAACAGAAAAAAAGTCTTCGATAGCTTAGATGAAGATTTAGCTGCAGATACCTTAGAAGAAATAGAACCAGAAGTACAGAGCAGTATAATAAAGGGACTTTCTCATTCTAAAACTGCAGAGCTTTTTGAAAATATTCCAAATGACGAAATAGCAGATATTATAGATGAACTAGATGAGGAAGAAAGAGAAAAAGTATTAATTGCCTTAGAAAATGAAGACGCAGAAGAAGTTAAAGAACTTATGGGATATTCAGATGAATCCGTAGGTAGTATAATGAACAAGGATTTTATATCTTTTAATTTAGATCTTACTGTAAAAGAGACAATAGAACTTTTAAGAGAATTAGATGCAGATGAAGAAGTTATGTATTATGTTTATATAACTGATGAAGAAGATAGATTAAATGGAGTTGTAACTTTAAGAGATTTAATAATGAATGAAGAAAATAAGAGACTTAAGGAGATTATGCACACATCTTCCATAAGTGTTAATATAGATAGTACTATAGAGGATGCAATAGAAAAATCAACAAAATATGATTTAATATCTATTCCTGTTGTGGACTATGAAGAAAAATTAGTGGGGATGGTTCTTATTCATGATATAGTTGATGAATTAATTCCTAATAACTTAAAAAGAAAATTTAAGAAAAAGTACACAGATTAGTTGACAAATTTTAATAAAAGAATATAATAAAGTATATAATTCATATCAAAATAGTCGGATAAATGTTGTGATAAAGTAAAGTATTATAAGGATAGGTCACAGAGAGAAAGTGGTGCTGGAAATCTTTCACCAAAGCTTTATAAGAAGTGCGCTTTTGAACAGAAATTTCGAAAAGTTAGCAGTAGAAATTTTCGAGTATCACCCGTTAACGTGATAGAGTATTTATAGTACTTGATTAAGTGAGGTCTTTACCTAATTAGAGTGGAACCACGGAGTAAAAAGCTTCGTCTCTAAATAGTGTAAGGCCTTTTTATTATATTTTTAAGGAGGAAATTTATATGGTTTTTAACAGTCTTTTAAGTTTAATAGGAAACACACCAATATTAAAAGCAAATAATTTATTTGAAGGGAACAATGTATTTGTTAAGCTTGAAAAATTTAATCCAGGAGGAAGTATAAAAGATAGAGCAGCTTTAGGTATGATAGAAGAAGCTGAAAAAAATGGATTATTAAAAGAAAATGGAGTTATAGTAGAACCAACTAGTGGAAATACAGGAATTGCCATAGCTATGATTGGTAAAATTAAGGGATATAAAGTTATTATAACTATGCCTGAAACAATGAGTAAAGAAAGAAGAGATATGATCAAAGCTTATGGAGCAGAGATAATTTTAACTGAAGGTAGCAAAGGAATGAAAGGAGCTATTGAAGAAGCTGAGAGATTAGCTAGTACAAAAGGATATTTCATGCCTCAGCAGTTTTTAAATGAAGCTAATGCTAAAAAACATTATGAAACTACTGCGGAAGAAATAATAAGAGATTTGCCAGACTTAGATGTATTTATTGCAGGAGTAGGAACAGGTGGAACTATTACAGGAGTAGGAAGAAAATTAAAGGAATACAATCCTAATATAAAAATAGTTGCTGTAGAACCTAGTGATTCAGCCGTATTATCAGGAGAAAATTCTGGTCCTCATAAAATTCAAGGAATAGGTGCTGGATTCGTACCAAAGATATATGATTCATCAGTAGTTGATGAAATAATAAAGGTTAAAAATGAAGATGCATACACTATGGCAAAAAGCTTTGCTGATAAAGAAGGTGTTTTAGTAGGTATATCTTCTGGAGCGGCACTTCAAGGTGCAAAGGATATTTTAGAAAATATAGCAAAAGATAAAAAAGTGTTAGTTATAGCACCTGATGGAGGAGAAAAATATTTTTCAACAGGGCTATATGAGTAATTTGTAGGAGTGAAAATTTTGTTCAGAAATTTAAAATATGATATAGAAAATGTTATGAAAAATGATCCGGCGGCTAGAACAAAACTAGAGGTTTTATTGCTTTATCAAAGCATACATGTTTTGATATTTTATAGAATAGCACATGGACTATATAAGATAAAATTATTTTTTCTAGCACGATTAATTTCTCAGTTAGGAAGATTTTTTACAGGTATAGAAATTCATCCAGGGGCAAAAATAGGAAAAGGACTTTTTATAGATCATGGAATGGGTGTTGTAATAGGGGAAACTGCAGAAATAGGAGATAATGTAACTATATATCATGGAGTTACTCTTGGAGGAACTGGAAAGGACAAGGGTAAAAGACATCCAACTGTGGGAAATAATGTTATTATTGGATGTGGAGCTAAAATTTTAGGACCTATAAGTATAGGAGATGGAGCAAAAATAGGAGCAAACTCTGTAGTATTAAAGGATGTTCCAAAGGGAAAAACCGCTGTTGGAATTCCAGCAGTTATTAAAAATTAATTTATAAATATGCCAATTTTTATTATTTGGTTTATAATAAGACTATATATAAATTTTATTAGTTAGAGAAAAATTAAAACCATATGTTTTTACATTTACTAACTAAAAATTTAATATAGTCTTTTTTAGTTTGAGGTGATAATTTTTGAAGGAAAAGATTTTAGAGTTTTGTAAATCTTTAGGATTAGACACTGTGGGATTTGTAAAGTGTAGAAGATTTTCAGAACTTGAAGAGGTGTACAGTATAAGAAAAGATAAAGGATTTGAAAATGAGTTTGAGGAACAGGATATAGAGAAAAGAGTAAATCCTAATGTGTACATGGAGGAAGGAAAGACCATAATAACAATTGCTTTTCCTTATTTATATGATGAAGACTATGTTGATAATGGATTTTCAGTTTATACTAGAGGAATGGACTATCATTATGTTGTTTCTAATTTTCTTAAGAAGATAAGCGAATATATAGAGTCTTTAGGGGGAAAGGCAATTTCTTTAGTTGATAGTAATTCCTTACCTGAAAGATATATTGCATACTTAGGAAATATAGGATTCATAGGAAAAAACAATATGTTAATTACTAAGAAGTATGGTTCCTATGTGTTTTTAGGAGAAATAATTACGGATTTAGAAATTCAGTGTGAAGAAGAAAGAACTTTAGAAGAATTAAGAACTTACAAAGAATGTGGTGATTGTGAAATATGCTATAAAAATTGCCCAACTAAGGTTTTAAATAGAAGTAAAATGAAAAATACTAATTCATGTATGTCTTATATAACTCAAAAAAAAGATATAGAAGATAAATATTTAAAGCTTATGAAG
The DNA here is from genome assembly GCF_054767895.1 of Clostridium sp. CTA-17. Lineage (NCBI taxonomy): Bacteria > Bacillati > Bacillota > Clostridia > Eubacteriales > Clostridiaceae > Clostridium > Clostridium sp. CTA-17. Next base: position 389,649 of record NZ_BAAABF010000002.1, read on the forward strand.
GGAAGAATATTTGGATGTGATAGCTGTCAAAAAGAGTGTCCATATAATAAGGAAATAACTTATACAAATATAGAGGATTTTAAACCACTTGATTTTATGCAAAAGAATTCTTTTGAAGATTTTCATAAAATAAGCAAAAAAGAATTTAATGAAACTTTTAAAAAGACTTCTTGTGGATGGAGAGGCAAAAATACAATTTTAAGAAATATAATGATTAAAAAGGTCTTAATTAATAAGGAAGATATATCAAACTATCAATTAAATTCTGAAAGTCTCAAAAATTTTAAAAATAGACTTTTAAATTTTTATGATGTATAATAATATATTGTTAAAATTTGATACAGGAGGTAAAGTTATGTTTACTCGTATAGGAGCTAATATATTAGTTAGATTACCGGATAGTATTTTTAGACCAATAGCAGGAACTTTAATCGGTGGATGTTTAAATAAATATGCTGACTTGAAAGTTGAGGGACTTGATAAAATAAAAAAGGAAGAAGGTCCATTTATATTTATAGGAAATCATTTAAGTAATGCAGATGGGCTAGTTCTAGATAAGGTTTTACAAAAGGAATATGATCCATATTTTATTGCTGGAGTAAAGCTAAATGATGAGGCTTTAACTAACATAGGTACAAGATTAGTTAAAAATATAAAAATAAAACCTAATTCAGCAGATAGAGAATCCTTAAATAAAATAGTTAAGGCTGTTAAGGGTGGAGAAAATATAGTTATTTTCCCTGAAGGAACAAGAAGTAGAAATGCAAAAATGATAGAAGCTAAAAAGGGAATTATACTTATAGCAAGATTAACAAAGGCTAAAATAGTACCTTTTGGAATGACTGGAACTGAAAAGCTTATGCCAATAAATGATGAAAATATGGGAGCAGAAAAGTTTCATCATTCAAAGGTTAACATAAAGTTTGGAACTCCTATAGAACTTCCAAAAAAAGAAAAAGATGAAGGAAAGCATGAGTATGAAGAAAGGTCTTTAAATTACCTTATGAAAAATATAGCCAATCTTTTACCAGAAGATTATAGAGGGGTATATAAGGATTAGGGGGATATACTATGAAAAAGAGAACTAAAGAGGTATTAGAAATATTAAAAGAAGAGTATCCAGATGCTAAATGTGAGTTAAATTATGAAACTCCCTTTCAACTTTTAGTTGCCACTATTTTATCAGCACAGACTACGGATAAAAAGGTTAATGAGGTTACTAAAGGGCTTTTTAAAGACTATCCAGATGTAGATGCCTTTTTAACTATAAGTCAAGAGGAACTAGAGGATAGAATAAAGCAAATAGGACTTTATAGAAATAAAGCTAAAAATTTAATTATGATGGTTCATCAATTAAAAGAAAATTTTGGTGGAGAAGTTCCTAAAACTATGGAAGGAATAACTTCCTTAGCTGGAGCCGGAAGAAAAACTGCTAATGTGGTTTTATCAAATGCTTTTGGAGTTCCATCTATTGCAGTAGATACTCATGTATTTAGAGTTTCAAATAGAATTGGGTTAGCACATTCAGATAATGTACTTGAAACTGAAAAACAACTTCAAAAAGAATTACCTAAAAAAGAATGGTCTTTAGCTCATCATCTTTTAATTTTTCACGGGAGAAGATGTTGTATAGCTAGAAAGCCTAAATGTGATATATGTAAGATAAATAGATATTGTGATTATTTTAAAAATAATAGATAAAAAGCTACACAAAATAGTGTAGCTTTTTTTACTTATTAGCTTCCTTTTTGTTATATAAAAATATAGAAAAAGAAGCTAATAGAATTAAGGCATATCCTATTAAGGAGATTTTATCTGGTATATCTCCAAATAATACAAAGCCTATTAAGGCAGTGAAAATAACTTGAGTATAGTCATAAATTGAAATATCTCTTGCTGGAGCATATCTATAAGCCGCTGTTAATGCAAATTGAGCACAAGAAGCTGCCACACCTGCAAGAATTAAAAATACAAATTGTTCTAAGCTAAAGGTTTCAAATTGAAATAACATAATAGGAAAAGTAGTTACTATTGAGAAGAAAGAAAAGAAGAAAACAATAGTAGCTCCTTTTTCTTTACCACCTAAGTATCTAACAAATGTATATGCGCCTCCAGCAAAGGCTGCTGAACAAAGTCCAATTATAGCAGGAATAAAGTTACTTGCTAAATTTCCAGAAGGTCTAACTATAAATAAAACTCCAGAGAATGCAGCTAAAAGACATATTATATGAATTGGTTTTAATTTTTCTTTCAGGAATAAATAAGAAAATATAATAACAAAAAATGGACTTAATTTATTAAGAATAGTAGCATCTGATAATATTAATCTATCAATTGCATAGTAATTAGCCCAAATTCCTAAGGTTCCTAAAGCAGAACGCCCTATAAGAGCAAGTCTATTCTCCTTGTGTCCAAAAAGTAAGGCATTATCTTTTTTTACTAAATAAAATGCCACGAAACAACTAACTAAGTTTCTAAAAAAACTTTTTTCTATTGATGGTAAATCACCGGATAATTTTACAAATGTACTCATAAGAGCAAAACTAAGTGCTGATATGGTTATTAAAACTATACCTTTTGTTTTATTATTCATTTAATCCTCCTATTAAATTTTTGAATTTTTTATAATAACATTTTAGATGTTAAAAATAAATAGGTCAATATTAATAATATATAGTAATATTATGAAGAAATGAATAAATTTTTGAAAAAAGAAGTATTTTTACTTATTTTAAATATTTATTTAATATATAATGGAAGTACTATGCTAAATAAGAATGGGGAAAATTTATATATGTTAATTGGACTTTTTAACAATTTAGGTATTAAAGAGAAAACATTAAAAAGAATAGCAATAGTTACAGTAATATTACTTAGTTTATTTTTTATAAAAGGTTTAAATATTATTTGTGCCTTAAATAGGAATTTATTTAAGGATGTAAGTGTGATTTATGCTGCCGAAGAAATAATAGTAATGACTCAGATAATCCTCTGTCTTATGATATTATCTATATGTTTTATATATTATAGAGGGCTTAAAAGAAAAGAGTTCTTTGGTATATCACTTGTTTATGTAAGTATTTTTACTGAAATGGTTTTTATAGTCTTAACAGGAAAATTAGTTGAAAATCAAGTTTATGACTTGAATTTATTTAGTTTACTATTTAGGGGAGTATTATTACTTTTAGCTGTTTTATGTTTTAGAAACTTTGATGTTTTTATAAGAAAACATCAAAAATTAACTTTAACATTTGTAATATTAGTAACAATTATATTACAAATATTAAATATTAATCATAATATAGGCGTATATAGGTATAACTTTATATATAATTTAACTGTAGTTTTAATATCTATAACATATATCTCCTGTATTATAGCTTGTTTAGTTAAGATTTTTCAATTTAGAGAAATAACTTATTTAGTAATAATGATAAGTGCTTCGCTTATGTTATTAAAATTAGTTTATGGTATTTCTTTAGTTATAACTACTAGTGACATTATAAAAATAAATATTGTATTTTTTAATTTTATATCATTTATGAGTTTTGTATTTGGTATGTTTTTTGACTCACTTAAAGTTATAAAAAACAAAAACTTTATGCAAGAGGAGTTAAGTGCATTTTTTAACTTAATAGAATTTGATTGTAATAGTGAAGTAATATTATTGAGGAATAATTTGAAGGTTATATATGCAAATGAAAAGTGTAGACGTAAGAGAATTTCACCTAAAAATATAGAAAATAAAACTTATATTGATTTAGAAAAACAAATTAAAGAATTTTTATATGACAAAAATATAATTAGTATAGAAAGTGTACTTAGACATTCACAGGAATGGAAAGGAATAATAAAGTTAAATGGAGAAAATGAAGTTATAAAGGTTAATCTTCAAAAGATAAAAAAGGAAAAACATCTTTATTATGTACTAAGAATTAACGATATAACAGAAGAATACAGAATGGAGAAAAATTTAAAATTAGATGAGCAAAGGTTAAGAGGAGTTACTGAAAATATAAAAGATTTAATATTTACAATTGATGTTGAAGGCAAAATAAGCTATGTAAATAAAGCTGTCATAGATGTTTTAGGGTATTCTGAAGAAGAATTGTTGGGGAAAATTTACTATGATAAATTATTGGTTGAATCTAATTTAAAGATGATAGATAGTAAATATTTTAACGAGGATAAAGTTTTAACAATAGATAAGGTAAGATCCAAAAGAGGATTGGTTGAATTAGAATCTATTTCTAGTAGAATTAAGGATAGCAAGAGCAATACCTTAGGATGGGTAAGAGTTGCTAGAAATATAGAAGATGTAAAAGAAATAGAAATATTAAAAAATAAATTTGAAGAAATAAAGCAGTATGATAAGGTTAGAAGCGAATTTTTTGCAAATTTATCTCATGAGCTTAGAACACCTATTAATATAATATATTCATGTATACAGCTTCTAAACAATAGTAAAAAATTTGAAGCAGGTTTTGCTAGTTTATACGATAAATATGAAAAAACTTTAAAACAGAATTGTTTTAGAATGTTAAGACTTGTAAATAACCTTATAGATATAACAAAAATAGACTCTGGTTTTATTAAAATGGACTTTATTAATTATGACATAATAAAACTTACAGAAGATATAACTATGTCTGTAATTCCTTATGTGGAATCTAAGAATATAGATATAATCTTTGATACTGACTGTGAAGAATTAGAGATAAAGTGTGATCCAGATAAAATTGAGAGAATAATTTTAAATTTATTATCTAATGCTATAAAATTTACAGAGCCAGGTGGAAGAATAGAAGTTAGTATTTTTACAGATGAGACATGGGTAGACATAAGAGTTAAAGATACAGGGATAGGAATTCCATCACACATGAAAGAATTTATTTTTGAAAGGTTTATACAAAATGATAAATCCTTAAATAGAAATAAAGAAGGAAGTGGAATAGGATTATCTTTAGTGAAATCTTTAGTGGAATTACATGAAGGAAAAGTTTTCTTAAGTGAAAGCAATGAATCAGGTAGTGAATTTTCAATATTATTACCTAATGTAAAATTAGAAAATGATATAGAGGAAAATGGAAGTTTAGATTATAAAACAGAGGTTGAAAAAATATCAATAGAGTTTGCTGATATTTATGAGATATATTAGAAGATTTAATAAGTTGAAATAATTTCATAAACTTTCTATTTTAAAAAGATAGTGATATAATATTAAGGGCTTGTTTAAAAAAGACAAGTCCTTAATTATTTCTATTTGGAGGTAAATATATGAAAGTTGGAGTAATAATGGGAGGCATTTCTTCAGAAAGAGAGATATCAATACAAAGTGGAAATTCCGTAGTTAATGCCTTAGATAAAGATAAATATGAAGCTATTCCTATAGTTTTAAATGAAAAAGAAGATTTAATAGAGAAGGTTAAAGGAATTGATTTTGCTCTTTTAGCTTTACATGGAAAGTTTGGTGAAGATGGAACTGTTCAATCTGTTCTTAAAACTTTAGGAATACCATTTTCAGGATGTGGTCCATTAAGTAGTGCTATATGTATGGATAAGGACATGACAAAGAGAATTTTAGCCTTTGGAAATGTTAGAACAGCGAGATGGTTAATGGTTTCATCAATAGATGAGATAGATTATGAAAAAATAGAAAATTTAGGTTATCCAGTATTCATAAAACCTAATAATGGAGGATCCTCTGTTGCAACAACTTTAGTTGAATCTAAAGAATCAGTTAAAGATGCTGTATTAGAAGCCTTAAAATATGATACAGAAGTAATGATTGAAGAATATATTAAAGGTGATGAGATAACTTGTCCTATAATTGATGGAAAAATGTTACCTGTTTTAGCTATAAAACCAAAGGGAAAATTCTTTGATATAGCTTCAAAGTATGAAGATGGAGGAGCAGATGAATTTATAGTTGAATTAAATGAAGATCTTCATAAAGAAGTAGAAAAAATGGCTTTAGAAACTTATAAGTTATTAAAATGTGATGTATATGCTAGAGTAGACATGTTAGTAAAGGATAATGTTCCATATGTATTAGAAGTAAATACATTACCTGGTATGACAAAGAATAGTTTATTCCCTAAAAGTGCTGCAGGAATAAATATGAGTTTTGAAGAACTTTTAGATACAATAATAGAAAAATCTTTAAAGGTTAATAGAGAATAATTTTATTTAGTAACAACTTTCCCTATAAACTTATATTTTATATAGTAAGAACTAATTTGCAGGGAGAGTATTAATGCAAGATAAAAATCCATTAAGTACATTTGGTCCAGATTTAAATGAATTTAGCAGAGATGTTAACTTTGAAACATTAGCCCAAAATTCAGATTTTATTTATTTAAGAGCTTCTGGCTCTGGAACAGGCAAATTAAGAATTGATAATAAGTTTTTAGAGTTTGCAAAAGAGTGCAGAAGATTAGGAATTCCATGTGGAGCATATCATTTTGCTAAACCTTCTAAGGATTTAGGCAGTGCTGTTATTCAAGCAGATCAATTTATTGATGTTTTACAACAGGGATTTGGAACTGGGGATTATGGAGACTTATTCCCAGTATTAGATGTTGAAGCTCCTACAGATAGATCCTTGACTACTACAGAACTTGTAAATTGGATTGATAGATTTAGAGATAGATTTGAGGAGAAAACTAGAAGAAGACTGATGTTATATACAGGCTTATTCTTTATAGGTCTATATGATGATTTTAAAGTTCCTGGGAAAGGATATCCTTTAAGTGATATGCCTTTATGGATTGCTATGTACACCAGAATTCCTTCTAATCCAAAGATTCCACCAAATGTTGGAGGCTGGAAAAGGTGGACTATATGGCAATTTACTGATGAAGGAAAGTTAGATGGAGTTGGAAGTCCAGTAGATTTAAACTGGGGTCCTAATAGCATAGATAGTCTAATGCCACCTTCTGCAGTTACTGGATTAAATGCATATATATCTGGTAATAAAATATTTGTTAATTGGACAGCTAATAAAGAGGATGATTTAAATGGATATAATGTTTTTGTAAATGATAATTATGCAGGAACATTACCAAGAAAAGCAACTAAAATTGTAATTGATAAAAGTAGATTTTATCTTCCAAAAGGAAAGCCAATAAGAATATCAATAGAAGCATTTGATATTACTGGAGACTTTTCAAAAGAAAGAACTGAATATATTTTAGATAATAATGGGGAATTCCTAGGATAGATTATTTTATGTTAAATAGAGTTAAATTTTTTTAGCTCTATTTAATTTTTCTCCAAAAGTTACAAAAATTTTGTTATAATAAGAAATGTTATTATATTGTAATAATTTTTAGTAATATTTAGATTATAGTTTTTTTAGAAGGTTTAGAGAGGAGAATAATTGTGAACGAAGAAAAGAAGAAATCAAGCATAGGCTTACTTAAAAGCAAAAAGAAAATAATAATATCGATAGTTATTATATTAGCAATTATAATAGGTTCTATTGTTGCGTATATAGTTAGTATTCAGAAAAAAGTTGAACAATGGAATGATAAGATATATCCTAACGTATATGTTGAAAATGTAAATTTATCAGGAATGACAAAAGAAAAAGCCATTGAGGTTTTAGAGAAAGATGTAAAAGAACCTGTAGAGCATAAAGCTATAAAAGTTCAGGCGGCAGATAAAAGTATTGAAATAAAATTTTCTGATTTATCACCAGAATATAATATAAATGAAACTGTTGACGAAGCCATGAATTATGGAAAAGATTTAAATCTTTTTGAGAAAAATAACCTTATAAAGGGAAAAGATAAAAAGGAATTAAATTTAGATTTTAAATATGATGAATCTAAGTTAACAGATTATGAAAAAAAACTTACTGAAATGGTAAATCAAAATGCTAAAAATGCTACTATAAGTATAAGTGGTGGTAATATAAGTGTAATAGATGGTGAAGATGGACGAGCTATAGAAGAAGATAAAATGGTTTCTTTAGTAAAAGAAGCTATAAATGCAAATCCAGAGGGTAATTCAGTTGTGGAAGTACCTGTAGAAGTTACAAAACCAAAAATAACTAAAGAAATGCTTTCAAAAATAGATGGCGTTATAGGAAGTTTTACAACAAGTTATACAAGCTCAGATGCTAGTAGAAGTGCTAATGTTGAAATTGCAGCTAAAACAGTTAACGGAACTATTTTAATGCCTGGGGATACATTTAGTTATAATAATACTTTAGGAGAAAGAACTACAGCTAAGGGATATAGAGATGGAGCAGCTTACGTAGGAAATAAAGTAGTAATGGTTACTGGTGGAGGAATCTGTCAAGTTTCTACAACATTATATAGAGCTGTTTTAAGAGCTGGAATAATGCCAACAGAGAGACATAATCATAGTATGACAACTACTTATTCAGGTCCAAGTGAAGATGCTACAGTTTCATGGGGATCTTTAGATTACCAATTTAAAAATACTTATGATTTTCCAATATATATACAAGGATATACAAGTAATAAACATGTAACATTTAATATATATGGAAATGTCCAAGGTATGGATGGAAAAACTTATGAATTACAAACTGTAGTTAATGAAACTTTAAAACCATCAGTTAAAACAGTAGAAGATTCTAGTTTGCCTGCAGGAGAAAAAGTTGTTGAACAAAGACCTGTTACGGGATATAAATCAACAGGATATTTAGTAACTTATCAAAATGGAAAAGAAATAGATAAGAAACTAATAGCACATGATGTATATAAACAAAAGGATGAAATTATAAAAGTCGGAACAAAAAAGGCTGAGCAACCAAAACCAGAGCAGCCAGCTCCGCAACCAGCACCTCAACAACCAGCTGCAGCGCAGCCTGAGGCGCAAAAGCCAGAGGCATCACAGCCGGCTGCTCAACAACCAGCTACACCTCAGACACAAGAAACTCCACAAACACCTGCTACGCCACAAGCACCAGCAGCACAAGGGAATACAGGAACAAATTAAGGAGTAAAATAAATATTATTTAGTTTTTGAATTGTATTTACAATTAATTTTAAAAATTAAATCATAAAAACAAATTGAATATGATAAAAGGGGGAGAGGTTAATAAATTAACTCTCCCCTTTTATTTGGGGAGGAGAATTTATGAAATATAAAATGATATGTATAGATATGGATGGGACATTATTAAATTCAAAGAAAGTTGTAAGTGAAGAAAATAGAATTGCATTAAAAAAAGCTTATGAAAAAGGAGTACATATAATAATATGTACAGGGAGAAATCCTAAAAATGCAATATATTTCTCAGAATTTTTAGGAGTAAACTGTGCTGTAATAGCTAATAATGGAGCTTGGGTAATTGATGAGGATAAGGAAGTTATAATATCAAAGGATGTTTTAAATGAAAGTCAATGCATAGATATTATGAGCATATGTAAAGAATATAAGGGGGTTCCTAGTTTTCATTCAAAAGATAAGGTTTATTGGCCATCAAGATTTAGGAAACATTTATGCGATATTATTTTAAATAAAAAAATACCTGAAAAATATAGGGTTAAGAATATTTATATGAAAGAAAATGAAGAGTGGAGAGAGGTCTTTAAAAGTAATAATATAGGTAAGTGTATAATAATAGAATTGAATACTAGTAAGCTAAAGAAAATAAGGAAAGAGCTTGTTAAAAAGGGTAATTATGAAATAACTCAATCAGGAAGATATGCTTTAGAAGTAAATAATAAAGGGGTATCAAAGGGAAGAGCTGTGAAGGCTTTAGCAGAAGAATATAATATAAAAAGGAAAGAGATTATATGTATAGGTGATAATGAGAATGACTTGTCTATGATTACTTATGCAGGCTTAGGTGTTGCTATGGGAAATGCCATAGATTCTTTAAAGGAAAAAGCTGATTATATAACTGAAAGTAATGACAAAAATGGGGTAGCAAAGGTAATATATGAATTTGTATTAAAGAATGATTAACTTGCATTTTATTTCATTAGATAATATCATATACTTGTGACTTAACTTAAAAATTTATAATTTTTTACATTTATTTGGAGGGACAAAGGTGAATCTTAATATAGTATTATATCAACCAGAAATACCACAAAACACTGGTAATATAGCAAGAACATGTGTTTTAACAAATTCAAAGCTTCATATAATAAAACCTATGGGCTTTGTTATAGATGATAAACATTTAAAAAGAGCTGGATTAGATTATTGGAGTCAATTAGATCTTGAAATTCATGAAAGTTATGAAGATTTTATGAAAAAGTATGGAGATAAGAAGATTTATTTATCAACAACTCATGCTGAAGATCATTATGATGAAGTAAAGTATGAAGAGGGAGCTTTTATAATGTTTGGAAGAGAGTCAGCTGGAGTTCCAGAGGACGTTCATAATGCTCACCATGGAATAAAAGTACCAATGATAAACACAACTACTAGAAGTTTGAATTTATCAAACACAGTAGCTATTATAGCTTATGAAGCTTTAAGACAAATTGGATTTCCAAACATGAAATAAGGGGGAAATATATTTTGGATAAAATAAAGATCATAACAGATAGTACCTGTGACTTATCTAAGGAGATTATAGAGAAGTATGACATAGACGTAATGCCTATGTTAATAAATTTTGGAGAAGAGAGCTATTTAGATGGAGTTGAAATAAAAGTAGACTCTATGATGGAAAGAATTGAAAGAGAAGATGCTCTTCCAACTACTGCTCAAATAGTTCCAACTAGATTTATAGAGAAATATAAAGGTTACTTAGAAGAAGGATACAAAGTTATATCTATACATATATCATCTAATATGAGTGGTACTTATCAATCAGCATGTTTAGCTAAGGCTGAATTAGAAAGTGATGATATAGTTGTAATAGATTCAAGAAATGTAACAGTTGGACTTGGATTAATTGTATTAAAAGCAGCTAGATTAATAGAAGCAGGAATAACTTTAGAGGATTTAGAAAAAGAAATTTTAGAATACAGGAATCATATTAAAAGTACTATAGCTTTTGAAAGTTTAGACAACTTAGTAAGAGGAGGAAGACTTTCAAAAGGAAAAGCTTTATTTGTTAATGCTTTAGGCATAAAGCTTATGCTTAATGTATTAGAGGGTGAAATGAATGTCCAAGGAAAAATAAGAGGAACTAAAAAGATGGTAAAGGCTATGATTGAGCAATTTGATTCAATCCCTAAAAAAGAAGGAGAGCCTATTATATTAGTTGAACTTGAAAATGAGGATATTTACTTACCTATAAAGGAATATTTAGAAAATAATAATATTGAATATTTAAAACTTCCTCTAGGATGTTCAGTAGCAATCCATTCTGGTCCTAAAGTTTGTGCATTATTTTATGTAGAAGAATATTAAAAGAAACTCCTAAGGGAGTTTCTTTTTTTTACATAAATTTTCTTACTTAAAGAAATAATAATTTTGACTAAAAAAATAGGAGGACTAAAAATGAAATTAAAAAAAACATTTAAAGCTTTGGCTTTGCTTTTAGGAATAACTTCAATAATTGCTGGGTGTGGTTCAAATAATTCATCAGCTTTAAAAAAAGTAGATGTTATAGAAAAACAAGTTTATAATTTTGCCTTAGTAAAAGATGACTTTTCTAATGAGGAAAATTATTTTACTGATTTAGCTGTAGATGGATTAGAGAGAATAAAAAAAGAATATGGTGCTAGAATAGAAGTTTTTGATACTAATTCATCAGAGGATTATGAGAAGAGGCTTAGAGAAGCAGCTCAAAATAATGACTTAACTTTTGCTTCAGCCTTTAAATTTTTAGAGAGTTTAAATAATGTAGCTAAAGATTATCCAGATAAAAATTTTGCTATAGTAGATACTGTATCAGATCTTCCAAATGTAAAATCCATAGATTTCAAGGATGAACAGGGTGCTTTTTTAATGGGAATAATAGCTGGTAATACTACTAAAACAAATAAGGTAGGTTTTATAGGGGCAATAAAGGAAGAATTAATAGAAACATTTTTATCAGGATTTATGGCTGGATTAAAGGTTTCAAATGAGGAAGCATATAAAAATATAAAAGAAGGAAATTTAGTTCAGTATGTTGGGAATTTTAATGATCAAAAGAAAGCAAGTGATATAGCTAAAAAAATGTATGATGAAGGAGCAGATATAATATTTGAATCAGCTGGAGAGGCAGGAGAAGGAGTTTTTAAGGCTGCTAAGGAAAAAGGAAAGTATGCTATTGGAGTGGATATTGATTGGGCAGCAAGATTCCCAGAATATGCTGATGTTATATTATCATCAATGATAAAGAATCTAGATGAAGCAGTATATACTACAGCCAAGGAAGTTATAAATAGTGATTTTAAAGCTGGACCAAAAAATAAGATGGAAATAGGGCTTAAGGATAATGGAATTGAGGTGGCTAAAACAACTAGTAATTTAGTTTCTAAAGAAATTTTAGATAAAGTAGAACAATATAAAGAAGCTATTATAAAGGGAGAATTTAATGTGCCAGAAACTTTAGATGAGGTTGAAAATTTTAATATTAAATAAAAATAATAATACATAGGTTGACAAAATGTATATAATTATGTAATTATAAAGTGAAAATAAAATAAGAGCATTAGGTGTTTATTGACTTAATAGGGAAAGTTAAAAACTGCAGCCCCCGCTACTGTTGATAAGGACGAGAACAAAGGACCACTGTGATAAATAGTCATGGAAAGGATTGTTTTAGGATGATTTATTAGCCAGGAGACCTGCCTAGTATGCTATTCTTATTGTTTCGGAGGGAAGCATTATATAAGTTTAAAAAGTATGTAAATTATTTTAACTGGTGGGGAGAGTTATCCTTACCAGTTTTTTATTTGAAAGAATATTTACAGAAAGAATATGTATAAGCTTTTCTAAGGGTTAATTAGAAATAAAAATTTCTAAATTAACATTTTATTTAACTCTATTTAATTAAGCATCAATTATTCTAAGGTTATACAAAGATATTAGATTTTAGTATAATTATGAAAAATTGAAATTATAATTTATGTTTTATTGGGTATGAAATTTTATTTAATATTAAAAGTATAACTTGCTAGTTAATAGGTGCCTTATAATTTAGAGAGAAGGAAAATAATATTAATTAGGAGGGTAAAATAATTATGAATTTTACTAAGGAAAAAAAGAGATTAGATGTTAAGAGTTTATGTTTTTCAGCTATACTTATAGCAATAAGTGTTATATTAGCTAACTTTCCTATATTCTCTAGTATAGCATTAGATTCTATGCCAGCTTTTGTTGGAGGAATAATAATATCACCTGTAGTTGGTGGGATAATAGGACTTTTAGCTCATTTATTTGTAGCTTTAAGAACAGGATTTCCTTTAAGTTTACCAGTACATATTTTAGTAGCATTAGAAATGTTTGTTGTTGTATACATAACATCAATAATATTTAATAGAGGAAAAGTTGTTTTAGCAGGAATTGTTGGTACTCTTTTAAATGGAATAGTATTTACTTTAATAACAGGAGTATTTATGTATTTTGTTTTAGGAGGAATGAATCCAATAGACTTTTTAAAACTTTTAGGATTACCACTTACTTTAGCAAGCTTAGTTAATATAGTTGTAGCATTTATAGTAAGTAAGGGACTAAAAAATGCAAATATATAAGTTTAGAGACTTAACTGTATTAGAAAATGAAAAAAATAAACTAGTAATAGCTTGCGATAGTTGTGGTGGAATTGGTGAAAATGAAGCAGATTTTGTAAAAGCCAGTAATGAGATTGTATCATATTTCTCAGCTAGAGTATGTCTTTTTGAGCTTTTAGCTTTTAGAGCAAAACCATTAGTAATAGTTAATAATTTGGGTATGTCTATGAATAATGGGGGAGAAAAAATAATACAAGGCATTAATAGAGCCATAAAAGAGTATAATGCTGAGAACTTTTTTGAAGAAAAATCTAATTTATCAGAGTGTGTAACAGGAAGCACAGAGGATAACTTTAAAACTCTTCAAACTTTTTTAGGATTAACCATAATAGGAGAAAAAGAAGAAACATTAAAGGTTAATTTTGAAAAGGGAGATTCCATTTGTTTATTAGGAATACCTAAAGTTGGACAAGAAGTTTTAGAGGATATAAATAATAATCTTGGAGAAATTGTTACTTTTAAAGATTTTAAGATTTTAATAGATGATAAGAGTGTTAAAGATATATTACCTATTGGATCAAAGGGGATTATTCACGAAATAAGTGAATTAGAAAAGAGTAATAAAATAAGGATAAACTTATCCTATGAAGGCGATTATTTAAGAAAATCAGCAGGACCTGCTACAGCTTTATTATTTATTTGCAAAAATAATTCTTTAGAAGATATAAAGAACAAAATAAAGACTTCTATAATGGAAATAGGAAATATTATTTAAATTAAATATAAAAATAGTAAGGGCATTTATCAAAGATTAATAAAACTTATGAAATATTCTTAGAATCAGTAGATTTTTCTAAGAATTTTTGTGAGAGTTTTATTAAAAATTATTTTGGTATATGCCTTTCTTTTATAATTAGCTAAAATTTTAAATTATTGAAAAATAATTTTATTTGATGGATAATTATATAAGAAAGGTTAAAAGATAAAAGTGAATAGATTAGAATTAGATAATTTTAGGTGATATATATATGTTAATGGATTTTAATTTGAATTTAACTCAAGAGCAAAAGCTTATTATGACCCAGCAAATGCAACTTTCAATAAAACTTTTGCAAATGTCAACATATGATTTAAGAGAATATATTGAAAAAGAATTTTCAGAAAATCCTGTATTAGAAGCTCAGTATGAGGATACTAAAGAGGTATCAAAAGAGCAAGATAGATTAGAATATAAAGAGTTAGTAAAATATTTAGAGTCAGATAACTATGGCTCTCAAAGTTATGGTGAATATGATCAAGAAGGAATTTCACCTTTTACTTTCATAAGTAAGCCAGAATCTTTAACAGATTATTTAGAAGGGCAAATATTAGAATTACCAATAGATGAATATATGAGAAGTGTATGTAGTTATATGGTTGAGTGCTTAGATCAAAAGGGATATTTAGATATAAAAAAAGAAGAATTAATGTGGGAGCTAGATTGTTCTGAAGAGACTTTTAATAGGGCTTTAATAGTTCTTCATAATTTAGAACCTGCTGGTATAGGGGCAAGAGATTTAAAGGAATGCCTAGAAATTCAGTTAGAAAGAAAAGGTGAAAATGATCCTATAGTTAAAGAGATTATAGATAATCACTTAGATAACTTAGCAGATAATAAATATCAAGTTATTGCAAAGGATTTAGGAATTACTCCTAAAAAAGCACAAGATTATGGAGATTTAATAAAAACTTTAGAACCAAAGCCATCAAGAGGATTTTACACTGGTGATGAAGTAGGTTTTATAATTCCTGATGCAGAAATACGAAAGATAGATGGAGAATTTCTTATATTAATGAATGATGGAGTTTTACCTATGCTTTCAGTTAATCCTTTATATAAAGATATATTAAAAGATAGTACTAATGATAAAGAGGCTACAGAGTATGTAAAGGAAAAAATAGAAAAGGCTATGTTTTTAATTAAAAGTATAGAGCAAAGAAAAAGTACTTTATACAAAGTTCTTGAAAAAATACTTGAAAAGCAAAAGGATTATTTTGAAAAGGGAGAGAAATATTTAAAGCCTATGACTTTAAAAGAAATAGCTGAACAATTAGAAATGCATGAATCAACTATTTCAAGAGCTATAAGGGATAAGTATATTTTAACTTCTATGGGAACAATAAAAATAAAGAATCTCTTTGTAAACTCAATAAGTAATAAAGAAAAAAATGACGGAGAAGAAGATGTTACAGTTATAAATATAAAAAAAGCTTTAGAAGAAGTAATTAAGGAAGAAAATAAAGCAAAGCCATTATCAGATCAAATCATAAGTGAAATTCTAAAAGAAAAAGGAATGGTTATTTCAAGAAGAACTGTAGCAAAATACAGAGAAGAGTTAGGCATAAAGTCATCTAGCAAGAGAAAAAGATTTTAAAAGAGAAGAATTTCTATCTTGTGGTAAATGAGGTTATAAAGTGCTTATTTTGAGTGAAAAATATAGAGAGACTGGGTAATCTCTCTATATTTTTTTATATTTTTTAAAAAAATAAGAAAAAATTTTCTAAAAACCCTTTAATTTTTTCTTAATATGTTTTATAATAAACGTGCGGGACATTTGAGAAGCGAGTGGGACTTAGAGTGTCCAAAGGAGTTGTTAAATTTGCTAGAGATTTTAAAATTGCAAAAGATAATAGTTCCTGAAATGGTAGAACTATTAGTTAAAAGATACAATATAATCAGAACAATTTATTATAATCAGCCAATAGGTAGAAGAGCTTTGGCAAACAATTTAAATTTAGGTGAAAGAATTGTAAGAACAGAAATAGGTTTTTTAAAATCTCAAAACCTTATACAAATAAACACTCCAGGTATGTCTGTAACCCAAGAAGGAGAGTTCATGTTAGAATCTTTAAAAGGATTTATACATGAAATAAAAGGGCTATCTAATCTTGAGAAGCAATTATGTGATATGCTTCATGTAAGAAATGTAATTGTTGTTCCAGGAGATTGCAGTGAGGATGAAAACACTATAAAAGAGCTTGGAAAAGCCGCTGCAAATTATTCTAAGAATATCATTAAAGATGGCTATACTATTGCTGTTACTGGTGGAACTACTGTAAAAGAAGTTATAGATGAATTACCAGAAATGGCAAACCTACGTGATGTGTTAGTGGTGCCTGCAAGAGGTGGTATGGGTAAGAAGGTTGAGACGCAGTCAAATACATTAGCTGCGAATTTAGCTAAAAAGTTAAATGGAACCTATAAAATGCTTCATGTTCCTGATAATATAAGCAAAGAAGTAATGGATGCTTTAATGAAGCAGGAAGATATGAAGGAACTTATACAAAATATTAAGAATGCAGATATGCTAATATATGGTATAGGTCAAGCTAAAAAAATGGCTAACAAAAGAGGGGTGCCTAAAGATCAAATAATAAAGTTATTAGATTTAGGTGCTATAGGAGAAGCTTTTGGATGCTACTTTAATGATAAGTCAGAAGTTGTTTATGTAATGCCAACTTTAGGGGTTACAATAAATGATCTTAGAAAAATAAAAAATCACATAGCTGTAGCGGGTGGTAAGAATAAAGCAGAAGCTATTTTAACTACTGTTTATGGCAATGAAAATGCCATTCTTATTACTGATGAAGGAGCAGCTAATGAAATTTTAAATTTTTTAAATAGAGATGAATAAAAAAATATGAAATCTCTAAAAATAACTTTGTTTAAAATATTTTTAAATATTTTATATATAAAAAACAACATCTTTTAGGAGGTATTTATAATGGTAAAAGTAGCTATTAACGGATTTGGAAGAATAGGAAGATTAGCGTTAAGATTAATGATCGACAACCCTGAGTTTGAGGTTGTAGCAATCAACGACTTAACTGATGCTAAGACTTTAGCACACTTATTCAAATACGATTCAGCACAAGGAAGATTCAATGGTGAAATAGAAGTTAAAGAAGGAGCTTTCGTAG
The DNA here is from genome assembly GCF_054767895.1 of Clostridium sp. CTA-17. Classification (NCBI taxonomy): domain Bacteria; kingdom Bacillati; phylum Bacillota; class Clostridia; order Eubacteriales; family Clostridiaceae; genus Clostridium; species Clostridium sp. CTA-17. The sequence continues at coordinate 407,213 of NZ_BAAABF010000002.1, forward strand.
TTAACGGAAAAGAAATCAAAGTAACTGCTAAAAGCAACCCTGCTGAATTACCATGGGGAGAATTAGGAGTAGACGTAGTATTAGAGTGTACTGGATTCTTCGCATCAAAAGAGAAAGCTTCAGCTCACTTAACTGCTGGTGCTAAAAAAGTTGTTATCTCAGCTCCTGCTGGAAACGACCTACCAACAGTTGTTTACAACGTAAACCACGACATATTAGATGGAAGCGAAGACGTTATCTCAGGTGCTTCATGTACTACAAACTGCTTAGCTCCAATGGCTAAAGCTTTAAATGATAACTTCGGATTAAACAAAGGTTTCATGACTACAATCCACGCTTACACTAACGATCAAAACACTTTAGATGCTCCACACAAAAAAGGAGACTTAAGAAGAGCTAGAGCTGCTGCTGCTAACATAGTTCCAAACTCAACTGGAGCTGCTAAAGCTATCGGTTTAGTTATCCCAGAATTAGCTGGTAAATTAGACGGAAACGCTCAAAGAGTACCTGTAATAACTGGTTCATTAACTGAGTTAGTTTGTACTTTAGATAAAAAAGTAACAGTAGAAGAAGTAAACGCTGCTATGAAAGCTGCTTCAAACGAGTCATTCGGATACACTGAAGATCCAATAGTATCATCAGACGTTATCGGAATAAGCTTCGGATCATTATTCGATGCTACTCAAACTAAAATAATGGAAGTTGACGGACAACAATTAGTTAAAGTTGCTTCATGGTATGACAACGAAGCTTCATACACTAACCAATTAATCAGAACTTTAAAATGCTTAGTTTCTAAGTAATTTTTAAAATTAAATATTTAGACTGATTATATAAAAGGGTCTGGTTTTATAGTTAAAGCTATGAGGCCAGACTACTTTAACATATAAATGATTTTTGTTTATATTAAAGGTAATTATAAAATATTATTTAAGAGGTGAATATAATGAACTTCAATAAAAAGACTATAGAAGACGTTCAAGTAAAAGGTAAAAAAGTATTAGTAAGATGCGACTTTAACGTTCCATTAAAAGATGGTGTTATAACTGATGAAAACAGATTAAACGGAGCTATGCCAACTATAAAATACTTAGTTGATAATGGCGCTCAAGTAATCCTTTGCTCACACATGGGTAAACCAAAAGGAGAAGCTAAACCAGAATTCTCATTAGCACCTGTAGCTAAAAGATTAAGCGAAATGCTTGGTAAAGAAGTAGTATTTGCTGCTGACGACAACGTTGTTGGAGAAAATGCTAAAAAAGCTGTAGCTGAAATGAAAGATGGAGACGTAGTTTTACTTCAAAATACAAGATACAGAAAAGAAGAAACTAAAAATGGTGAAGAGTTATCAAAAGAATTAGCTAGCTTAGCTGAAATGTTTGTTAACGATGCATTCGGTACTGCTCACAGAGCTCACTGCTCAACAGTTGGAGTAACTGAATACTTAAAACCAGCAGTATGTGGATACTTAATCCAAAAAGAGCTTAAGTTCTTAGGAGATGCTGTAGAAACTCCAGAAAGACCATTCGTTGCTATCTTAGGTGGAGCTAAAGTTTCAGATAAGATAAACGTTATAAACAACCTTTTAGAAAAAGTTGATACTTTAATAATAGGTGGAGGAATGGCTTACACATTCTTAAAAGCTCAAGGATATACTGTAGGAAGTTCATTAGTAGAAGAAGATAAAGTTGAATACGCTAAAGAAATGTTAGCTAAAGCTGAGGAAAAAGGTGTTAAATTATTATTACCTGTAGACCACAGAGTAGCTAAAGAATTCAAAGATATTGAAGCTGTAGTTACAGAAGATCAAAACATCGCTGAAGGATTCATGGGATTAGATATCGGGCCAAAAACTGAAGCTATCTACGCTGAAGCTATAAAAGATGCTAAGACAGTTATCTGGAACGGACCAATGGGAGTATTCGAATTCGAAAACTTCAACAAAGGAACAATAGCTGTTGCTAAAGCTATGGCTGAAGCAGATGCTACTACTATAATCGGTGGTGGAGATTCAGCTGCTGCTGTAAATATCTTAGGATTCGGTGACAAAATGTCTCACATTTCAACTGGTGGTGGAGCTTCATTAGAATTCTTAGAAGGAAAAGTATTACCAGGAATAGCTGCTTTAAACGATAAATAATATTATAAACCTTAAAGTAGATATTTAGATTGAAGTATAAAGATTGTTGTTTTATAAAAAAATAAGACTAAGTTCAATGAAATTTATTTTTCATTGAATCTTAGCCTTGTTTTACTAAAAGTTAAGAAAATATTAGGGTTATTATTTAATATTTTCAGAGCTTTTAGAAAAATAGTATATTATAGGGGATTAACCTTATATATATTATTTAATATTTAAAATATTAATAGAGGTGAATATAGATGAGAACTCCAATAATCGCAGGAAACTGGAAAATGCACTATACAATAGACGAGGCTGTTAAATTAGTTGAAGAATTAAAGCCATTAGTTAAAGATGCTAAATGTGAAGTTGTTGTTTGCCCAACTTTCGTTTGCTTAGATGCAGTTAAAAAAGCTGTTGAAGGAACAAACATAAAAGTAGGTGCTCAAAACATGCACTTTGAAGAAAAAGGAGCATTCACTGGAGAAATAGCTCCAAGAATGTTAGAAGCTATGAACATAGATTACGTTATAATTGGACATAGTGAAAGAAGAGAATACTTCAACGAAACAGATGAAACTTGCAACAAAAAAGTTAAAGCTGCTTTCGCACACAACTTAACTCCAATCCTTTGCTGTGGAGAAACTTTAGAGCAAAGAGAAAACGGAACTACTAACGACGTTATAAAAGCTCAAATCACTGCTGATTTAGAAGGATTAACTAAAGAGCAAGCTGAGAAAGTTGTTATAGCTTACGAACCAATCTGGGCTATCGGAACTGGAAAAACTGCTACTTCAGATCAAGCTAATGAAACAATAGCTGCTATAAGAGCTATGGTTGCTGAAATGTTCGGACAAGAAGTTGCTGATAAAGTAAGAATCCAATACGGTGGATCAGTTAAGCCTAACACAATAGCTGAACAAATGGCTAAATCAGACATCGATGGTGCTTTAGTTGGTGGAGCTAGCTTAGTTGCAGCTGACTTTGCTCAAATCGTAAACTACTAATAAATATTAGTAATTAAATAGTAGCAATAGGCAAGTAATACCAATTGTCTATTGCTATTGTTTTTTAATTAGGTACACATTATAATAAATGTATAAATAGAAATTTAGTTTTTGGAGGGTTATTATGAGTAAAAAACCTGTAATGTTAATGATATTAGACGGATTTGGAATTTCTCCAAACAAAGAAGGTAATGCAGTAGCTGCTGCTAATAAACCAAATTATGATAGATTATTTAATAAATATCCACACACTGAATTACAAGCTTCAGGATTAGAAGTTGGTCTTCCAGAAGGACAAATGGGTAACTCAGAGGTTGGTCATTTAAATATAGGTGCTGGTAGAATAATATACCAAGAGTTAACTAGAATAACTAAAGAAATAAAAGAAGGAACTTTCTTTACAAATAAAGCTTTAGTTAAAGCTATGGATGAAGCTAAAGAAAATAATACTTCATTACACTTAATGGGATTATTATCAAACGGAGGGGTTCACTCTCACATAGATCACTTAAAAGGTCTTTTAGAGTTAGCTAAGAAAAAAGGACTTCAAAAAGTTTACGTTCATGCTTTCATGGATGGTAGAGACGTTGCTCCATCATCAGGTAAAGACTTCATAGTTGAATTAGAAAATGCTATGAAGGAAATTGGTGTTGGTGAAATAGCTACTATAAGTGGTAGATATTACGCAATGGACAGAGATAACAGATGGGAAAGAGTAGAATTAGCTTATAACGCTATGGCTTTAGGAGAAGGTGAAAAAGCTTCTTCAGCTGTTGAAGCTATAGAAAAATCTTACCATGATAACAAAACTGACGAGTTCGTTTTACCTACAGTAATTGAAGAAGATGGACACCCAGTTGCTAGAATTAAAGATGGAGATTCAGTAATATTCTTCAACTTTAGACCAGATAGAGCTAGAGAAATAACTAGAGCTATAGTTGATCCAGAATTCAAAGGATTTGAAAGAAAGCAATTACACGTAAACTTTGTTTGTATGACTCAATATGACAAAACTTTAGAGTGTGTAGATGTTGCTTACAGACCAGAAAGTTACACAAATACTTTAGGAGAATATGTTGCATCTAAAGGATTAAACCAATTAAGAATTGCTGAAACTGAAAAATATGCTCACGTAACATTTTTCTTTAACGGTGGAGTAGAACAACCAAACACTAATGAAGATAGAGCATTAATAGCTTCACCAAAGGTTGCTACATACGATCTTAAACCAGAAATGAGTGCTTATGAAGTAACTGATGAATTAATAAATAGATTAGATCAAGACAAATATGACATGATAATCTTAAACTTCGCTAACCCAGATATGGTTGGACACACTGGAGTACAAGAAGCAGCTGTTAAAGCTATAGAAGCTGTTGATGAGTGCTTAGGAAAAGTAGCTGATAAAGTATTAGAAAAAGAAGGTACTTTATTCATAACTGCTGACCATGGTAATGCAGAAGTAATGATAGATTACTCAACTGGTAAACCAATGACTGCTCATACTTCAGATCCAGTTCCATTCTTATGGATATCAAAAGATGCTGAAGGAAAATCATTAAAAGATGGTGGAAAATTAGCTGATATAGCTCCAACTATGTTAACTGTTATGGGATTAGAAGTTCCATCAGAAATGACTGGAACATGTCTTTTAAACAAATAATATAAGTTTGTTATATATTTTAAATAGTATTCTTCTTAATGAAGGATACTATTTTTTTATAATAAAATAAGTTTTGAACTTGTAATTTTATTACTCATATAGGTCTTTATTTTTTTATTAAGGAAGCTCTATAGATAAAGGTTTAATTGCTATTTATTTTTTATTAATATTCAAATTTATATGACTTAAGCTTAAGGCTTTCATCTTTTAAGATTAATATTTATTTTATTAACACTTAAATTTGATTATTAATATTGATTATAAAATAATTTTAATATAAGAAAAGTCAATATGTTAAAAAATATATCTTTATTTTATATTAATAGTAATTTAAATCATTTAATTTGTCTTATTTTTAAGGATTAAAATTAAATAATAGAAGTTTGAAATATTTTCAAAAAACATTTAACAAATAAGAAGTAAAGAGTTATAATATATATAAACAAAACGTTAACAAAATGTTAACTATATTTATAACTCAAAAATTTAAAAGTTTCTTACTTCTCTTTGAAGCAACTAACTTTTTAATTTATTTGAGCTAATCAAATAACTTAAAAGGAGTTGAATTTAAATGAAACAAGAAGGAACAACAAAAAAATCATTGACACTTTTTGGATTCTTCGCAATGACAGCCTCTATGGTTATGGCTGTATATGAATATCCTACTTTTGCAACATCTAAATTGCACTTAGTATTTTATCTACTTTTAGGCGGTTTTTTATGGTTTATTCCAGTTGCTTTATGTGCTGCTGAAATGGCAACAGTAGATGGCTGGGAAAAAGGTGGAGTTTTCACTTGGACTGGAAAGAACTTAGGTAAAAAATATGGTTTTGCAAACTTATTTTTTGAATTCTTTGAAATAACAGTTGGATTTGTAACCATGATTTATTTCATCCTTGGGGCTTTATCATATGTATTTGACTGGCCAGCACTAAATAGTAACCCAATGATAAAATTTATAGGTGTATTAGTAATCTTTTGGATTTTAGCATTATCTCAATTTGGAGGAACAAAATATACTGCTAAAATAGCAAAGATAGGTTTTATAGTAGGAATACTTTTACCAGCAGCTATTTTAATAATCTTAGCTCTTGTATATATAGTTCAAGGTAACCCTATATACATATCAAGTAAAGATACTTTTGTTCCAGACTTTACAAAGGTAAATACCTTAGTTGTATTTGTATCCTTTATATTATCTTACATGGGTGTAGAAGCATCAGCTACTCATGCAAATGAAATGGACAATCCAAAGAAAGAATATCCATTAGCAATGCTTTTATTAGTTATAGTAGCAATCGTTGTTAGCACTTTAGGAGGCCTTGCAATAGCAGCAGTTATTCCTCAAGATCAAATAAATTTAAGTGCTGGAGTAGTTCAAACCTTTGCGGTTTTATTAGGTCACTTTACAGCTAACAATACAATTTTAGTTAAGATAATAGCTTTATTACTTGCCTTTGGTGTAATTGCAGAAGTAAGTTCATGGGTTGTAGGACCAACAAGAGGAATGATTATAGCAGCTGAAGAAGGTGCTATTCCAAAATTATGGGCTAAAACAAATGAACATGATGTACCAGTTTACTTAGTTATAGCACAAGGTATAATTGTTAGTATATGGGATGCTGTTTTAACCTTTGGAGCAGGTGGAAGTAACCTTTCATTCTTAGCAGCAATGTCATTAACAGTTGTAATTTATTTAAGTGGATATATTCTATTCTTTGTAGGATATATAAAAGCTATATTAGGAGAAGGATTAAATGGAGCTTATCAAATGCCTGGTGGAAAACCAGTTAAGATTATAGTAGCCATAGTTGGACTTGCAACTTCTATATTTGCATTCTTTATATCTTTTGTTCCACCTACATCAATTGCAGGAAATGTAGTTCAATCACATGAGTACATGTGGATGCTTATTATAAGCTATGTAATATCATTAATATTACCATTTGCTATTTATGATTTATGTCAAAAATACATGCATTCTCATGAAGGAAATATCTATCATGCAGTAGCAGGTCATAAACACTAATTTAAAGAAGGCTGTCCTAAAGAGTTGATAACTCAGCTTGTTTAGGAGAGCCTTTTTTATTTAGTTATAACTTAAGTTTATATAAATTATTTCTGCAAAATAATATTAAAGTAAAATTTAAAAATTAATTTATAAATTCCTTTATAAGTGTAAATAATAAAACTAGAATTTAAATTACTTAATTACAAAGGACAAGGAGAATAGAAAATGAGCAAGAAAAAAACCTTAAATGGAATACAACAAAGTATGAAACAGCACAATGCTGAATCTTCAAATTCAAAAACTGGATTTAATGAGAGAAGTAATACAGCTAAAGAACCAGGAATAGCAAATACAAAAGGACTTTAAAATTAGAAAAATGAGCTTTTAAATAGCTCATTTTTCTTTTAAGGAATTTAAATTAAATAGTATTTGAATTTAAAAAATAAGATTTTATAAAAATTTTTTTGGTAGTATTAATTAATAATATTATAGTTAATTAATAATAAAAGACTAGTCTATTAAGTATAATAGAGATTTATTTAATAAATTATAAATTTTAAAGGTATTTAAGGATTATTTTTCTAAAAAGACAAAAAATGATAATCATTTTCAATAAATGTGATTTAAATCATATTTTTAATATGAAAAATAGATTAGAATTAAAGCATAAAATTTATTAGAAAAGTAAAGAATAAAAAATAATTGAGTATTAACTTGAATTTTCTTAAGGAGGAATTTAAAGATGAAACAATATATTGAAATAATTGACGTGGTAGCAAGACAAATTTTAGATTCAAGATGCTTCCCAACAGTAGAAGTTGAAGTTTATTTAGAAGATGGAACAGTTGGAAGAGCAGCAGTACCTTCAGGAGCTTCAACAGGTATATATGAAGCTGTTGAATTAAGAGATGGAGATAAAGATAAATACCTAGGAAAAGGTGTTGAAAAGGCAGTAGCAAATGTTAATGATACAATTGCAGAAGAAATAATAGGATTAAATGTATTAGATCAAGCTTACATAGATAAAACTCTTATAGAGTTAGATGGAACTAAAAATAAAGGTAAATTAGGAGCTAACGCAATCTTAGGAGTTTCTTTAGCAGTAGCTCAAGCAGCAGCTAACTATTTAGGAATGCCTTTATACCAATACATTGGAGGAGTAAATGCTAAAGTTTTACCAGTTCCAATGATGAACATAATAAACGGAGGAAGCCATGCTGATAACTCAGTAGATATCCAAGAGTTTATGATTATGCCAGTAGGCTTTGATTGCTTTGAAAGAGCTGTAAGAGCTTGTGCAGAAGTTTACCATGCATTAAAGAAAACTTTAAATTCAAAAGGATACTCAACTGGTGTTGGTGATGAAGGTGGATTTGCTCCAAACTTAAAATCAAATGCAGAAGCAATAGAAGTTATATTAGAAGCTATTGAAAAAGCAGGTTATGAGCCAGGAAAAGAATTCTTCATAGCAATAGATGCAGCTTCATCTGAGTACTACAAAGATGGAAAATATGTTTTAGAGCATGAAGGAAAAACTTTAACAGCTGCTGAAATGGTTGACTTCTTTGAAGATTGGGTTAACAAATATCCAATAATCTCAATAGAAGATGGTATGGCCGAAGAAGACTGGGAAGGTTGGAAGCTAATGACTGAAAGACTTGGTAAAAAAGTTCAATTAGTTGGTGATGACCTATTCGTTACAAATACAGAAAGATTAAAAACTGGTATAGAAAAAGGAATTGCTAACTCAATTCTAATAAAACTTAACCAAATAGGAACATTAACAGAAACATTAAATGCTATAGAAATGGCTAATAGAGCAGGATATACAGCTGTTGTTTCTCATAGATCAGGAGAAACTGAAGATACAACTATAGCAGACTTAGTTGTTGCAGTTAATGCAGGTCAAATAAAAACTGGTGCTCCAGCTAGAAGTGAAAGAGTAGCTAAATACAACCAATTAATCAGAATAAATGAAGAATTAGGTGAAGTAGCTGAATACAGAGGAAGAAATGCATTCTTCAACCTTTCAAAATAATTATATTAAAGAGTAAAAATAAAAGTTTAATAGATAAAAACCTCTAAGTTTTCTTAGGGGTTTTTTATTTTGGCATATTTATAAGTTAGTTTTATATTAAAAATTAGTTCTACATTAGAAATTACTTCTATATTAAAATTTAGTTTTATAGTATTTTTTTATTGAGAAAATAGAACTTTTTATTTGAATAAATAAAGCTAAATAATATGGAATATGAGAAAAAAATAATTAGGTTATTTTAAGTCTTATAACTTTAGTGGAACATAAATATTTTTTAGGTTGTCATGACTTTAAAAGTTTAAGATTTATTAAAGCTATATTAATTATAAATAGCAACTTATATATTGATTATTCTTAAATAATATACTCGTAAATAATAACAAATAAAATAGTAAAGAAGAAAAAGTAAAAATAACAAAAGGTTTGTATAAAAAATAAATAGCTTTAATAAATAAAAAGAAAATTAAATTTTTTATTTTAAATAGAGGGTATAACAAAAGGGAAGTAACATTTATCATTTGTTTATTATATTATAATAATAAACGATAAAATAATTTTAACTATTGAAAATAATACATTAATAAAGTAATATAGGAAAAAAGAAAATATTAAATAATCCTTTGAAGAGGAGTAAGTAGTTAAACTTAGTTTCAATAAAGAGAGTCAATGGTGGTGGAAATTTGGCAAGAAAGAGTTTGATGAATGGACCTTGGAGGAATAAAATGAAATCTCTTTAAGAGAAAGTAGTGGAATGGTGTGCTGCACCTTATAGCAGATAGAGTATGTTAGTACTTGAAAATGAGAGATATTAGTAAGTATTTTAAGTTTAAAACCCTAGCTAGGTCTATTTAGTTATAATTAAAATACAATACTAATATAAATTAGGTGGTATCGCGGATTCAACTTCGTCCTATTTTTAGGGCGGAGTTTTTTTATTTGTTACAAATAAAACTAGAAATTATTTGGCTAAGGAGTAACACCATATATTTAGCTGAATGATAAAGTTTATATTTTTAGCTAAAAAGAAAAAGCTTACATTTAGCTAAAGGGGGAAAACTTATATTTAGCTAAAGAGTAAAATCTTATAGAACTAAGAATATACAGATAAGTTTAAAAATAGTTTTGATTTTTAAATGTTCTTTAGATAAGTAAACATAGTTTCATATAAATAGAAAGCTTTAATAATTAATAAAGGTTTTTATTGTTTTTATGAGACAAAATTTTAAAAAGAGGGAGTAATATACTTCTTAATTAGTAAACCTACTTAGCATTTTTATTACTAAACTTTTTGTACCCTCACTTAAATTCTATAAACAGTAGTAAACCTACTTATTATTATGACGCATTGATTATTTTATGAATTAAGGAGCTTTAAAATGTAATAAATCTATTTATTATTTTATTACTATAACCTAATAAATATTATGTTTAGTCTTAGTTAAGAGATTTAATTAGGGAGTTAGGACCTTATTAAGTATGGTAATTGAGTTTGAATTTGATAGGGGGAGTTAATTATGAAATGAAGTTTAAAAAATCAATATAAAAAGAAAATAGAAAATTTAAAGTTAAAAACTCCCTTGAGGAGAAAATAGATTATTAGGAGGATTTTAAAATGAACGTAAGAAATAATACAAAACTTATAACAATAAATGCTTTATTATTAGCCATAGGAGTAATATTACATCAAATAACACCAGTATTAGGCTTGCCAATGCAACCAGACTTTGCTCTTACTATGTTATTTATAATAATTATATTAAATGATAACTTTAAGATAACTATGGTTTCAGGAACTTTAATGGGGATATTTACAGCTATGACAACTAAGTTTCCAGGTGGACAATTACCTAACGTAGTAGATAAGATTTTTACTGCACTTATAGTATTTTTATTTATAGCTTTAATAAAAAAATCTAATATATTAGGAAGATTATCAGTAGAAAAGAGAAATAATATATTAATGGCAATTATTTTACCTTTAGGAACTTTAATAAGTGGAGTTTTATTTTTAGGAACTGCTCAAATAATTGTGGGACTTCCAGCAAGCTTTTCTATATTGTTTTTAACTGTTGTAGTGCCTTCAGTTGCTTTAAATACTGTTATAGGACTAGTATTATATAGAATTGTAGAAAAGTCTCTAAGAAGAGCCTCTTATAGTATAAGAGGATAGAAAATTAGATGAGTTATATAATTATAGAAAGAGGAAAAGTATATAAAAGAAAAATAGGTAAACTATATAATATGCATTGTTTTATAAAAGTGTGATGGACAAGGATATAAATATTGTAAATTTTTCATTGGTGTGATATGATAATTGCATGGAATTATGCAACTATACAAAGCTTAGGAGGTTTTCTTATGAACACAATTTTAGTAGTGGTCCAAACTATTTTAGCTATAGTAATTTTGGTTTCAATAATGATGCAACCAAGTAAAGCAGATGCCTTAAGTGGATTAATTCAAGGAAGTCAAGACAGCTTCTTTTCAAGAAATAAAGGTAGAACAAGAGAAGCTAGACTTATAAAAGTTACTATCTTTGCATCTGTATTATTCGCTATAAATACATTAGCTATAAACTTAGTTAAATAGTTATTTTTTGGCCACCCATATAATTAGGGTGGCTTTTAAATTATATTGGATTGATTAAAAAATTCATATTTAACATTTTGCAAGAATGGTTTTTAAGCTAATACTGGATTGAATTTCCTTAATCAAAGATAGGATTTAAACATATCATATTAGTAGAATGATAAATCAATGTTTCCTGGCAGTATCTTAGATAATTAGGTGAGTTAATCCATTAGAATTTAAGAGAAACAGGCTTTGAGCTAAAATATAAAAGTTGCATTTAAATCTATATATAGAACGGAGGAAAAAGCATGAAAATAAAAGATATAATTTTAGGTCTTATGAAAGAAGAAGCATACAGACCAATGACAATGTTAGAATTATCAAAGATATTTAACATAAATAAAGCTGAATATAAACAATTTAAAAAAGTCTTTAAGGCCTTAGAAGCAGAGGGTTTAATAGCAAGAGATGAGGAAGATAGATTTGGCTTAATAGATAAAGTAGGTTTAATACCTGGAAAAATTCAAATACATCAAAAAGGTTTTGGTTTCTTAATACCAGATGAAGAAGGTGTAACAGATGTATTTATACCTAAAAATGCTTTAAATGGTGCTATGAACGGAGATAGAGTATTAGGTAAGGTTATAAAAGAAAGCCAAGAAGGCAAAAGACGTGAAGGTGAAATAGTAAGAATAACTGAGAGAGTTAATACAAAGGTAATAGGAATATATGAAGATAATAAGAGTTTTGGATTTGTACTTCCACAAGATCAAAGAATTCAAAATGATATATTCATATCTAAGAAGGATAGAAATGGAGCTAAAAAAGGCAATGTAGTTGTTGTTGAAATAACTAAGTGGCCAGATGGTAGAAGAAAGAATCCAGAAGGAGTAGTAGTAGAAATACTAGGAAACAGAGGAGATTTAGGCTTAGATATTATAACTGTAATTAAGAAATATGCTCTTCCAGAAGAATTCCCTCCACAAGTTTTAGCCTTTGCAGAAGAAATTTCAGAGGAAATCCCAGAGTCAGAAATTAAGAGAAGAACAGATTTAAGAGATGTAAAAATGGTTACTATAGATGGTGAAGATGCTAAGGATTTAGATGACGCTGTATCTATAGAAAGACTTCCAAATGGAAACTATAAATTAGGAGTTCACATTGCAGACGTAACTCATTACGTAAAAGAAAATAATCCTTTAGATAAAGAGGCCTTTAAGAGAGCTACTTCTGTTTATTTAGTTGATAGAGTTATTCCTATGCTTCCTAAAAAATTATCAAATGGAATATGTTCATTAAATCCACAGGTGAACAGACTTGCCTTAACTTGCTTTATGGAAATAGATCATAAAGGAAATGTGGTTAACCATTCAATACATGAAAGTGTAATTAAAACTAATGAGAGAATGACATACACTGATGTAACTAAGATTTTAAGAGATAATGACCAAGAGTTAATTGAAAGATATAAAGATTTAGTAGATGACTTTAAGGCTATGGAAGAGTTATGCAAAATCTTAAATAAGAGAAGAATGGGAAGAGGAGCTATTGACTTTGAATTTGCAGAGAGCAAAATAATCTTAGATGAAAAAGGAAAGCCAATAGATATAAAACCATATGAAAGAGCTATAGCAAACAGAATCATAGAAGAATTTATGCTAGTATGTAATGAAACTATAGCAGAATATATGAATAAGGCTGAAATACCTTTTGTATATAGAATACATGAGGAGCCAGATAATGAAAAACTTCAAAGATTTAAAAATTTTGCATATAGCTTAGGATATTCATTTAACTTTGGAGAACTTATTGAACCTAGAGATTTACAAAAGGTTGTTGAAGAAGTTAAGGGCAAAAATGAAGAGATGGTAATAAACACATTACTTTTAAGAAGTATGATGCAAGCTAGATATTCTCCAGACTGTGCAGGTCACTTTGGATTAGCAGCTGAATACTACTGTCACTTTACTTCACCAATTAGAAGATATCCAGACTTACAAATTCATAGAATAATAAAAGAATATATAAATAAGAAGATTGATCCTAAGAGAGCTAAGAGACTTTTAAGCATTGTTGATTCTGCATCTAAGCAATCTTCAGAAATGGAAAGAATAGCTCAAGAAGCTGAAAGAGAAACAAATGACCTTAAGAAAGCTGAATATATGAAAGATAGAATTGGAGAAATATTTGATGGTATTATTTCTTCAGTTACTGGATTTGGAGCATTTGTTGAACTTCCAAATACCATAGAAGGTCTTGTTCATGTAACAAGCTTTAGAGATGATTATTACATCTATGATGAAGAAAATCTTCAATTAATAGGTGAAAGAACTAAGAAGGTTTATAAACTTGGAGAAAAGGTTAAGGTTCTTTGCTCAAGAGTAGAAATGGATACTAGAGAAGTTTATTTTGAAATAGTTGAAGATAAGTATACTATTGAGGAAAAAGAAGCTGAAACTGAAGAGAGAGAAGAATTACTTGATGAAGTAAAAAAAGAGCTTGAAGCAGAGGGGAAAGTTGAAATAATAGAACCAAGAGAAGCATCTGCTGAGGAAGAGCTTTAATAATAGGAAGATAAAAAACTTATAGATAGATTTCGAGAATTACTACATTTCATTAAGAATTTATAGTATTCACTCCAAGTAAGTTACTAAAACCTGAAAACTTGCTGCGCTTCGGACATTCAGGTTTATTGACGTAACTTACTTTACGTGACTACTTAAATTCTAAAATTCATGTAGAGATTCTCTACATTCTATCTATAAGTTTTATTAATATCTTTTTATTAAATTAATGAACTTAGTATTTAATATAATAGGAGTAGCTATATAAAAAGTAATTTAGTTTTATTTTATATAGGAGCTGTTTAAAATTACTATTTAAATTGTAAAACTTATCTAGATATTCTCTTCATATTGTTTGTAAGTTTTATTAATATCTATATAATTTCTTAAGGTCTAAAACTTATATAGATATTTTCTATATTATATTTATAAGGTTTATTAATCTCTTCATATGTTTAAAGGCTTTTAGGAGATAAACTTGTTTAATAGGATAAAATCTAAAATTAGACTATTTATTAGCTTATTAAATATTAGAATAATTCACATAGAAAATTAGTATGTTTAATAGTTATTTAGTTAAAGCGTAAGGTGATTTGAAACTTTTTATGTGGAAAAGTATGGAGGGACATGATAACGTGATTTGAAGATTTTATGGGGAGGATATAGGGGGCTATTAGCTTAAGGTTAATAAGTATAGTTTTGTGAATTTACATTTAAATAGTAAATATGTTAAAATAATAAGCAAAGAAAAGAAATAAGAGGCATTTTGCTTTGGGTAAGTAAAATTGCTTTTAATATAACCATAGTAGGTGAGAAGTATGGCAAAGAGAAAAGACAATAAGACATTAGCAGAGAATAGGAAAGCTAGACATGATTACTTTGTTGATGAGGCTATGGAAGCAGGTATAGCTTTAGTTGGAACAGAGGTTAAGTCTATTAGAAACGGAAGAGTTAACTTAAAGGATTGTTATGCAGATATAAATAATGGAGAGATATTTATAAATAACATGCATATAAGTCCTTATGAGCAAGGAAACATATTTAATGTTGATCCTTTAAGAAAAAGAAAATTACTTCTTCATAAAAGTGAAATTCAAAGATTAATAGGAATAGTTCAACAACAAGGGGTTGCTTTAATACCACTTTCTTTATACTTAAAGAATGGAAGAGTTAAGGTTAACTTAGGAGTTTGTAGAGGTAAGAAAAACTACGACAAGAGAGATACAATGCTTGAAAAGGCTCATAAGAGAGAGATGGATAGACAACTTAAGGAAAGAAATAGATATTAGATTCTTTTCTAGAAGGTGCTTAGAAGAAAAAGTTATTATTTTAATTTTAAAACTTTATCTTTTAAGTACCTTTTTTATATTTAAGTCAAGGAACTTTTGTTTATTATTAATTTATAAAGTTTTAGATTAAATTAGGCTATTATATGTTTTTATTAACTTATGTAAAGGAGAAATTTTATAAGGGGGGAGGAGGTTAAAGTTTAGAGAGGTAGTAATTTAGGGAATTTATAAATTTAAAATAGTCAATTTTCTAGAAGATCCTTGAAAATTAAAAATATAAGAGGCTTTAAGTAAGAATAAATTTTTAAAAGCCTAGGTTACAATTAGAAATTGATCATATAATATAAAAAAATAGTTACAATTAATATAAATAGGGATTTGCAAATTATAATATAAAATTTAATATAGGGGTGTTTTAATGAGAATTTTAAAAGGGGTAATTTTAGCTATAATTCCAGCATTCTTATTTATGGGATGTGGAGACTTTTCTAAAAATGATGTTGCAAAGGTAAGTTTTGAGAAGCTTTCAGAAAAAGAGGAGCAGATTTTAAATTTGACTGAAAATAGAGTTTTTTTCTATAAGGTGAAAAACATTTCTAAAGGTAAGGGGTATAAGATTGATTTAAATTATGAGGTTTATAAAGAGGGGAAAGAAGTTAAAAATGAACCTATTTTAACAAGTGTAAGTGAAACATATGAAAAGGGGAAAGAGAATATAACCTTAGGAATAAACTTTAAAGATGATAATAGGATAAATTGTCTTTTAGGTGGAGATGGAGCTTATAGTCGTCATAATTACAAGGCTGAGGAAAATATAAAGGACTATTTTAGTGCTAATTTTGCTGGTGATTATGATTTAGAGCTTGAAAAAGGAAAGAGAGTTTGTCTTTATTATGCAACTTCAGGAAATGGAATTAGTAGTAATGTTATAGGAATGGACATGGATTCAGAGGAAATAAAAGAAACTATTAATAGAAATAATGACTGTATTTTCTTAAGTATAAGTGTAGATGATTTTAGTGAGTAGTTTATAAATAGAATTTAGAGCCTTAATAAAGTTAGTATAGAAACTAAGTATTATTAAGGCTCGTATTTTAAACTTATTATATAAGATTTTTCTGTATAAATTTAAAAAGGAAGTATAATTAAAAATTAATAGTTAAAAAATTAATCAGTATAAATTTATATTAACTCTTAAAGTTTTAAAATTAATAGGTGTAATTTTTAAGATTTAAGAGTTTTTTTAGATTGATTCTAAATCTATGAAAAAATTAATTAGAATAATTTTTAGCTTTTCACTTTAAAAGTTAGTTTTGTATATTATGAATCTCTAATAATTCACTAAACTTTGAGAAAAATTTTAAGTTTGTAAGCATCTCATCCTTAAGAGCTATTTCTTTTAAGGAGTCACAATAGTTAAAGGCTCTTTCTAAATAATAAAAGGCATTATCAAAATCTTTTTTTAATGAATAAGCTCTTGCTTTATAATAAAAGGCCATAAAGTTATATGGGGATATGGCAAGGGCCTTATTTAAATTGTTTAGGGCTTTATCATAGTGACCTAAGCAAAGAAGTACATTTGCATATTCACAATAAGAAGCATCATTTTCTTGATCTATTTCTAAGGATTTCTCATACATTTTAGAACTGTTTTTTAAGTCATTTGAAAGAAAGTAACATTCTCCTAGCTTTTTATAGGCAGAGGCATTGGATTTTTCAATTGAAACAAAATCTTCAAGATATTTAGTAGCAAGAAGATAATCCCCCTTTTCAAAAGCACAATATGCCTTCCCAGATAAGGCGTTTTTAAAACAAGGGTTAAACTCAAGTGCTTTATCAAAAGATTCCTCAGCTTTAGAGTATTCTCCTATTTCAATATAAGAGAAACCTTTATTACTTAAAGCAAAGGTATCTATAGGATTTAATTTTAAGGCTCTTTCTGAAAAATCTATGGCTCTATGGTAAAGTTTTAGATTATAATATACAAATGCAATATTATTGTAAAGTTCATAGTTAGGTTCTTTAAGGTTTTTTATTGCCTCTATGGAAAGTTCATAGGCTGCATCAAAATCTTTTTGTTTTGATAGTACTAAAATTTTATTATTATAGAAAAATAGAGGATCTAATTTTGCTGAATACTTGTCTAAAAGATAAAGAGCATGTTTAAATTTCCCTAGAGAGACATATTTCCTTATTTGTTTTTCTGGCAGAAAATTATCTGACTCGATTAAATATAAAATTATAATTATGGATAAAATACATATAAGTATTATTATTAATGATTGAAATGAAGTCATATTTATCTCTCCTAAATATTCTTCTACTATTATTATATAAAGAATTACTAAAAAGGATTACATGAATAATAAGAATACTGTATAATAAAATTAGATAGCAATAGGTTTTCCTATTATGATATAATATAGGAAGTTAATACTATAAATTAATAGTAAGAAAGGATGTAACCAAATGGAACTATTAAAAGATAAGATAAAAAAAGAAGGTAGAGTTACAGAAGATAATATTTTAATGGTTGATTCTTTTTTAAATCACCAAATGGATGTAGAATTTTTTAACGAAGTAGGAAAAGAATTTAAAGATAGATTTAAAAATGATCAAATAGACAAAATCCTTACAATAGAATCAACAGGAATAGGATTAGGAATAATAACTGCTCAATACTTTGATAATGTACCAGTTGTTTTTGGTAAGAAAATAGAAAGATTACCAAGAAACAAGAGAGAAGAGGTATTTAACTCAGAGGTTTATTCATTTACTAAAAAAACAATATACAATGTTGTTGTTGATAAGAAATTCATAAAACCAGGAGAAAAAATCCTTATAGTTGATGATTTCTTAGCAAATGCATGTGCAGTTTTTGGATTAATAGATGTTGTTAAACAAGCTGGAGCTGAAGTTGTTGGAGTAGGAATAGTTATAGAAAAAGGATTCCAAAGCGGAAGAGCTCACTTAGAAGACAAAGGAATAAGAGTTGAATCTCTAGTTACTATAGATAAGATAGAAGATGGAGAAGTTTACTTTAAATAATTTTTTTAAGATTATTTTTATTAGCTAAATAGGGCTAAAAAGTAACATTTTAAGCTTAAAGAGAGCAAAAGATAAGAAATTTTAATTTAGGTAAAATTAACCATTGATATTTTAAGTAGAATTAGGTATTATATAAATTGTCTGTTTTAGAATGTTAAAAGTTAATTAATTAGTCAAGGAATTTATCTCTTACAAACAAAAATATATGTCCCTTGACTAAATTAATTAATTAATATATAATGAGAACATAAGTTTGATTAAAACTTTATAATTTAAAAATTGAATATGGAATTTAGCGTTTAGACCATATTATTATCTCATACATGGGGGCGTTTTGGCTTCGACGGGGGTAAGATGGGTTTGATAAGCGAGTCGAGGGAAGCATGGTGCCTCGATAATAAAGTATGCATTAAAGATAAACGCAGAAGATAATTTTGCATTAGCAGCTTAATTTAGCGCTGCTCATCCTTCCTCAATTGCCCACGGTTGAGAGTAAGGGTGTCATTTAAAAGTGGGGAACCGAGCCTAGCAAAGCTTTGAGCTAGGAACGGAATTTATGAAGCTTACCAAAGAGGAAGTTTGTCTGTGGACGTTCTCTGAGGGAATTTTAAAACACAAGACTACACTCGTAGAAAGTCTTACTGGTCTGCTTTCGGACACGGGTTCGACACCCGTCGCCTCCACCATAAAAAAACCACGAAAATCATATTTTTTGATTTTTGTGGTTTTTTTATTGTTTAATGAAAATAACTTGCTATGTGAGTATGTTCACAAGACCTTTAGCGATGTAAGAAAAAACCTCCTTTTTGTTACTAAAACTGGCTGTGAGCCTATTTTTATTTTAACAAAAGGAGGTTTTTAAATGTATACTAACAGCTTAGCAAATACAAAATGGAGTTGTAAATATCATATAGTTTTTTCGCTGAAATACAGAAGAAAAGAAATATATTGAGAGAAAAATCAAGAAATAAGTAAGATATTAAGGCAACTTTGTGAATGCAAAGGAGTTAGGATAGTATGAGCACACGTTTGTGTAGACCATATATACATATTTGTTCAAATATCACCTAAAATAAGTGTTTTAAGTTTTATTTGATTCTAAAAGGTAAGCGGATGGCTGACGGTTTAAGCGTCTTAAGACTCAACGCAGAGCAGGTTGTATGCCTTTATTATAGGGCTAAGGAAATACCACCAGCTAAGTAGAGCGATTTTATTCTATGCTTAAAATAATAAAGGAGGTAAGTTTTTAAGTAAAATTAAAAGATATGATTTATATAAAAAATATGATAATGATTTCCATATAAAAGTAAGTTGGATTTTAAATTATAATAATTTTATTAAAATATTATCCATATTTGAAGTTAATTATTATGTATGGTAAAATAATGAAAATATTAATTGAAAATTTAGAAAGATTTTTAATTAATATAAGATTAAAAAATTAATACCTAGTGAGGTGGTTGAATTTATTAATAATAGTTGAAATCTTAGTTTAAAGATGCATAAGTAGTTAAAAATATGATTGATTTACTTTGAAGTATTAAAAATAGCATTGAATGGTTTAAAGAAATTGAATTTGATTATAGTGAGGTTTAATAGAAGTAGTTTAGGACAGGCTAACACAGATTAAATTATTGAAGAAGCTTTTAAATTCTATAAAGTGAGATATGAGATTTATGTTAAATGTTTGAAGAAATAGATTCTTTAATAAAAGGAAATTTTGAAGGTTAAAAAGTTTCAAGATTATTTAGATGAAATAAAGAATATTCTACAAAAAACATATGAATTATATAAATAATTAAAAACAAGGAGAAGAATTTTATGTCAGTAGAAAATTATATAAAAGAAAACGTATCGTTAATAGGGGATAGAGTATATATAGCTCCAGATATACCTGAAAAGAAATTAAATAATGCTATTCTATCAATTGCAGAAGGAGTAAACCCACAATATGTTTTAGCTATTGTAGATTCAACTTTGTTTGGAAGTGCAAAAGAAGGAATTGTATTATTAGGAGATAAAGTATTTGTAAAAAATACATTTGAAAAATCTACTATATTTAATTTTTCTGATATATCTGAAGCTGAATATGTATGTGAAGAAATTATTAAAGATAATGGAAAAGTTGTAAAAAGTGAAAAAGTAATTTTAAAATTAAATGATGGCACTAAAAAAGAACCATCATTATCTTCTGTTAGTATTAATTTTAAAGAGTTTGCTAATTTTATTAATGGAATAATAAATGAAGGTGGAGAAGAAAAATTGTTTGAAACAACATCTCAAACACTTCCTCTTTCAGATATGGATAATGAAGTGAAAAGTGCATATATAAAGATAATTTGTAATTATGCTTATTCAGACGATGATGTCATTGATGCAAAAGAATATGCTGAAATTATATCTTTGATTGTAAGAATAGATTACAATGTTAAAGATAGATTAAGTCTAAGAAGTTATATGTGTGATAAGAATAGTATTGAAGATAGTAAAAGTTTAATAGAGTATCTATCTGCAAATGTTCCAAATGGATGTATTGATATAGTAAAAAAATCTTTGATGAAAGATATAATATATATTTATAAATTAAAGAGCGATATAGAGCAGTGGAAAAATGATAGATTTATAATTGAATTACAAAATGAATTAAATATTAATGATGAACAAATAGAACTTATTATATCAGTAATTAAAAATGATGAAAATATATTAAATGAGAGAAAAAATGATTCTGAGATTGTTAAATCAATGAAAGATATAGGGGCTAAGGCTGGAGCTGTAGGGGTACCTCTTGCGGCTGTATATTTTTCTGGATCTGTTATTGGAATGTCTGCTGCGGGATTAACATCTGGACTTGCAACTCTTGGCATGGGAGGGCTTCTTGGATTTTCTAGTATGTTTACAGGGATAGGTGTTGTTGCATTACTTGGAGTAGGAACATATAAAGGAATAAAAAAGGTTACAGGACTTAGTGAACTTGAAAATAATAAACAAAGAGAACTTATGCTTCAAGCAATAATTAAAAATTCTCAAAAATCTCTTAATTATTTAATTGAAGATGTAAATGAAATATCAAAGCAACTTACAGAAGAAATAAATAAAGGTATGGAAGCGACAATAAAAATTAAAAAATTATCTAAAATTCTAGAAATGATGAGTAATGGTGCTAAAGAAACAAGTAGCAAAATAAATTATGCTGAAGAAGAAGCAATCATTGCAAAACTTCCAAAATATTTAGATAGAACTAGACTTGAAGAACTTACAAATGAGCCAACAAAAGAAAAATTACGTTTATTTGTATTATCATATTACATTGAAAAAGAAATTACAATTGAAAATTCAGATAACATGCAAGAAATTAAAACTGTACTTGAGTTAGATGATAAACAAGAATTAAATGTATTAGATCAATTATATAGTGCACTTGAGTCTATTGGTTATATGAATATTAAAGATGCAACTTTAGCAAGTGCTAAAGGAGTAGCAAAAAGTTTTGTTAAAAACTTTCTAAATTAAAAAATAAATAGTATTACAATTTAAGGATGGAAAAATACAATGTCTAAAAAAAATATAAGCAATGATAAGATTAGTGAAGCTGGGAAAGTAATGCTTATTCAAGATAATCAAAAGAAAAAGGTACAGAGTGCATTAGGGGATTTTCAAATAGAAATAGATAAATTGTCTAATGTTAATGATGAAAATCTAAATAACTTAGATTTACTTATCGAAATGGCTGAATCAATGTGTTTAGACAGTGGAATTGATATAGATAATATTAATTATGATATAGATAATTTTGAATCAGATTTATGTGAACTTACACAAGAAGAAAAGAATTCCATAAAAGCATATGAATTTGAAAAAATTGATATTGTTGAATTAAATGAGCAGACAAGCTGGAATGAATATATAAATAATATAGAAAAATATGCATTAGACAATAGTGTAGATTTATCGAAAGATCCATTTGAGAGTTTATTATCACAAGAACAAAAAGGGGAAATAAGTGAAAGAATAAAAAATGATTACACTATGAAAAAAGCTAATTGCGATAAGTATGATTATTTAATTGGAGCTTTAAGTGGAGTGGCGTGTGGCCTTATTGATAGCTTTTTTGTAGGAATGCCAGGGGCAAGTAAGCTTGGTAAATGGACAGATAAAAAAACAGATGATCTAGTTCAAGTGTTTGCAGGAAAGGTATGGGATTCAGATAAAAAAGGTGGTGCTAATTTAAAGAAGAGACCAGATAGTATTGGTTCAGCTATTGGATATTTAGAAAAAAGATTTAAAGTAAATTATGATGCAAGATATGCATCTGATATTGGCTTAGATAATGAAATGTTTAAGATGAGTGCATCAAATCATCATTTAAAGTCACTTGGACATTCTCCAGATTTAATAGGATTATTCTTTTCAGTTTTGGATCAATTTACAGGAACATCTAGTTTTATAAGCAATGGAAGAATAATCAGAGTTGAAAGCAATGACAGCAAATTTAAACTTCAAGGAGAAACTTTTACATCAAGATTGTTTTGCGGGTTCTGTAACTGGATTGGCCATATAATGTCAGATGTTGCAGGTTCAAGCGGGACAAGGGGGCATAAAGATGGAAAAAGAGGAGCAGGAGTATCAATTCCATTTTTTGAGATGTTTCAATTTTGTGATTTTGGATCTTTAAATATTAATGGAGAAAGTAAAACTTTTGCAGAGCTATCAGTCAAGATTTTTGAAGAAGGATATGATGCAAGATATGGGGCTGCTATGGCAATACCTGTGTTTTTAAACGAAGTTATTATAAGATTCTTATGGATGTTAAAAAGCAGATTTTATCATAAGAACACTTGGAAAGAATCTATTCCTTTTGGAAATAACCCTGAACTAAGAAGAATGTTACTAGTAGGGCATGGAAGTTTATGTATCGTAGACGGTATAGATGCAGGAATACGTTCTGGAGGAAATATTTTAACTTTTGCACTTCATTTGAATTCAGTAGCATGGTCAAGGTTGGCATTTGCAGGATTGCAGGAAATTCGTATGTTATATAAAGAAAGTTGTTTAGATATTGGAGCAATGGACAGAGATTTAGAAACAGAATGGAATAGATTATATAATGACATAATTTAAAATTTATTGGTGGCTTTCAAAGCTCATGATCCTCCTCTACCAAAAAAATCCACGACAGAAATTACTGTTGTGGATTTTTTTGTCGTAATTATGAATAGTTTTAAAGTAATAAAATGATATTAGTAAATATGAATAAAGTATAAATTTATAATATTAGCACTAAAATGGTAGAATAGATATTGTGTGATTGGATAATATTAGGAGGATTTGTTATGGATATTAATACATTTAGGAAATTCCCAGAGGTGTTTGATGAATATGTAAATAGTAATGATATTGATGCAGAGATAGTTATAAATTATGATTTACCATATTATTTAAATAGTAGGGATGCATGTTATAAATTTTCATTAAGTGAAAATTTTTTTGACTGTTTACCGAATAAAAAAAGAGCATTATTAATTAATATAGAAAGAAAATGGCATGAGCATCAGTCTATTGCTTTAAGGGAATCTACATTTTCTGTTGGAGGAGGAGAATATGGTTTTCAAAGTACATCAGTACAGATATTTATTGAGATATTTAAGGAAGAGATTGAAGAAATAGATAAGGTATTTAATAAAAAAGAGTTTTTTAGTGAATTAATGCAAAAAACCTTAGAGTTATTAATTATAAAATATAATATAAATAAAAATGGAAATTATTTTATAAATGCTTCTGCATCTGATTGTAGTATGATTTGTATATTCTTATATAAAAATTGGATAAATTTAAAAGAAACTATTAATGGATATATTTCTCCTAATACAAGTAATAGTCAGATTTATGAAATCGGTAATGAGAAATATGAGGATTCGTTAGATATAGATATATATAGATATTTCTTCAATAAAGCCAAATATTCAAGTAATAAATTTGATTATATTGATACAATCGTTTCTGGAGCAATAGCATTAGAATCATTCATATATTATGTTCTAAGAAATAATATATCTACAGATAGAGATATAGAACTATATACATTTGATAGTGAAAACAATAAATATTACTCAGCTTTTCAATTAATTAGAAAATTAATAGAGGATGGATATTTAATTAATAAAAATAATATAAGTTATTCGAAAATAAGACAATATACAAGTGATGTATTATCACCAAGAAATGATTTAATGCATGGCAAACTAAGGGAATTTACGAATCTGAAAAATAAGAGTATTAAGTCACGTGATGGTTTAATAGAATTATTTAATAATCTAGAACAAGCTAACATAATAATTAGTCAGGGGATAGAAAAAGAGATAACCATAAAACATGAAAAAATAATATTAAAAAGAATGATTAAAGAAGCTTTAAAACATAATGGTGAAGAGCGAGAAAGGAAACTTAAAGAAGCTTTGGAGTATGATAAACAGAATTGCTTTATATATTTAGAATTAGGAAGTATAGAGATGAATAAAGGAAGATTTGATATGGCTATTAATTTTTATGAAGAGGCTTTAAAGTATACAACTAGAAAGGATGAATTATTAAATAATATAGCAATAGCATATACAAGAAAAGGAGATTATAGTATAGCGATAGAGTATTTTGGCATGGTAACTGATACTCCAAAAAGTGATAATTATTTCTGTAAAGATAGATATTTAAAAGAGTTTGGTGAATGCTATCTTTTAGCATCTAGAAGTAAAGTTGAACTTGATAAATTAGGAATGAATAAGAATTCAGCATTAAAGGAAGCTGAGAAATTGTTTAAAGATATAAGTAACATAAAGTATAATGAATCTACATTTATGAACTTAGCTATTGTAAATATGGAAATGGAGAGATTTGAAGAAGCAATAGACTATTATGATAAAATTTTAAATATAGAAGGTATAAAGTCAAAATATAATATTTTGAAATATAAAGCATATTGCTATTTAAGAATTAACAATATTAAAAAATCAATTGAAATAATAGAGCAGATTATAACAATATATAGGACAGAATTAACAAGTAATGATATAAAAGAAATAAACGAATTATTGCAAATAGTAAATTTAAATACAAATCATGAAAAAGAAGTTAAAAGTTAGAATTAGAACTATAATATGAAGGTATAAGTAATAATTTCTTATATAATTTTTAAGTTAGTAATTTTAGTGTCGGATTTTAAAGGTAACGTATCGCCTCCACTAAATTAGTAATTGTAGAATAAAACAAATGTAGTAACTTATTTTAAGCATGAATCTTTGTTTTTTGTTAATTTATAAAATAAAAATAGAGAAAATATAAAAGCATTGCTTCTATATCTTCTCTATTAATTTTTATCTCATAGTATTTAATTCTTACTAAATACTTTATGACAGTAGATTCCTATCTTTTGTGATATATATCCTAATACGTTTCCACAAAGTAGTGCTGGTATTACAGCTTGCCAATTTCCGTTTAATCCAAAGGTTGAGAAGCAGCCACAGAATGCTCCAGAGATAAATTCGAATTTTTTAAGCTTGGCTTGTATTACCATCATAAAAGAGAAAAAGGCTGTTAAAAAATAAGACCAATATTCATTTGGAAAAATAGATGATCCTTTTATAATAAGCAGGGCGTAAATAATTCCTGTTGCATTTGAGCAAAGAGATCTAAAAAGTCCTTTAGCCATTCCACCTGAGGAATAATAACTAGTCCAACCAACAAAGCCAGTCCAACTTACCATTCCAAATACTGCTGCCATCCATGCCCAAACTCCAGATAGTACACCAACGCTGATAGCCACATATACAAGTACGTCCATAGAAAAATATCCTCCTCATTAGTATCTTATAAACTTAATCTTAATGTTTTGTATCGTACCTTAATATTTTATCCAAAAGTAAACCTTTAATCAACTTATTAATGTGTTAAAATATAAATAGTTTACAATAGATATTTTGAAAAGGAGACGTAGATTGTGTCTTAGAGGACTTAAGCGGATTTTAGTTTAGAGATTTAGAAAGAGAAGTAGTCTTAAAGAGATTAAGAGATAAATAAAGAATTAAAGATAAATTTAAAATAATATATATATATTTGAAACATAAATTTATAGTATTGGTATTTTAATATTATCTGCAAAGGAGAGCTTATGGAAAATACATGGGAGAAAAAGTGGGTAGAGGACATTGAATATTTAAAAGAAGAGCTTAAGAAAAGGCATAAAAATCTATTTGCTTATACAGAGGAAGAAAGTTTTAATGAAAAGATAGAGAATTTAAAAAGCATTGTTAATGAGTTAGATTATGAGGAGATGAAGGTTGAAATATCAAGGGTTGTGGCTTCTTTAAGAGATGCCCATACTTCACTTATATTTCCTGCTAAAAGGTTTATTCCATTAAAGTTTTATTGTTTTAATGATGGAGTATATATTATAAATACATGCAAAGGATATGAAAACTTGTTATTTAAGAAGGTTTTAGCCCTTGGTGATATGAAAATAGAAGAGGTTCTAGAGGAACTTTCTAATATTATTTCCTTTGAAAATGAGTATTTCTTTAAGGCTCAAAGCATGAAATATATGCAAATAGCAGAGGTTTTATATGGGCTTTTAATAATTGATACCATGAAAAAAGTAAAAATAACCTTAGACGAGGGAGAATATGAGGTTTTAACCTGTTCCTTTGAGGACTTAGTTTATACAAATAAAAGACTGCCTATGTATGCTAAAAATGATTCTGAAAATCTTTGGTTTAAAATTTTAGGGAGTGGAGAGTTATACATAAAATATAATAGCTGTAGGGAGAATGGAGAGGAAAGCATAGGGAAAAAGATTGAAAATATAATATGCCTAATTGAGAAGGAAAACATAGAAAAGGTAACTGTAGATTTAAGAAATAATTTAGGTGGAGATTCAACACTTTTTACTCCTTTAATAGATTATTTAAAGTACAATGAAAAGATAAATAAAAAGGAAAATTTAAAAGTTATAATAGGAAGAGAAACTTTTTCTTCAGCCCTTTTAAATGCTTATACCTTTAAAAATAGTACTAATGCAAAAATAATAGGGGAACCTAGTGGAGGAAAGCCTAATTGTTATGGGGAAATCTTAAGGCTTACTCTTCCTAATAGTAAGTTTTTAATTACTTATTCTACAAGATTTTATAAACTTATAGAAGATGATTTAGTTATGGCCCTTTATCCAGAGGAGGTTGTTTTAGAGTCAATAGAAGATTATATAAATGTATAATTTTTTATAACCACATGAATATGTTGTATAAATATATTCATGTGTTTTTTTTATGGAAGTTTGATTCTTATAAATTAAGGTGATATAATTACCTAGGTAATTATTACTTAGGTAACTAAATAGAAGGAGGAATAAAATTGAATTTATATGGGCATAAAGTGAATCAATTAGCTAGAAATTTTACTAAGAAATTAAATGAAAAGATTGCTCCTCTTGGGCTATATTCATCACAGTGGAGTATTATATTGTATTTACATGAAAAGAAACAGTGTACCCAAATAGAAATAAGTCAATATCTTGGGGTAGAGGCTCCAACAATTACTAGGACATTAACTAAGATGGAGGAAATGGGCTTAGTTATTAGAACTGAGGGGAAGGATAAGCGTGAAAGAATTATAAATTTAACAGAAAAGGCTTATGAAATGTTTCCTAAATGGTTTGAAGAAGCCAAGAATATAGAAGTAGAGGCTATAAATAATATTAATAAAGAAGAATTAGAGATTTTTAATAGTGTTTTAGAGAAAATGATGAACAATTTAGATTAATAAATATAAAGTTTAGTAGAAAATATAGACTTTAAAAAGGAGTGTACATGGATAAAACTATAATAAAGCAATTATTTAAAATTAATAAAACTCCTTTTCCTTGGCAAAAAGCAATAAATGCTGGAATCTGTGCAGGATTTCCAGTACTTATAGGAGTTCTAATAGGTCAAATTCCTTTAGGATTATTAGGTGGAATAGGAAGTTTTTCATATTTATATGTTATAAATGAGCCTTATGCTCAGCGTGGTAAAAAAATATTTTTTGCAGCCCTTGGTATTAGCTTGTCAGTTGCTTTGGGAACTTTATTAGCTCCATATCCAATACTTATTATATTAACGGTAGGTTTAATTGGAGGAATTGCAATTTTTATATTTGGTCTTTTAAAAATACCAGGACCTTCTTCAATGTTCTTTGTATTAAGTTTTTTAGTGTCAACAGGAATGCCTGTTAATCAGTCAGAAGCGTTTATAAGATTTTTTGTTGTTCTTATGGGAGGACTTTTTGCATGGTTAATGAGCATGAAGGGATATTTTTTAAATCCACATGGTCCTGAAATAAAAGTTATTAAAAGACTTTATTTAACCTTAGCAGATTTTAGTGAAGCCATTGGAAATGAAGATATTAATAATATAAGAAATAAAACTGTAAATGCTTTAAGGGAAGCGGAGGAAATTCTTTTAACTGGATATATTCCATGGAAGAATTCATTCTTATTTAATAGATTATACCTTTTAAATGAAGAGGGTAATAAATTATTTTTAGAAATGCTTGAGTTGCATGTTAACAAAAATAAGAAGTTGCCAAAAGAATTTAGTAATATGATAAGAAAGTTAGCTATGGCAATTGACTTTAAGGATGGAGACAAGCTTAAGATAGATTCTTATGAAAACTTAGATATGGATTACCATAAGCTTTTACAAATAATTTATGATACTGAAGCTATCATAAATTTGCCATTAACATACATTGGAAGAAGTATTAAAATTTCAAAAACTTCATTAATGAGTAAGGTTAAAAGAGCTTGTAATAAAGATTCAATAGTATTTATTAATGCAATTAGATATGAGGTTGTTCTTTCTATATCAGCTATAATAGCCTTTAGTTTTCCTTTTTCAAGGCCATACTGGATACCTTTATCCTGTGCTGCTGTCATGTCAGGTTCAACTATTATATCAACCTTTCATAAATCAATTCAAAGATCCTTTGGTACAATTATTGGAGTAATAATAGTTACTATTATTTTAAAAACAAATCCAAATGGTTTTATAATAGTTATAATTAATATGATTTTAACAGCTTTAACAGAGCTTTTTATTGTAAAAAATTATGCCATAGCAGTAATGTTTATTACGCCAAATGCTTTACTTATAGCAGAGACTTCAACACAAATACATAATATTACTTATTTTGCAACAGCACGTATTACTGATATAGTGGTAGGTTCTTTAATAGGTTTAATAGGTATTTATATTTTTGGACGACGCTCAGCTTCTAGTAGATTAAAGGATTTAATAGTAAAGTTAATACATAGTCAAAAAAATTTATTAGTTCTTCTATCAACTAATGATAAAGAAATTAATAATAAAAAGATAAAAAATATGAAAGAAAAAATGAGTATAGACCTAATGAATCTTAAGGTGGCATATAACACTGCCTTAGGGGAAGTTCCTCGTAATGAGGAAATGCTTGAAATGCTATGGCCTGTATTCTTTTCTTTAGAGCATATTAGTTACTTACTAGATAAGTATTGTACAACTAAGAAATATTTAAATTTATCTGATGATGAATTAGCCCAATTATTACTTGTATTAGAGAAAATAGCAATATCTATTGAGCAGGGAATAGATATAAAACCTAAAAAGGTTCCTAATATAAAGGAAATATCTCAAATTTGCGAAGAATTTAATTCTATACAAAGGGTATTTTATATTAAATCTCATAAATAATAGAGTTTATTTATTATGTTCAACCTTAACTTTTAAATTAAAATTTGAGGTTGAATATTTTTTTATAAAATTTTAAAAATGCATAAAAATGCGTATTTGGATGTTCGAAACGTATTCATATGGTTAAAATTAAAATAAGTTTTATTTCTTCTTTCAATTTTAATATTATTAAGCCTTTACATATATTTAAAAGAAATTTATAATTGAAATGTTTATAAATGTGTCGAAAAGATGTACGAATTAATATTTTTTTAAAAAATAAAACTGAATAAGGATTTTTTTGAGAAATATTAAAAACAATCTACTAAAAGTGTATTTATTGTACCATATGCACAAGATAATAATATTAAACTTATGGTATGTAACAAGGAGGAAAAAATGAAATATATTATTGGAGTTGTAGGATTAATTGTTATTTTAGCACTTGCGTGGATTGGAAGTAGTGATAAGAAGAATATAAAATATAAACCTATATTTTTAATGCTTATTTTACAATTCGTATTAGGATTTATACTGCTAAATACTCAAGTAGGAAATTATTTAGTTGGAAGTATAGCAAATGGTTTTGATGTGCTTCTTGCATGTGCAGGAGATGGAGTAAATTTTGTATTTGGTGGACTAGTTAATAATGATCAATTTTCATTCTTTATTAGTGTTCTTTTACCAATAATCTTTATTTCTGCCTTAATTGGTATTTTACAATACTTAAAAATACTTCCTTTTGTAATTAAATACATAGGCTTAGTTTTAAGTAAAATTAATGGCATGGGTAAATTAGAGTCTTACAATGCTGTAGCATCAGCTATACTTGGCCAATCAGAAGTATTTATTTCTGTAAAAAAAGAACTTGCTTTATTACCTAAACATAGATTATATACTCTTTGTGCATCAGCAATGTCAACAGTATCAATGTCTATAGTTGGTTCTTACATGGTTTTATTACAACCTAGATATGTTGTAACAGCAATTGTTCTTAATTTATTTGGTGGATTCATTATAGCATCAGTTATAAATCCATATTCTGTATCAGAAGAAGAGGATATCTTAGTAGTTGAGGATGAAAAGAAACAAACTTTCTTTGAAGTACTTGGTGAATATATTTTAGATGGATTTAAGGTAGCGGTTATAGTAGCAGCTATGTTAGTTGGATTTGTAGCAATCATTGCTGTAATAAACATGATTTTCAGATCAATCTTTGGAATGAGTTTCCAAGAAATACTAGGATATGTATTCTCACCTTTTGCATTCTTAATGGGTGTACCTTTAAATGAGTCAATACAAGCTGCCAGCGTAATGGCAACTAAGTTAGTATCTAATGAATTCGTTGCAATGAATTTATTAGCAAGTGGAGACTTACATTTATCAGCAAGATCAATTGGTATTGTTTCTGTATTCTTAATTTCTTTTGCAAACTTTTCATCAATTGGAATTATTTCAGGAGCAGTAAAGGGACTTAACCAAGAACAAGGAAATGTAGTTGCACGTTTCGGACTTAAATTACTATATGGTGCAACATTAGTAAGTATGTTAACAGCAACTATTGTTGGATTAATTATATAAATAAATTAAGTTTTTTAGTTTATATAGTAAAATGTAATGAGAAATGAAAACAGCAATAATATTTAAAATATTATTGCTGTTTTTTATGTAGAAATATTTTTAAAAGTTTAAATTATTCTTTTTTTCTTGCTTTAATTTTAAAAGTACTATATTGAGAAGGAATATAGTATTTGTTAAATAATATAGGAGGAGAATAATCATTAGCATATAATGTTTCTAAGACTAAATCGCATTGATTTCCTCCAACGAGTTTATATTTTGGATTTAATGAATTACCAGCAGAGGAATGCTTTATTTCTAATATAGAACTTTCTGATATTTCATAGGATTTTTTCTCAAGAAAATCTAATAGCTCACCTTCATTATTTAAATCTATTTCCATTTCTTTTATGGTTTCAACAGATATAAAGGTAAAAGCGTAGGCTAAAACTTTATTTTTACTTTTATAATAACGTTCACAAGCAACAACTGCTGTGGAATCCTTTTCTAAAACTTGTTTAGTATAATCACTATCAAGTTCTAAGCGAAATACAAATTCAATGTCATCAATTTTTTCTGTGTGGCATTTGTATATAGGATTACCTATTAACTCTAAGAAATCTCTTTGAGTATATTTTTCTGGAGATATTATAAAATTCCCTTTGCCTCTTACGTTTTTTACCAAACCATCATCTTGAAGTAAAGCGAGTGCTTGACGCAAAGTCATACGGCTAACCCCAAAGGTTTTTGCAAGTTCAGGCTCAGAGGGTAATTTTGAATTTAAAGGATATTCCCCATTAATAATCATTTTATATAACTTATCATATACAGATGCATAGAGCAATTTTTTGGAAGTTTTAGTATTTTTTGTAGTGAGTTTCATCTTAACACCTTACTTATTTATAAAATTTATATTATATACAACCTTTAATAGGAATAGTATATCATAAATTTCTATTTATTTGAATTAAGAGAAAGTTATTTTAAAATAGATATGATAAAAATATACAAGTTAAAATAAGGTAAATTATAAATATTATAGGATAAAATATAAAAATAAGGGAGAAAACAAAGCTTTATAAAGGGTATTGAAATTGAAATAAAGATGTGATAGTATTAACTTGTCTAAAATATAAGCAAAACTTAGACAAGTTTACTTGTGCTAAACAAGTTGATTTTATTATAGTTTGTAAACGATTATTGAGAGAGGATGAAGTAAAAAGAGTAGACAAGTTTATAATGATTATTGGTAAGCTATTATTTAAGAAGCACAAATGAAAAAAGAAAAGAGAGGATTTAAAATGGACGTTTCAATTAATACTTTAGAAAATGTTGAAGAAGTAAAAATAAAAAAAGCGGTACCAGCAGTATTAGCTTTAATGATTTTTGCTTTAGTTATCGACAACTCGTTTAAAATTATTTCACCAGATTTGGCTAAAGCTTTTAATATATCAGCTACTGCTGTTAGCTGGCAAGTAACTTTAGCTGGACTAGTTATTGGTATTGGAGCAGTTGTATACGCTTCTTTATCTGATTCAATAAGTGTTAGAACACTATTAGTATTAGGAATTATATTAATATGTGTTGGTTCACTATTAGGATTTATTTTTCAGAAATCATTTTTAATTATTGTTATTTCAAGAATAATTCAGTCAGCTGGATTAGGAAGTGCAGAAACATTATATGTAATATTTATAGCAAAGTATTTTAAAGAGAGTGAACATAAAAAATACTTAGGATTTAGTACAAGTAGTTATGCTATCTCACAGGTAATTGGTACAATTACTGGAGGATATATCTCAACATATTTAAGTTGGCAAGTACTATTCTTAATTCCATTATTAACTTTAGTAATATTACCTTTTATATTAAAATATATTCCTAAGGAAAAAGCTAAAGCTGGTAATGTTGATTTTATAGGATTTATATTAGTTGCAACAGTTGCAGCAACATTAATGATCTTTGTTTCAGGATTCCAATGGGGAGTTTTTATAGGATTTATAGTTGCGCTTGTGTTATTCCTTATATACATAAGTAAAAATGAAAATGCTTTTATAAGCATTAAGTTTTTCACAAATAGAAACTTTATATCAGTATTACTTGTAGCATTTGTTATATATAGTGTACAACTTGCATTTATATTTATGTTTCCATTTTTAGTTGAATCTATATACAATTATAGATTAGACCAAATTTCATTACTTTTAGTTCCTTCATATGTTTTAGCTGCTACTGTAGGAGCTTTATCAGGAAAGGTTTCTAAGAGAATAGGAAGTAAGCAATGTATTCAAATGGCTATAATAGGTATAATAATTAGCCTTGTTTTAGGAGCTTTATTTGTAAAAACATCAGTACTAGTATTTATTTTTATAATGATATTATTCTCAAGTTCATTTGCTTTAATGTATGCACCTATGATTGATACATTAACAAGAACAATACCTAAAGAAAAAACAGGAACTGCTATTGGTTTCTATAATTTCTGCCTAAATATAGCTACTTCAATAGGAATAACATATGTAGCAATATTTATGGAAACTAAGTATTTAGGAAAGAACTTTACTGGACTTTTTAATGATTCAATAGCTATACAATATAGTAACGTTTTACTAGTGTTAGCAGTTATATCCTTAGTTGCATTTGTATTATACTGGACTTTAATCGGAAGAAGAGAGAAAAAGTAAAATTACAAATGAAATTTTAGAAGTTTATAAAGAATAGTTTAAAAAACTAAATATTAAAAGCCTATAGGGTGGTCAATATAAAAAGGCTATCTTATAGGTTTTTTATTTGTAAAATTTAGAATATTATAAATATGTTGAGTTTTTTAATAAAATATTAAAAGGATTATTTTTAATATTAAATTTATTATAAACACTATAAAATTAAAAAAATTTATGATATTATAACTTTAAAAAATGGGCAAAATTAGAGAAATCTAATGACGCAAAGCTATAGGGACTAAGGTTTATAACTATGTCAGCCAGTTGCCAAAGAGTGCATTAAGCTTTTTGTTTTATAATAACTAGAGAGGAGGTTGTAGATTAAAAATTTATTTTGTACAAGCTTATATTAAATTGTAAGTAGAAATGCACTTCTGAGGGGAAAGTCAATCAGGAGGAGAGAAAATGAATAAGAGAAAAATAGCGGCTATAATTTTAGCTACAATGATTACAAATCTTTCTGCTACAACAATGGATGTTTTAGCACAGGAATTAAACACTAAAAACAATTCTAAGGTAGAAGCTAGTCATAATGATGAATCACATCAAGCAAGAGTAAGTAAGTTTGATTTATATAATAGTGATAAATTAGACGCTTATAATCAAGAATTTCAAATCAGCAGATCAAATATAAAATCCATAACTAATAATGGTGGAAAGTATAATAGTTCTACTATT
Source organism: Clostridium sp. CTA-17 (assembly GCF_054767895.1). NCBI lineage: Bacteria > Bacillati > Bacillota > Clostridia > Eubacteriales > Clostridiaceae > Clostridium > Clostridium sp. CTA-17. The sequence goes on from NZ_BAAABF010000002.1 coordinate 442,216, forward strand.
GATAAAGCTATAGATGGGAATCTAGATACCCATTGGGAAACGGGAAAACCTAATGATGCAAATTTCACAAACGAAGTAGTAGTTACATTTAATGAAATAACTAATATAGATAGAATTGTATATTCTGCAAGAAGAGACTCTGCAAGGGGAAAAGGCTTTGCAAAGGAATTTGAAATATATGCTTCTCTTACAGATGATGGAGATGATTTTAGCTTAGTAAGCAGTGGAGAATATACAGAATCAACTAGAGATTTAGTTGAAATAAAGTTTAATCCAACTGATTTTAAAAGATTAAAGTTTAAATTTAAAAAGGCTGACCAGAACTGGGCTTCATCAGCAGAATTCATCTTCTATAAAGAAGATAAATTAAATGAAAAGTTTAATGGATTATTTACAGATTCTAGTATGAATAAAGTATCTGAGGAATTTAATACATTAGAGAAATTAAATGCCTTTGAGAATGAATTAAAAGATCATCCAATGTATGATTTATACAAGGAAGGACTAAATAATGCTAGAGCTATTTTAACAGAAACTTCTGAGAATCCTACTAAGGCAACTTTAGGACAAATAACATATAATCTTAATGATGATTATAATAATCAATATAGAATGCCTTATACAAACATAAAATCAATAAAAAATAATGGAAGACATTATGCTGCTCAAAATATTGAAAAAGCTGTTGATAATGATGTAAATACTTATTGGGAAACAGGAACATTAAACAATTCTTCATTTAACAATGAAGTTGAAGTTGAGTTTAATGATTTAGTAACTTTAGATAGAATAGTTTATGGTTCTAGACAAAGTGACCTAAAAGGCTTTGCTGAAGAGGTTGAAATATATGCTTCTAGAACAAGTAAAGGGGATACATATAAGTTAGTTGCTACAGGAACCCATGAAGCTACTAAGGGATTAGTTGAAGCTAAATTTGAGCCTACGGAATTTAAAAGAGTTAAGTTTAAATTTAAGAAGTCTAAGCAAAATTCTGCAACTTTAAATGAATTAATGTTTTATAAGCCAGATGAAGTTTATTCTTCAATATCTAAGCTTTTTACAGACGGTACTATGAGCGAGGTTAGTGAAAAGTTTAATAGTTTAGAAAAAATAAATGCCTTTAAAGAAAAAGCTAAAAATCATCCATTATATAATGACTTTAAAGAAACTATAGACTTAGCTGAATCATTAATTTCTAATTCAAGAAAAGAGGATGTACTTGAATTAGAAATGAGAGGAGACTCTATAAGTGAAGCTAAAAAGAGAAAGGTATGGAATTTTCAAGACTGGCAAATAACAGGACTATCTGCTAGAGCTGGAGATAAAATAAATGTATATGTGGATGTGGCAGAAGGGGAACCTACTCCAACATTATTATACAAACAATCTTTAACTCAACATGGTGGAGCAACAAGCTTTCAATTAAAGCCTGGTAAAAATGAAATAACTATACCAGAAATAAATTATGAATCTAATGGAATACCTAAGGATGTTATTCAAGGAGGAGATTTATTCTTTACAAATTATAAAAGTGATAATCAAACAAGAGCACCAAAGGTAAGAATAGAAGGAGCAAGTAAATATCCTGTATTTATTCTAGGAAAATCAGATGAAAATGAAGTAATGAAAGAGTTAGAAGCCTATGTTGAAAAGGTTAAAGCAGAACCTAATACTACTCCAAATATTTTTGCAGTAAGTTCTAATAAGTCATTAGAATTTGTACAAGCTACTTATGCCTTAGATTGGTATAAGAAAAATAATAAAACTCCAAAGTACACAGCTGAACAATGGGATCAATATATAGCTGATGCTATGGGATTCTGGGGATTTGATAACTCAAAGGAAGTACATTCAGATTTTAATTTTAGAATAATGCCTATGGTTAAAAATCTTAGTGGTGGAGCTTTCATGAATGCTGGGAATGGTGTTATAGGTATAAGACCAGGAAATCAAGATGCAATACTTGCAGCTAATAAAGGATGGGGTGTTGCCCATGAACTTGGACATAACTTTGATACAGGCGGAAGAACAATAGCAGAAGTAACAAATAATATGATGCCATTGTTTTTTGAGTCTAAATTCAAAACTAGAACAAGAATAACTGAACAAAACATATGGGAAAACAATACCTATCCTAAAGTTGGTTTAGATGATTATTCTAATAATGAGTTATATAATAAGGCTGATAGCACTCATTTAGCTCAGTTAGCTCCATTATGGCAGTTATATTTATATGATAATACTTTCTATGGAAAGTTTGAAAGACAGTTTAGAGAAAGAGATTTTGGAAATAAAAATAGAGAAGACATATATAAATCTTGGGTTATAGCAGCATCAGATGCTATGGAGTTAGATTTAACTGAGTTCTTTGCAAGACATGGTATTCGTGTTGATGATAAAGTTAAAGAGGATTTAGCTAAGTATCCAAAGCCTGATAAAAAGATCTATTACTTAAATGATTTAGCAATGAATTATAAAGGTGACGGATTTACAGAGAATGCAAAGGCATCTGTAAGCACAAGTGGTTCAAATGGTAATATAAAACTTTCATTTTCAATAGATGATGAAAATAAAGATAATATACTTGGATATGAAATACGCAGAGATGGAAAGTATGTAGGATTTACTTCTAATGATAGCTTTGTTGATACTAATTCTAATTTAGATGAGGATGGTGTATATGTAGTAACACCATATGATAGAAAGTTAAATACCTTAAAGCCAATAGAGGTAAATGCAGTGCAGCCAACTTTATCTGTAAATCCAGTGATTACATTAGCTTTAGGTGAGGAGTTTAAGCCAGAAGAATATATTGTGGCTAAGGACATAAAAGGCAATTCTCTAAGTGAATCTGTAAAAGTTAAATCAAGCAATGTAAATACTTCTAAAGTAGGAGAATATGAAGTTGTATATAGTTTAGAAGATTCGAAAGGTAATGAATATACTAAAGCTTCTAAGGTTAATGTGGTAAGTAGAAAAGAGTATATGAGTGATTTAACCCCTAAACAGGCTTCAAATGGATGGGGAACTGTTAGAAAGGATAAGAGCATAAGTGGAGGAGTAATAGGTCTTACAAGAGATGGTGATTTTGTTGACTATAATAAGGGATTAGGCCTTCACTCAAATGCGGAGTATGTATATGATTTAGAAGGAAAAGATTATGACTACTTTGAATCTTATGTAGGTGTTGATAAAGCAATGGCATCTAGATCAGCCTCAGTTATTTTTAAAGTTTTAGTTGATGGGGAAGAAAAGTTCAATAGTGGAGTAATGAGAGGCACAACACCTCAAAAATATGTTAAGGTAGATTTAAAAAACGCTAAAGAGCTAAAATTAATAGTAAGTGATGCTGGAGATGGAAATACTTCAGATCATGCAAGCTGGGGAGATGCTAAATTAGCTGTTTTATCTTCAAAACCAGTAATTAAAGGTGAGAATTTAGCTTATAGTATGGATGAGAAAGTAGATTTAATGAAAGGAATAACTGCAACAGATATTGAAGACGGAAATATAACTTCTAAAGTACAAATAAAATCTTCAGACTTTGTTGAAGGAAAGTCAGGAATATTTACAGTTGTGTACTCAGTAACAGATAGTGATGGATTAACTTCTGAATGTTCAAGAACTATAGCAGTTACAGATAAAGAAACTCAATTATCTGATTTAAATTGGAAATCTGCAACTATAGGCTCAGGCAGTGTAAGAAAAGATAGAGCAGTAAGTGGAAATCAAATAAGATTATTAAATGAAGATAATTCTGTTGAAACATTTGCTAAAGGAATAGGAACTCACTCATATTCAGAAATAGTTTATAATTCAGAAGGATATGATGTCTTTGATACTTGGGTAGGTATTGATAGACATGTTTCAGAGAAAGAAGTTTCTAGTGTTAAGTTTAAAGTATATGTTGATGGAGAATTAAAGGCTGAAACAGATGTAATGAGAATTGATACTCCAAAGAAACGTTTAGTTGTAGATGTAAGAAACTCTAAAGAGATTAAATTAGTAGTAGATGTAGCTGATAATGGAAACACTTGGGATCATGCAGACTGGGCAGATGCTAAGTTTAGAAATTTAGCAGAGTATGATGCATCAGAGTTAAATAAGGCACTAGAAGAGGCTAAAAAATTAGACTTAAATAATTACACTGAAGAAAGTTCAGAAGCTTTAAAAAATGCAATATCAAAGGGAGAAGAAGCCCTACTTTCTAAGGATAAAGAGACAATAAATTCTGCCCTTGAAGAGTTAAATAAGTCAATGGATTCTTTAGTAAAAGTAGATTTAAATGCTGCTATTAATATACCAGATAAATATTTGCTTAAGTCTATTCAAAATCAATTAAATAAAACTGGAAATATAACTTTAGGGGATATGTACAGTTTAACTACTTTAACATTAAGTGGAGTTGAAGACTTAACAGGTATTGAAAATGCTATAAATTTAGAAACTTTAGAGATGAATTATAATGAGGTTAAGGATTTAAGACCTTTATCAAAATTAAAGAAACTTAATAAATTAAATGCAAAAGAGCAATCTATTGCAGCTGGAGAGTTAAAACCTTCTAATGGTAAAGTTATAGGTGACTCTAAAGTATATAATAGAGAAGGAAAAAATGTAGCTAAAACTGTTAAAGTTGTTGATAAAAATGGAAATACAATTTTAGAACAAGAGGCTAAAGATGAATTTACTATAAACACTGAAAATTTATCATCAGGATTATATGGTGTTCATGTATTATTTGAAGATGAAGGTTTTAGTGGAGTAATGTTCTATTTATTTAATGTACAATAAATAGAAAAAATATGAAATTATTTTATTTACAAATTAATTTTATAATGTAAAAGAAATAACTTATTAAAATCATTTTAATAAAAGGTATATTATAGAGTAGAGTCTATAGAAATAGATTCTACTCTATATTTTTTGTTTATAATACAATTCTAAAGCTTAATATAAATTAAGAAGGTGTTTTGAATTTTATTTATAATTTTTAAATATTAATCTAAGAATAATAGGGTATCTAATAATAAATATAACTTTTATAGGAGGTGATAAAAATGGGTAATAAAAATAGAAATAGCAAAAAGAAAATGGCATCCTTAGGTCTTAGAAAAGATGAAAATGGAGATTATAAGTATATTGATCCTAATGATACAACTTCAGAATTTGTTCCAGTAAGGAATCATACAAGAAAGTCTTCTGATAATTAAATACAGCCTTTAAACCATTAGAAAGTGCACCTAAATCTGGACAATTAACTTATAGAATTTCTGACAAAACAGATATTAAGAAATTCACAATAGTACAAAATCCTAATACAATTTCTAATGCAATTGTATCTATAAGAAATGAAAATGGATGGAAAGAGATAGGAAGCTTAGGAAAGAGCTTTAATGAGTTTAATACAGAAGCTTTTGAAAATGTCTTTGAAATAAAGGTAGAGTGGGATGGGTTTGCACCTACTATTCAAGAAATAGGACTTTCAACAATTAAAGAAGAGGTTCAAGTAGATAAGTCTAAGTTAGAAGAGGTAATTAAAGAAGTAGAAAATCTTAAAGAGGAAGATTATACAAAGGAGTCTTGGAGTAACTTAATAGAAAAATTAAATTTAGCTAAAGGGGTGTTATCTAAGGAAGAGGCTACTCAAGATGAGGTGGATAATGCTATAAAAGCTTTAAATGAAGCAATTTCTGGATTAGTTAAAAAAGATGAGACTGAAGGGCCTGTAGATCCAGAAAAACCAGAAGGACCAATTGATCCAGAAAAGCCAGTTGATCCTGAGAATCCAGATAATACAGAGAAACCTGAAAATCCTGAAGGTACAGATAAACCAGAAACTCCAGACAAACCAGAGGGTAATTTACCAAACACTGGAGGAGCTTCATCATCAATATTCTTACAATTAGGAGTAGTAATGATGGCTTCAGGAGCTTTTGTATTAAAAAGAAAGAAAAGATAATTTGATAAAAGGTAGAAAAGCTTAGGAAATAGTTATATGAGAAACTGCATAGATTATAGTTCTATGCAGTTTTTTAGTTTAGTTTTAAGATGAATTTATTTAAGGATATAGATATTTGTATAGTTTTTATATAAGGTTTATGATAACATGTTAAATTTTAAAAATTTGAATATTATTTAATAATAAATGTAAAAAAATTGTATATGTGAAAGAATTATCATGGATTTTTTTAAGTCAAAATGGTATTATTATAAACATGATAAAAATATTTTAATAGTAAAATACACCATAAAAATACAAAAAAATCTAATTCTTAGAGATAGATTTAAGTAAGGTATTAATTGATTTAAACAATGAAATACCTATTATAGATATTTCTTCTTTATGTATTTAGAAAATTCTAAAATTTTTTGAAAATATAGTAATAATAAATTACTATATAAAAGGTTAACTTAACTGACAACTTTTTTATTGAGCCTGTCTTTTAAGTGAAAATTTAAATATAATATGCACAATAATTAGTTTAAATAGCATTATAACTTTTGTTTTATGTGGATATAGTATAATATTTGTGCATTTTATAGAAAATATAACAAGAGAATATATCAATAGAGATTTTTATCTGTTGGTATGAATAAACGAAAGGAGAGATTAGGTGTATGAAAAAGAAATTACCTAAGGAAGCTTATGGTGGTGTAAGTGGTAAAGATTATGTTCCTTATTTCACTGGTAAATCCAAAAATGGAGTTAATCTTCCTGTACTAATAATAGGTATAATATTAGCTATTGTTTTTGCTGCTTCTACTGCTTATTCAGGTATGAAATCAGGATTAACTGTTGCTGCTGGTATACCTGGTGCTATCATAGGATCAGTTTTTGTAGGAATATTTGCACGTAGTAAGGGTATTCTTGGAAAAAATATAACTCAAGGTATGGCAAGTGGAGGAGAATCTATAGCAAGTGGTATGATATTTGTATTACCAGCAATTATACTAATAGGAAGTAAGTTTACTTTCTTAGAGGGTGTAATTGCAGGTGTAGGAGGAGTTCTATTTGGTATAGGATGTCTATCACTAGTTTATAACTACCTAATAGTTGAGGAACATGGAAAACTTATGTATCCTGAATCAATGGCAATATCTGAAACTCTTGTTGCTTCTGAAGGAAGTGAAGACTCAATTAAATTCATGGGTATTGGATTTGTTATAAGTGGTATCATAAATGTTTTAACAGGATCATTTTTAAACTTAATAAACAATACTGTTACATATTTGGGAAGCAAATTTTATAAGTGGAAGTTTTCTACTGAAGTAAACCCACTTTTACTTGGTATTGGATTTATAGTTGGATTAGAAGTATCACTTACTATGTTTGCAGGATCTATACTTGCTAACTTTGGTATAGCTCCATTAATAGGATATTTCAGTGATATGGCAGAGAAGAGCATGCATTCATGGAACGATGCTTCAATGTTAATTCATCAAATGGATGTAAATGCCATATCAGGAAGTTATGTTAAGTACATAGGAGCAGGAATGATGCTTTGTGGAGGTATTATAGGTGCTATAAAACTTATACCAACTATAATAGTTTCTATAAAAGAAACATTAAAAGCAAGTCCTGTTAATGAAGAGAATGCTGAAAAAAATAGCGGATCTATAATAATACTTTTAGTAGGAGCTGTATTAGCTTTTGTTATAGGATTCTTTATTTCTAATAGCATTGCAATGGCTATAACAGGAGCAGTTGTTTCAATAATCCTATCATTACTATTCGTAATAGTTGCAGGACGTTTAACTGGTACAATAGGAACATCAAACCTTCCTGTATCAGGTATGACAATAGCTTCATTAGTAATATTAACACTAGTATTCGTTATAATGGGATGGACTGGAAAAGCTGATAACAAAGCATTACTTTTATTTGCTACATTCATGGTTGTTTCAATCTCTGTAGCAGGTGGATATAGCCAATCTCAAAAAGTAACATATATAATTGGTGGAAGCAAAAAAGAAATGCAAAACTCTTTCATGATTGCAAGTATAGTTGGTGTTGTTGTTGTTACTGGAACAATATTAGTACTTTCTAGTCAATTATCAATAACAGGAGCAGATGCACCTTTTGCGTTACCACAAGCTAACTTAATGTCAACATTAACTTCAGGTATAATGGAAGGAAACTTACCTTGGCCTATGATAATTGTTGGAGTAGTTATGGCTTTATTCTTATACTTAGTAGACTTACCAATAATGACTGTTGCAATAGGATTCTATTTACCTATATCAACAACTTCTATAATTTTAGTAGGTGCATTAATACGTGTATTTATTGAAAAAATGAGCAAGAGTGATCATGAAAAAGAAGTTAAGGTTTCAAATGGAATAAGTTTATCTTCTGGTCTTGTTGCTGGAGGATCTATTGTGGGATTAATAGGAATAGTTCTACAAGTAACAGGAATAATAACACCTGGAACACCAACTGGATTTGTAGCTAGCAATGGAATGGCAATAATAGTACTTATTCTTTTAGTTTTAGCAACTACATTGCCTATTATGAAATCTAAGGTGAAACATTAAGGTGAATTATAATGGATAATGATGAACTTTTAAATATGCGATTTAAAATCTGTGATAATCTTCAGTATGAAGTTGATGAAGAGGGAATAGTTACTATTTTAGAAAAACAAGACCATAAGATTCAAAGGTTTTTTAGAAAATTGAAATTTAAGATTCCAATGTATAAAAGAACTTCTTTAGATGAATATGGTAGTGAAGTGTTTTTACAAATCAATGGAACTAATACCGTTAAGGAAATTGGTGAAGCTTTAGAGGCTAGGTTTGGTGAAAAAGTATATCCACTTTATGAAAGATTATTAGTTTTTCTAAACCACATATATTTAAATTGCAAGTATATTGAAAAAGTAGAATAGATTTTATCTTGTAACCTACAAAAGTCTTTTTATAGATTTTTGTAGGTTATTTTAATTTTAGGATATATTTTAAGTGAGTTGTAATTTTGAAAAGATTTAATTTGAGGGAGGTTTGGATTCTTAACTATAGTTATTATTTTTTTCTTAAATAAGGAAAGTTATTTTAAGTTTATAATAAACCATCCATATAATCATATTTATTGTTTTTTAAGTCATGGAAGAAATATTTAATATTTTTAAAACTATGCACAGAAAATATTGACTAAGAATAAGTAGATGCTATAATAAACAAGACTTGATAATAATTATTAATAACAAATGAAATGATTATTCATCAGAAGAAATATAGGACATTAGGAATAGGGACATTATTATGAAAAATCAATATGAACTAAAGAATGAAAAAATTGGGAGATTACTTTTAAAATATTCAGCTCCAGCTATACTATCTATGATGGTAACTTCTTTATATAACACTGTAGATAGAGCTTTTATAGGGTCTATTAAGGATATAGGAGCCCTTGCCATATCTGGTTTAGGAGTAACTATGCCCTTGTTTACAATACTAGGAGCTTTCTGCGTAGCCATTGCTGTAGGGGGAAGTACTAATATATCAATAAAGCTAGGTGAAGAGAATAGGGAAGAAGCTGAAAGAATATTAGGAAATACTTTTATATTATCCATAGTTGTTGCTTTAATGATTATGGTATTTGGATTTTTATTTTTAGAAAAAATATTATATTTTTTTGGTGCAAGTAAGGAAACTATTATATATGCAAAGGATTATATGAGGGTAATACTTATAGGGACATGGTTTAACTTTCCTGGATTTGCTCTTAATAATGCAATAAGAGCTGAGGGAAATCCAAAGTTAGCTGGTAAAATTATGATAATAAGCTGTGTTTTAAACATAATTTTAGATCCAATATTTATATTCTTATTTCATATGGGGATTAAGGGAGCTGCCTTAGGAACTATAATCTGTCAATTCATAGTTTTTCTTTGGACGATGTATTATTTTACCTTAGGAAAGTCAAACTTAAAGCTAAGGATTAAAGGAAGGATATTAAATAAGAATATTTTAAGGGCAATAATCTTAATTGCTTTAACTCCATTTTTTATGGAGCTTGCAGCAGGATTTATACATTTAATAACAAATAGAGTGCTTAAGGATTATGGTGGAGATTTAGCCATAGGAGCAATGACTTCAATAACATCTATATACTTGTTATTTTTGATGCCAGTCTTTGGATTAAGCCAAGGAATGCAAACCATAGTTGCATATAATTATGGAGCAAAGGAGTATAAACGTGCTAAAAAAACTTTATTAATGACTATAATAATTGCAACTTCAATTTTAACCTTAGGACTTGTACTTATTAGAATTTATCCAAGGGAGTTTATTAATATATTTACAAAGGATAAGAAGCTAATAAATATAGCACTTAATGGGTTAAAAATATATACCATTGCCCTACCTACCTTAGGAGTTTCAATTTTAGGGGCAGTATATTTTCAGTCTATAGGAAATGTTAAGAAGTCAATTTTTCTAAGTTTATTAAGACAAGTTATACTATTTATACCTATTGTATTTATAATACCTAGAGTATATGGACTAAATGGAGTGTGGATTTCACAACCCTTAGCTGATATTTTAGCTACCATCTTAATACTTATATTTTTAATAAAAGAATTTTACATAAGAGATAAAAGTTATGCAATTTCCATAGAAGAGAGTGCATAGCTAATTAAAGAAGTTTACATAAAAATACTTTAATTACTAAGTGGATAAGAAGAAAAAAGCCTGTTATAATATTTTTTAGAATCTTTAAAAAAAGGAGAAACAAATGAAGTATTATTTAGCACCAATGGAAGGGATTACTGGATTTATATATAGAAATTCTTATGAAAAGTTTTTTGGAGGAATTGATAAATACTTTGCCCCTTTTGTTGTTCCAAATAGTAGTAAAAGTCTTAAAACTAAAGAATTAAGAGATGTTTTGCCAGAGAATAATGAAGGAATCAACCTAGTTCCACAAATACTTACTAATGATTCAGAAGGGTTTATTTCAACAGCTAGGAAGCTTAAGCAGTTAGGATATAATGAAATAAATTTAAATTTAGGATGTCCTTCTGGAACAGTTGTTGGTAAGAAAAGAGGATCAGGTTTTTTAGCTCATAAGGAAGAACTTGATAAGTTTTTAGAAGAAATATTTAAAATAGATGATATGAAACTTTCAATAAAAACTAGATTAGGAATGGATAAGCCTGAGGAATTTTATGAACTTATAGAAATTTATAATAAGTATCCTATGGAGGAGCTTATTATTCATCCTAGAACAAGACAAGATTTTTATGGAAATAAACCTAATTTAGAGGTTTTTAAAGATGCCATTTCTTTAAGTAAGAATCCAATTTGTTATAATGGAGATATTTTTACTGTGGAAGATCATAATAAATTAATTGAAGAATTTCCAGAAGTAGATAAAATAATGTTAGGAAGAGGGGTTTTAGCTAACCCAGCCTTAATGAATGGAATTTTGAACAATGAATTTATGGACAAAAAGATATTAAAAGAGTTTCATGATGAAATATTTAATAAATACAGAGAAGTATTTAATGAAGATAGAAATGCAATGTTTAGAATGAAAGAGCTATGGGGATATATGATTTATATGTTCTCAAATAATAAAAAATATGCTAAGAAAATAAAGAAAGCTCAGAAGGTGGTTGATTATAACCAAGCTATTACAAGTCTTTTTGCAGAACAGGATATAGTTAAGGGAGCTGGATTATTTAGTAGTGAAGAGTAAATGAAATAAAACTATTTTAATTAGTATTACTATTTAGTAAATATATTATAGCTAAATAAAAGGGTTTTTATATATAACTGGAAATTAGAAATGATTTAAAATAGCATCATACAAAAAACATATAAGAATTTAATAAGTACTTAGAACTAAACAACAATTTAAAATCTATCAAAGTATAATTTTTATGCTTTGGTAGATTTTTTATGTTTAGAGGGTTTATTAAGAAGTAAGCATAAAAAATAATAGGTTTAACAATGTGCTATAATTAAAGAGAGTTTAATTATAAAATACTAAAATTAAGTGATAAATAGTTAGGAAAAGAAGGCTAAAGACAAATTTATTTAAAAGGAAATTAAAGGAGAACTGTTGCTTAATAAGTTAGCCTTAAATAATAGGTTCTAAATTAATATAATAAAAATTGGAGATAAATTATAATGAATAAAGAAATAAATATGTTGAAAATTTCAGGATACAATGATTTTAAGTGCACTGCAAATAAGTGCAAGTTTACTTGCTGTGAAGGATGGGACATTAACATAGATAAAGATACCTATGAAAGATGGGAGAAGGATGAAAAGGACTCTATTTATCTTTTAAATGGGGTTAAAACTAAAGAATGTAATGGTAAAGAAGAGTATTTTATAAAGAAGGAAACCTTTAAAAAATGTCCATTTTTAGATGGAGAGGGATTATGTAATATAGTTAAAAGTCATGGAGAAGGATATTTATCAAAAACATGTCATTCATTTCCTAGGATGAACAATAACTTTGGACATAAGAGAGAGTTATCTCTATCATGTGCATGTCCAGAGGTTGTAGAAATATTAGATAAAATCCATGAGAAGATAGGTATGGAGCCTGAAAGTAGTAATGATGAAGAGGAAGATTTATTAGAACTTAAAATAAGAGAGTCCTTAATAGATATAGTAAGTGAAGAGGAATTTTCCTTAGATGAAAGACTTTTAATAGGTTTTGATATGCTTTTAAATATCTTAGAAGACGAAAGTTATACTAGTGAAGAAATATTATTAGAGGAACTAGAGAAGTATAGTGATAATGAATATAGAAAAGAAGTAGCATATGTTTATAATGAAATAGAATTAAATAGAGTTGATTCATTATTAGAAATAAATTCTTTATTTTTAGATATGGTAGAGAATTATAGAGAAGTTTCAAATTTAAAATGCATATTAGAAGAAATATCAAATTTTGCAGAAGAAGCTAATATTGAGTCTTTAAGTGAAGAATGGAAGGAATATAAAGAGAATTTTAAAGAATTTCATAAGCTCCTTGAAAAATGTATTGTCTCTAAGATTTATAGCAATTGTATTAGTGATGATATGGAAGATATGATACTTTCTTTTCAGCTAATTATACTAGAATATTTATTAACAAGATATGCTGTATTTTTAAATTATTGTATTAATGGTGAAAAAATAAAGAATGAAGAGGTAAAAGATTATATTGTTATCTTTTCAAGAATTATTGGAAATAATGCAGAAGCGGTTTTAGAATTCTTAAGTGATGGATTTGAAGATCCAATCTTAGAGATGGGGTATTTGTGTTTTATAACATTATTTTAAATTAGAATATGGTAGAGAATAAAAGTTTGCTATAGGGGCATTTATCAAAATAGCTTTTTATAAAACTTACAAACAGTATGAAGAGAATGTGTTTGTAAGTTTTATTATTATATTTTGATACAGCCAAATTTTTATATTATTTTAAAGAAAATAGTTCTTTTATAACTATTTTTATTATAGATTATAGTGTGATTTTATTATTTATTCATAATAAATAATAGGTTGATAATATAATTAAGTAGATTTGGAATAATAAAATATTTTCCATATGTTAAAAAGTTTTTATTACTTTACCATAAAATTGTTAAATGTTATTATTATACATATAAGTTAAAATAAGTAAAATAGCTTATATGTATATTTAATAAGGGGGGAAATTAATATGCAATCATTTAACAAAAGGGGGACAGCTTTAGGAGCAGCAATTGCATTTGCTTTAACCTTAGCGCCTACTTTAGTAATGGCTGAGACAAGACAAATTCCTGAATCAGAAACAGTAAATGTTGGATTCATAAAAGATGGAGAGAGATCAACAATATTCAATCAAAACTGGAAGTTTTTTAAGGGAGATCCTTCTGGTGCTGAAGGAGTAGATTTTGATGATTCTTCATGGAGAGGGTTAAACTTACCTCATGATTGGAGTATTGAAGGAGACTTTACTGTTGAAGGAGAAGCAGAAAGTGGATTCTTATTAGGAGGAACTGGATGGTATCGTAAAGCATTTGTAGTTCCTGAAAAGTATAATGGTAAGGATTTCACGTTGAACTTTGATGGTGTATATATGAATGCTGAGGTATATGTAAATGGTAAGAAGGTTGGTGAACATAATTATGGATATACATCTTTTGCCTTTGATATTACTGAAGCTTTAGTGTGTGATGGACAGAGTGAAAATATAATTGCTGTTAAGGTATCTAACCCTGTACCAACTAGTAGATGGTACTCAGGTAGTGGAATTTATCGTGATGTAACTTTAAGTGTAACAGACTCTATTCATGTTGCACATTCAGGAACAACAGTAACTACTCCTAAGCTTGAAGAACAAAAAGGTGGAAATGTAGATGTAGCTATTGAGACTATAATTGAAAACGAGTCCAAGGATAATTCTATGGTTACTGTAAAAAGTACAGTAGTAAATTCTAGGGGAGAAGAAGTTAGTGAGGCAGTAATAAATGAACAAAGTATAGGAGCTAATGAAAGTTATACTTTCAATCAAACTGCTATTGTAAATAATCCAGATTTGTGGTCAGTTGATAATCCAAATATGTATAAGGTAAAAAGTGAAGTATTAGTAGATGGAAATGTTATAGATACTTATTTTACTGATTTTGGTTTTAGATATTATAATTTTGACAAAAACACTGGATTCTCTTTAAATGGAGAAAATATGAAATTAAAAGGTGTTTGTATGCACCATGATCAAGGAGCTTTAGGAGCAGCATCTTATTATCGTGCAGTAGAGCGTCAAATGGAGAAAATGAAGGAAATGGGAGTAAATGCAATCCGTGTTTCTCATAATCCAGCTAGTGAAATGTTATTAGAAATTTGTAATCGTTTAGGTTTGTTAGTTATTAATGAAGCCTTTGATACATGGACAAATCCAAAGAACGGAAATGTAAATGACTTTTCTAAGTATTTTAATGAAGTAATAGGAGAAGATAATGAAGTTTTAAATGGTTCTCCAGAAATGACATGGGGAGAGTTTGAAGCTAGATCTATGGTTAAAAACTCTAAGAATAACCCATCTATAATAATGTGGTCAATAGGTAATGAGGTATTAGAAGGAATTAGTGGAAGTGCATCTAATTATACTAACGTAGCTCAAAATATAATTGATTGGATAAAGGATGAGGATGAAACAAGACATGTTACTATAGGAGATAATAGAACTAAAAATGGAGATAGAACAGCAGTTGCTATTTCAGAGGTAGTTGATGACAATGGTGGATTGGTTGGATTTAACTATGCAAATGAAGGACAATTTGCACAGCAAAGAGCAAACCATCCAGATTGGACATTATATGCATCTGAAACCAGTAGTGCAGTTCATACTAGAGGATACTACAAAACAAAGGGAATAGATTATAGTAATCATCGTATTTCAGAGTATGATAATAATCAAACAAGAGTTGGTTGGGGACATTCAGCTAGTGATGCTTGGAAGTTTGTAATCAAAAATGATTATAATGCTGGAGAATTTGTTTGGACAGGATTTGACTATATAGGAGAGCCTACTCCTTGGAATGGTACTGGTACAGGTACAGTTGGTGGAGGAAATGGAGCAGCTCCAAAATCAAGTTACTTTGGTATAGTTGATACTGCAGGATTTGAAAAAGATATTTATTATTTATATCAAAGTCAATGGAATGATGATGTAAATACATTACATGTACTTCCAACATGGAACAGAGAAGATATAGTTATAGAAAATGGGAATGTTGAAGTAAACGTATTTACTGATGCTCACAAAGTTGAATTATATTTAAATGATGAAAAGATTGGGGAGCAAACTTCAACTGAGCATACAACTGATGCAGGATATAAATACTATACTTTTGGAAATGATTCTTTATATCCAGTATTTAATGTTCCTTATGAGGAGGGTACATTAACTGCTAAGGCATATGATAAAGAAGGAAATGAAATCACAAATACAGAGGGAAGAAATACAGTAAAAACAACTGGAGAGGCTTCTACTGTAAGATTAAGTGCAGATAGAGATACTATTGATTCAGATGGATATGATTTATCTTATATTACTGTAGATATTGTTGATGAAAATGGCAATATAGTTCAAAATGCAGATAACAGATTAAATTTTGAGTTAGAAGGAAATGGAAAAATTGTAGGTGTTGACAATGGAGATCAAACTGATACAGATTCTTATAAATCTACAAGTGATACAGAAGCTTCTAGAAAAGCATTAAGTGGTAAGGCCTTAGTAATAGTTCAATCAACTAAGGATGCTGGAAATATAAGATTAAATGTTTCAGGTGAGGGATTACAATCTCAATCTATAGAAATTAATACTGTAAATAATGCTGGAGAAGATAAGTTCTTAGAATCTTATGAAATAGTTAAAGATTACTATGTTAATTTAAATGAAAAGCCAGAGTTACCAAGTACAGTAGAAGGAAGATATAGTGATGGAACAACTGAGACTTTTAATATTTCATGGAATGATTATGATGAATCACAATTAAATACTCCTCAAGTATTTAAGATAAATGGTAAATTAGAAGGAACAGATGTGGCTGTAAATGTAAATGTCCATGTAATTGGTGATGTGGTTTCAATGGAAAATTACTCAACATTTACTTATGCTGGACAAACTCCTACACTTCCTAAGACTGTTAAAGGATATTTAGCAGATGGAAATGAAAGTGAAGAGTTTAAAGTGGATTGGAATTTAGAGGGCGTGGATTTCTCTGAACCTAATACAACAGTTGAAGTTTTAGGAGAAGTATCCTTATTAGGCAAGACATATACTGTTACTTCAACAGTACGTGTAGTTGAGGCTTTAAAATCTGCTGCTAACTTAGCTATAAATAATTCTTCTAACAAAGATATTCCTGCTTTAAGTCAAAGTTGCGTTTCTACAGCTGATAACTTAAATTCTATTAATAATGGAATAACTAATAATAGTTCAAATACAGGAGAACGTTGGACAAACTGGAATGAAAGAGATTTAATAGAGAATGGTGAACCTAAAGGGGCATATGTTCAATTAGACTGGAAAAACAAATATAATATAGATAGATTAGATTTATGGTTATTTACTGATAATATTTATGGAAGAATTCCTAAGAAGGTAGAAATAAGTTATAAAAATGAAGCTGGTGAATATGAGGTAGTTACTCATTCAAATACAACAGAGGTATCATACCTTGCTGGAGAAACAACTTATTTCTTAGATAAAGTAATAAATACTGATAGTATTCGTGTTTATATGCAACAACCTGAAGTAGGTAAGTGTATTGGATTATCAGAGGTTGCAGTATATGAGTATGTACCGCAAGTAAGTGCTAATGAAGGTAATAAATTATCTGAAATAAAATTAGATGGAGAAGCCTTAGAAGGATTTAATCCTGATACTAATGAATATACAGTTAATTTAAAAGAATTACCTAAAACTGTAGAAGCTTCAGGAGAAGAAAATGTGGCTGTAACTATATTACCAGTTCATAATAATAAATCAATAATCATTGCTCGTTCAGAATCTGGGGCTAAAAACATCTATACTGTAAATTATGTATTAGAAGAATCTGAAGGTTCAGCAGATATTAATGAGGATGGTTCTATAAATGTAGGAGATTTATCCATAGTATCTAAATATCAAGGAGAGGTTATATCAGGAAATGATTTAAGTGAAAAATCTGATATAAACAAAGATGGTATAGTAGATAAAGCTGATATCCAAATAGTTATGGATAAGATCTTAGGAGAATAATATTTTAAATAAAAAATAAGTTGTATAAAAGGGTCTTTATCAAAATTTATTTTGATAAAGGCCCTTTTTATTATAAAGAGTAAGGTTTGTTAAGTGTACAGGTATATTAGAGATAATATTTTTTATAATATATAATGAGAAATAGATTTTTAAATATATATTAAAAAAATAAGTTGAATCTTATTAAGAAATACTTTAAATAAAAATTAAATTAGGTGAGGATAAAAATGAGTAAGGTAACTAGAAGAGGATTTGATGAAAATGATAGTAGGTGGTTTTCTAATAAGGAGCAAGCAAGATTAAAAAAGTCCAAAGAAGAAATTGAATGGTTAATAAGTAGGGAATACAAAATTGAGCATGTTATAAAATTTGTTGGTGATAGATATCAATTTTCAATAAGACAACGTAATGCTTTAAAAAGAGGAGCTTGTTCTTTGAAAAGTAAGATTTTAAGAAGCAAAAAAAGACTATCATCAGATGAATTAAAAAGTGGGTGTATAAATATAGATGGGTTTAATTTATTAATAACTCTTGAGGTAGCATTATCAGGAGGAACATTAATTATAGGTAGTGATGGATGTATAAGAGATTTAGCTGGTCTTAGAGGAACTTATAAAATTATAGATAAAACAGATATTGCTTTACAATTAATAGGAAAGTTTTTAATTAAGCATAATTGTAATAGAGTTATATTCTATCTAGACTCTCCTGTATCTAATTCAGGAAAACTAAAGAATAAAATTTTAGAGCATTCTAGAGTTTGGAATATTAATACAGAGGTTAATTTAGTTAATAATGCGGATGTAATTTTAGAAAATTTAGATAGAGTTGTTAGTACTGATGCTGTAATTATTGATAAATGTAAAAGTTATTTTAATCTAGCTTCAGAAATAATAAGGGATTACATAAAAGATGCTAATATAGTAGATCTAGAAGACTAAAATTTATATTATATTTGAAAATATAATATATAAAAGCCCTATTCTTAATCCATTTAAAGAACAGGGTTTTTATACATTAAATTTTTATCTTGATTTCCTTAAGGTAATATAATCTTTATTAGAAACTTTACCATTACTATTTTAGCTACTATTTTTAAATTATAGTGTTTTTCTCTTTTTATGAAATAAATTCTCTTGCAAAGTTATTTATGCCTTTTTTCATTCTCTTTGTTTCTGAGAGAGTTAAATCTCTATCTTCCTTAGAAGCTGCTACTGCAGAGCCATAGGCATTTTCTCCTTTATTAGGTCTTTTTAGAGAGTAGATTAAATTTTCTATAGAGTTTTTTAAGTTTGGAGCATTTTCCATAAGATATTTAGCTTTGTTTATATCTCTTATACCTTCCTTTAATTTTTCTAATCTAGGAGTAGAGTAGAAGGTTTTACCTATACTATCCTTTTCTGCTGGATATATAAGAAAAGGGTCTCCAGGTTCCCAATATTTATAAGAAATATTTTCTAAAGGGTTTTCAACCCAACCATCCCATGACCAACGTAAAAAGCCATTGGTGTTTTGGTATAGGGAATACCACATAGTCCAAGCACCTTCTGAAGGATCACTTATGGTGAAACTACTTGGATAATCTCCAGTACAGGTGTATATTGTAGTTAATAATCCAAGTTCTTGTCTATGAGCAGCCATGTTTTTCATATCATTAGAATTATGATTTATATGGGATAATCCAATTGATATATCATCTATTCTATCTAAGAAGGAGTAGTCATTTCCACTTTCATAGTCCATGGCAGAAGAAATTTTAAAATGCTCTTCATATTTATTTGTTATGCTTTCAATTAAATCAACAGAAGCTTTTAAATCATCCATACTTCTTTCATCCATTGAAATATAAGTTATGTTAAACCATCCTTTTTCTTCAAGATGAGACATAAATGAAGTTAAAAATTGTGTCCAAATGTTTATCCAAAGATAACTACCAGGGGTTGGATTTATAGCTTCTTCTTTATTAGTAGCTTCATTAAAGTACTGAATTCTATTATTCCAAGGGACAATACTATAACATTTTATTTGGCCAAAGCCCTTTTCAGGATCTAGAATTCCTAAATCTACATTAAGTTGAATCCACTTATCAAAGTGAGAATAGTCAAATTCAAAGGTGCCATAGGAGTTTTTTCTCCACTTAATCATTGAAGGGTCACTATCATAAGACTGATGATTCCAAGCTTCATGAACTATAGTAGCTATAACACCACGTCCTCCCATATTTCTATACTCTTTAAGATTATCTCTTAAATATTTAAAATGCTTTTCTGTAAATAAATCTTCTTTGGAGATTCCATAATACCTTGCTATGGTGTAAGGATGTTGCCAAAACTCAATTTGAGTATTTGTTTCCCTTGGAAGAGGTTGTACTAAGTTTAAAACTTCAAAGGAATAATCAAAAATATAGGCTTTTTCTAATTCATCAGCAGTGACCTCAATAGAACCATTATAAATTCCAGGTTTTGAATTTCTAGGAATTTTTATATTAATCCAAGCAGAGGCTATTGTATTTTCTTCTATATTTAGTGGATCAGAATTATGAATAATATCTGGGAAATGTTCAACTGGAGCAGAAGGATTACTACGTCCTATGTTAGCTAAGGTTTCCTTAAGCCAAGAAATCTTAATATTATTTGAAGAGATTAAATCTCCATTTTCATTTATAAAGTCACTTGAAGAAAGGGTAACATTATTAACAGGAGAGGAGTTTGTCCACATAACAATTTTAGAATTAAGTTCATCTCCTATCCAAGCTACCTCATTCCAAGTATTTAAGTTTAATTTCTTTATTTCATCATAATCTTTTTGAAGATAATGAAAGTCAGTAGAGCCAATAGAAGCACCAAGAATAGTATCTTTTTTCATAAAATAAACCTTCCTTCTTTTTCTAAAATTTAGTAATAAATACATTATAAGATAGAAGTTTTAAAAATAGAACATTTAAAAAAAGTCTATTGTTAAAAGGTTAAGTAAAGAAGAGATTTATATTACACAATTATATTATAATCTCATAATTTTCTGAATTTATCATATACATTATAAAGGTATAAATTAAAATAGCAGTGTTTTAGAAAAATCTATTTTATGTAGAAACTTTAATTAGATTAATAGGGGGGAAAGAAGTGCAAGTTAATAAACTTTCAAAAAAATCATTATCTTTAACATTAGGGCTCAGTGTGGCTCTAACTAACACAGCACCATTATCAGTATTAGCAAATGGAACCAAGGTAGAGGATGTTGTAGCTAGTAAGAGCCAAGATAAAATCACTATTGGAAACGAGTACATTTCTAGAGAGTTTTCTATTGAAAATGGGAAGATATTAACAAGTGAAATAGAAAATAGCAGAGCAAACACTACTTTAGTTCCACAATTAGGTTCAGAAGATTTTATTATAAATACAATACAAGAAAATTCTGATTTACCAGAAGTAGAAGCTAATTCTCCAAAGGAAGTTTTAGATAGAGCTAACTGGAATGCAACCCTTACAGCTAATAGTGGAACAGCATATCCAGCTATAGATATTGAAAGATTATTTGATGGAGATAAAAATACTTATATAGATAGTTACACAATAACTGGTTATCCAACATCATTAAAAATCGATTTAGGAGAAGTTAAAACAGTATCTTCATTTTCTTACCAAAAAAGACCTGGATTTACTGATGCTAATTATGGAAAAAATGGAACTATGGGACAGTATAAGCTTTATGTAAGTGAAGATGGAGAAAATTGGACAGAAGCTGGAGAAGGTGAGTTTACTAGAGAAGACTTTAACTTGCATCAAGAAGGAGATCTTCACAATGTAGGAGATGTTGTTTATGGTAATTTTGATAAAACTTATGAAAGTAGATATATAAGAATAGATCAATTATCAGATGCCTTAGGCAATACACAGGAGTTTTCAGGAGCAGAAATAAATTTATATTCAGATAAATATGAAAAACCAGAGGAACCAATAGCACCTAAAACTGCGATTAAATCAAGTGATTTAACAATAGATACTTCCTCTACAAAGATAGAAGATATTGAAAATGGGAAAAAGCTTACTATTTCATATGAGCCATATGATTTTAATGGAACTGAGTATGATATAGATATGGTTACTGTTCTTGAAAATGATGACCACTATATGAGATCTTTCCTTGAAATTAAAACTAATAATGAAAATGCAAAGATAGATTATATTGATTTAGATCATTTTATATTAGAAGAGGGCATAAAGGATACTTTATGGTCCCATCCAGATTTAGAAGATGTAACTTCCATATTAATAGGAAAAAACGAATTGATGCTAGGGCAGCCTATTTATGCCAATGGTATGTTCTTTGGATCAGAATTTCCAGCGGCAGATACTGATATAGTAAAGAATGGAATGCAGATTAGATATTATAGTGGTAAAAGTTTTGAACAATTAGAAAGTGATAATCAATTAACTACAGACGGAAAGTTTATATCATGGCAAAATGTTGTGGGAGCTGCTAAGGGAGTAGATACAGATGTTGTTCAAACTGATTTCTTTGAATATATATCAGAAATAGCTACACCAACTGAGTTTAGAAAGCAATATAACTCATGGTATGATAATATGCTTACAATAACTGATGAAAGTATTTCTAAATCCTTCTATGGAACAGAAAAAGGATTAACGGAAAATGGAGTAGAACCAATCGATTCTTATGTAGTAGATGATGGATGGCATAACTACAGAGATCCAGAGTTTAATCCTAATATTTCAAAAGAACAAGCTGGAAATAGTATGAATAGAACTGGATTCTGGGAGTTCAATGATAAGTTTCCTAATGAGTTATATACATCTACAGAGTTAACAAGTAAATTCCAATCAAAATTTGGATTATGGCTTGGACCACAAGGAGGATATAATTTCTATGGTGGTTTTGCAAGATACTTAGAAAAAATGGGAACTGGACATGCTCAAACTAATAATGGAGTAAATGTTTGTGTTGGTTCAGACAGATATATTAAAAATTTAACAAGTCTTTTCTTGGATTACCAAAAGAGATTTGATATAGATTATTGGAAGTTAGATGGATTTGCTCTTAGACCTTGTACAAGTGAAGATCATGGACATATGGCTGGTGGACACAACAATATGTATTATACAACAGACCTATGGGAAAAGTGGACAGATGCTTGGGAAACAATGAGAGCTAGTAGAGCAGAAGAAGGAAAGGACCTATTTATAAATGCAACTTGTTATGTAAACTTAAGTCCATGGATTCTTCAATGGGTAAATACTGTATGGATACAAAATTCACAAGATACAGGACATGCTGGTACAGGTTCAAGACATCAACAAAAAATAACTTATAGAGATGCTGTTTATCATGATATTTATAAATCAAACCAAATACAATTCCCTGCAAAGAATATATATAACCATGAGCCAATATATGGTGTATCTGATGGCAGTTTTGCAACTACAGAGGATTTTAGAGATTTCTTATTTGCTAATGCAGTTCGTGGAACAGCATTCTGGGAATTATATTACTCACCATCAATAATGGATGATGAAAAATGGAAAGTTAATGCAGATGTTTTAGACTTTGTGGAAAATAATTTTAATGTTTTAGAAAAGGCTAAGTTATTCGGACAAAGAGCTACAGAGGGTGTTTATGGATATTCTGCATGGGATGGTAATGAAGGTATAGTTTCATTTAGAAATCCAACTGGAGAGACTAAAGAATATACTTTAGAGTTAACTGATATAGTAGGAGTGCCAAAGTCAGTATCAAATCTTAAAGGAAATCAAGTATTACCATATAAAGTTGGTGATGTAGGATCAGTATCTTATGGAGATAGCATAACTGTAACTTTAGAGCCATATGAAACTAGAATACTTCAATATGGAAAAGTAGATAATAAGGCTTCTGAAATAGTTTCTGCTAAGGTAACTGGAGAAAATGAAATCACTATTAAGTACAATGAGCGTGTTGAAAATGGAGAAGGAGTTTATTCAGTTGAAGGAAATGAAATTACTGAATCTAAATTATTAGACGATTATAGAACAGTTGTTATAAGTACTTCTAATAAACTACAAGGAGAAGCTAAATTAAATATTAATGGAGAAAGAGATGCACTTCAAAATCCACTTACAACAAGCTTAACAATTCCTGTTTATAATAATGGAAAAATTGTTTCAGTACAAAGTGGAGAAGAATTAATAGGGGGAGAAAATATAAATAAGAAGTATAATGGAAATTCAGACACATACTTCTTAGAACTTAATAAAGCTTATGAGGTTGATAAAGCCGAAAGCTTTAAAGGAACAACTGACTTTGCAGTATCTATGGCTATTAACACTACATCATCTAATGTAAACTTATTAAGCCAAGGGGAGGAAATAAAGCTATCAATTGATGAAGAAGGATATGTAAACTTTAAAGTTAAAGATTTAAATCTTACTTCAAAGTCAGAAGTAACTACTGTTACAGAAAAGGCTCATGGAACTTTTGGAACTAATGAATATATACCAACTTCAACTGAATCAACTTTTGTTGGTAAAGTAAATGATGGAAAATTACATCATATATCTGCAGTTAGAGAGGTTAATGGAGTTCTTAAAGTTTATATTGATGGTGAATTAATGAATTCTGTATATGATAAGTCATTAATAAATCAAGAGATAAATGGTGGAACAATTATGGTTTCTGATAATAACTTTACTGGAGTTATGGGAGATATTGAATTAAGAAATAGTTCAATATACTATGATGAAGCAAAAGAACTTTATAATTCTTATGAAGGCTCTGATATAATTGAGTATAGCAGAGAAAATTGGGAAGTAAGTGCTTGTTCAGAAATGAATCCACCAAGTGGAAATGACGGTCCTGCTTCATATGCTATTGATGGAAATGAATCTACTTTATGGCATACAAATTATGTTGGTGGAGATACTCATAGTGGAAATCATTGGCTTTCTGTAGATTTTGGTGAAGAATTAGACTTTGATACAGTTAATGTATTATCTCGTGGAAAAGAAATAAATGGTTCAATTAAAGGATATAAGCTAGAGGCTAATATAAATGGAGAATGGACAGTTGTTAAAGAAGGAGAATTCACTGATGGAGTTGAAGAAAAAATAGAGTTAGATGAAGCTATAAAAGCAAGTGGAATTAAATTAACAGCCATTTCTACATTTAATGGAAGAAACTTTGCAGCTGTAAGAGAAATAAGTGTTACTAAGAAGGATAGAGTAGCAACAGAGAATGAAATAAATGAATTAAAAGCTTTAGTTAAGGAAATAAATAAAGAGGATTATACTAAGGCAACAGCTCATAGATATATTAATGTAGCACAAAAAGTAAATGCTTTAGATAAGATTAATTTATCACAATTAGATAGATTAAGAAGTGAGCTAAATAAAGCTTATGAAGGATTAGTAGAAGCTAGAGAATTAAATAAAACTTTAGTGGAAGCTAATAAATTAATTAAGGAAGATTATACAATTGAAAGTTGGATAGTATTTGAAGAGGCATTAAATCATGCAAAACACTTAAACAATGATATAGAAGCTACTAAGGAAGGGGTAGATGAAGCTACATCAAGATTAAAAGAAGCTATGAATTCTCTTGAGAAGGTTAATAATGAAGGAGAAATAGTTACTGGACCTGTGAATAATTTTGAAGCTTCAGAAATAGCTAAGAAGAACGTAACTGTTACTTGGAGTGCTCCTGAATCTACAAAGGGCTTAGAAGGATATGCTCTTTATAAAGATGGCAAAAAGGTAGCTAAAATAGGTGCAGAAGAAACATCATATAAATTTAAAGGATTAAGCAGACATACAATCTATAATTTCAAGATTGCTGCTAAATATTCTAATGGAGAACTTTCAAATAAGGAAAGTATAACTTTAAGAACTGCTAGATAATAAAATGTAAGTGGCTATATCAAGGTCAAAATATAAAACTATAGATAGTATAATATTTTATACTATCTATAAGTTTTAGTAATTATTTATTTATATAGCCACTTTTATTTAATTTAAGAAATTTCTATTTAACTATATATGAACGAATTATTTTTACAAGATCATCATAACCATTTAAGAATTGATTCATAGTTCTTAAGAAAGCTCCATAATGTTCAAATTCTTCTGGCTTTAATCCATCTTCATAATAAGCTTTTCTAAATTCTTCTAAGCGTAGCAATTCCTCTAAGATATCAGGTGAAAGGTCTTTGTCCATATAATTAGCTACCTCTATGTCTAATTCATTAAAGATATTTTGATATTTAGTAGTTATGGTCAAGACAATATCTCCACCTATAAACTCTGTAAAGTGATAGTTATTACGGAAGGCTGCAACTAAAAGTTTAGTGCGATATCCTCTTTTTTTATAAAGCTTATAAGCATTTTTACATGTTAAAACACCAGCTAAATCCAAAAATTCTGGATTTATATCTATATTATTATCTTGAACATATGCTTTTAGATAATCATCTAAACGTCCAACCATGATTGTACAAACAGGATGCATATTATCTATAGGAAGACCTTCTTTTACACGTCTATTTAATCCTCTTTCAACAGCTTCTGCCACTGCAATTGCCTGAGGACATGTAAAGGAAACAGTTGCATTAATGCTTACTCCTAAGTATGTTAACTCTTCAAAGGCTTCTATACCTGCCTTTGATGCTGGAATTTTTATCTGGGAGTTTTCTATTACCTTTGAAAGTTCTAAGGCATGAGCCACCATCTTTTCTTTATTTTTGTAGAATTTTGCATTAGTTTGGAAGGATATTCTTCCCCTTTGACCATTACTTTCTTTAAATTGAGGATATAAGAGAGAGCCAGCATTTTCACCTAGTAATTTTATTACCATCCATGCAATTTCATCCTCAGTAGCAGTAGGATTTTCTGCCACAATCTCTTTTATGGTTTCATCCCACTTAGGCAATTCTTTTTTTAATACATTTAAAACTATAACTGGATTTGTAGTAGCTCCTGAAGCTCCATTTTTAATTGCTTCTTTTAATTCATCATAAGAGCAGGAGTCATTCCAGAATTCAGTTTCATTAAAGGTTTGTGTTACTTCTAATAATTTTCCCATGTTCAACCACCCTTTATATTTATTTTTCCTACGTCTTAAGAAAAGGCTGATTCTAATTATATATTGGTACATGATTATTTTACTTATAGATATAGAACTCAACATAAACTTAAAACATGGATATTTTTATTGCGTATAATTGGAATAATTATACAAGATTATTTTATAGATATTTTATAATCAAAAGAGAGAGTAATCAATAAGTTTATTAATAAATTATCAATAAGTTATCAATAAATATCCAAAATATTGTTAAGTTGTTGAAGTTTTATGGTGAAGTTATCCATGGGAAAAGTTAGAGTAACTCAATTTATAATTTTTATAGCAAATAAAAAAGTGGACAAATAAAATTATCCACTTTAAGTTAAGCCTATTATAATATTTCTAATACTTCTACAGTATAGTTTCCACCAGGAGCTTCAACTTCTACTACATCTCCAACCTTTTTACCCATTAGGGCTTTTCCTAAATCAGATTCTATGCTTATACACATATTTTCTAAATCTAAATCCATAGTTGTAACTAAAGTAACAACATCCTCATCATCATCTTCAAC
Organism: Clostridium sp. CTA-17; assembly: GCF_054767895.1. Lineage (NCBI taxonomy): Bacteria > Bacillati > Bacillota > Clostridia > Eubacteriales > Clostridiaceae > Clostridium > Clostridium sp. CTA-17. The sequence continues at coordinate 469,575 of NZ_BAAABF010000002.1, forward strand.
AAATTTAATTTTAGCTTTGCTGTTAAGACCTAGTGTAGATTTATCATTACTTTCTTCATCAATTATTATTGCTGTTGAAATCATAGTTAAAAGGTATTGTATTCTATTATCATTTTCTCTATAGTTTCTACAAGCTTCCTTATACTCAGCGTTTTCTGATCTATCACCATGGGCTGCCGCCTCTAATTTCTCCTTTGCAATCTTTGCTCTAACAACAGACATTCTATAGTCTAATTCTTCTCTTAACTTTTTAACGTTTTCCTCTGTCAAATAATTATTCATAATAAGATCTCCCTTAACTCTTAATTCTTTATTTTATCATTATACAACATCTACATAAATTTTAAAGATGTTAAGTAGGAAATAGGAGAGTATTTATAGACTTTTACATTTATCTAAAGGAGAAAATATAGCTTTTTATGCTTTAGTGACGGAGTTATGACGAACTTGTGACGGATTTTGAGCCAGAGTTTTCTTAGTGATACCAAGGGTTTTGACGGAATTGACGGACTTTTTTTACTCCTATATAATAGGGAAAAATAAAAAATAGTATAAAAAAACACATTTATTAAATACCCTATATATAGTGAGTGAAAAATAGCAAAAGTCTGACAATGTATGGCTAAAGCTAGTCATACTAAGGTTTTAGAGTATGACAGACTTTTTGAAAGTCCGTCATAAAACCATTGAAAGTTCAATTTAGAGGTGAATAAGAGTGTTTAATACTATTATTTGATGGGTATAATTAACAATTTTGTTATACATTAAGGAAAAAATAGATATAAAATATGAGTAAAAGGAAAATAGAAAAAAGGTAGAAAAAAATTAAAGGTAGTTTTAAATGAAATATGAAAATAAGAAATAAAAAAGAAAAGGAAGAGTATGATATGAAAAAGGGAATTTGGGTAACTATTTCAATTTTAAGTTTAGGAGTTTTTTTAGCTTTATCATTTTTTATTATTGCTAAGAAGGAAATAAAGGATTATAAAAACATAGGTATTGATGTTACTTATGATGAAAGGATTAAGGAGCCTATTGAAGAACTTGTAGTTAAGTTTGTTGATTTTGATTATTCTAAAGAGGCGGTTAACTGTGAGGAGATAATTTCTAATAAGGAAGTTGCAGAAAAATATAATTCCGTTTTTAATTCTACACTTAAGTATAATTTAGAAAGTGAATTGAAGATGTCAAAGGTTTCTATAAAAAATATTGTAAAAGAGCCTGATAATGAATATAGGGTGAATTTCCATAGAGAATTTGAGATAAAGTTTGACAAAAATAGTGATACCATATCAGGTGGAATGGATGATTATACAGCTTATATAGTTGAAAAGAATGGGGAATTTTATATAGATAGAATTCTTAATGATGTTGATTTGGAACAGTTCAAAAATAATAAGAGTAAAATAGCTAAATTATTTAAATCAGAGGAAGAGCTTTTTAATGAAGCAATGAAATCTGAAATAGAAGCTAGAAAGAATTATGAGGAATATCTTAAAAATTTATAATTAAAAAGTCTAAATAAAATAATTGAGAAATAAAACTATATAAGTATAAAGTCAATGATTTAAATAAATATATGGTTAAATTTAACTTTTAATTAAACTTTATGATTTTATTCTTAATAAAATAAAGATATTTTAAATTAAACTTGAAATTAGTTGATTTATTTTGGGTAATATGTAAATATATAGTAGAAAAAGATTTTAACATAAATATTTTATTATTTATAAGTATAACTAATAGTATTATGAATAATGTTAAATCTTTTGAATATAAACATCTAATTTAAAGGGGAAATTTGAAATGTCAAAGATGAAAAAATGTAAAGTTTGCTCTAAAGAAATAGCATCTAATGCTAAATCTTGTCCTGAATGTGGGGCGAAAAATAAAAAAGCAATATATAAAAGACCATGGTTTATAGTATTAGCAATAATTATAATACTTGGAACTGTAGGAGAATCAAGTTATGAGGATTCAACAGTTGCTAACAATAAAACTATAAGTGAAGTGGAGCAAAATCAAGATAAAGAAATTAGTAATAATCAAGGCGAAGAAAAAGATGTTTTGGTTAAAGAGAATGAAGAAAAAGTAGAGGAAAAAGAAGAAAAGGTAGAAGAAGTTCCAAAAGAATATAAGTCTGCATTAAGAAAAGCAAAGGTATATAGTGATACTATGAGTATGTCTAAAGAAGGATTATATGACCAATTAACATCAGAGTATGGAGAGAAATTTTCTGATGAAGCAGCTCAATATGCTATGGATAATTTAGAAGCAGATTGGAACAAAAATGCCTTGAAAAAAGCAAAGACATATAGTGATACTATGAGTATGTCTAAAGCGGGGCTATATGATCAATTAACATCTGAGTACGGAGAGAAATTTACAGAAGAAGAGGCTAAATATGCTGTAGATAATTTAGATGCAAATTGGAAAGAAAATGCATTAAAAAAAGCAAAAGTATATCAAGAGACTATGGCAATGTCTCCAAGTGCAATATATGATCAATTAGTTTCAGAATACGGAGAAAAATTTACAGAAGAAGAAGCTAAGTACGCTGTAGATAATTTATAGTATTACATTTAAAAGTTATGACTTAGTTTTAAATAAAAATTTTTGGCTTTAATACAAGAGATATAGAAATTTTCTATATCTCTTAATTTTTTAGCTATTTAAAAGGAAAACTCATTTAAAATAGAATTTTATGTTAAAAATTTTATCTGTTATAATTACATAAAATAATAAATATTGTATAATTATAGAATGTTGATTAAGAAGTGGTAATATAGTTTTTAGTTGTTTTAATTAAGATAACTTGTAAATATAAATTTATAGAAACATAGATTATTTTAATGAGTGGGGGAAGAATTGCTTTGAATAGAATTAAATCATGGGAATATGATGATATTGAGAATAAATTTGCCATAAAGGATTTAGATAAATCCTCATTTAAGAGGGGAAGCCATATTCCAATAAAAGTTAGAAAGGTTTTTGAATGCGAAGATATTAAATATGGAGATAAGAAGAAAATAACTCTTATATATAAAGGGGAAGCCTTTGAAGCTGAAATAGAAGGTGAAATTAAAGGAAGAATACGAATGAATTGGCCAAAGTTAATACCTAAAATGAAGGAAGTTTTTAAAAATGAAATAAATGACTTTGAAGATTCTAAAGAGCTTAGTGTAAGAGTGCCTAGATTAAAATTTACAAAGGAAACATCCATAAAATATGATGTGGAAATGAGAACTAAATATAGTCATGATGTTCTTTGTGAGTTAGAAAGACTAGAAATAGATGTTGAAAATAAAACCATAGAAGAAATAAATGAAGTGGGAGAAGTCATAGAGAGGATTGTTAAGGCTAGAAAAAATCAAAACAAATTTAGAGAAGCACTATTTAAAAGAGAGTGTAAGTGTAAAATTTGTGGACTAGCTCACAAGGAGCTTTTAATAGCAAGCCATATAAAACCTTGGAGTAAAAGTACACCAGAGGAAAAGCTAAATCCCTTTAATGGATTTTTACTATGCCCAAATCATGATTCCTTGTTTGATAAGCATTTAATAAGTTTTCAGGATAATGGAGAAATTATAATATCTAAAAGACTCTCAGAAAAGGAGCAGGAGCTATTAAACATAAATAAGGATATTTTAATTAATATTGAAGAGGGAAACAAGAAGTTTTTAAAGGAGCATAGAAATGTTTTTTATGATATAGAGAAGGCATATGTTGTAGAGAAAGAATTAGCAATAAGCAATAAGGAAATATATAATGTTGAATTAGAAGTTTAATGGGTTTTTATTTTTTATAGTGCTATTAAACTATGCCAGAGTTTATTCCATATTAAAATTCAGTGAGTTTTAGTAGTGTCAATGCTATGACAAATTTTTTTTACTCTAATGTATATGATAATAAAAGATTAAAAATATTAAATACTATATATATAAGGAGTGAAAAATGTTGGCTACTTGGCATAGTGTGGGAAAAATTAAATATATCAAGGGTTCTAGGATTTATATATATATGGAATAAAAGTTGGCGGAGATTAGTTTTTTTTAAAAGTTTTTTGTTTTTAGAGAGAAAATGGGCCCATAATTTAAAGAGAATTTTTAAATTATGAGCCTTTAAAGATATATTTTATAGTCTTTATTTTAGGGTATTAGAAGTAAGAAAATATCTAAATTACCCTATGATTAATTTTATAAGTTCAAATTTTCTTTAAGCTATAAATTCTTTAGCACACCAACCTATGTTTCCATTATATCTAACTTTGTACCAAGAACCACTTTCTTCTAAGATTTCAACCTTATGACCATTACCCATTACAGTTAATCTAGATGAAGTAGAGGAGTCTTTAGATGAGTGTAGCCACAATCCTCCATTAGCTTTTACATGGGCTGATCTTAATGAAACCTCACTAGTATTCGATTGAACTAGATGAACTGGTTTATTTTCTTCCACAGTATTACTTTGTGATGTTACTGGATTAGTTAGGAACTCACTTGAACACCAACCTATATTTCCATTGTGGTCAACTTTAAACCAAGAACCACTTTCTTCTAAAACTCTTACCTTTGATCCTTTGATCATTATGCTTATTCTAGAAGAAGCATAGGAATCTTTAGAGGAGTGTAACCATAAACCTCCATTTGCTTTTATGTAAGCTGTTTTTACTGTACTAGTAACTGGCTTACTTACTTCAACAGTTTTGTTTTCATAAACTGGTTTATTTTCCTCTACATGCTTACTTTGTGAGCTTTGAGAGATAACAGTTGGGTTACTTAAAAATTGGCTTGAGCACCAACCCATAGTTCCATTATAGTTAACCTTGTACCAAGAACCGCTTTCATCTAAAATATCAACCTTTTCTCCATTACTCATTATGGTAATTCTAGAAGATGCATAGGAATCCTTAGTAGAGTGTAGCCATAAACCACCATTTGCCTTTACAGAAGCCCTCTTAATATTTGTTAAAACAGGTTTATTTTCTTCTGTAACTTTCTTAGGTTCTGTAGGTTTACTTTCTACAGCCTTACTAGGAGTATCTTTTTTAACTTCCTCTATTTTATTAGATTCAGATTGTTTTTCATAAGTAGTAGGTTCACTTAAATATTTACTTGCACAGAAGCCAGTTTTACCATTGTAATTAACCTTAAACCAATCTCCACTTTCTTCTAGGATTGTGACTTTTTCACCCTTGTCCATAATTGCTAATCTAGAAGAGATGTATGAATCCTTAGAAGAGTGTAACCATAGTCCACCATTAGCTTTTACAGAAGCAGTTTTAACAATTGTTAAGGCTGCTTTGCTTGTTTCAGCTTCTTTCTTAGGTTTATTTTCTTCCATAGTTTTCTTAGGTTCTGTAGATTTATTTTCTTCTACTTTTTTATTAGTTGAACTTTCAGAAGTAACTGGATTAGTTACATAGTTTCTTGAACACCAACCAGTATTTCCATTATAGTCAACCTTAAACCAAGAGTTATCTTCCTCTAAAACATTAACCTTAGCTCCATTACTCATTAGGGTTACTCTAGAAGAGTATGAAGTATCTTTGCTAGAATGTAGCCATAAGCCACCATTAGCCTTTATAAAGGCAGTTTTTGTAACTGTTTCAGAAGGCTTACTTGATTCCTCTTTTTTAGTTTCTTCAACTGGCTTACTAGATTCAGAAGGCTTAGCTTGTTCAGTTTTATTTGATTCAACTTTATTAGTAGCTTTATCCTTAGACTCAGTTACATTTTTACCCTCAGTAGATTCAGCTCCCTTGTTCACCTTTTCATCCTTATCTTTAAGAGAACTTTCTACTTTTTTATTATCTTCTTTAGAATCAGATTTTTTATCTGAAGTATTAGTTTTAACTACGCCAAGAGGAGTAATAGATTCAGATGACTTAGATGGAGATTCTTTTTCTTCTAAGAAGTCAGTATATCTATGACTTATGTAAGCTTTTTGGCCATTATAAAGAACTTCATACCATCCATTTGAGGCTCTACCAGTTACAGTTAGTTTATCTCCGCCATTAGCTAGTCCTACAGGCTTAATTCCTTCAGTAGTAGGAAATGGTTTTTCATTAATATAAACATCTTGCTTAGCTGTTACAGTACCCTTTAAGGCTTCAACTGTATATTTATGATCCTTTGAGCTAACAGGTTTTGATGTTACAATGTTTGTTTTTACAATGTCAGAATTGTTTTTTGAAGAATTTCCTTTATATTTATAGTATCTTGTAGCTCTATACTGTCTATTCCATCCATTTTCTTTAGTAGGAGCTTGTCCATTTAAATTACGATGAGCATAGGCATCTCCATAGGTATAGGCTTCATTTCCCATTACATAGGCAATCCCCTTTGCTTTATCCTTCCAACCCATAAAACACATTGTGTGATATTCACCTGCAAAGATAATATCTCCTTTTTGGATATTTGAAAAATCTCTATGCATTTCCCAATTATTATTTTCTAGCCAGTTCCAAAGGTTAGAAGTGTATCCAATATGACTTGGAACAGGTACGCCTATTGCTCTTAAACAAGCACCTTGGAAGAAAACACAAGTGTTGCTAGGGTCACCATTATGTAGACGAATAGCTTCATTCATTGCATTAGATTGATTACTTCTAACACTTTCATATTCATATAATCTTCTATTGACATCTGAAGCAAAGTCACTTGAGTTATTAGATAAATTTTCAGAAGAATTCTTTGAATCTTTTTCAACAGGTAATTTTACTTCTTTTATAACAGGTTTTTGATTTTTTACCTCTTCTTTAATTTCATCAGAACTTTTCTTTGTGTCTTTATCCTCTTTAACTTTAGGTTCAGTTTTTACCTGAGCTTTATTTTCTTCCTTTGAGTTACCTTTATCTTGCTTTTTTTCTTCAACGTTAGGCTCGGTTTTTTTATCAGATTTTAAATTATCTTTATCCTTTGATTGTTTTTCATCTTTTATAGGGGGATTAGTTTCTTTTTTACTTTTTACTACAGCAACATTAGAATTAGACAATTCAATATTAATCTTATCATTTGGTTGTTGCTGTTGTTGAACTATTGCTACAGCCATAAAAATCATCTCCTATTTTCTTAAGTTTAAAATAGTGTATAATACTTAAATTTTCCATGTAATTATACCATAATTAGAAATGTTAATAAATAATGGAATAATTGTGAATGTAATTTTAACTTGAATTTAGGAGTAGAACTTTATTTATGGTTTTTATATTTTATTTTAAATGAAATACTCGTAAATGATAATTAAAATAAGAAAAACAATAAAATTCTTAAGATAATACTTAAAATTAAAAAAATAATCAGTGAATTTAAGAAATGTTATAGGTAAGAAAGGAAAAAATTTATTTAAAATAGAGGAGCATGTATCAAAATAATTTTTGATACATGCCCATACATGCAATATTTAAGGGTATAAGGAGTTAAAACTGTTATATAAATAATAATATTAATTTAATCCGTAGAGGTTACGCAATTATGTCTTAAATGAAAAGAAATGGTTACAAAAATAAAGAATAAGTTAGCACTTTTATAATCTTTTGATTAAATTTCTCTGTAAACGTTTTGTTAAACGTTGAAAAAAGAAGAATAAGAAAGTGATTTATACAATATATATATAATGAGGACTTATTAGTTTGATTTAAGGGGGAAAAGAAAAATGCTTAAAAACAAAAAACTGATCGCTTTATTATTAGGAGGAATAATTGGAACATCTTCTATCTTAGCTGGATGTGGCTCTGGGGGGAGTGCTTCATCTGGTGGTGGAGAAGGAGAAGAACCAGTAAACTTAGTATGGTATGTAATCGGTAAACCACAAAATGATGGAGAATTAGTTGAGGAGGAAGTAAATAAGTATATAAAGGATAAAATAAATGCTACTGTAGACATAAAACATATTGACTTTGGTGATTATAGTCAAAAAATGAACGTAATAGCTAACTCAGGAGAAGAATATGATTTAGCATTTACATGTTCATGGGCTTTCCCATACTTAGATAATGCAAGAAAGGGAGCTTTCTTAGAGTTAAATGATCTTATAGATAGTCATGGAAAAGATCTTAAGAATGTTATTGATGAAAGACTTTGGAAGGGTGCAGAAGTTGATGGAAACATATATGCAGTGCCAAACCAAAAGGAAATAGCAGGAGCACCTATGTGGGTATTTGATAAGGAACTTGTTGAGAAATATGATATTCCTTACCAAGATATTCATTCCGTTGATGATTTAGAACCATGGCTTGCACTTATAAAAGAAAAGGAACCAGATTTTGTTCCATTCTATACTCAAGGAGATGGAATTCCTATAGAAGGTATAGAGGATATAACATCAGGCTTAGGTATTTTCTATGATGATGAAAGCTTAACAGTTAAAAATATGTATGAAACAGAGGAGCTAAAACATCTTTTCACTAAATTAAGAGAATTCTATGAAAAAGGATATATAAATCAAGATGCAGCAGTTAGTAATATGAAAAATGAAGTTAAGAGATTTGTGTGGAAGGCTGATGGACAACCATATGCTGAAAATGGATGGAGTCAATCTTTAGGTAGAGAGGTTGTAACTTCATCAATAGTTTCCTCATATGTTACAAATGCATCAACTACAGGTGCTATGACTGCTATATCAGCAACATCTAAGCATCCAGAAAAGGCTATGGAACTTATAAACTTAGTAAATAAAGATTCTACATTAAGAAATCTATTAATGTTTGGAATAGAGGGAACTCACTATGAAAAGGTTAGTGATAATCAAATAAAGAGAGATCCAAATGGACCATATAGTGTTACAAGTTGGGCTTATGGAAACTTATTTGATACTTATGTTTTAGATAGTGACCCAGTAGATAAGTGGGATGCTTTTGAGGAATTTAACCAAAAGGCTAAAACTTCAACTATATTAGGATTTAAATTTGATACAGAAAAAGTTGTAACTCAAATGTCAGCTGTAAGTAATGCTTTTGAAGAGTTTATTAAACCTTTATATACTGGTTCAGTAGATACTGAAGAGACTTTAGAAAAGTTAAATAAGAAGCTATATGATTCAGGTCTAGAAGATATAAAAGTTGAGTTACAAAGACAATTAGATGAGTGGAAAAAAGAAAATAAATAGGATTTAGGAATAAAATTAAATAATAATAAATAAAATGTAAAGTAGATTATAGTTTATATAATCTACTTTGTTTTTTGTTAAGAATATATTATTTTGGGAGGAATTATTAGTATGGCAAGATTTACTTTACCAAGGGACGTATATCATGGAAAAGATTCTTTAGAGGTGTTAAAGAGTTTAGAAGGTAAAAAGGCTTTTATAGTTATTGGTGGCGGATCAATGAAAAGATTTGGCTTTTTAGATAAGGTTTTAAGTTATTTAAAGGAAGCTGGAATGGAAACAAAGGTTTTTGAGGGAGTAGAACCAGATCCATCAGTAGAAACTGTTATGAAGGGTGCAAAGGAAATGGAAGCCTTTGAACCAGACTGGATAGTTTCCATAGGAGGAGGTTCACCTATTGATGCAGCAAAGGCTATGTGGATTTTCTACGAGTATCCTGATTTTACTTTTGAAAAGGCTATTGTTCCTTTTGGATTACCTAAGCTTAGAAGAAAAGCAAAATTTGTAGCTATTCCATCAACTTCTGGAACTGCTACAGAGGTAACTGCCTTTTCAGTAATAACTGATTATAAGGCTAAGATAAAATATCCTTTAGCAGACTTTGAAATAACTCCAGATATAGCTATTGTTGATCCTAGCTTAGCAGAAACTATGCCAGAGAAGTTAGTAGCTCATACAGGAATGGATGCCTTAACTCATGCTATTGAGGCTTATACTGCAAGTTTAAGATCAAACTTTACAGATCCTTTAGCTTTAAAGGCAATTGAAATGGTTAATATGCATTTAGTAAATTCCTTTAAGGGAGATATGGAAGCTAGGGGAGAAATGCATGAGGCTCAATGTTTAGCAGGAATGGCCTTCTCTAATGCTCTTTTAGGAATAGTACATTCTATGGCTCACAAGGTAGGGGCAGTATTCCATATACCACATGGATGTGCTAATGCTATCTTCTTGCCATATGTAATTAAATATAATAGAAAAGCTTGTGAAGATAGATATGCACAAATTGCAAGACATATTGGATTAAAGGGAGAAAGTGAAAGAGAGCTAACAGATGCCTTAGTAGATTTAATAAATAAGTTTAATAAGGAACTAAATATACCTTCATCAATGAAAGAGTATGGAATAGATGAGAATGAATTTAAAGCTAATCTTAAATTTATAGCTCATAATGCTGTTTTAGATCCATGCACAGGATCAAATCCAAGGGAAGTTGATGATGAAACTATGGAAAAAATATATACTTGTGCATATTACGGCAGTGATGTGGATTTTTAAAGAAGAGAAGATTATCTTTTTAGGAAAAATATAAATCAGAGAGATATATAAAGTATAGATAAGAGGATTGTGTTAAAACTCAAAGATAAAAGTTATAAATTTTATGAGTTCTTTGATACAATCCTGTTTTTTTAGGTGGGAGAATAAAATATTTTTGGAGAGGTTTAGTTAGATGTTTAAAATTTTAGAAAAAAGATATTTAAATGACTCTGTTTATTTAATGAAGATAGAAGCACCTAGAGTAGCTAATAAGGCTAAGCCAGGTCAATTTATAATACTTAGAACAGATGAAGAGGGAGAAAGAATTCCTTTAACCATAGCTGACTATAATAAGGAAGATAAAAGTGTAACCATTGTTGTTCAAGGTCTTGGGGCTAGCACCTTAGAACTTGGAAAATACAATGAAGGTGACTATATACATGATTTTCTTGGCCCTTTAGGAAGGGAAAGTGACTTTATATATGAAGATTTAGAGGAGTTAAAAAAGGAAAGAATATTATTTGTAGCTGGTGGAGTTGGAGCTGCACCTGTATATCCTCAAGTAAAGTGGCTATATAACCATGGAATTTTAGCAGATGTTATAGTTGGAGCTAGAAATAAGGATTTATTAATATTTGAAAAGGAGCTTAGGGAGGTTTCTAAAAATCTATATATAGCTACTGATGATGGAAGTTATGGATTTAAGGGGAGAGTAACTGAACTTTTAGAAGATTTAGTGAGAAATAAGAGTATAAATTATAATAGAGCAATTGTAATTGGACCAATGATAATGATGAAGTTTATGTGTGAACTTACAAAGAAATTAAATATTCCTACCACTGTAAGTTTAAATCCCATAATGGTTGATGGAACTGGAATGTGTGGTGCTTGTAGGGTTACAGTTGGAGGAAAAGTTAAGTTTGCTTGTGTTGATGGACCAGAATTTAATGGTCATTTAGTAGATTTTGATGAATCTATTAGAAGACAAGCTATCTACAAAACAGAAGAGGGAAGAGCTTTCTTAAAACTTAAAGAGGGAAATACCCATAGTCATGGTGGATGTGGATGTAGAGGTGATTTGAAAAATGAGTAATTTAAAAAAGAAAAGAGTTAAATCTAGGGAGCAAGATCCAATAGAAAGAGGGAAAAACTTTAAGGAGGTTTCCCTAGGATATGGAGAAGAAGAGGCTATTGAAGAGGCAAATAGATGTTTAGGGTGTAAAAATCCTAAGTGTATGGAAGGATGTCCTGTTTCTGTAAATATACCAAGTTTTATATCTTTCATAAAAAAAGGAGATTTTTCTGCTTCTTTTGAAGAGTTGTCAAAATATAATGCTTTACCTGCTGTATGTGGCAGAGTTTGTCCACAAGAATCTCAATGTGAAGGAAAGTGTGTTTTAGGAATAAAAGGAGAGCCATTAGCTATTGGACAACTAGAAAGATTCATAGCAGACTTTGCAAGAAATAATAAATTAAGCTCTTTAAAAAAGAGTGATAAGACTTTAGAAAAGGTGGCTGTTATTGGAAGTGGCCCTGCTGGCTTAACCTGTGCAGGAGAATTGGCTAAACTAGGATATAGAGTAACTATTTTTGAAGCATTACATGAATCTGGAGGCGTTTTAGTTTATGGAATTCCAGAGTTTAGATTACCAAAGAAGGATGTAGTTAAATATGAAATAGAAGAAATAAAAAAACTAGGAGTTAAAATAGAAAATAATGTTGTTGTAGGAAAAACTGTGGACATTGATGAATTAATAGAAAATGAAGGATTTAAGGCTGTCTTTATAGGTTCTGGAGCAGGTCTTCCAAAATTCATGGGGATTAAAGGGGAAAATGCCAATGGAGTTTTTTCAGCCAATGAAGTTTTAACTAGGGTAAATCTTATGAAGGCTTTTAAAAATGAAAGCCATACTCCTTTAAATTTAGGAAAAAAGGTTGCTGTAGTCGGTGGAGGAAATGTTGCTATGGATGCAGCTAGAACTTCCTTAAGATTAGGAGCAGAAACTCACATAATTTATAGAAGAAGTGAAAAGGAGTTACCAGCTAGATTAGAAGAAGTTCATCATGCTAAGGAAGAGGGAGTTATTTTAGATGTTTTAACTAATCCTACTGAAATTTTAACTGATGAAAAAGGTTGGGTAAAGGGTATAAAGTGCATAAGGATGAAACTTGGAGAGGAGGATTCTTCAGGAAGAAGAAGACCAATTGCAATTGAAAATTCAGAGTTTATTATGGATGTAGATAGTGTAATAATGTCCTTAGGAACTTCACCTAATCCACTAATATCCAATGCCACAAAGGGATTAAAGACAAATAAGAGAGGATGTCTCCTTGTAGATGAAGAAAGTTTAAGTACTTCCTTAAAGGGAATTTATGCAGGAGGAGATGCTGTTACAGGAGCAGCTACAGTTATTCTTGCTATGGGAGCAGGAAAAAAAGCTGCAAAGTCCATTGATTCTTATTTAAGAAAAAAAGAGTAGAGAATATCTAAGCAATTCTTAAGGAAGAGTTTCATATGAAATTTAAAAAAAATAAATTAACTCTATTAATTTTTAGCCTTATAGTAATTTCAACAGCCATAATTGCCTATAAATTAATACCTATGAATTTATTTAGTTTTATTTTATTTTTAATTTATGTATTTTTAGAAATATTTTTATTTAGACTTTGGATATTAAGCACCTATGGTTTTATTTGTATTAATTGTGGGAATACTTTTAACATAGGAATGTTAAAAAGAATTTTATTTTTTAAGGAAAATAAAGAATGTCCAAAATGTAAAAGTAGAAATATAGTAAAGGAGCATCTTTGGAGTCATTGTTTACACAGTTGGAATGATTTAGATGAGGATTAATATTAAATAAAGAAATATTATGATTATAATAAACAAAGGAATGAGATACTATATAAAATTAAATTTAATCATTAAATTAATATTAATTTGCATTTTAGCCATAAATGAAACAGATTTGACATACTTTGACTTTATAATTTAAACTATAATAAATTACTTACATTTGTATAGGAGGTAGAAACATGAGAAGAGAATCAAATCCTGCATTAGCAGCTGGGTTTGAAAAGGCTGTTAGTGATGGAACAACCATGACTGTTGGAGGAACTATAGTAAAAATATTAATAATGACAGCTATTTTAGGTGTTGCTTTTGTTTATAGTTGGATAGCTTTTCAAAATCCAGATGTGAATTATAAAAGTGCTTTAGTGGTTTCACTAGGAGGATCATTAATTTTAGGACTAGTAACATCATTCATACCAAAGATTGCACAGTTTACAGCAGTTTTCTATGCCGCTTTTGAAGGTGTTCTTTTAGGTTCTATATCAAGATACTTTGAAAGTATGTTTCCTGGAATAGTATTCCCAGCTATGCTTTTAACAATAATATGCTTAGTTGCTACAGTACTTATATATAGAAGAACTCCAGATATAGCTGGAAGAATTAGCAGAGGAGTTTTCATAGCTATAATATCAATTGGAGCTATTTACTTATTAGGAATGGTACTTAGTTTCTTTGGAATAACTTTACCTATATATGGTTCAGGAATAATTGGTATAGGATTTAGCCTATTTGTTGTTGCAATTGCTACAGCAAGTTTAATAATGGACTATGATTTCATACTAAAAGCTTCACAATATGGATATCCAAAGTACATGGAATGGTATGGAGCTTTTGGATTAATGGTAACTTTAATATGGTTATACACTGAAATACTAAATCTTTTAGCTAAATTTTCAGATAACTAATATATAAGAGGTTATATAAAAATAAGTTTTAATAAAAGCTACAAAAAGTATGAAGAGAATATCTAGATGAGCTTTAGAATTTAAATTATTACGGAGAAGATATTACGTTAAAAAGCTGAGACTATTCGAAGCGAAGCTAGTTTCGAAGCTTTAGTAATATGTTCGCAGTAATGATTATAAATTCTTAGCGAAATCTAGTAATTCTCTGAATATGTTTGTAGCTTTTATTATTAACTTTTTATAAGCCTCTTATTTTTTTTGCCCTATTTTAGATTAAGCCCTAAAATAGGGCTGTTTTTTTAATGAAATTTTATAAAGTTAGGAATACATAAATAAAAAGTAAATTATTTAAAATAGGCACCTTTAAGTATTTACATATATGGTAAATAAAGTATAATTATTATAAAGAGAGCTTGAATTTTATGACTTTTGATGAAGAGATTTAGTAATAAATGAAGTTTTATGGTATATAAACTCATATTAGGTAGTGGGTTAGGAGGAAGTTATGGAGAATAGGAATGAAGATAACTTAATAGATGAATTTAATGAATTAGTTTCAGAAATAAGTAAATCAGTCTTTGACAAATCTATTTATAGGGATTTAAAACTTACGGAAGAAAATTTAATAAAGACCCTTACAAGTACTTCAGAAAAAACTGCTACAATAAATAGGAATAACTTAATAAGTTTACAAAATAATTTAAAGATAATATTAGATGAATCTATAGCAGACTTTAATTTAGGGGTTCAGCAAGGGGAAGAGGCCTTTGAGAAAAAAGCTAATGAATTTTTAAATAATATAGAAGAAGTATCTATCAAGTCAAGAGAAAACATTTACGAATTAAAAGAGAAGGCAAAGGAAACCTATGATGAAATAGAAAAGTTAAAGGAGCAAGTAGAGGGAATAAATAAAAATATAGGAGAATTATCAGAAGAAGAAGGGCTTCAAAATGTAGCTTCTTTACAAAGAATAGGCATAGAATTAAATGAAAAGATAAGGACAAGCAACCACATAGCTAAGGAGCATATAGAAAAAATTGAAGAGATGGATAAAATGCTAAAAGGTGAATGCTTAAGAGTTATGAACTGTGTCAATAAATTAGAAAATAGGTTAAAGGTAGATAAAAGTGAAATTAGAGACAATTTCTTAGGCTTTAAAGAATATATGGGAGAGGGTCTTGAGGAGATAAATTATAATATTAAGTTAGAGTTTAATGAAATAAAGGACCTTTTAGAAGAAGGAAATACTAATATGAATAACTCTATGGAATTATTAAATAGTGCCATAGAGAAGTATAATGTTGATGTAATAGATGCCATAAGAAGGATTGGAGAGAGAGTTAATAATTTAGATAGAAAAATATCTAATATGAATAAGGGACCTGAGGAACCGTTTTTTCATGAAGAATTAAAAAGTGAATTAGATAAAAAATATTACTTTTTAGTAGTTAGTATAGTAATTGTAGGCATTTTAGCAGTTTTATTTTAGGAGAAAACCATGTTAGTTAAAGAATATGAAGTAAAAGTTTCTAAAGATAAAGAGGAAAATAAGTTTTTTTATAATTCACAGAGTTTAAATGAGAAGTTTTTAAAGCTATATAGGCATATAAAAGAATATGAAAAGGAAAATAAACTATTAATAATGACTTTAAAGTTAAGAGAATATATAAAGGATTTAAAAATAGAATTAGAATCCTTAGAAAAATGTGCAAGTAGCAATAGGGAGCATAATAAAATAAATTCTTTTTTAAGGAAAGCAAAAAGAGAATTTAAGGAGATAGATATAAAAATTAACTCTATAAGCAAAGATAATTTTAATGGTTTAGAAGATGAATTAATAGATGAAATTCTATTAAATTTAAAGTACAAACTATTAGAAGCTATTAAAGAGTATAATGAAGAGTTAAATAAGGGTTATTTATATCATAATCAGTTAAGAATTGATTTTGGAATTCAATGTAAGGATTTAAAAGAAAAATTCTTAGAAGAATTAAGAAATTGCCTAGAAAGTTCTTCTAAAAGAATTAAAGAAAATATTAATTTAAAAAGCAGAGTAGTATTAAAGGAAATAAAATTAACTTCAAAGGAAGATATTAATTTAGAAGTAGTAGATATAATAAAGAATGATATTTTAGAATTAAGTGCTGTAAATGAGGAAATATTTAATATTTATACAAAATATGAAGAAATAATCCATGGGAGTTTTTTTGAAAGTTTAAATAAATTAGGAATAAGAGAATCAGAGAGGCATGATTCTTATAAATGTGAAAAGGTTGATTATACTTCATTAAATAAGCGATTTTTTAAGTTAATAGAATTTTTAAATAAAGGATTTTTGAAAAATAAAATTTTAATGGATATAGAAAAATTCATAGGACATGAAAATATAGAAAATAAAATGGAAATAGAACTTTTATATGCCTTAGATTTATTTAAGGAAGAGTATATTAAAAGTATAGAGGGATTAATTTTAAACTTGAAAGAAAGATTAGAGGAGAATATATATTCTAATTTTGAAAGTGATTATGGGAAGTTATTTTCAGTAGAAGATCAAAGTGAAATCTTAAATAATATGTATTTAAATCTAAAAAACGTAGAATCAAATAATTTTAATAAAATAACTTTAGTTGATTATTTAAATAATAGTAAAAGAAGTAAAAGATATACTTAATATATCTTTTGCTTCTTTTTTATCTATATTTAATTTTAAAGAATTAAATGTCCAGTTATGAAGGAAATAAACCCACTTATGCATGTTATCTTTAAAATTGTAAAAAAATGTTGTATTATATAATTGTATATGAACATAAATAGATAGGGGGTAATTTTGTGGGGAAAAAGATAATCTTCCCTATAGCTATTATAATGCTTATTCTTGGAGTTCTTGTTTCTATTTTTATTAAAGAAGATACTTCATTTAAGGTGAAGGAAAGTGAAGTAGTAGCAATGAAATACTATATGAATAAAGAAAGAAGTGAAAATTACCACAATGTACCTAAGGATCTAGAGAAGAAGAGTATTGAAGAGATAGTAAGTATTTTAAATGAAAGTGATATTAAGGAAAAAAAGAGCTTTGCACCAATAACTGATAGTGATAGGAAATTATATATTTTTTTAAGTAACAATGATGTAATTGTTATAAATAATAATAGTATAGATGAAGAGAAATACATAGTTGAATATCCTAATGATTCAATTTTAGGTAGTAGTAATAAATCAAAATATGTGGTAATAAACTCAGAGCGTTTAAAAAATGTATTTTTAAATATAGAGGAGTCTTTTAATTGTGTAAACGGTTTTAGGAATAAGATGAAAGTATAAAAGTTTTTATATTATAATTTTATATTAATAAAAGCGATTTAAAAAAATTTTAAATCGCTTTTAATTTTGAATTTTATTTAATTTAATGTAAAATAATATTAATGATGTGTTAACAAATACAAAGGAGAGAAAAGATTTGAAGATTAAATTAAATAATAAAGTTAAGCTTTTTTTAAAGATAACTTTTATAGCAGTAGTATTAGTTTTAGTAGCCTTTGGATTTAAAAATATGTTTAAAGAATTTAATATGAACTATTTTAATATGTATAGGGATAGATTGCATTTTCTACAGCTAACTCTAATTGCTATAGCTGGTATTATTGCATATATGCCTTTATCTATTTATGATTTTATTTTGAAAAAGAATGTTGGAATAGATATTAACAATATAAAATTATATAAATATTCTTGGATAGCAAGTTCAATTGCAAGTTTACTTGGATTTGGAGGGGCTACCTCCTTAGCTTTTAAGCAATATTTTTATGGAAGTCATGTTAAGGATAAAAAGAAGTTATTAAGGGAAATTGGAAAGATTATATTTTTAAACTTAACTGGATTATCTGTATTATGCATAATTTATATTCTCTTAGAATTTAAGGATATAAAGAATTTAGGGATTATAAAATATGTAGTATACGGAGTTGCTGCCTATGCTCCTTTGGTTATTATAAATTCATTATATAACTATAAAAAGAAAAAGGATGAAGAAGGATTTACCTTAAAAGTTGTAGGAATATCCTTTGTAGAGTGGACTTTAAATATGCTACTTATATATTTAATATTAGCTATTACAGGGGCTCATATAAAACTTACAGAATATTTTTATGTTTATGTAAGAGCTACAGCTATTGGGATAGTAAGTATGATACCTGGAGGTCTTGGTACCTTTGATTTAACATTTATAGAAGGTTTTAAATCTTGGGGAATACCTATAGAACAAACTTTTTTAGTAATAATACTTTATAGGATAAGTTATTTCATATTACCAGCAGCAATAGGAGTAATTCTATATATTCATGAGTTTGGAATGAATTTTAAAGCCTTAATAAAAAGTAGAAAAAATAATGAGGATTAAGTTCGAAAATCATTAAGGGACTGTATCAAAATATAAAAAATAAAACTTACAAACATTATGAAGAGAATATCTAGATGAGCTTTAGAATTTAAATTATTACGGAGAAGATATTACGTTAAAAAGCTGAGACTGTTCGAAGCGAAGCAAGTTTCGAAGCTTTAGTAATATCTTCGGAGTAATGATTATAAATTCTTAGCGAAATCTA
>NZ_BAAABF010000003.1:0-342744 GCF_054767895.1 Clostridium sp. CTA-17
TAGAATTTAAATTATTACGGAGAAGATATTACGTTAAAAAGCTGAGACTGTTCGAAGCGAAGCAAGTTTCGAAGCTTTAGTAATATCTTCGGAGTAATGATTATAAATTCTTAGCGAAATCTAGTAATTCTCGGAATATGTTTGTAAGTCTTATTATTAACTTTTGACACAACCTCATTTAATTATTTTACTGTTCCCCTCTCTACTAAAGAAGGCTCTAAATTTATTATTTTGCTTTTTAAAGATTTATTGTTTATTAAATCCATAAGTAGTTTACAAGAAGATTCCCCAATTTTATATATTGGTTGAGCTATGGTAGTTAATTCTGGCTCCATATAAGAACAAATGTTTATATTATCATAACCTAATATGCTTATATCTTCAGGTATTTTATATCCGTTTCTTATTAAGTATTTCATACCTCCAATTGCCATAACATCACTACTATAAAAAATTGCATCTACCTTTTTATTATTTTTAATTATTCTCTCTGTGGCATTTATTCCACCTTCCATAGAGAAATCAGATTCTTCTATTATGGTCTCACTAGATATTCCTAAGCTCTTTGCCGTATTTTTGAAACCTTCTAGTCTTAAATTAGCTATTTCTAAATTAGCCTTTCCTGTAACAAAGGCAATATGCTTCTTACCTTTATTAACTAAGTAATTTACCCCTAATTCAACACCTTTCTTGTTATCACAAAATACACCATTAGCATTTTTTTCATCTGAAACCATTCTATCAATCATAACAAAAGGAATCTTATTATTTTTTAGAATTTTAATCCACTCTTTACCATCACCACAGGCTGCTATTATAACACCATCTACTAATTTACTAATTAAAAGTTTTAAGTATTCCTCTTCCTTCTTTTTTTCATTGAGAGTGTTGCACAAAATAATACTATAACCATGCTTTTCACTTTCAATTTCTATGGCCTTTGCCATTTCTGAGAAAAAGGGGTTTTGAATATCTGGTATTATCATACCTAAAGTATAACTCTTTTTAGTACTTAGGCTTCTAGCTAATGAATTTGGTATATAATTCATATCTTTTGCAGCTTTAAATATTTTTTCTCTAGTTTCTTTTGAAACATTTATTTCTTTATTATTTAACACCATAGATACAGTGGTCTTTGATACATTTACTGCTTTAGCTATGTCTAGTAATGTAGTTTTTCCCATTTTACGCAACACCTCTTGTCCGCTTCCTTTTATAACAACAGTAATTATACCATATTATGACTACCTATACCCCTACTATTTAGCATATACAAGCATTATTTAATATTATTAATCAAAACAAATCTGAAATTTTACTAATTATTTAGTATATACCTTAAGGTCTGCTGCTATTTTATCTTTAATGCTTTCACCCTTATATATCTTATTAGCTAATTCTACTCCTAATGCTCCAATTAAATCTGGTTGTTGAGCTATTGTAGCTGTCATTTCATTAGCATCTATGGAATCTTTAGCATCATCATTTCCATCGAATCCTATAACTAATGCATTTATTCCACTAGCCTTAATTGCTTTAACTGCCCCTAAAGCCATTTCATCATTGTGAGCAAATACAACTTGTATATTAGGATTAGCTTGTATTATATTTTCCATAACTTGAAGGCCTTTTTGTCTATCAAAATCAGCAGCTTGTATTGAAACAAAGTTAAATTTATCATTTTTATCCATTATATTATGGAATCCTTCTCCCCTATCTCTAGTAGCTGATGCACCTGGAATACCTTGTATCTCAACTACATTTATTGGTCCTTTTTCATCTTTGAATTTATCTAATACATACTCAGCAGCCATTTCTCCACCTTTTATATTATCTGAAGCTATATGGCTTGTTATTTTTCCACCATTAGCTTGTCTATCTAATGTTATTACTGGAATATTACTCTTATTAGCTACCTCAACAGTCTTAACTACAGCATCACTATCTGTTGGATTTATAAGTAAGGCAATAACTCCTAATTGTACTAAATCCTCTACATTTGCTCTTTCCTTTGCTGGATCATTTTGAGAATCTAATACTACTAAATCATACCCTAATTTTTCTGCCTCTTTTTCTGCTCCATCTTTCATATTTACAAAGAATGGGTTATTAAGTGTTGATACAACCATACCTATTTTAGGTTTATTGTTCTTTGTACATCCCATAAATGAAGTCATAAGCATCATGAGTATTAATCCAACTGAAAATATCTTTTTATTTATATGCATAAAACTCACCTCTTAAGCTTCTTAATTTTTTCTGCTCTTTTTATCTAAAAGTACTGCTATTAATATAACTAAACCTTTTACTATTGATTGATAGAATGGTGATACATTCATAAGGTTTAATCCATTATTAAGTACACCTATAATAAGAGCACCTATTAAAGTACCTGTGATTGTTCCTTCTCCCCCTGCTAAAGAAGTTCCTCCTATTACTACAGCAGCGATAGCATCTAATTCAAATCCTGTTCCTGCATTAGGTGAAGCAGATCCTATTCTACTTGTTATTATTACCCCTGCAATAGCTGAAGCAAAACCTGATACTACATAAACTAAAGTTTTTATCTTATCTGTATTTATTCCTGATAATCTTGAAGCATCTTCATTTCCACCTAAAGCATATAAATATCTTCCAAATCTTGTTTGTGATAAAGCATATACTGCTATGATTGCTATTATTATTGTTATTATAACTGGTATTGGCATAAATCCAAGTTTACCATTTCCTATTTTAACAAAAGCTTCAGGTAATTTTGATATTGGAGTACCATCTGTAAATACTAAAGTAGCCCCTCTAAATATTGTCATTGTAGCTAAAGTAACTATGAATGCTTGTAATTTTCCTTTTGATACTAATAAACCATTTATTAATCCAACTGCTATACCAATAACAGCTGCCACTATAATCGCTAAGAATACGTTTCCAGTCGACTTAACAATAGAAGCCCCAACGGCACCACTAATAGCTAAAGTAGATCCAACTGATAAGTCTATTCCACCAGTTAAAATTACAAAAGTCATACCTATTGCTATGATTGCATTAACTGAAACTTGTGTAAATACGTTAGTTATATTAGATACACTTAAAAAGTTTGGAGTAACTATAGTAATAACTATACATAATAATACTAGTCCTATAAGAGATTTATATTTAGATATATTTGCTTTAACATTCGCTTTCATTATGTAATCCTCCCTAATTGTTTATTCCAACGGCTAATTTCATTATACTTTCTTGGTTTGCTTCATCTCTATTTAATTCACCAGAGATTCTTCCTTCACTCATAACCATAATTCTATCACTAATTCCTAAAACCTCTGGTAAATCTGAAGAAATCATTATTATGGCTTTTCCACTAGCTTTAAGTTCATTTAAAAGTTCATAAATTTCTTTCTTTGCCCCTACGTCTATTCCTCTAGTTGGCTCGTCAATTATTAATACTTCTGGAGATAACATAAGCCATTTAGCAAGTATAACCTTCTGTTGATTACCTCCACTTAAATTCTTAATAAATTGTTCCTTATTTGGAGTTTTTATGTTTATCTTCTTAATATAGTACTCTATATCCTTTGCTTCTTCTTTTTTGTCAAGAGATTTAAACTTATTCTCATATTTCTTTAAGTTACATAAGGTCATATTTTCTCCAACAGACATTCCTAAAATACATCCCTCTTTTTTTCTATCCTCTGAAAGATAACATATACCATTATTTATGGCATCACTTATGCAATTTATATTAATATGACTTCCATTTAAAGAAATTTCACCACTTGTTCTTTTATATTCTCCAAATATTGTTTTTGCAAGCTCTGTTCTTCCTGATCCCATAAGACCTGCAATTCCTAATATTTCTCCCTTTCTAAGAGTAAATGAAGCTCCTTTAACTCCTTCCTTACAGCTAAGATTTTTAACTTCTAAAGCTAAATCTCCTTTTTTAATATCTCTATATGGAAATTGGTCCTCTATGGTTCTTCCAACCATCATTGCTATAAGCTTATCATTATCTATGTCTTTTATTTCTGCACTTCCTGCATATTTACCATCTCTTAATACTTCTACTCTATGACATATTTTAAATATTTCTTCCATTCTATGTGATATGTATATTATTGCTATTCCCTTTTTTCTTAAATTCTCTATTACTTTAAAAAGGTTTTCAGTCTCTACATCAGTTAAGGCTGTAGTAGGCTCGTCCATAATAATTATTCTAGCATTCTTAGTTAAAGCTTTTGCTATTTCTATCATTTGCTTTTCACCTACATTAAGAGTACTAACTAGTCTATCGGGATCTATATCACAGCCTATTTGTTCTAAGAACATTTTACTTCTTTCATCTAATAACTTTTTATTTATTCTTCCTGTAAATTTACTATGTTTTTCATTACCTAAAAATATATTTTCTGAAACAGTTAAGTTATTTAAAACACTAAGTTCTTGGTGAATTATTGTTATGCCAGCTTCTTCTGCTGATTTAATTCCCTTTACTTCTACTTCACTTCCTTCAATGAATATTTTACCTTCATCTTTTTTATATACTCCACTTAGTATTTTCATTAAAGTTGATTTCCCTGCTCCATTTTCTCCCATCAAAGCAGTAACTTCTCCACCATAAGCCATTAAACTAACATTATCTAAAGCTTTGACTCCTGGAAAGGATTTTGATACACCTACCATTTTTAGCATTGGTGTTCTTTCACCCATTTACTACACCTCCCAAAATAATTCCTATTTTGCAAAGAATATTCTACTCAATAAATGATGAGTAGAATATTCTTTTTTAAACTTTTTAAAAAACAACCCCTGATTTTAAGATTATATTTGCATATGGAGTTTGTTCTCCAGTTCTAACAACTGCCTTACAATCTTTTAATTCTTTCTTTAATTCCTCATGTGATATAAAAGTTATTTTAGTATCTTTTATAATCTCTTTTATTTCTTTAAATAATTCTGGACTTACTTCTTCTGTTTCCTCAGCAATAAGTACCTCTTCTACTTGTAATTCTTCTAAAATAGCTTTTAAAGTTTCTATAAAGCCTGGTACACCTTTTATTAAAGCTAAGTCTATTCTCTCAGTTTCCTTTGGTATAGGTAATCCACAATCCCCTATAGCCAACATATCAGTATGTCCCATCTTTGATATGACTGAACTTATGTTACTATTTAATAAACTTGTTTTTCTCATAATTACTCTTCTCCCTTATAAACTTCTAAAACTTCCTCTAAATATGGTATTGATGGTTGAGCTCCTTTTCTTTGTACTGCTATTGATGATACCTTATTTCCAAATCTTATGGAGCTACTTAAAGTCTCTCTTCCTAAATTTTTAGTATCTAACTTTGAACTTAAACCTCCAATGAAGCTATCTCCAGCTGCTGTAGTATCTATTGCATTAACTCTATAAGCTGGAACTATTTCACAAAACTCTTCTCCTATTAAAGCCGCTCCCTTTTCACCAAGAGTAATAATTACAAACTTAACTCCTTTACCTAAGAATATCTCACCAGCCTTTTTAGCATCTTCTATATCTTTTATTTCAATTCCAGTTAACAGCTCTGCTTCTGTCTCATTTGGAACTATTATATCTGTATAATTTAATAATTCATCTTTTATTTTTTTAGCTGGAGCTGGATTTAATATTGTAACTTTTCCATTCTCCTTAGCTATTTTAAATGCTTCTATTGTAATATCCTCTGGTGTTTCAAATTGTGAAATTATAATATCTGATTCTTTTATTAAATTTTCAGCACTATGTATTTCCTCCTTTGTTAATGTCATATTTGAACCAGCATTAACAATTATTGAATTATTTCCATTATCATTTACCATTATTAAAGCCATTCCAGTTGGCTCTATTCTATCTTCAAAAACATATTTAACATCTATATTATCTTCTACTAATTTATCTCTTAACTCTCTTCCATTTTCATCTTTTCCTATTTTAGAAATCATGAAAACTTCTGCACCACTTCTTTTAGCCGCTACAGCTTGATTAGCTCCTTTTCCACCAGCTATTTTTTGAAATGACTTAGAAAGTATAGTTTCTCCTACTTTAGGCATATCTTTAACCTTTAAAACTAAATCCATATTCATACTTCCAAGTACACATATCTTATTCATTAATATCCCTCCCTAGTTAACCGCTTCACTGAACCGATTAACTATATAATAATACTTTTGTAAACGATAATCAAGACTTTTTTTATAAAAATATAAAAAAAGAGTATAGATTTTAAAATCTATACTCTTAAACTAGCTATTTACTTTTCTACTAATTCGTACATTTCTTTAGCTCTATCAACATACATAATACCTTCTAAATGATCTATCTCATGCAAGAAACATCTTGCTAAAAGGTCTTGAGCTTCATAAATTTTTAATTCACCATTTTCATTTAAAGCTTGTATTCTTACTGCTCTTGGTCTTTCAACTAATCCCTCATGCATTACATAGCTTAAACAACCTTCATAGTCTTCATAAGTTTCCTTTGAAACTCCTGTTACCTCTGGATTTATAAGAACATATTCATTCTCACCATCTCCAAAATTTATATAAACAACTCTTTTATTAACTGCTATTTGAGGTGCAGCTAATCCTATTCCTTCTACAGTTGCTAATGTATCTTTTAAATCTTGTATTAATCCTTTAACTTCATTAACATCTTTAACAGGTTCTGAAACTTTTTTTAAAGCTTCATGTCCTATTTGAACTATTTTCTTAACAGCCATTTAACTTCTCCTTTCAAAATTCCTATAAATATATTAAAACATAAAAATATAAATTTTTCACTAATAAATTATATATTATATTCTCTGTAAAATATTATTGACTGTCTTTAAAGCATCTAAGTTAAAACTTATTATACTTTAAAGACAGTCAATACTTATAATATTATCATAATTATTAATAATGATACTAAACTTAAACATCCACTTAGTATGCATATATATGACACAATTTGCTTTACAGACATTCCTCTTTCTTGTAGCCTATAATGTATTTGGCTTCTATCAGCTTCATAAACAGGCTTTCCAGATTGAAATCTTCTAAAAATTACAAAGATATTATCAAAAATAGGAACTCCTAAGGCTAATACTGGCACTAATATAGATAATGCTGTTGCTTGCTTAAAAGCACCTTCTAAGGCTATAATAGCTAAAATAAACCCTAAAAAGTTAGCACCTGAATCACCCATAAATACCCGCGCTGGATGTCTATTATATCTTAAAAAGGCTAATATTGACCCTACTAGAGTTATTGACATATATGCAGAGTTAAATTGTCCTTTTGCAAGAGCAACAACAAACATAGTCATAGCAGATATTATGGAAATGCTTCCTGCTAATCCATCCATTCCATCAGACCAGTTTATTACTGTAGTAACCCCAAAAATCCATGTTATTGTAAGTATATATTGAATCCATCCTGAAAATTGAGTAAACTCTCCAGTAAATGGATTAGTTATACCCCTAAAAACAATCCCAGCTTTAAAAACCATAGTTGCAGCTAAAATTTGAATTATAACTCTTGGATAAATCGGAAACTCTTTGCCCTTTCCCTTATAATAGTCATCAATCACTCCTATTATTATTACCAAAGTAGATGCTATAAATATAATAAAAGTTTGTGATAATTGCCTTGTAGAATCTATTCCAAAAAGGTATGTTGCAAAAAATCCTATATACATAACAACCCCACCTATTAAAGGTGTTAATTTATCATGCTTTTTTCTACCTGTAGGCTTATCAACAAAACCCTTTTCATTTGCAAATTCAATAAACTTTGGCATTAATAAATATACTATGACAAAAGGAATAAGCATTACAATTAAATACTTAATCATTTTTTCTCCCTCTGTATTAAAAACATTTTTTCTTACATATACTATTCTAGTAGATTAATAAGTCATATTAATGACATTTTAATTAAAATTATTTTATCACTTTTTATTATATCACTAATTAAGAAATTTAATCGTATTTTAAGAATTATTCTATTTCATGTTTTAAGCAAACTGAAAATACATGACATGGGATTTTCCCTTCTTCTTTTCTTTCGTATTTTTTAACCAGTTCTCTCATTTGTCTATTTACTTCTTTAAACTCTTCTTCATTTAAGTATATGTTCTTATAATTGAAACCTATAGAATCTTCTGCATTACCAGTATCTACTTTCTCAGATATTCTTTTCATAGTTTGTTCCTTTGAACTATCATAATATTCACTTAGAATATTTAATATTTGAGATTTGTATACTTGCTTAGCTTCATTTTTAATTTGATTTCCCTCTATGTTGAAGCTTTCTGCAGTTAGATAATAATATTTTGCTATTATTCCCTTTATTTCTTTTGTTTTTACAAGCTCTAAGATGCCTGCTTTTTCTAATTTTTTAATGTGGTAATGAACTTTTGCTGGTACTTCCCCAAAAAAATCAGCAATTTCCTTTACCGTAGCAGATTCTTGATTATTTCTAAGATAAGTTATTATCTTCAGCCTATAAGGATCTGAATATGCTTTTATTTGTTCTAAAGTTGTTAAATTCATAACACTGTTCATTTTAAGCCCCCCCTATTATTTCAGTATAATATTTACTTATTATACCATATTTTTAGATATTTTACATATATAAAGATATTATTAAAATTTTTATTATATTAAAATATCTATTTTGCTTAATAAGATTATACATTTTATTTTGAAAATAGTAAAGAAAAAAGGCAAATCTTGATGTTTTATTAACATAAGATTGCCTTTTTTATTAATTTAAATATATTATCCTCTTTGCTCTATCATAGACTTAACTTTCATAAGTCTTGTTAAGGCACTTCTCTCATTTTCATCAAGCTTCATTCTGATGTATCTGATAGTTTCTTTTAATTGAGGAATTGTCATATATTCAAGAGCGTTAACTCTTCTTCTTGTCTTCTCTATCTCGTCTGCCATAAGCTGACCAGATTTCTCAACTTCTGCAAGTTCTAATAACTTTGGCAAAATTCCATATAGTTTAGAAATTGCATCATCAAGTTCAGCTGAAGTATTCATAAAGCCATAAGGATAAATACTACCTTCATCACCTTCTAATTTTCTTTTGAAGTTCATTATAGGTACATTTACACTCATTATGTTTTTATTTCCCATTTCAACCTCAATTTCTTCTTTAGGGTATGCTATAGCTTCCTCTAGGAACTCTGAACTCATAACAGCTCTAGCCATAACGAAGTCTTTTAAGGAACTTCCTAGTTCTTTTTCAACTTCATCTCTTAATTGATTATTATATTTGATAAGATTTATGAATTGTCTCATTAACTCATCTTGCTTATCTTTTAATAATTTATGTCCTCTTGTTGCTGTTGCTAATCTTTTCTTTAGCTTTGAGAGTTCCATTCTAGTAGGATTGACATTTAATCTTTGTGCCATTCTTACTCATCCTCTCCAACAGGCATATACTTTTCAAGATATTCATCTCTAATTCTCTTAAGCTCTGTTCTAGGTAAGATCTTAAGTAATTTCCATCCAAGATTTAGAGTTTCCTCTATTGTTCTGTTAGTTGTGAAACCTTGTGAAACATATTCATTTTCGAAAGCTTCAGCAAATTTAGCGTATGCTTTATCTACATCTGATAATGCTGATTCTCCTAAGATAGCAGCAAGTTCTTTTGCTTGCTTACCTTGAGCATATGCTGAGAATAATTGGTTCATTGTATCAGCGTGATCTTCTCTAGTTTTTCCTTTACCAATACCCTTATCTTTAAGTCTTGATAATGATGGTAAAACATCTATTGGAGGCATTATTCCTTTCTTATAAAGTTCTCTTGAAAGGATTATTTGTCCCTCAGTGATGTATCCAGTTAAGTCTGGAATTGGGTGAGTTTTATCATCTTCAGGCATTGTTAATATTGGAATTTGAGTTATTGAACCTTCTTTTCCAACTAATCTTCCTGCTCTTTCATATAATGTTGAAAGGTCAGTGTATAAGTATCCTGGATATCCTCTTCTTCCTGGAACCTCTTTTCTAGCTGCAGAAACTTCTCTTAAAGCTTCACAGTAGTTTGTTATATCTGTCATTATAACAAGAACGTGCATTCCTTTTTCATATGCTAAATACTCAGCAGTAGTTAATGCCATTCTTGGAGTAGCTATTCTCTCGATAGCTGGGTCTGATGCTAAGTTCATGAATAGAACTGATCTATCTATAGCACCAGTTTTTGTGAACTCATCTACGAAGAATTCAGCTTCTTCGAAAGTTATACCTATAGCAGCGAATACAACTGCGAACTTAGAATCTGAGTTTAAAACTTTTGCTTGTCTTGCAATTTGAGCAGCTAACTCTTTGTGTGGAAGACCTGATCCTGAGAAAACAGGAAGTTTTTGTCCTCTAACTAGAGTGTTAAGTCCATCTATTGCAGAAATACCAGTTTGAATAAATTCTGATGGATAGTTTCTAGCAACTGGGTTTATAGCTTCTCCATTTATATCTAATCTCTTCTCTGGTATTATGTTTGGACCATTGTCTTTTGGTCTTCCCATACCATCGAATACTCTTCCTAACATGTCTTCAGAAACACCAATTTCAAGTGGTCTTCCTAAGAATCTTACTTTTGTATTTTTAAGGTTGATTCCTGCTGAACCTTCAAAAAGCTGAACCATAGCTTTATCTCCGTTAACTTCAAGAACTTTACCTCTTCTTAACTCACCAGTTTGCATTTCTATTTCAACTAGTTCATCGTATTTAACACCTTCCACGCCTTCAACAGCCATTAAGGGTCCTACAACTTCTGTAACTGTTCTGTACTCTTTAAGCATTTAGAACACCTCCCTCGCTGATTAACTTGTTCATCTCTGATTTTAATTCAACTAAGATGTCATCCATCTTACTTATTTCTTCTTCTGAAATATATTTACTTCTTGCAATTCTATCTCTAACAGGAAGTTTTAATACTTTATCTAAATAAACTCCAGCTTCTAAAGCTTTTTCAGCCTCATGTTTGAAACTTAAGATTAAGTTTAACATTTTGTACTGTTTATTTAATGAAGTATATGTGTCATTCTCATGGAATGCGTTTTGTTGTAAATAGTCTTCTCTTATTGATTTAGCAACTTCAAGTTTTAATCTATCACCTTCTGAAAGTGCATCCATACCAACAAGTCTTACTATTTCTTCTAAGTTTGCTTCTTCTTGAAGAAGTGCCATAGCTTCTGTTCTTAATGCTGACCAATCGTCTGCTACGTGAGCATCCATCCATTCACCCATTTTTTCTAAGTATAATGAGTATGATGTTAACCAGTTAATTGATGGGAAGTGTCTCTTGTATGCTAATTGAGCATCTAGTCCCCAGAAAACTTTAACTATTCTTAAAGTTGATTGTGTAACTGGCTCAGATATATCTCCTCCTGGAGGGGATACTGCTCCGATAGCTGTAACAGCTCCTTCTCTTCCATCTTTACCTAAAGCTACAACTTTACCAGCTCTTTCATAGTAATCAGCAAGTCTTGATCCTAAGTATGCTGGGTAACCTTCGTCTCCTGGCATTTCTTCAAGTCTTCCTGACATTTCTCTTAGAGCCTCTGCCCAACGTGAAGTTGAGTCAGCCATGATTGATACTGAGTATCCCATATCTCTAAAATACTCTGCTATTGTTATACCAGTATATATTGATGCTTCTCTGGCAGCAACTGGCATGTTAGATGTATTAGCTATAAGAACTGTTCTCTTCATTAAGCTTTCCCCAGTTTTAGGGTCTTTAAGTTCTGGGAATTCGTTAAGAACGTCTGTCATCTCGTTACCACGTTCTCCACATCCAACGTAAACAACTATCTCAGTATCTCCCCATTTAGCAACTTGGTGCTGAACTACTGTTTTACCAGCTCCGAAAGGTCCTGGAACGGCAGCAGCTCCACCTTTAGCTACTGGGAAGAAAGTATCTATAACTCTTTGTCCTGTAGTCATTGGTTCAACTGGATTTAATTTTCTTGCATATGGTCTACCTTTTCTTACAGGCCATTTTTGCATTAATGTTAAGTTCTTATCACCTTTTTCAGTTTCTACTACAGCGATAACTTCTTCTACATTGAAATCTCCAGCTTTGATTTCTTTTATTGTACCTTCAACGCCGAAAGGAACCATTATTCTATGAAGAACAACGGCAGTCTCTTGAACTGTTCCTATTACGTCTCCAGCTGAAACCTTATCTCCAACCTTAGCAGTTGGCATAAAAGGCCATTTTTTCTCTCTATTTAAAGATTTAACTTCTACCCCTTTACTTAAGAAAGCAGAATTAGCTGCTTTCATGAAAGCGTCTAGAGGTCTTTGTATTCCATCGAACATTGACTCTATAAGTCCTGGTCCTAACTCTACTGAAAGTGGTTCTCCAGTAGTTATAACTGGGTCCCCAGGTCCAATACCTGATGTTTCTTCATATACCTGGATTGAAGCCTTATCTCCTCTCATTTCAATGATCTCTCCGATAAGACCTTTTTCTCCAACTTTTACAACGTCATATACATTAGCTTCATCCATACCTTCAGCAACTACTAAAGGACCTGAAACCTTGATAATTTTCCCCGTTTTCAAGTTATCTACCTACTTTCTATAAAATGTTAACGCCAACTGCTTTTTCAACGTTATCTGATATTCTTTGTTTTCCTATATTTAGAGTTCCTTGATTGCTTGGAATTAATATTACAGCAGGAAGTACTTGTCTTGTATATCTCTCGATAGTTTCTTCTATATTCTTAGCTACGTGCTCTGTAACAAAGATTACTGCATAACCTGTCATTGCAAGCTTATCAATTGTTTTTCTAGCTTCTTCATCCTCAACTACAGGGAACACATCTATTCCAAGAGCTTTGAAAGCTAAAACTGAATCTTTATCACCTACAACTCCTATTTTCTTATACATATCCATCACGCAGCCTTTCTCTTATTACTTCCTTAGTAATATTGTTTAATTTACCAACCATGATAGTTCTTATTTGCTTTATTTCATTCTCTTTAACATACATATATGTTAAAACTGGCTCTAAACCTTTAGTTACTATTTTAGCTTCCTTCATTATACTCATTATGTGATTATCAATAAGCTTTTCAAATTCACTAACTGATGAAGTCTCTATGTAACTAGCTATACCTTCTCTTAGTACTTGTGAATATTCTTTACTACTTAAGTTGTTTGGAATATTTTCGATTGTATCTAAGTATAAACTTCTAAACTTACTTGCATCTATACTACCACCTGGTACTATAGCATCTAAAAAGAAGTTAACATTTTTATCTTGCTTTTTAGCTCTTAATAATGTTTTCACATTATTTAAATCTATAAGATTAGTAAGATATCTATCTAAAGCCTTATCTTTTATATTTTTCTTATTTGCAATTTCATGAATATGAGCATATAAGTATTGATCTGCGATTAAATCTATAAATTGAGGATCATTAGTTTCCTCAAACTTTTCAAATATTTTTCTTAAGCACTCTTCCATTTTCTTAGGAAGTCTACCAAAATCTTCTCCATTTATTGCAGATTTTAAATCATTTATTCCTACCATACCAACTGGTATTAGCATTTGGGAAAAATCTTTATCTAAGATTTTCCCCTTAACTAACACTTTTATGTTATGATAGTCATATTTTAAAGCCATAACATCTATGATTTCTTTTAAAGGACTAGCTTCATACATAGTTTTATATAATCTAACTAACTCATTTGATAAAAGAATTTCATAATCATCTGGTCTTCTTACTTCATTCATAAATGCTGCATACTCTGTTTCTTGTAGAACTTTTAATGCACCTTCTGAAGTGTTTGCATCTATCATTCTTTCTATTTGAGCTTTATCAAGGAGTTTCTTTTCGTATACTCTGATTCTAGGAATTAATTGCAAAAATTGCATTGAATCCATTCTTCATCCTCCTTAATCAAATAATACTTTGTTCACCTCAAACTCTAACTCTCCTCTTAAAGAGTTAATTAAAGCTTCAAAGGTATTATTTATTTGTATTCCATTTCTATCTAATATGAAGCCACCATTAAATTTGCCTTCCATATTTAATGTAATACTTCCTTTTTTTCCTTTAGATTCAAGTTCTTTATTTAATGCTTCCAAGAACTCATTGCTAAATATATCTTTATCTTTTTCATTGATTATAATAACTTCTGTTCCTTCTAACTCTAAAGAATCTAAAGTTGAGATAACATAGTATTTATAATCTCCATTAGAAAGATTTTGTAATTTTTCTATAGCTTCGTTAAATACTTTTGATATAACGTCTTGCTTAGCTCTTAACATATCATTTCTTACTGATAATTTAGCATTTGAAATTATTCTTGCTTTTTTAACTTCTGCTTCTATATTAGCTTTAGTTATTATTTCTTCTTTATCCGCTTCTGCTCTATTAGTTTTCTTAGATATTATTTTATCTTTTTGGGCTTCAGCGTCAGCTAATATATACTTTTTCTTTTCTTCAGCATCATTTAGAATCTTGGAAGTTAAATTATTTAAATTTGACATTCCCTTCACTTCTCCAATCTTTGCTTACTATTTTATTACGCTTGCACCATTTACTAATAAGAATGATATAACGAATCCTAATAATGCATATGTTTCAACCATTGCTGCGAATATGATACCTTTAGTATTGTGCTCTGGTCTTTTAGCTAAGATTTGGATACCAGCTGCAGCTGCTTTACCTTGAGATATACCTGACCATAATCCAGCGATAGCTATTGGTAAACAAGCAAATAATAAGTATAAGCCTTTAGCTAATGATGCATCACCATTACTGATTTGGTTAAATACTAAGAAACCTATAACGAATCCATAAAGACCTTGTGTACCTGGTAATAATTCAAGAACTAATGCTTTACCAAACTTTTCTGGTTCTTCAGTAACTAATCCTGCTGCTGCTTCCCCAACTATACCAACACCTTTAGCTGATCCTATACCTGACATACCTACAGCTAATGCTATTCCAAAAGCTCCAAATATTAATCCTCCGTAATTTGCCATAAAATATGAAATCCAGTTTTCCATAATTTAATTCCTCCTGAAAATATAATGTTATTTTAATTTAATTTTAACTATAATTTATTTATTTCTTTTTATTGTTATAAATTTATTTATTGTTCTAAATGGTGTGAATGCTTTTCCGCCACCTTCATAGAATTTTGAGAAGTACTCAACGTACTGTAATCTCGCTGTATGAACATATGCTCCAAGTAATGATAAAAGCATGTTAAATGTATGAGCTGCTATAAAGAATAGAGGTCCTACAATTATAACTGCTATTCCAGGGAACATACCTATTATTAGGTTAAGTGCAGCTGCTATTGATCCACCTGCAATACCTAAAGCCATAAGTCTTGTATATGATACTAAGTCTCCTACGTATCCTGTTATACCGTATAAGGCATATAAACCTTGACCTATTTGAGCACCTTTTGTTTCTTCATCTCTACCTTGTGTTAAGATTATTAATATTGAACCTACTATTGATAATACTTTACCTACTAAGCTTATAGGACCATCAAAGAATATCATTGGAAGACCTATTAAAAGCATAATCCATGATCCTACATCAAATAAAGCATATAAATATTGCTTATCTCTGATTAACATGTACGCTTTTATAAATAATCCAAAGAAGATTTGAATAACCCCAAATCCAACTGATAAAATTAGTAACAAGTTGGTATCTTTACTTGGATTTATAAGTCCAAATTTCAATTCAAATCCAAAGGCAGTACCAAATATTGCACCTGCAATAGTTGTAGCTATACTTAAATACATAAAGAATTTAGCAAACTTTTCTTGTGCCTCATCTAAATTAAGTAATTTCATAGCTAATAGTGATCCTGCAAATAATACTAGTCCGTATCCTAAGTCCGCAACCATCATGCCAAAGAATACTAGGTAGAAAGGTGTTAAAAGTGGTGTAGGGTCTATTTCATCATATCTTGGTAAGCTATACATTTCTGTTATTGAATCGAAAGCTGCTGCTGGTCCCTTATTGTGTAATTTAACTGGAACTTCTGCAACCTCTTCTTCCTTAACTTCTTCAAACTCAAGATAATACATATCTCCTACTGAACTTTGAATTATTCCTTCTAAAGAAGAATTATCATTTTTAGGAACCCAACCTTGAATAACAACTACTCTATCTGTTTTTAAGAAGTTTTCACTTGCTTCTTTTCTAAGAAGTATGTTGCTGTAATATTCATAAGCTAATTCTAAAGTTCTCTTTTCTTCTCTATAATTTGAAAGTACTCCTCTTAAGTCTGCTTTTTGAGCTTCGATTTCTTTTATTTTTAATTTAAACTCTTCAACAAGAACTGAAGCTTTTTCTTTGTACTTAGTTTGGAATGCTGAAAAACCAAAGTTCTTTAAAACTTCGTCCATTTCTTCAGCTCTTTCTTTCATTGTCATTACAAAGACATATGAATCTTGGTCAGTGTTAGAAATAACTTCTATATAACTTTCCTTGAATTCGCTTTCAATTTCATTCTTCATGTTTTCAAGATTTTGACTTGAAATTACACCTAAGAATGTAACTACTTTTTCAAAACTATTTAATTCACCTAGTGGAGCATCGAAACTTTGCCATGGCTCTAAGATTTCTATTTCACCTAAAAGTTTTGTCTTTTCGTTTTCTAGAGTAGCAAGCTCTCTCTCCATTTTCTTAACCTCTGAATAAACGACTTCCCAGTTGCTATTTTCAACCTTTACTTCTAGCTCATCCAAAGTTAAGCTTTCTTTACCAGCTTTTAAAGCCTTAAATCCTCCAACTTCAGCAACAAACTCTTTTAAGAAGTCTAAAGCTGATCTTGTTTTTGAAACATTTTCTTCTATAAGAGTTGTTTCAGCATCTAAATCATCTTTGCTAAGAGATTCAAAGACTTCATTGCCTTCCACTTTTTCTTCATCTTGTAAGTTTATGAACTCAACTTCTGAAGAACTTTGAATTTTTTTAAGAAGCTTTTCTTTCTCTGATTCAAAGGCAAGTAAGGTGAATTTATTCATCTTAACTATTGCCATTAGTTTTCACAATCCTCTCAATAACTAAATTTACTGCTGAATCAATCTTAGAACCTTTAAGACTTGATACCTCAGCACATTGTTTTTCACCTTCTGAAAGTATGACCTCAGCCTCTTTTCTTCCGGCTTCCTCTGCATTGCTAACAATTTCTCTTGCAACATTTTTAGCTTCTTCTATTATTGAGTTATATCTTTCATCAGCTTCTATTGTTGCATCAGAAATTATTTTTTTGCTTTGCTCATGAGCTTTTTTAATCATTTCATCAGCTTGCAATTCAACTTTTTTAATTTCTTTTATTGCTTCTATTGCCAAAGTTTCACCACCTTTATATAAGGAATTTTTATAAAATATATATTAATACTTTATATAGTATTAATTAACCCTTAATATTAATTATACATGAAAATTAACTTAATTCAACATAATTTTATGTATGTATACATTTTCAGAGGTTTTTTTGCAAAAATCCACATTACATTTTTTTGAATAAAAGATTAAAATTATTAACATTTACAAAAAAGTCGTATTAATATCTTTATATATTGTATATTAATACGACTAATATACTAATAAATTTTTAATTTTCCATTTATTTCATTTCCACTTCTACATATGAATCATAGTCAAAATTCATTTCATCAAATATAAGATATTTTGGTTCAAAGTTAATTTTCCCATTTTTAATGTAATTAATTATATCTACTTCAAATTTTTCTATATGAGCTTTCTTAAATGGCATTTGTCTATCAAAACTATCTTTTATATTCTGCTCATCTTCTTTTGTAATGGTTCTAACTAAAAAGTCTGGTAACCATCTCTTTTTATTAAAGCATAAATAGTCGAATTTTAAAACTTCCTTAAATAGACCTTCATCCTCTCCTCCTATCTTCTCAAGATAAAAATCTAATAATATCTTATAATATTCAACATTTCCTATGCTTCTCTTGAAATTACCCTTTTCCTCAAAGAACATGGCTAAATCATAATAAAAATCAAAAGGCTTATCATATATATCTAAAAAGAATTTAATTACATTGTTAAATTTACATGAATTATAGTATTTATCAACCATTGCTTCTACTTTCTTTAATAATAAAAGCTCTTCATAACTTATATCTTTACTTCTGATTATTTCATATGGAGCATAAGGTGAATAAACTATTCCCCACTTTTCAGCTTCTTCTCTCATTGAAGATCCCTTTAATAATTTTAGGAAACCTAATTGAATTTCATCTGGTCTTATGGCATGAACATCATTAAAAGATTTTTTAAATGACTCTAAATCTTCTCCTGATAGTCCTGCAATTAAATCTAAATGTTGCATTACATTTTTTCCTGATGCAACTTTTAATACTTTCTCTTTTATATTTTCATATGTAATATATCTATTTATATTATGTAGGACTTCATTATTTGTAGTTTGAACTCCAACCTCTAACTGAAATCTTCCCTTTGGAGCATTATTTAATATTTCTATTTGCTCTTCTGTTAAAAGATCTGCTGCAACCTCAAAATGGAATCTTGTCTCAGTATCCTGTTCGCTTAAATATTTAAGAAGCTCCACTGTATATTCTCTATTACAGTTAAAAGTTCTATCAACAAACTTAACTAGTTTTAATCCTCTTTCCATGAAGTATTTTAATTCTTTTTTTACTCTTTCTACATCTAAGAATCTAACTCCATGCATTACAGATGAAAGACAATATTTACATTTAAAAGGACATCCCCTTGAAGCTTCATAGTAAACAATCTTATTGTTTATATCTTCTTCATAAGTATAAGGGAATACTAATTCATTCATATCCATTTCAGGTCTTTTAGGATTTTCAAATACTTTCCCATCTCTCTTGTAGTTTAAGCCTTTTATATCTTCTATTTTTCCTTCTCCAAGCTTATAAAGAACAAACTCTCTAAAAGTTTTTTCTCCTTCTCCTACTATTACATATTCACCTGGATGATTTTCTAAAAATTCTTTTCCTTCATAAGAAACTTCTGGTCCGCCATAAAGTATTTCTATATTAGGATCAACAAGTTTTATAAGTTCAGCTAGTCTATTTACAAATTCCATATTCCATATGTAACAGGAGAAAGCCACTACATCTGGTTTCTCCTCAATAATACCTTCTAAAATATTCTCAACTCTATCATTTATTGAAAACTCTTTTATATCACCTTGGAAATCTAAATCCTTTGTAAATGCCTTCAGGTACCTCACTGCTAGGTTGCTGTGAATGTACTTTGAGTTTATTGCTGTTAGCAGTATTTTCATTATTTATACTTCCTCTCTTTATTCCTTTGATAAATATTATTTTATCACAAACTTTAGTTTCCTCTATTTCAAAATATTTTTCAAGTATTTTTTTTGAGCTATCTACTGTAAACTCATTAGAAATACTATTGTCTATAAATTCAAACTCTTTTTCTTTGTTTCCTGTCATTAAAACTTTAACCTTATCATTTACAGTTTCTTTTTTTTGTTTTTCTCTATCCCATATATATAAGTTTCCTCCAAATCTCACATTACTCCATATGTTTTTTACAACATCTTCAACCTCATTTTTATGCAATTGACTTAAAGAAAAGAAAAGCACACCATTATCATATTGATTTCTATATTCTCCATTAAAATTTTCAACATAATAATCTACACTTATTTCACTTTCTGTTTGCTTTAAAATATTATAAATAATTCCATAGTTATTTATACCAACATCTAAAGTGTTACCTTTAAAATTTATGTTACTCATATCAAGTATAACTTCTCTAATCATAATACCACTCCCAATTTATTCCATATTAATTTCTATTATACATTTAAAGAGTAATTCTTTCTATGCTTATTAGAAAAAATTACTCTTATAATTTTATTTTCTATAATTATTTTTTACTTTTTAAATTTTAAACTAAATACTTAATTTATTTTTTCTTTAAAGATAATATAAACTTAATAACTAAAACTCCAATGAATATAAAGTTTATCCCTAATATAACGAAGTAATTATAAATAGGTATGTTATCTGTTAAGTCGCTTTTTTCTAATCTAAAAAGTACTCCTTTATTTCCATCTAATATATAAAGATTCCCCCATATTATCTTCATATCATTTATATAGGAATTTTTATCTAAATATATTAATTCTTTAACCTCTCCCTCTTTTAACAATTTTGAAAGAGTATTATTTTTATTATTAAAGAATAAAAATGAATTTTCATCTCCCAAAATTGTTCCTTCTCTGTCTATTAATAATGTATTTATATTCCCAACACTCTCACTTTGGTATAGTGGTTTAGGCATTACATAGCTTTTATGTGCATCTGTTACAAAGTTAATTATAGGTTTTCCTTCTTCTCTAAATCTTGGAGAATTAACTGGATCTCCCCCACTATAATCTGGCCAACCATACCAAGTTCCTTTTCCTTCTATTTTGTATATATAATCTGAATCCCCACTTAAAGGTCTATATCCCTCATCTTCAATTCCTCCAACAATTGCAAAAATTTCTCCTGAACTATTCAAATCAAAGCCTTTAACATTTCTTATTCCATAAGAATATAATTGCTTTTTCTTGCTCTCTATATCAAGTTCTATAATAGCTCCATTTCCTAATATATTTCCTTTTATTTTTTCTCCCTTTGATGTCTTAGTATTATATGGAACAAAAGCTCCTTTTTTATTTTCATCATAATTTCTTCCACTTAAAACAATATCTACTGGAGGAATATCAGGATTTTCTCCCTCTTCATCTACTATGCCAGAATTTGTAGAAGTTCCTATGGTTAAATAAAGCTTTCCTTCATTTATTAAAATCCTAGTATCCTCTTTATTTATTCCCTTATTAGGAATGTCCTCAATTAAAACTTCTCTTTCTGAACTTTTTATGTTGTAAGATACTAACTTTTCATCTAAAGTATAATATAAAAATCCATTATAATATTCTAAATCATATATATTTCCCTCTTCTTTTAATTCCAAAAACACATTATTATTTCTATCTATTTTCAAAATCTTATTTTCTACTGCTATATAAATATTCTCTTCATTATTACTTAAGGCTCTCGCTCCCTTTAATCCTTTTAATATTAACTCTTCACTAAAGCTTTCACTTTCTAAATATTTACCATCTTTATTAGTAAAAGAACATAATATACTTCCTAGTAATGCACTAATTAAAATCAAACTTATAAACTTTATAAAATTCTTCATATTTCCTCCCTAAAAAAAGCCTCAATAATAAATTTTCACAATTATAAACTCATAGATAATTAATAATAATTACCTCCTATATAATGAATATTTAACATAAGTTGTGAATATTCATTATTATTGAACTTTTAAATAGGGTGGTGATTCATTGAGTAAAAATGATTTCTATAAAAACTCTTTCATGCTAACAGCCTCTAACTTAACAACTGGATTATTAGGTTTTATATTTTCTATGTACCTATCAAAGGTATTAGGCCCTGAAGGAATGGGGCTTTATGGTATTATAATGCCTATTTATAATTTATTTATATCAATTATGACAGCTGGTATAATTGCATCCATTTCTAAGATAACTGCTGTATATTCAGCAAGAGATGACTATAAAAACATAATTCGAACAATGAAAGTTGTGGCTATTTTTAATTTTATTTGGTGTCTTATAATAGGAATATTTGTATTTTTCTTATCACCTATAATCGGACATTTTTGGGCTAAAGATCCTAGAATAATAAAATCTATAATGGTAACTTGTCCAGCTATGATATTTATAGCACTTTCAAACATATTAAAGGGATTTTTCTATGGAACTTCAAAAATCACAGTTCCTTCTTTTATAGATATTTTAGAAAAATCTTTACGTATTTTTGTTTTAGCTATATTAATTTTTATTTTTAAAGCTGAAACTTTAGAGTCTTTAGTTACCTTAGCTTACTTAGCCTTATGTCTTGGTGAACTACAAAGTTTAATACTTTTATTCGGCTATTTTAAATACTCAATGAGTAAATTTCCAAAAACAAATGCAAAAGGGGAAAGCCGTGCTCAGTTATTATTTGATGTTTTAGTAACCTCAGTACCTTTATGCTTAAATGGATTTTTAATGAGTATTTTTAGCGTTATCTCAACACTTTTAGTTCCTAAACGGCTTATAGTTGCAGGATTTACTTATTCCCAAGCACTTTCTCTTATAGGAAAATATTCTTCCATGGCTATGTCCATAGTAACTTTTCCTATAATTATAGTTTCTTCAATAAACACTATGCTAATACCTGACTTATCTCAAACTTTAAGTAAAGGGAATTATCTTTCAGCTACTAAAAGAATTAGAGATGTTATTAAAATAGCTTTTTTAATAGGTATTTGTACCACAGTAATTGGCCTATGTGTTCCTAACTCTTTAGGCAAATTATTCTTTGGAAGAGATGATTTAGGAGAATATATAAGAATAACATCATTAATGATGCCAATAGTATTTACTTCAAACACTATGTATGGAATTTTAAATGGACTTGGAAGACAAAATGTAATTTTAAGAAATACTATAATAACAGAAGTTTTAGAAGTTACATTGTTATTTTTCTTAACTGCAATACCATCTATAAATATTTATGGTTATGCAATAACTATGCTTGTAATTTCATCACTTTCTCTTTGTTTAAACCTTTATGAAATATATAAAAATATAAACATAGGTTTATCCTTATCAAACTTCTTAATATATATATTAACAGGAGTTTTAACCTATATATGCTTAAGCCCACTTTCATTAAAGCTTTCTTTTATTGATTTTAGAGTTCAAGTTTTAGCTGTAACTTCTATAGCAGCTTCTATATTCATATTTTTAATAATAAAGGAGAAATTCTCATCAAGGTTTAGAAAAATATCTTTAAAAAGCAGATAGGAATCTATATCAAAATATAATAATAAAACTTACAAACATATTGCGAGAATTACTATCTATTCTATTCATAATGTTTGTAAGTTTTATAAAAAGTTATTTTGATGTGTAACCTTCCTTTTTTGAAAGAACCTTAAATTCCTTACTTTCTCCAAGAACTCTCATTATTTTTAATCCTTTTTCTTCATTTAAGTTGTAATGTTTTACTCCTAACTTTTCTATGGATTTCCCATTATCTAAATCATCTATTATAACTAAAGGTTTTAACCTCTTAACTAATTTTTTCACTTCTTTTTTATTTTCTTTCTCTGAATCAATTAAATTTAAAATCTCAACTCTACAATCTTCTATATTACTAAGGTTAATTGCACTGTCATAAGCCTCTTCTGATAAAACAGCTAGCTTAATATTATCTACAGTAGCAAAAATCATACCCTCCTTAGAATTATCCACTTTCTTTGCATTTAAAGAAATGTTTTCCTTATTATAGTTAAATCCCTCTTCCATAGATGCTATTTCTATATTTTTTTCCTTTATAAGATTACTTACCTCTTCACTTACTCCATTTAAAGTAGGCATAAGTATCTTATTTACACTACTTTTATTTATCAAAGTTTTCATAAATTCATCAGTTTCTTCTTCCATAGATCTTAAAACAAACAAATCAATTTCCTTTAAATTTTCTTTATTTATTCCTTCTATGATTCCCTCTACATTATCACCTTCACTTATAAGAATAGTTTCACTAGGGCTTCTTAAAATTATAATCTCTTCATCATAACTTAGAAATTCTATAGTATTAGGATTTTCCTTTGCCAAAGCAGTATTACCTCCAATGAATAAACATGATATTAAACTTATAAGAAATATTATTCCATTCACTTTTATTTTTCTCATAAAATTCACCACCTATACCAATAAAATCCCCCAAAAATTATTTTTTATACTAAATATAATAATAAAAAAAGAGCCTATAGAGTAAAAACTCCATATAGCTCTATTCATATTATTTTAATCTAGTACCAAATTCATCTTGCTCAATTAAACCTTTTTTCATTAATCCACCTAAGGCCATTTTAAAGTAATTTTTAGAAGTTTTGAAAGTATTTCTTATTTCATCTGGAGTACTCTTATCATTTAAGCTCATAACTCCACCATTTTCTTTTAAGTAGTTTAATATAGTTTCTCCTAATTCATTTCTTTCCTTAAGTTTATGATTTCTTAAAGATAATCCTACTATTCCATCTTCATAAACCTTTATTATCTTACCTTTTATATTATCTCCAGGTTTAATATTTGTAAAATATTCATTTTTAAGAACCACAGCTCTATGTTTATTATCTATTGCCACTCTTAAAGATCCATTAGTTTGATATCCATAAACTATTCCTGAAACTTCAGTTCCCATTTTAGGTTCTTCTATTTCATCTAAATATTTATCTACCTCTGTTGTTGCTGCTAATCTTCCTGTTTTATCTACATAAATATATACTAAGTACTTTTTACCCTCTTCCATTTTGTATTTTTGCTCTTTTAATGGAACAAGTATATCTCTTTCTAAACCAAAGTCTACAAAAGCACCTATTTTAGTAACAGATTTAACTTCTAATAAGGCAACATCTCCTACAACAGCTAAAGGCTCTTTTAATGTAGCTATAAGTCTATCTCTAGAATCTCTATAGATAAAAGCTTCTACTTCATCTCCAACCTTAATTTCTTTTCCATCTAAATTTCCAGTTGGAATTAATATATCATCAGAAGTATTTCTAGTTCCTCTGTCTAAGTAGTATCCAAAATCCGCTTCTCTTACTACTTTCATTTTATTAAATTGTCCTATGTTTATTATCATAAGCTCCTCCTTTATTTAATATAAAGATTTTTCATCTTTACATATTCTCTTCTTGAATTTTTTATACTTTCAATTTCATCCTCAGTAAGTTTTCTAACAATCTTTCCTGGAACTCCCATGACTAACACGCCCTCTGGTATTTCCTTGTTTTGACTTACTAAAGTTCCTGCAGCAATCATAGTGTTTTTTCCTATTTTTGCTCCATTTAATATTATTGCTCCCATACCAATTAAGCATTCATCCTCTATCTTACACCCATGTATTATAGCACCATGTCCTATAGTAACACCACTCCCGATTTCAACAGTGTGTTCTTTATCAACATGCAATACTGCGTTATCTTGTACATTGGTTTCATTTCCTATTTTAATTAAGTTGTCGTCTCCTCTTATTACAGCTCCGAACCAAATTCCACAATCTCTCCCTATAGTAACATCACCAATAATATCACTACTGTGAGCTATAAATGTGCTTTCCCCAACTTCAGGTTTATTTCCTCTAATTTCAATTAACATGTGATCACCTCTTAGTCATTCTTGTAATTTTATCATATGAAAGTAGAATATGTCTACTTATGCTTTTATATGCTTA
Organism: Clostridium sp. CTA-17; assembly: GCF_054767895.1. Taxonomy (NCBI): domain Bacteria; kingdom Bacillati; phylum Bacillota; class Clostridia; order Eubacteriales; family Clostridiaceae; genus Clostridium; species Clostridium sp. CTA-17. The sequence continues at coordinate 25,349 of NZ_BAAABF010000003.1, forward strand.
ATTTAATCTTTTCTATTTTAAAGATTTCCCTAATAAAAATTAAGATACTTTAGTTTAAATGTACTTAACATTATATACTTAAAAAATCATATATAAAAATAACAAATAAAATACATTTAATCTAAACATTATAAATAATATATATTATACTACTATTTATAAAGAGGTATTAATGGATAAAAAAGCTATACCCTTTGATAAACTTAGATTTTATTATGGAATTCCCCATTCTCATACATCTTTATCCACAGGGAAAAGTAATCCTTATGAGTCCTTAGAACATGCTCGCTCTAATGGATTAGATTTTCTAATAATTACTGATCATAATAAATATTTAAGTGAAACTATCAAAGAAAAAAACAAAGAAATTTCAAAATGGGAATATTTAAATAAGTGCATAAATAAATTTAATAAAAAACATTCTGATTTTTTAGCCTTATGCGGTTTTGAAGCTAAATCTACCACCTTGGGTCACTTAAATATAATATGTCCTAATACATTTTTCACTGGAATAATTCCTGATATTAAATATCTATTACTTTGGCTCATTAATGATCATACAGCCTTACTTAGTATTAATCATCCTAAAAATTCTATAGCTAAAAAAATTGAATTCACTCCTATTTTAGATAAACTATTATGTTCTATAGAAGTTGGAAATGGAATCCCACCTAACACTTATACAAGGTATGATGCTCAATTTTTCTCACTCTTAGATAAAGGTTTTAAAATAGGCGCTATAAATTCCCAAGATAATCATAAACTAAATCAAGGGGATAGTGAAAATTTAACCTGTGTAATTTCACATAAATTAAATAAAAATTCTTTGCTTAATGCATTTAAAAATAGACATATATTTTCAACTGAATCTAAAACTTTAAAAATGTTATTTTCTTTAAATTCAACCTTTATGGGTGGAACAATTACTTTAGATTCCTCCTCAAAAATCAGCCTATATTTACAAGTAGAAGATGACTTAAATAAAATATCTAAAATTCAATTTTTAACTAATAAAGGAAAAATAATTAAAGAAATTAAAGATCTAGATTTGCATAATATTAAATATATTTTTGAAAAAGAAGTTTCTTTAAATGAAACTTGGTTTGTGGCTAAAGTTTATTTAAATAACAACAAAGAGGCCATGTCCTCTCCAATCTTTGTTAATTATGAATAAAAAAACAAACTCCATTAATAATGGAGTTTATTTTTTTGAATCCTTATTATGTTTAACTCTATTTGGTTTTGCCTTTGGTTTAATAACAACTTTTTTCTCTTTTTTAAGTTTTGGATATCCATTTCTAAGAATATCTAAGAACCATAAGAATAATATAGTTGCTACTGCAGAAATTGCTAACACAATCCATTGATTCATAGGGATGAACGTAGGAATAAGGAAGATTATTATTGCTGCAGCTAAAATTATCCATTTATTAATTTTAACTCTGTTAAATACAAATCTACTTAATAATGAAAATCCCCCGAAAATCACTACTGCTAAAAGTATTATTTGTAAAATTAATACAAATATTCCCATAGTTTTGCCTCCTTGCATAATACTCCTTATATAATATATTAGTCTAAAAGAAAAACATTTTCAAGTTTTTAATTTTTAAAGTTGTTCTTATAAAATTAACATTTATAATGTCATTTTTATTAATGTGTTAAATTAATAAAAATATATTTGTTATTTTCAAAAGTATATATAGTATTTATATAAAAAATTTGATAAAATAGAATTATCATTTTATTCAAATTTTAAAGAGGTGATACTATGTCTTTAATAAATACATCAACTCATTTAGATGAATTAGATTTACAAATTTTAGATATCCTAATTAAAGATTGCAGAACTCCTTACTTAGAGATAGCAAGAATATGCCATGTTTCAGGTGGTACAATCCATGTTAGAATGAAAAAGATGGAGGACTTAGGAATTATAAAAGGTACTAGAATACTTTTAAATTTACCTAAATTAGGCTATGATGTTACATGTTTCGTTGGTATTCATGTTAACTCAACTTCATCATATACTCATGTTTTTGATGAACTTTCAAAAATTAAAGAAGTAGTTGAAATTCATTTAATAACTGGTGGTTATGCTATTTTCGCTAAGGTTATTTGCAAAAGCATATCAGATCTTCAAGATATTTTAATGAACAAAATTAATCATATTGAAGGAATAAGCGGAACTGATACATTTATATCTCTATCTCAACCAATAGATAGAAATATAACTCTTTAAAAAAGAAATAGCTAAGCTATTTCTTTTTTTATTGTATTTTTGAATATGAATAAAATTCAAACTTCTACTAATAATATTAACATATCTTAGAAAAGGATGTGTTAATAATGAAAACATTAAATATTATTGCTCTTACTTTAGTAATAATAGGTGCTCTAAATTGGGGTCTAATTGGTATCATGAATTTTAATTTAGTAGACTCAATCTTTGGAATAGCTTCTATTTGGAGCAGAACAATATATGTATTAGTAGGGTTAGCAGGATTATACTGCTTATCATTCTATGGTTATTTCAATCGTATAAAAGACTAAAAACAAAGCTAAATCCCTATTAGAAACTTCTAATAGGGATTTAGCTTTTACATTTTTTCAATTATATCAAAAAGTTCTATAGCTGCTTTTTTAGGTCCTTCCTTTTCAAGGCCTAAAACACCTAAACAAGTTTTTATTTGTCCAACTTTAACTTCACTATTAAACATATCTTCAAAATATTTATCTATTATTAAATCCATCTCTTCTTTCTTTTGCACTGGTCCAAAAGGATTAGCAAAATATGATTCTACTAAGCCATTTTCAGTAGTTGTTCCCTTTGCCATTCTAGCACCAGCTTTAAAAATCTTCTTAGCTTCCTCTGGATTATTGAAATATTCAATAGATTTTTCTCCCGCACCTACTCCATCATAATTATTAGCATAAAGGAAAAGATCCACATCATATCCTTTTATTATATCATCATATTTACATACTGGCATAAGAAGTCTAGCATTTATCTTATCAGGATTCATAAATATACTTCTATCAATTTCCTTAAAAGCATATCCTTGATCTAAGTCATCAAGTCTTACAAAGGCTCCTATTTCAGTTCCATACCCCTTAATTATACCATCTACATTTTTAAACACACCCATATCATCAAAAATTATGGTCATATCGCTTATATATTTTTCACTCAATGCTCTAAATGCTTCTAAGCTTTCAGATTTTCCTGCTCCACTATCTCCCATTATTATAATATTAGCTTCTTTTCCATTTTTAAGAACAACATTAACCATAGCCCCATGAATAGGCATATATCCTCTTTTTATCATTATTATATTATGCAAGGTTAATATCATTTTTTTCATATAACCAAAATAATCTATTTCTTCACTATAATTAGCATATCCTAGCATTATATTATTTTTTTCATCATCATAGAAACAAGTTTTTAATTCATCATCATCGTCCTTAGCTCCGAAAACATAAATAATGTCTGGTTTTACCCCTCTACACTCCTCTGCAGTTGCTAAATCAAACAAGTTACATAAACTTATTCCATGAGACATAAAATCTCTATGAAAATATACATAAGCCAATAATTCCCCTACCTTAGCAGGATAACAAAACCATTCTTCACTATTTATATGAGACCCAGTTAAGGGATTTTCACTTGTTTCTAAGAATATACCATCCCTAGTATTCTTACTTGGATAAGTTATAAATGGTGCTTCTAAGGATATTGCATCTATAAATGGAATATGATCTAGTATGGAATATTCTCTTGGACTTGGCCATATTAAATTACTTACCATAATACTTGCATTTCCACCAGCAGAAACCTGTCTAAGTATATTTGGCATACTTCCTAATAGATTCTTTTGAAGTCTTCTGTAAAATCTTAAAATTAAATCATTAAAACTTTTATTAGCATCTACAAACCCCACTGCTGCAATACCATCTTTTACTTTATTATTTTGAATAACAGTGTATCTTTCTAACTTTCTCCAAAATGAATAGACATCATCTATAATATTAGCAAAAGATTTCTTATCCTCGATCAATCCTTCAAAAGCATCATTAACAACTAATACCTCATCAGCCCCCATCATAGATAATAGTTTTAATGTGCTTATTAAGTACCTAGATATAACCTTTATGTCCTCAGTACCTGTAGCTTCGCTTAAGAATCTAAAATTATGACTTTTCTTATTTTTAGTCTTTTTTAAATAAGTTTCTAAAACTTTTCTAAATCCTTCGCTATTTATTATGGATTCAAAGCTATCACAATACTTCGCTGTAAAGTTCATGGTTACTTTTCCATGTTTTAAGCAAAATTCTTTTTTCATTATTAAGCCCCCTTTTTTAGTTTTTATAAGGTTAAAGATGCATTATCTCCAATTCAATTATATCACTAAAGTTGTATCTTTCCAAAAAATTTCATTATTTATTTTAATTGTAATTATAAAATTTACAAATTAAAGTTTATCCCTTTAACTATCTGTTAATAATCTATTATATGATTAATTATTTTCAAAGGAGTTTTTTAATTGAAAATTACCTCTAAAAAAGTTAGTTTATTTTTAATATTTATACTATTAGCATCAATATTTTTTTACTCTACTTCATACTCAATTCCAAGTAATAATTTTATTATTCATTATATAGATGTAGGACAAGGAGATTCCGCTTTAATCCAAAGTAATGGTAAAAATCTTTTAATAGATGCTGGCACTCCAGAATCTTCTAAGAATCTAGTAAAATATTTAAAAAGACTTGGAATAAAGAAACTTGATTTTATAATAGCTACTCATCCCCATGCTGATCATATTGGAGGTATGGAATCTATTATTAGAAAATTTGATATAGGATATTTTTGTGCACCAAAAGTCACAGAAAATACTGATATATTTAAAGATATGGTAACTGCATTAAAAGAAAAGAATATTAGTATAAACACCATATCCACATCAAAATCTCTTCCTATAGATTTGGGTGAAAATACCAAAATAGAGGTATATTCTCCCTCTGATAAGAAGTATGAAAACCTAAATAACTACTCACCCCTTCTTAAGATATATTATGGTGAAACCTCTTTTTTGTTTACTGGAGATGCAGAGACTGAAGCGGAAATGGAAGCTGTTAAATCAAATAAAAATTTAAAATCAGATGTATTAAAGGTAGGACATCATGGAAGTACAACATCTTCAACAGATTCCTTTCTAAAAGAAGTTTCTCCTAAAATAGCTGTAATTTCTTCAGGATTGGATAATTCATATGGACATCCAGCAAAAGAAACCCTAAAAAAATTATCTTCCTATAAAACTAAGATTTTTAGGACAGATGAAGATGGAACTATTATTTTAACTTCTGATGGAAAATCTATAAAAAAGCATAAAAACTAAAGGCACCAATAATTGGTGCCTTTAGTTTTTATAGTTTTATTCACTATAATAAACTATTAATTTTCACTTTCTTTACTTTCACTGTCTTCTAAATTAACTAATATCTTTTTCCAGCTCAATAATATGTAAAATAAATTTACAACATCTTGCTCATTATAGACAAGTATCTTTTCAACTTTTTCTTTTGGCATTCTTTGAAAATAATCTTTATCCTTTAAAACCTTATGGAATGTTTTTGCTAAATTTGATCCTGAAAGAACATCACCTTCTCTTTCAATTCCAAATTTCTTTTCCAAAGCTTTAAGACCTATCCCTTGCTTAAAAGTATGCTCATAAATTTTCTGTATATCCACAGATCTAAAGTAATTATTAAAATCAAAGTTTATCCCATATTTATCAAACAAATAATTTATAACTGTAAAGTCATTATTACCAGAAAAAGTTACTATGTATTTCTTCTTTTTCTCTGCTGCAACCATTATAAAATATTTCTTTGCTAAGTAAAGAATATCTCTTACTTCTCCCTTATGTTCTATCATGTACTGGGTAGTAATGAATTTTGATTTTTCTTCATCAAAATATCCAGCACCAAAAACACCTATGCACTTTGGTTTCTTATATACATAGTGTTCTAAATCAAAATATACAGCCTGTTTATATATATCATAATTTTCATTAAAAGATAGGGCATTACTAAGATCTAAATCATTTATATCTATTTCATGCTCTTTTATGATCACTTTATCACTCTTTTCTTATATAAACTTATAACAAAAATATTATATCATTATATCATTATTTCGTTAAGTATTAATAAATATTAATTAAATTTTTAATTAATAGAATTTATCAATTGACAAATTCCAGGTAACTTGATATAATTTAAATGAATTTGATAATGATTTTCATTAGTGAGGTGCTTAAGATGAGTATATATGATTTAAAAATAGGCCAAGCTGGTATTGTAGATAAAATATGCGGACACGATGGTTTAGCTAAAAGACTTCTTGCTTTAGGATGCATAGAAGGAACAGAAGTTAAACTTAAAAGAGTGGCTCCACTTGGCGATCCATTAATAGTAAATTTAAGAGGATTTGATTTAGCAATCAGAAAGAAAGATGCTAAAAATATAATTTTAAAATAATAAATAAAATAGAATAATTTAATTAGGGGGAAAACTAATGACAACAATAGCCTTACTCGGTAATCCTAATGTTGGTAAAACTACTCTTTTTAATGCCTTAACAGGCTCTAACCAACATGTAGGAAACTGGCCAGGTGTTACAGTTGATAAAAAGGAAGGATTTTTCAACTCTAACAAAATAGTGGATTTACCTGGTATATATGCTTTAGATACATTCTCTAACGAAGAAAAGGTATCTAAAAAATTCTTAGAATCTGGAGATGTTGATTTAATATTAAATATAGTAGATGCTTCTAACCTAGATAGAAACCTATATTTAACTATGCAACTTAAAGAATTCAAGAAGCCAATAGTATTGCTTCTTAACATGAATGACATCGCTGAAAAAAAAGGAATCAAAATTGATCCTAAAAAATTAGAAAAGGCTTTTAATCTTAAAGTAATTCCTATAACAGCATCTAAAAAAGAAGGTTTAGATGAGGTTAAAGAATTCTTAAATAAAGGTAATTTCGAAAAATATTTAGACAAAAATAGTTATTCATTTAAGGATGAGGCTCATACTTATAAATTTATTGAAGATAAATTATCAGACTGCTTTAATAGATCAGGTAATTCTTCAACTACTTTAACAGACAAGTTAGATAAAATATTTTTAAACCCATGGCTTGCATACCCATTATTTATAGCACTTATGTATTTTGTATTCCAATTTACATTCTCATGGGTTGGACAACCTATTTCAGATGCTTTAGACGGATTCTTAGGTGATACTTTCATGCCATACTTAAGTAATCTATTATCAGGTACTGCTCCATGGTTCCAATCATTACTTGTTGATGGTATCGTAGCCGGTGTAGGTGGAATTATAGTCTTATTACCAATAATATTAGCTCTATTCTTATGTATAGCAATATTAGAAGATAGTGGATATATGGCTAGGGTTGCTTTCTTAATGGATAAGTTCATGAGAAAAATAGGACTTTCAGGAAAGGCTTTTCTTCCTATGATAACAGGATTCGGATGTACAGTTCCTGCTATTATGTCAGCTAGAACTTTAGAAAGTGAAAAGGATAGAAAACTTACTGCTCTTTTAGCACCATTTATGTCATGTAATGCTAGACTACCTGTATATGTAATATTTGCTGGATTATTCTTCCCAGATAATGCATCTATGGTTGTTGCATCTCTATACATATTAGGTATATTAGTAGCTTTCATATTAGGCTTAGTATTTAAAAATACTTTATTCAAGAAAGATGAAGAACCATTCATTATAGAGCTTCCTGAATATAAAGTACCAGAAGTTAGATCTGTATTAGCTCAACTTTGGGATAAATCAAAGAGCTTCTTAAAGAAAGCGGGAACTATTATCTTTGCAATGAGTGTTGTTATTTGGTTCCTTCAAAGCTTTAACTTTACTGGAATGGTTGAAGATATAACTCATAGTTTCTTATATAACATAGGTTCATTTATAGCTCCAATATTCGCTCCATTAGGATTTGGAGATTGGCAAGCTTCAGTTTCATTGTTAACTGGTTTAATGGCTAAAGAAACTATAATATCAACAATGGAAGTTATTTATAAAGGTGATTTAACTCATATGTTACCTCAATTCTTTACAGCACTTTCATCTTACTCATTCATGGTATTTGTATTACTTTATACACCATGTATAAGTGTTGTAGGGGTTATGAAAAAAGAATATGGTGGTAAGTTCACAATTTTATCAGTAATATTCCAATTCCTAGTTGCTTGGATAAGTGCCTTCATAATTTATCATATCGGTTTATTAATCTTTTAAAGAAGGTGTTTTAAATGGAAATTCTTATTACAGCTTTAATCGTAATAGCTGTTGTGTTTATATTATACAAAAACTTCAAAAAATCATCTAAAGGACAATGTAGTGGTTGCAGTGGATGTGCTTCAAAAGGAAGTTGTCCTAGTAGAAAAGATAATAAGAAGTAAAAAAATAACCAATTCCAAATGGAATTGGTTATTTTTTATTATAAATTACATTTTTTCAACTACATCTATTCCTATTAAGAATAAAGCATTTTTAATAACTTGAGCAGTAGCTTTTATAAGTTCAAGTCTTGCAGCCTTTAATCCTTCATCTTCTACATTTAAAACTGTATGATTATTGTAGAATTTATTGAAAGCCTTAGCTACTTCTATTGAATATCTAGTTACAACTGAAGGTTCTAACTTATCTATTCCTAAAATTACAGCCTTTTGTAATCCTTCTAGAGTTTTAGCTAATTCAAACTCTTCTTTTGAAGTTAACTTTGTGAAATCTGGCTCAGCTGTTATGTTTTGTTCTTCAGCTTTTCTTAATATACTCTTAGCTCTTGCATATGAGTATTGAACATATGGACCAGTTTCTCCATCAAAGCTTAACATCTCTTTCCAATCGAAAACTATATCTCTTTCTCTTGAGTTCTTTAAGTAAGTAAATAATATAGCTCCTATACCTATTTTCTTAGCTACCTCTTCTTTATTTTCTAATGAAGGGTTCTTTTCTTCTATAGTTTCTCTAGTTTTATCTATAGCTTCGTTTAATAAGTCTTCAAGTAAAACTACATTACCTTTTCTTGTTGAAAGCTTTCTATCTGCAAACTTAACTAATCCAAATGGAATGTGTACGCAGTTTTTAGCCCATTCATTACCTGCTAATTCTAATGTTTTGAATACTTGGTTAAAGTGTAATATTTGGTCCTTACCAACTACATATATACATTTATCGAAGTTATATGTTTTATGTCTATAACTAGCTGCTGCTAAGTCTCTTGTAGCATATATTGATGCTCCATCTGATTTAACAACTATACAAGGTGGCATATTGTACTCATCTAACATTACAACCTTAGCACCATTACTCTCAGTTAATATATTAGCCTTTTCTAATTCTTCTACTACTGTATCCATCTTATCATTGTAGAAGCTTTCTCCAGCCCAAGAATCGAAATCTACTCCTAGCATACCGTATATCTTATTAAATTCTTTTAAAGATAAGTCTTTAAATCTTTCCCATAGAGCTACAGCTTCTTGATCCCCATCTTCAAGCTTCTTAAAGTACATTCTTCCTTCATCTTCAAGTTCTGGATTATTTTCAGCTTCATCATGGAATTTAACATATATTCTTAAAAGCTCATTTATTGGAGCCTCTTCTAAAGCTTCTTCATTTCCCCATCTTTTATAAGCTGAGATTAACTTACCAAACTGAGTTCCCCAGTCTCCTAAGTGATTTATTCTTATTGGATTATATCCTTCAAAGTTTAACATTCTATATAATGAATGTCCTATAGCTGTTGTGAATAAATGTCCAACGTGGAAAGGCTTAGCTATGTTAGGTGATGAATATTCAACTACAACATTTTTTCCCTCTCCTATTTTAGAAGAACCATATTTATCTCCTTCTTCTAAAACTTTGCTTATTATATTTTTTGAAAAAGCTACTTTATCAACAAAGAAGTTTAAGTAAGGTCCTAAACACTCTACTCTTTCAAATCCCTCTTTATTTATCTTTTCAGCTAATTCAGCTGCTATCATATTAGGAGCTTTTCTCATAACCTTTGCTAATTGGAAGCAAGGGAATGCAAAGTCTCCCATTTCTGGCTTAGGTGGTATTTCTATAAGTTTTTCTATGTTTTCTAATTCTAGATCAACATGTTCTTTAATTCTTTCTGCAACTAACTTTTTGTAATCCATAATTGTCCTCCTTATTTTATCTGATTTTAAAACATATATTATAATGACATTATTGCCAAAATATAAATTTATTTACAATATAAAAAACCGCCTCTTTGTAACAAAGAGACGGATATATCCGCGGTACCACTCTAATTGGTTAAAAACCCACTTTATAATTTAACGCATAAGCGACACTTTAATAAATTTACTAGTTATTAAAATGCAATCTCAGAGGCTCTCTTCATCTAAACTATTCTATAAGGCTTACACCATCCCTTACTCGCTTAAGAAATCATAAAGACTACTCTTCTCTTCACAGACTTTTTATATTATATTTTCTTAATTTATTATAGTATTTTACCTTAAACCCTGTCAATATCATCTTTCATTTATTATGAATAATATTTTATTTTGAAATATCCATTGAAAACTTCTTTGAAATTCTATAGTATCAGTATTATAATCAAATTATATTTTAAACAAGTAGAGGGGAAAAGAAATGGATAGAATAGGAGTAATAGACATAGGCTCTAACTCTGTAAGATTAACACTTGCTGAAGTTGAGAAGTCTGGATATTTTAAAATAATTGATGAATTAAAAGAGCATATAAGACTTGGCTCTGATTTCTTCGCTTGCTCTGTTTTAGACGAAGAGAAAATTAAGCTTACAATCTCATCTATAAAAGCTTTTAAATCTATGTGCATCTCTTGTGGTGCATCAAAAATTATACTTATAGGTTCAGAAAGCATTAAAAATGTAGATGAAAAAATTAATCTTAAAGAAATAATAAAAAAAGAACTTGGATTAGACCTTAGAATATTATCTAATGAAGAAGAAATTCATTATAACTTTTTAGGAGCTAAAAATTCTCTTTATATAGATAATTCTCTTCTTTTAGATATAAACGGAAATAACACTCATTTATGTTGGTTAAAAAACAACGAAATTTATAAAGAAGTTACTCTACCCTTTGGATATGTAACTTTAACATCCTTATTCCAATTAAACGACATGATTGGATATGAAAATAATACAAACTGTGTTAATTATATTAAAGAACACCTTGAAAAAATAGATTGGCTTAAAGATAATTCATTTAAATCTGTTATAGGTGTTGGAGGTTCTTTCAGAAACCTAGGAAAAATTGATAGACGTAGAAAAAGATATCCTATTGATATAGTTCATAATTATGTTCTTTATGACTATGATATTGATGAAATGTTTCATCTACTAAAAAGTAAAAATCTTCGTCAGAGACAAAAAATTGAAGGACTTTCTCCATCTAGAGCTGATGTCATAGTTGCTTCTACAGACTTAATAAAAGAAGTTTTAAGCTTCACAAATACTAATGAAGTAATAATATGTGGTCGTGGTCTTAGAGAAGGACTTATATATGAATATATAATAGATAGATTCCATACTTATGATGATATTTTAGATGTAAGTTTAAAGGGAATTATGGATACTTTAAACATAAATATTCCTCATGCTCAAAATGTATGTAAACTTGCTTTTTCACTATTTGAAGGGTTAAAACCACTTCATCATTTAGGAGATGAATTTAAGAATATATTAAAAACAGCCTCCTTACTTCATGATTGTGGTATAAGCATAAGATATTATGATCACCACGTACACTCATTTTATATTATTTTAAACTCTCATATAAGTGGATTAACTCATAAAGAAATATTATTAAGTGCCTTATGTGCTGCTTACCATAGAAATAACTCTTTCCAAGCTCCAATTGCTAAATATTCAACTATAATAAATAGATTAGATGTAAAACATGTAGAGTATTTAGGAGTTATTCTTAAGCTTGCTGAAGGCTTAGACAGAGGATTAACTGGCCATGTAGAAAATGTTGATGTAATAATTAATGAAGATACTGTTAATTTAAAACTTCATTCTGAATATGATTTAGAATTAGAGCTTCGTCAAGCTAGAAGAAGTTCTAAAGCCTTTGAAGAAGTTTATAATAAAAATCTAGTTATTGAAAAAGCCTAAATAAAAAAGTTTATGGGAAACTATTCTCCCATAAACTTTTTTAAACTTACATCCCTAAATTTATTTAAGCTTAAAGCACTCTACTTTCCAATAAACTTTATTTCTCTACTATAGATTTAGTTGATTGTAAAGACTTATTTAACTGATTTAAGGTTTCCTTATCTAGTTTTTTTCCTTCTTCACTATTTAAAGTCTCTTCAACTGGTAATATATAATAATCTGATTTTTTATTTTCTCTTGGAATTTTATATACCCAAGTTGGAGTGTAATCCCATTTCTCTATTTTAACCCCTTTTCTACTCTTATCTAAAGTTAAATTCAATATGATACCATCAGCTGTTCTTCTATCTCCCATAGTCTCTAATCTTTGATTAGATATAAAATTACCTAAAGAATAAGCTACTAAAGTCTTATTTCCATCTTCACCCTCTATTTCCTCTATAGGCTGTATAACATGAGGATTACTTCCTAATATTAAGTCAACTCCATATTCATTTAAGGCTTCAGCAATTTTCACTTGATATTTACTAGGCTCAGTTTTATACTCTACACCCCAGTGCATTCCAAAGACTATAAACTCTGCTCCCTCATTCTTCATCTCTTCTACTAAGGCCTTCATCTCCTCTAGTTTCTTATCTAATTTATTATAAGAAAATGTATTTAAATTCATATCTTCAGGAATTTTATGACCATTTAGCTCTCCCTCTTTGCTCTCATAAGTATAAGAGGTAAATCCTATTTCTATTCCCTTTACTTTTTTAATAATATACTTCTTATTTCCAATAGAAGTCATCTCTTTATCTATTTTTTCTCCAGTTTTACTAGCTCCCTCTACTCCCTTATCTAATGAATGATCCGTTGCTATATTTATAATATCAAATCCCGTATCTTTTAAGGCATCTATCATGGAATCTGGCCCATTATAATTAGGATATCCAGAATATCCTATTTCTTCTCCAGCATAAGTTCCCTCAATTGTTCCATAGGCTATATCACTTTTTTCTATGAAGTTCTTTACATACTTAAAATTATTCATGAAATCATAGGCCTTATTTTCTTCATTATATGCAGACCATATTTGTTCATCATGTAATATTATGTCTCCTACAGCACTTATATTAACCTTTCTTCCCAAGCTAAACATATCAAAAAATCCCTTTTTATCATTCTTCTTAATTACTTCTTTTTCCTCAATACTAGCTCCCTTTATTGTTACAACATTATTGCTTATAACATTATTTATTACTAAAACAGAACAAACAATAAGTAGAGAGGCTAAAATTATTTTCATTTTTTTAGACATTCTTATCATATTCTCACCCCTTTATATATTACCATATTTTTACATTTTATTTCAATTATCTTTCCATAAAAAAAAATTAGATTAGATATTAAATTTGAAAATAACTTATAAATCAAGAGTTATTTTCAAATTATAAACCTAATCTAACTAAAGTATTATAAATTTCAAATTATGATTAAATCAATAAACCTATAGAATATACAAAAGCCATGACCAATTGAGATGGTATAGCTAATACATATCTTCCAAGTAATATTATAGCTATAAGTATAGGATAATAATATTGATATACTATTCCAGATAACTTATAGAATAATTTAGGCTTAAGATCCTCTAAAATTCTAAAACAATCAAGTCCTGGAAGTGGTAATATATTAAATACAAAGAAGTTTACATTTAATATTATTATATATTGTAATATTAAAAATATAATTTGAGAAAAATCTCCTCTTAAACCAAAAAATCTTAAGTATAAGCCTGTAAGCATTACTCCAATTATAGCCACAACTAAGTTTGAAAGCCATGCAGCTATATTAACTTTAAGAGCATCCTTCTTTGGATTTTTAAATGCATATTTATTTATCTCTACAGATTTACTCCAACCAAATCCAAATAAAGCCATCATTATAGCACCAGCTATATCAACATGCTTTAATGGATCTAAGGTTAATTCTCCTTTAAACCTTGGTGATTTATCTCCTAATTTATCTGCCATTTTGGCACGAGTATATTCTTTAACCGAAAAAGCTATTAATATTGCTGGAATACTAAGAAACGCATCTAATAAAAATTGCATAATCAAGACCTCCTTATTTTGTATTTTAAATTATACCATAAATTTCTTGAATTTATTATGCAGTAAACTTAATAATTTATTAATTTTAATTTTTATATCAGCATATTTTTCTACAAATAAGATTATATATTTCTCTAAATATTTAAAAATAGAGGTTTCTTTCCTCCCTATTTAGGAGTAAGAAACCTCTTAAAACTTTAAATATTATAATCTTTTTGCAGCTTCATAAGCCAATTCACTTCTCTCACATTCGTCATATTTTAATGTAACTTGATAGCAAAGATGACTTCCTTTCATCTTTTCTGAAGCATAACAAAGTCCATTGCTTCTTGAGTCTAAGAAAGCTTGATCTATTTGCTCTGGATCCCCAACTAGTATTATTTTTGATCCTTCTCCAGCTCTTGTTATAATTGCTTTAACCTGCTTTGGTGTTAAGTTTTGAGCTTCATCTATTATAATCCAATTCTTTATTATACTTCTTCCTCTTAAATAAGCCACAGCCTCTGTTGTTATTATCTTTCTTTCAAAAAGCTCCTCTATTTTATCATTTAACTCTCTTTCATTTGAATATCTTTCTTTCTCATCTGAATCTATTAAAATCTCTAAATTATCATATATAGGTCTCATAAATGGAGCTATTTTTTCTTGCTCAGTTCCTGGTAAATAACCTATTTCTTCATCCATTGTTACATTTGGTCTGCAAACTAAAATTCTTCTATATTGTCCACTTTCCTCTTCTAATATTTTTTGTAATCCCACAGCTAATGAAAATAAAGTTTTTGCTGTTCCTGCTGGCCCTTTTATAATTACTAAAGGAGCATTTTTAGCATCAATGCTCAAACATTCTAGCATAAATTTTTGCCCAACATTTCTAGGACTTATTCCCATAATATTATTGCTATCTTTGTAAAGTAAAGGTCTTATAACTTTCCCATCAAATCTCCCTAAGGCAGTTTGTTTATCATTGTCATTACAGTGTATTATTAAAAATTGATTAATCTCTAATTTTGGTTCCACATAACATTTATTTTCCTCATCATAGGAGGTTAAATCTTTTTTCTCCATAAATTTATTTTTAAAGAATTTACTTAAGCATTCAGAACTTGTGTAAACTTCCATTCTTCCACTATATTGTTCTTCAAATTCCGGAACTACAACCTCATAAAAATCCTCTGATTTTATTCCAACAGTATCAGCCTTTATTCTCTCAAATATATCCTTAGTTATTAAACAAACATCTTCTCCCTTTTCCTTTAAGGCCTTACAAATTTGTATTATTCTGTTATCAGGCTTGCTTATATTCCATGCTTCTGGTATTTCAGTATTATAAAAGTTAGTAACCACCTTAAGCTTTCCACCTTTAGGCAAATCAACTCCTTCACTTAATGACCCATTTAATCTAAGTTTATCTAATTCTCTTGCAACATTTCTAGCATTTGCCCCTAAATCATTATTCATTTTTTTAATATTGTCTAATTCCTCTAGAACCACCTCTGGAATAATAACGTTGTTATCTGCAAATGAATATATAGCTCCTGGTGAATATAGCAATACATTGGTATCTAATATATAAGTTTTCTTCAAAACAATCACTCCTTTAGAATAATACAGCTATAATAATCAAACTTGATTTTCATTTGTTTATATATTAATATTTAAGAATACTCAATATAATTCTTAAATATTGATATTTTGTAATCAAAATTTCTATAATCTATAATATATAAATTTTAAATTAGATTTTATTAATAAAAATTTTAGTTTATACTATTATATGGACATTAGAATATGGGAGGCCTTAAATAATGAAATTACTTTTTTTTGATACAGAAACTACAGGAGTCAAACCTGGAAGCATATGTCAGCTTAGTTATATCCTTGTAGACACTTCAACTAAACCTCAAAAAACAATAGGTAAAAATATATTTTTTACAGTTGATGAAATGGAACCAGAAGCTGAAAGAATCCATGGTTTTTCCTTAGAGAAATTATATGAATTAAGTGAAGGGATGTACTTTGAAGATCTTTATGCTGATTTCATAAATGACTTCTTAGAAGCAGATTTTATAATAGGTCATAACGTTCAGTTTGATATTAAATTCTTAAAACATGAATTACTAGGTCTTGGAGAGTTCTTTGAACCTAACAACGTATTTTGTACTATGAAATATTATAAAGATATTTGTAAAATATTAAGACCTACTGGAGATTATAAAAATCCAAAACTTGAAGAAGTAATCAAACACTTAAATATAACTGATTCTGAAATAAGTGAAACTGCTAATAAGTATTTCCAAGGTAGTGGAAACTATCACGATGCTAGATTTGATACAGCAGCAACTTATCTTACTGTTATAAATGGTATAAAAAAAGGATTAATTCCAAGAAATTATTTTACAAAACTTTTAGAAGCAAAATAAAAAGATATATTTTCACAATATATCTTTTTTTCTTTACTATGAAATCTCTTTTTCTTTTGCTTTATTAAGAAGATTTATATTAGAAGTTTGTATATTTGTATAATATCTAACTTCTCCACTTTCACTTTCGTATCTACTTTCTACTATTTCTCCACTTACAGAGACTAAGTCTCCTATGTTCACAAATTTCTCTAAGAAATCCACTGTAGATTTACTCCAAGTAATTACGCTTAAAAAGGTCGTTGTTTCTTCTCTTCCATTAAAACTATTAACAGCTATTCTGAATCTAACATATTTTTTCTTATTTTTAGATTCCTTAACTTCAATTTTAGTAGCAACTCTTCCAATAAGATCCACTTTATTCATGCTTTTCATCTCCTTGATTATAATTTATCTAAAGTATTGACCAAATTTAAGAGTCTCAAACATGTGTTCTTTAAAAAATTTTTAACAAATCAATTTAATATAACATAAAAATTTATTCTTTATTATAAATGTTAAATATTGTTTTTATCTTTATAATTTTTTTAAGCCAAGAGTTATATGAAAACTCAAAGTAAAAATTCATAAATATTTTTATGAAATTTTTAATTGTTTCCATAAAAAAGAGCTATTAAAGATAAATCTTTAATAGCTCTAAATTATATTAAACTGTTATATCACTACTTAAGCTAGCTGCATCCTTATTAGCTTCTATTATAGGGTTTACATACTCATCAATAAACTCTACAACTTGGCTTGGAGCTCTACCAACAAATTTAACTGGATCTATTATAGCTATAATTTCTTCTTTAGAAAGATTAAATGAAGGATCATTTATTATTCTTTCTATTAAATCATTATTAAGCCCTTCTCCTTTAACTCTTTGAGCAGCATCCATAGAATGAACTCTTATTCTTTCATGAAGTTCTTGTCTATCTCCGCCTTTTTTAACTGATTCCATCATTATATTTTCAGTTGCCATGAAAGGTAATTCTTGATTTACATGAGCTTCAATAACTTTATCATAAACTACCATATTCTCAGCAATATTTATATAAAGATTTAAAACTCCATCTAAAGCTAAGAAAGCTTCTGCTACTGCAATTCTCTTATTAGCTGAATCATCTAATGTTCTTTCAAACCATTGAGTTGAAGCTGTGATAGCTGGATTTAATGCATCTACTATAACATATCTAGCTAATGCACCCATTCTTTCACTTCTCATAGGATTTCTCTTATATGCCATAGCTGATGATCCTATTTGATTCTTTTCAAATGGTTCTTCTATTTCTTTCATACTTTGAAGTAATCTTAAGTCATTTGAGAATTTATAGGCACTTTGTGCAATCTCTGATAATGTATTTAAAATTATAGAATCTAATTTTCTTGGATAAGTTTGACCTGTAACTCCAAAACTCTTTTTAAATCCCATTTTTTCTGCAACAATTTTATCTAAAGCTTTAACCTTTTCTTCATCACCTTCAAAAAGATTCATAAAGCTTGCTTGAGTACCAGTAGTTCCTTTTACCCCTCTTAATTTTAAAGTTGATAATAAGAAATCTATGTTCTCCATATCCATTACTAAATCTTGCATCCATAATGTAGCTCTCTTGCCTACAGTAGTAAGCTGTGCTGGTTGGAAATGAGTAAATCCTAGAGTAGGCATATCCTTATATTCTAAAGCAAATCTTTTTAAATTATTTAAAACTGCAACTATTTTTTTCTTTATTAATAATAATGCATCTCTCATTATTATTACATCTGTGTTATCTCCAACATAGCAGCTTGTTGCTCCTAAATGTATGATACCTTTTGCTGAAGGACATTGAAGTCCATATGCATAAACGTGACTCATAACATCATGTCTAACTTCTTTTTCTTTCTTTATTGCTTCTTCATAATTTATATCTGAAATATGACTTTTAAGCTCTTCTATTTGCTCATCAGTTATATTTAATCCTAATTCTTTTTCACCCTCTGCAAGAGCAACCCATAATTTTCTCCATGTTGAAAATTTCATATCATCTGAGAAAATATATGACATTTCTTTTGACGCATATCTTGAATTCAATGGTGTGCTATATAAATTTTTCACTTTGTACCCTCCTAAAATAGAAATGCTAATTTAAGTTTATTATATCATAGGATAAGTTTATTATAAATAAATTTATCTATTTTTTATCTATCATTCGTGTTTTTACCTTTATTATTAATAAATATCCTAAATCTAAAACTCAAATGTACGTATTTCATTTATAGTTTTTGAAAAATAACAAAAAATTATTAGAATAAATTTATAAAAATAAAAGGATTCCATTAGGAACCCTTTTACGAAGATTACTCTTCTAAATTTTCGATTAACTTAGCTATTTCTTCAGCTGCTAAAGCTTCATCATCACCACTAGCGATAACCTTAACATTAGCGTCTTTAGAAACTCCTAATGATAAAACTCCGATTAAGCTCTTAACATTAGCTTTTTTTCCATTGTACTCTAAGCTTATGTCTGATTTGAAAGCTGAAGCTTTTTTTACTAGTAAAGTTGCTGGTCTAGCATGTAAGCCTGTTGAATTTTTAACTATAACTTCTTTAGTTACCATTATAAACACCTCTTTACTTTTATTTGTTATTTAACAATACTAACTTCTTAATTATACTCATTTTTTTAGAAAATTTCAACAACTTAAGAAAAGATTAATCTCTATTCATAAGTTTATTAACAAATTCTTTTATTCTTTTTAAGCCCTTAATTATTTCCTCTTTAGATGTAGCATAAGATAGTCGTATGAAGTTATCTTCCCCAAAAGCTATTCCTGGTATTACAACAACATTTTCCTGTTTTAGTAATAGGTTTGCAAATTCCATTGAACCTTTTATATTAGCTTTTTTTAGAACCTTAGACACATCAATCATTACATAAAAGGCACCCTTTGGCTCTATAAAAGTAAGATCCTCAATTTCACTTATAAGTTCTATCATAAGCTCTCTTCTTAAACTAAATTCTTTAACCATATTCTTTATAGTTTCCTGATCTCCATTTAAGGCTTCTAAGGCAGCAAACTGAGCTATACTATTTGTATTTGATGTCATATGACTCTGAACATTATTCATTACCTTAATTAGCTCTTCATTGTAACAAGCTGCATATCCAATTCTCCATCCAGTCATTGCATAAGCCTTAGAAAATCCATTTATAACTACTGTTCTCTTAAAGGCATCTTCACTTAATGAAGCAATACTTATATGTTCTTCCTTTCCATATATAAGTTTTTCATATATTTCATCAGAAATTATTATAAGATCATTTTCTTCAGCAAACTTTGCAATAACTTCTAAATCTTTTTTTGAATATACTGTTCCTGTTGGATTATTTGGTGAATTTATTACTATTGCCTTTGTATTTTCACTTAAAACTGATTTTAATTCGTCATAAGTAACCTTAAAATCATTTTCTTTTTTTGTTTCTATAAAAACAGGAACTCCATCACTTAATTTAACTAACTCAGGATAACTTACCCAATATGGTACTGGTATTATAACTTCATCTCCTGGATTTAAAATCGCCATAAATACATTAGCTAAAGATTGTTTAGCTCCTGTTGAAATAATTATATTTTTAGTTCCATAGTTAAGTCTATTATCATCATGTAATTTCTTTACTATAGCCTCTTTTAATTCTACTATTCCAGATGTAGCTGTGTATTTTGTCTTTCCTTCTTCCATAGCTCTAGTGGCAGCTTCTATTATATTCTTAGGTGTATTAAAATCTGGCTCACCTACTCCAAAGCTTACTACATCTATTCCTTCTTTTTTTAATTCACCAGCTTTAGCTGTTAAGGCTAAAGTTAGTGACGCCCCTATATTTTGTGCTTTTCTAGATAATATCATCTAATCCCCTCTTTACTGCTTTAAATTTATTTTATTACGCTTCCAATATATCATTTTTATTATTTAAAGTAAACCAATAAAAAATACTGCTATAAGTTAATATACTCATAGCAGTATCTATTTATTTACCAAATTTAGTTCCTCTATAAACTTTATCTTGGTTGTATTATAAGCTTTATAGCTGTTCTTTCTTCACCATCAATTTCGATGTCTGTGAATGCAGGAATACAAACTATATCTTTTCCACTTGGAGCCACAAAGCCTCTTGCTATGGCTATAGCCTTAACAGCTTGATTTATCGCTCCAGCTCCTACTGCTTGTATCTCTACAGTATTTCTTTCTTTTATTATGGCTGCTAGTGCGCCTGCTACTGAATTAGGATTTGATTTAGTTGATACCTTTAATACTTCCATTATATAAACCTCCTAGACCTTTTTAGGATACGTTTACATTTAATAGTTAACGTTTTCCTTTACCTAATAATATTCTATATAAACTCTCTAATTCCTTCTTAAATAGATAAAATATTTTAAATTTTATTTTAATTAATAAGAAAACTCTACTGAAATGATTCAGTAGAGTTAATTAAAAAAATACATTTTGTAACCAAAATGTATTTTACATATTCATTTATTTAGCATAGTCAACTGCACGGGTTTCTCTTATTACATTTATCTTGATTTGACCTGGATACTCTAATTGTTCTTCTATTTTCTTAACAATATTTCTCGCCATCTCAATTGCCCCTGCATCGTCAACTTGATCTGGTTTAACCATAATTCTAATTTCTCTTCCAGCTTGAATGGCATATGACTTTTCTACACCTTCATATGAAGTAGCTATTTCTTCTAATTTTTCTAATCTCTTAATATAAGCTTCTAAAGTTTCTCTTCTTGCACCAGGTCTAGCTGCTGATATAGCATCTGCTGCTTGAACAAGTACTGCTTCAAGAGTTTGCATTTCTGTATCACCATGATGGGCTGCTATAGCATTTACCACAGCTGGTGACTCATGATATTTCTTTGCAAGTTCTCCACCTATAACAGCATGAGGACCCTCATATTCTTGGTCAACGCCTTTACCTATATCATGTAAAAGACCTGCTCTTCTAGCTAGATTTACATCTAAACCTAATTCAGATGCCATTAATCCCGCTAAATATGAAACCTCTATTGAATGTTTTAAAACATTTTGACCATAACTTGTTCTGTACTTTAGTCTTCCTAGAAGCTTAATTATTTCTGGATGTAATCCATGAACACCAGTTTCGAAAGTTGCTTGTTCTCCCTCTTCCTTAATGTCATTTTCTACATCTTTAATAGCTCTTTCTACCATTTCTTCAATTCTAGCTGGATGAATTCTTCCATCTACAATTAATTTTTCTAAAGCTATTCTAGCAACTTCTCTTCTTATTGGATCGAAGCTTGAAAGAATAACAGCCTCTGGAGTATCATCTATTATTAAGTCAACTCCTGTTAATGTTTCTAAAGTTCTTATATTTCTACCTTCTCTACCAATGATTCTTCCTTTCATTTCGTCATTAGGTAGGGCAACAACATGTACTGTAGTTTCAGAAACATGATCTGCTGCACATCTTTGAATAGCAGTAGTAATTATTTCTCTTGATTTTTTATCAGCTTCTTCTTTGGCCTTAGTCTCAAGTTCTTTGATCAGCATAGCTGATTCATGTTTTATTTCTCTTCTTACTTCATCTAATAATAATGTTCTTGCGTCTTCACTTGAAAGATTTGAAATTCTCTCAAGTTCAGCTCTTTGTTCACCGTATAAATTTTGTACACGTTCTTCAAGTTCTTGAATCTCTATAGATTTTTTGTTTATGCTATCTTCTCTTTTTTCAAGCATTTCACCTTTTTTATCTAATGACTCTTCCCTTTGGATAAGTCTTCTTTCAAACCTTTGAATCTCATTTCTTCTGTCACGAGTTTCTTTATCAAGATCTGCTCTTAGTTTGTGCACCTCTTCTTTAGCTTCTAATATGGCTTCTTTCTTTGTTGATTCAGCTTCTCTTTTAGCTTCCTCAAGTGTTAAACTAGCTTCTTTTTCTAAGCTTTCCACCCTATTTTT
This sequence comes from Clostridium sp. CTA-17, assembly GCF_054767895.1. NCBI lineage: Bacteria > Bacillati > Bacillota > Clostridia > Eubacteriales > Clostridiaceae > Clostridium > Clostridium sp. CTA-17. Next base: position 48,065 of record NZ_BAAABF010000003.1, read on the forward strand.
TGAAGCTTTTTGTATAAGAGTGTATTGAATAAACCCTACTACCCCTAATATTATTATTCCTATAAGTATTCCTACTACCATATAAACACCTCCTCGCTTATTCTCTCTATAAAAACACTTCGCGTAGAAAGGTGTCATACTATTCTCACTGTAATTTTTTGAATATGATAAACCAGTATTTGTTATTATTGTATAGTAATTTTAAACTTATGTCAAGATTACCCCTTGCGTATATTATATGCTATAAAATAAAATTTATTCTCTTTCTATACCAGATATAGTGTGCTTTTATAGGTTTTTTACATTTATAAAAACTTCTAAACTTTTATTAATGTTAACATATTCATAAAACTTTGAATTTTAATCTCTTAACAAGTAATAATTAATTGAATAACAAAAAAAGATAAGGAAATCCTTATCTTTTTTATTAACTTTCAACAGATTCTTCTGTATTTTCTTCTACATTTACTGATTCAACAGCCTTAGCTAAAGGAAGAGAATATTTCTCTCTTATTTGATTTTCTATATCTAAAGCCACTGCTGGATTTTCTTTTAAATATTGTTTAGCATTTTCTCTACCTTGGCCTAATCTTATATCTCCATAGGAGAACCAAGCACCACTCTTTTGTACTATATTTTCTTTTACTCCAACGTCTACTATATTACCTTCTTTTGATATACCTTCATTGTACATTATATCAAACTCAGCTTGTTTAAATGGAGGAGCAACCTTATTCTTAACTATTTTAACTCTTGTTCTGTTACCAGTTATTCCGTCACCTTGTTTTATTGAATCAATTCTTCTTATATCCATTCTAACTGAAGCATAGAATTTTAATGCTCTACCACCTGGTGTTGTTTCTGGATTTCCAAACATTATACCAACTTTTTCTCTTAATTGGTTTATGAATATTACTACACAGTTTGATTTATTGATTGTTCCTGTTAACTTTCTTAAAGCTTGTGACATTAATCTAGCTTGAAGACCAACGTGAGAATCTCCCATTTCTCCTTCAATTTCTGCCCTTGGAACTAAAGCCGCAACTGAGTCCACAACTAAAACATCTATAGCTCCTGATCTAACTAAAGCTTCTGTTATTTCTAAAGCTTGTTCTCCTGTATCTGGTTGTGAAACTACTAAATCATCTATATTAACACCTAATCTTTTTGCATAAACTGGATCTAAAGCATGCTCTGCATCTATATACGCTGCTGCTCCACCTAATTTTTGTGCCTCTGCTACTACATGTAAAGCCACTGTTGTCTTACCAGAACTCTCTGGTCCATATATCTCAATAATTCTTCCTCTTGGTACTCCACCTATTCCTAAAGCTATATCAAGATCTAAGCATCCAGTAGAAACAGCATCCATTTGAGGAGCTCCTTGCTCTCCAAGTTTCATTACTGATCCCTTTCCAAATTGCTTCTCTATTTGACCCATAGCCATCTCAATAGCTTTTAATTTATCTTTATCTATATTTGCCATACTTAACCTCCTTAAATAACCGAACATAAGTTCTACTATTATTATAATATATACAAAAAAAAAGTCAACATCAACATGAAGTTCATAAAGGAACCTCATGTCTTAATAATTGACTATTTTTTGACTTTTAAAACATTATTTATAAGTATTTATAACATTTTTATTTTTTCTAAAGTAATCTACTCCAGAAATTATTGTTATTGCAACAGCTAAATATAAGAATATATCAGGAACATATATAAAGAAATTTCTTAAAAAGCTGCTTCCTGCAACTAACTCCTTAATTCCTGGTGAATTAATTATATTTACTTGTAATAATAAAAGCACTATTGCAATTATTTGTATTACAGTCTTAATTTTTCCCCACCAGCTAGCAGCTATAACTAACCCCTCTGATGCAGCTATGGTTCTTAAACCTGAGACAGCAAATTCTCTAGCTATTATTACAATAGCTGCCCATGCAGGAACTAATTGTAATTCAACTAAAGATATAAGTGCTGCCGTAACCAACAACTTATCTGCTAAAGGGTCCATAAACTTACCAAAATTAGTAACTTGATTTCTTGATCTTGCAATATATCCATCTAGTTGATCTGTAACAGACGCTATTATGAATATAAGCGTTGCTATTACACTCCCATAAGGTAAGTCCTGGTAAGCTATAAATACTAAGAATATGGGCACTAAAATTATTCTAATTAAAGTTAATTTATTTGCAAGATTCATTGCATACAACTCCTACCAAATCATATTCTAGGGCCTTTTCAATTTTAACTTTACAGAACTGGTCCTTTTTAGCTCCATTTCCTTTCACATAAATACATCCATCTATATCTGGAGCCATCTCATAGCTTCTTCCTATATAATATTCTCCATTAAATTTTTCGATAAGAACATCGTATTCTCTACCTACTTTGTTTTTATTAATTTCTTCTGATACTTCCTTTTGAAGTAACATTATTTCTTCTTCTCTAGCTTTTTTAACTTCTTCATCTATTTGATCTTCCATTATAGCGGCAGGTGTTCCCTCTTCTCTTGAATAAGTAAAGACTCCAACTTTATCTAACTTTATTGTTTTTATAAAATCTTTTAGTTCATTGAAATCTTCCTCAGATTCTCCTGGAAAACCAACTATTAAAGAAGTTCTTAAAACTATGTTAGGAACATTTTCTCTTAATTCATTAATTTTTCCTATTATCTCTTCTTTTGTTGTCTTTCTACCCATTCTTTTTAAAACATTATTGCTAATATGTTGTATAGGCAAGTCAAGATAATTACATACCTTATCATTTGCTGAAATCTCTTTTATAAGTTCATCATATATAGCCTCTGGATAACAATAAAGAACTCTTATCCACTCTATTCCTTCGATCTTAGCTAACTCTCTTAAAACTAAGTGAAGTTTCTTTTCACCATATATATCTATGCCATAATTAGTAGTGTCTTGAGCTATTAATATTAACTCTTTTACTCCATTTTCAGCTAATTTTTTTGCTTCTTCTACAATACTTTCTAAAGCTCTACTTCTAAACTTACCTCTGATTTTAGGAATAATACAATAAGTACAGAAATTATCACATCCTTCTGCAATCCTTAAGTATGCAGTAGCTTTATCAGTTGTTATCAATCTTAATCCTTCATTAATTGATACATCACTGTAATTTGTAGCTTTTACTTTTTCATTATTTCCATTTATAAAGTTCATTATGGCTTCATTTATTTTAGCATAATCATTAACACCTAACATTATGTCTATTTCAGGCATTAATTCTAATAATTCATCACCATATCTTTGAGTTAAGCAGCCTGTAGCTATAAGTAACTTACAGTTGTGACTTGTTTTATATTTTGCCATATCTAATATTGTGTTTATGGATTCTTGTTTAGCCTTTTCTATAAAGCCGCAAGTATTTACTATTATTATGTCAGCTTCCTTTGGATTATTAGTAAGTTCGTACTCATTCTGAACCATACCAAGCATGATTTCTGAGTCAACTCTATTTTTATCACAACCTAAACTCACCATTCCTACCTTATATTTCGCCAAATCTACTTCCTCCTACGTTTAAATATATATTTCTTATTTTAAAACTCTTTTTTAAATTAAACAAGTTTTTATTTCATATTTTCTAATTCATCTTTACTAAGAAGTACTTGTCTTGGTTTACTTCCATCCCTTCTGGAAATAACCCCACATTCTTCTAGCTCTTCTATTATTCTTGCCGCTCTATTAAATCCTATTCTTAATCTTCTTTGTAAATATGATGCTGAGGCTTGACCACTTTCAACTACGATTTCTATAGCTTCATCTAAAAGTTCATCTCTATCCCCATCACCATTTCCATCTGAAGCAAGAGTTGCTGAATTTATATGCTCTAATATATCCTCTTCATACTGAGCATCCTTTTGAGACTCTTTTATAAATGATACAACATGTTCAACTTCTTCCTCTGAAATAAATGCACCTTGAACTCTCTGAGGCTTAGACTCTCCAACTGGGTAGAATAACATATCTCCCCTACCTAAAAGTTTTTCAGCTCCTGCTGAGTCTAATATTGTTCTAGAGTCAATTTGGCTTGAAACTGCAAAGGATATTCTAGAAGGTATATTAGCCTTAATTACCCCTGTAATTACATCTACAGATGGTCTTTGAGTAGCTATTACTAAATGCATACCTGCGGCTCTAGCCATTTGAGCAAGTCTACAAATATAATCTTCTACATCATGAGGACAAGCCATCATAAGGTCTGCAAGCTCATCTACTATAATAACTATATAAGGAAGCTTCTCTGGAACTTCTCCTTTATTATATAAAGCATTATATGATTCTATATTTCTTACTCCATTATCTGCAAAAAGTTTATATCTTCTAGTCATTTCATTTACGGCCCAGTTTAATGCCGCAGCAGCCTTCTTAGGATCTGTAACTACTGGGATTAATAAGTGTGGAATTCCATTATAAACATTTAATTCAACAACTTTTGGATCCACCATTAAAAGTTTAACTTCATCTGGAGAATACTTATATAATATACTTACTATTAATGTGTTTATACATACACTCTTACCAGAACCAGTTGCCCCTGCAATAAGCACGTGAGGCATCTTACTTAAATCTGTAACAACAGCCTTACCTGTTATATCTTTTCCTAAAGCACAAGCTACCTTAAACTTATTATCTAAAAATTCTTTAGATTCTACAATCTCTCTAAAGAAAACTGGTGTTTGTTCTTTATTTGGAACCTCTATTCCTATGGCAGATTTTCCTGGAATAGGTGCCTCTATTCTAACCCCTTTAGCCGCTAATCCTAAAGCTATATCATCAGCTAAATTAACTATTTTACTAACCTTTATACCAGCCTTAGGTTGAAGTTCAAATCTAGTAACAGATGGCCCTTTTGTTACTTGAAGTATTTTTGCCTCTACTCCAAAACTCATAAGAGTTTCTTCAAGCTTAGCAGCATTAGCTAATAATGCCTTTTTGTCATCTTTGTCTAATTCATTATTATTATTTAAATTTAATAAATCTGCATTTGGAGCAACATAACTAGCTCCTACAGCTGAGCCTTTGCTAGCTATATTATTTGATATTTCTTTATCTATAGATTCTTCATCTTTAGTATTTTCTGAATTGAATCCTCTTTGCTCTATTATGGTATTATCTAAACTTAAGTCTCTAGGCATTTTAGACTCTGGTTTAAATTGATTTATTTTAATATTATCCTTTAATTGATTATCTTTTTCCTTCCTATTATCTTCTATATCATTTAAAGAAGAATTTTTCATAAAGTCCAATATTTTTATCTTATTGTTATCCTCTGAAGTATCATCTTTTTTACTATCTTTATTTCCTTCAGAAGCACCATCTTTTTTCTTCAAATTAATATAATCATCTTTTTCATACTTTTTATCCACAAATTTAACCTTAGAAGCCTTTTCCTTAAAACCTCCAAAGAAGTTTCTTATTGAAACTAGATTATAATCGAATATAAGCATTGAAGCTATAAGATATAAGGTTATAAAAATAACAAAAAGTCCTATTTTACCTACTAATTTATACAAAGGCAATACAATTAAAAATCCTATTACTCCTCCATGCCATTCACTTTGAGAATTCCATATAGATTTTATAGATCCCCATATGCTTCCTTGCACATAATAATCGTTTATATTCACAGTCTGAATAAGTAGAACACTGGTTATAAGTGCTATGGTTATTCCTAATCCTATTCTTGAAAATAACACCTCTCTTTTAAATAAGAAAAGCTTTGTACATAAATATATTATGTAAATCGGAATAAAAAAAGCTCCAATTCCAAAAAGTCCTATTAAGAGAGTTCTTGATATAACACTTAAATATCCTGCTTTATCAGTATATAAACTAAACATAACAATTAAAGAAACACATATCGCTATTAAGGCATATATTTCTTCTGTAACTTTAATTTGGCTTTGATTTTTCTTTTTTTGAGTTTTAGTTGCGGTTTTCTTTTTTCCCCCAGCCATACTAAACTAAATCACCTCACCCTATTTTAATTTCAAAATGGTAAAATACTTGTACCAAAAAATATTATATACATAAATGACTATAAATTGTCAAAATATTTTTATATTACATAAATAGAACCATAGATATACTATGGTTCTACATTATAAGCTTCTATTAAGCTATTTAACTTATCTAAGGCTTCCTTAACACCGCCAACTTCGTTTATTAATCCGCATTTAACTGCTTCTTCTCCAACTAATATTGTTCCCATATCGTTTAAAAGTTCATCTGTTTGCATCATCATCTTTTTTAGTACATCTAATTTGATTCCTGATGTCCTTATTATAAAATCATTTATTCTCTCTTGCATTTTATTAAAATATTTAAATGTTTGAGGAACTCCTATTACAAGTCCATTCATTCTTATTGGATGTATTATCATTGTAGCTGATGGAGAAATAAAAGAATATTGAGATGCCGTTGCTAGAGGAACTCCTATGGAATGCCCTCCCCCAATAACTAATGATACTGTTGGTTTTTTTAGACTTCTTATCATCTCAGCAATTGCTAATCCAGCTTCAACATCTCCTCCAACAGTATTTAAAACAAATAATATACCTTTTATTCTATCATTCTGTTCTATATCAATTAGTTGAGGAATCATATGCTCATACTTAGTTGTTTTAGTTTGTGGCGGTTGAACACTGTGTCCTTCAATTTGCCCTATTATTGTTAAAACCTGTATATTAGAATCTTCTTTCTTATGATCAGGTAAAACTGCTCCTATTTCTTTTATTTCTTCTATACTTTTATTTTCATTTTCTTTATTATGTTCCATATATATCCCTCCTGTACTAAATTTATTTTGTACAGAAAGGAAATTTATATACATTATTTCATAAAAGCTCTATGAAGTGCTTTTATAGCTTCTTTTACATTTTTACTTTCAACAAGACACCAAATTGTCATATGTGAGTCTGCTGTTTGTAAAACTTCTATGTTTTCCTGGTCTAAAGCACCTACTATTTTAGCCATAACTCCTGGAATTCCTCTCATTCTTGAACCAACTATAGCTATAGTGCTTAAGTCTTCTACTAAACTATATTTTAAATCATTTTTTCTCATAATATCTTCAAATAATTCTTTAACACCTGCATCTATTGTAAATACTTTTTCTTTAGGGAAAATATTGATTAAGTCTAAACTTATTTTATTATTTGCAAGACTTTCTAAAATAGTCTTATAATTTATATTATCTTTATTGTCATCAGATTTTATAGAAACTTGAATTCTATTTCCTTGATGAGTTATTCCAGTTATGAACTTATTATTATCTACATCCCCTAGACTATCTATCATTGTACCTATGCAAGTACTCATAGTATTCTTTATTACTAAGGTTACATTTCCCTTCATAGCTATTTCTACAGCTCTTGGATGAATTACCTTAGCCCCTTGATCTGCTAATTGGAATACTTCATTATAACTTATTTTATTTATAAGCTCAGCATCTCCAACTATTCTTGGGTCAGCAGTCATTATTCCATCAACATCTGTATATATTTCAATTTCTTCAGCCTTTAATGCTACCCCTAAAACTGCTGCTGTAGTATCACTTCCACCTCTTCCTAAAGTAGTTAAGAATCCATTTCTATCAACCCCTTGGAATCCAGCAACAACAGGCACCTTTCCTTCTTTAAGAACTTCTAATATTAATTTAGGATTTATATCTATAAAATCAGCACTTGAATAGTTATCATCTGTAAGTATTCCTGCATTTCCTCCTGTTAAAGGAACTGCTTCTATTTCTGCCTCTCTTAATTCATCACTCATGACAACAGTGCTTATAATTTCTCCACATCCCATAAGTAAATCAGTAGCTAATTTATTTTCTTTTTTAAACTCTTCTGATACTAATTCTAAAAGTGTATCAGTTGCATAAGGTTCTCCTTTTCTTCCCATAGCAGATACAACAACCACTGGTAAGTATCCTTTATTTATTGCCCCTTTTACCTTTTCTACAACCATAGTTCTTCTTTCTTTTGTTGATACAGAAGTACCACCAAATTTTTGTACTACTATTTTCAAAATCCCCACACTCCTATAGTTTAGTTTTTTTTATCATATCACTATCTACGTCTAATATTATGGTTTTAGCTCCTATTCTTTTTACATTTTCCCACTCGATTTCTAAGTATTCATCTGAGTTAAAAAGATTAAATTTGCCACCACCTAAGTTTACTATTAAATATTTTAGCTTTCCTTCTTCATCTATAATAACATCATTATTTATAAGTCCGCTATACTTTTCACCATCATTTATATTTATAATTTCATATCTTTCTATTTCGCTTAAATATCTAACATTATTACTCATAAAACATACCTCCACTTATTTATTAAAACAATAAATAATATGTTGATTATAAATAATATATGTCAATTCTCATTAAAAGAGGTAGGCTTTATGAATAAGAAAAAAATAAAAAGGCAATAATAATTGCCTTTTACTATTGCTGTTTATTTTCTTCTTCAGCTTCTTTTATTGCATCTTTTCTTGAAAGATTTATTCTACCTTGAGAATCAATTTCTGTTACCTTAACTAGTATTTCATCTCCAACAGATACTACATCCTCAACTTTTTCTACTCTCTTATTATCTAACTTAGAAATATGAACTAATCCTTCTTTATTAGGTAATACTTCAACAAAGGCACCAAATTGAGCAATTTTTGTAACTTTACCTAAATAAATTTCTCCAGCTTTAACCTCTTTAGTTAAACCTTCTATTATTTTAACAGCTTCTTTAACACCTTCTGATTCAGCTGATGAAACATAAACTAATCCATCTTCTTTTATATCTATTTTAACACCAGTATCAGCTATAATCTTATTTATAACTTTTCCACCAGCACCAATTACATCTCTGATTTTCTCAGGATCTATTTGTAAAGTTGATGTCTTAGGTGCATATTTTGAAACTTCTTCTCTTGGAGCTGGTATGCATTCTTTAATCTTATCTAAGATCATTAATCTTGCTTTTCTTGCTCCATATATAGCATCGTGTATAACTTTTTCTGATAGACCTTTTATTTTAGTATCTACTTGGATTGAAGTTATTCCTTCTTCTGTTCCAGCTACTTTAAAGTCCATATCTCCAAAGAAATCTTCTAAACCTTGGATATCAGTTAAAACTTCTTCCTCAGTTAAATCTTTTGAAGTTATTAATCCCATAGCTATACCTGCTGCAGGTCTCTTTATTGGAACACCAGCATCTAAAAGTGCTAATGTGCTACCACAAACTGAAGCCTGTGAAGTAGATCCATTTGAGCTTAATACTTCTGATACTAATCTTATTGTGTATGGGAACTCAGCTTCTGAAGGTATAAGTGGTTCTAAAGCTCTTTCAGCTAAAGCTCCATGACCAATTTCTCTTCTACCTGGTCCTCTTAATGGTCTAACTTCTCCTACACTGTATGCTGGGAAGTTATAGTGATGCATATATCTCTTAGATTCTTCTTCACCAATACCATCTAATATTTGAATTTCACTTATTGATCCTAAAGTTGCAACAGTCATTACTTGAGTAAGTCCTCTTGTAAATAATCCTGTTCCATGAGTTCTTGGAAGTAATCCAACTTCACAACCAATGTTTCTTACTTGGTCAAAAGCTCTTCCATCAGGTCTTTTTCCTTCTTTTAAAAGCATATGTCTTACGACTTCTTTTTGCATATCGTAAACTGCTTCTCCAATATCAGACATGTTGTCTGGATATTTTTCTTCGAACTCTTCATTTATTTTAGCTTTAACTTCGTCCATTGCAGCATTTCTTTCATCTCTATCAGTAATGTGCATTGACTCACTAATCATATCAAAAGCAAATTCTCTTACAGCTTCTTCTATTTCTTCTGGTACTTTATGTAGTTCTGGCACTTTTTTCTCTTTACCGAACATACTTACAGCTTCTTCTTGGAATTTTATTATATCTTGACACTTATCAAAACCAAATTTGATAGCATTAATCATTGTATCTTCTGGGATTTCATCTCCACCAGCTTCAATCATCATAACTCTTTCCTTAGTTGCGCAAACAGTTAATTGAAGTGAACTTTCTTCTCTTTCCTTTGAAGTAGGGTTTAGTATAAATTCTTCTCCTATTAATCCTACTTGCACTGCAGCCACTGGAGTAGTAAAAGGTATGCTTGATAAACATAATGCCATTGAGGCAGCATTTATAGCTAGTATTTCAGGAAGGTTATCATTTTCTACTGAAACAACTGTACATACTACTTGAACATCATTTCTATATCCTTTTGGGAATAAAGGTCTTAAAGGTCTGTCTATAGCTCTACCATTTAGTATAGCTTTCTCTGAAGGTTTTCCTTCTCTTTTTATAAATCCACCTGGTATTTTACCAACTGAATATAATCTCTCTTCGTATTCAACACTTAGTGGGAAAAAGTCTATTCCCTCTCTTGGTTTTTCTGATGCATTTACATTTGTTAATATTACTGTATCACCATAACTCATTAATATAGCAGCATCTGAAAGCATTCCTAATTTCCCGAACTCAACTTTCATCGGTCTTCCTGCTATGATAGTTTCATGGGTATGATTCATATAAATACCTCCTTTCGGTATATAAAGACTAAATTTTTACAATATTAATATTTTTAAAATAATAGAGCGGTAAAAAACCCGCTCTACTAAATTATCTTCTTAATCCTAATTCTTTGATTATAGCTCTGTATCTTTCGATATCTTGCTCATATAAGTAGTTTAATAAACCTCTTCTTTGTCCAACCATCATTAAAAGACCTCTTCTTGAGTGGTGGTCTTTTTTGTGTGTTCTTAAGTGATCAGTTAAAGAGTTTATTCTTTCTGTTAATAACGCGATTTGAACTTCTGGTGAACCAGTATCTCCTTCGTGTCTTGCATGTTTAGCTATTATTTCTTGTTTTCTTATTTTATCCATTGTTACACCTCCGAAAAATTATCCCCTAGTTCCAAGAAAAAAGACGGTTACCCTTAAATCTTAGAGTTAGGTTCTATATGATTATATCAAAACTCGCTTTTCTTGTAAATCTTTATTACAAAGAAATTTTTATGTTACTTTCTTCAGCGAATTTTTTATCCTTAATTAGTTGTTCTTTTAATTCTTCTAAAGAATTAAATTTCTTTTCATTTCTTATCTTACTTATAAAATAAAGTTTTATATGCTTTCCATATATGTCTTCATCAAAATTTAGTATGTGAGTCTCTACTGTAGTATTTTTACCATTTACAGTAGGATTATTCCCAACTGAAGTTATACCTTTATAAATTTCTCCATTAACTTCTACATTAGTATAATAAACTCCTATCTTAGGAAGGATTATTTCATCATTATTCTTTAAATTGGCTGTTGGAAAATTAATTGTTCTCCCTATTTTCTTTCCACTTACCACTTTACCATTTAATGAGAAATATCTACCTAACATATTATTAGCATCTTCTAGCTCTCCTTCTGATAAAGCTTTTCTTATTCTCGTTGAACTAACTACTTCTGATTTATATGTAAATGGCTCTATAACGTAAAGTTCTAATCCCTTTAAATCACATAATTCCTTAAGTAACTTAACATCACCTTTATTTTTATGGCCAAATCTATAGTTAAATCCAACAACAATTCCTCGTACATTATAGTTTTTTATAAGATTTTCTATAAACTCTTCTGGTTCTAGTTCCATAAACTTTTTATTAAACTCAACAAAACTACTTAAATCAACATTTAAGTCTTCAAGAATTCTTATTTTTTCATGTAAAGTTACTAAAAGTTTTGGTGCACCTTCCTTGTTTATAAATTTTCTTGGATGATTTTTAAATGTATATACCATACTTAATGAATCGTTCTTCCTAGACAATTCATTACTTTTGTTTATTAAAGCTAAATGACCTTTATGAATTCCATCAAAACTCCCTAAAGCTACATAGGTGCTTTTTTGAACCACTCTCTTAAAATCATTATTTATTAAAATCATTGACTACTCCTCTATCAGTAATTTCTCCAATTTAAATCCTTTTTCATCCCTTTTTCCTAATCCCAAAAAGACTCCATTGTCTTCATATACTCTATATAGTTTGTTAAATTCAACTTCTTCACTATACATTCTATTATCAAATACTTTAACACCATTTCTTAAAAGCTTACCAAACTTCTCATTTACTGTGATTTTTTCAAAAGAATCTAAAGCCTTTTCAATGGAAATAATGTGTTTTTCTAAAAGTTCTTCTGTTAAATCCTCTATATTTATTGCTTCTTCTTTAATAAATGGACCATTTTGTATTCTCTCTAAGGCAGTCATTGTTGCTCCAACATTTAATTTTTCACCAATATCATAGCAAAGGCTTCTTATATATGTTCCCTTAGAACAACAAACATCCATTTGTATATTATCATTTGATTCTATTTTTATATTTTCAATAGAATAAATAGTAATTTTTCTAGCTTCTCTGTGAACTTCTATTCCTTGACGTGCTAATTCATATAATCTTACTCCATTTTGTTTTAAAGCAGAATACATTGGTGGAACTTGATCTATTGTTCCTAAAAAGGTATTTATACAATTTAATATTTCATCCTTTGTTATATGTGATGCATCCTCTTCTCTTAAAACTTCTCCTTCTAAATCATATGTGTCAGTAACCATACCAAGTTTTAAATTCACTCTATAAACTTTTTTATTTTCCATTATATAATCTATAATTTTTGTAGCTTTTCCAAGGCATACAGGTAAAACTCCAGAAGCTGCTGGATCTAAAGTTCCTGTATGTCCTACCTTTTTCATCTTTGCAACTCTTCTTACCATGGCCACAACATCAAATGAAGTCATTCCCGTATTTTTATATATGTTAATTACTCCATTCATATATTACACCATCTCTTTTGCAAGTATTTCTAATATGTTATTTTTAGCTTCATCTATACTTACACCTTTAATAAATGCTCCTGCAGCCTTTGTATGACCACCGCCTCCAAAGTTTTCTGCAATTTTTCTAACATCTAATGTATCTTTAGATCTGAAACTAACTTTTATTCCCTCATCTACCTCTTTAAGAAGTATGCATCCTTCTACACCTTTTATTTGATTTCCTAAGGATACAACATCTGAACTATTTTGAACTTCTTCCCCGATAGAATCTATCATCTCTTTAGTAATTCTCATAAGAACTATTTTATTATTGCAAACTAGCTCCATGTCTCCTAAAACTAAAGACATTAGTTTCATTTTAGCAAAAGGCTTATTATCAAATATATTTCTATGAATTTCATCATGTTTTATATAATTAACTAATTCCCCTGCTATTATATGAGTTCTTTCAGTAGAATTTGAGTATCTAAAAGAACCTGTATCAGTTATTAATGATGTATATAGACATTTAGCTATATTTTCATTAATTTCAACCTTTAACTCCTTAAATAGCATAAATATTATTTCAGCTGTTGCAGAAGCCTCTGTATCTACATAGTTAATAGCACCATATTTATCATTTGATAAATGATGATCCATATTAACTAAAGTTCCTTTGAATTCGCTTAAATCTGCAGAAATTCTTTCAACATTTCCACAATCTAATACTATAACACAATCAGTATCTTCTGATGGCTTTATAACTTCTCCAGTTATTTCCTCAGCATAAGGCAGAAAGCTTAGGTTATCTGAGACTAGGTCTTTAGAGATAACATAAGCTTCTTTACCATAAATTCTAATGCCTTGAAGTAGTGCTAAGACACTACCTAAGGCATCACCATCTGGAGATACATGATATGTTATACCAATTTTTTTGCTTTTATTTATAATTGATATTACATCATGAAATCTCATTTTTTATTTCTCCTTGATTTTGTTTAGCAATGATTCAATATACATTGCATTATCTATAGAATTATCTTCTTCAAATAATATTTCAGGAGTACTTCTTAGCTTAACTCTGTTTCCAACTTCTCTTCTTATGAATCCAGCTGAACTTTTTAGAGCCTTTAAGCTTTCCTCTTTTTCTTCATCATTTTTAGCGAATAGGCTAACAAAAACTTTAGCGTATCTTAAATCTTTAGTAACTTCAACTTGAGTTACACTTACCATAGCTGTTAGTCTAGGGTCTTTTATTTGATTTCTTATGATATCACTTACTTCTTTTCTTACTTCTTCATTTATTCTTTTACCTCTGAAGTTAGCCATATAAATCACCTCTTTATAAAATTAAAGTTCTTTTCTTTGAACAGCTTCCATAGTATATGCTTCTATTATATCGCCTTCTTTAATGTCATTGAACTTTTCTACACTAAATCCACACTCGTATCCAGCATTTACTTCTTTTACATCATCTTTAAATCTCTTTAATGATGCTAACTTAGATTCAAATATTACAATACCTTCTCTTATAACTCTTACATCTGCATTTCTAACTAATTTACCAGTTAATACATATCCTCCAGCAATTGTTCCAACGTTAGAAATTTTGTAAGTTGCTCTTATTTCAGCAGTTCCTAATACAACTTCTTTGTATTCTGGATCTAACATACCAATCATAGCTGACTTAATATCTTCTATAGCATCGTATATTACTCTGTAAGTTTTAACTTCAACTCCATCTCTTTCTGAAGCTGCTACGGCATTATTATCTGGTCTAACATTAAATCCTATTACTATAGCGTTAGATGCAGCGGCTAATGTTATATCTGTCTCTGATATAGCACCAACAGCTCCGTGTATAACTCTTACTTTTACATCATCAGTTGATAATTTTTCTAATGATGCTTTTATAGCTTCAACAGAACCTTGAACGTCTGCTTTAACTATAACTGAAAGTTCTTTAACTGAACCTTCTTTAATTTGGCTATATAAATCTTCTAATGAAACTCTATGTGAAGTTGCGAAACTTTCTTGTCTTATTTTTTCTTTTCTAGCTTCAGCCATATTTCTAGCTGTCTTTTCATCTTTAACAACTGTGAATCTATCTCCAGCAGCTGGTACTTCTGAAAGACCTAAAACCTCAACTGGAATTGATGGGCCAGCTGATTTTATCTTCTTACCTGAGTCATCAAACATAGCTCTTATTCTTCCGTAAGTACTACCAACTATGATTGAATCTCCCATGTGTAGAGTACCATTTTGAACTAATAATGTTGCTACAGCCCCTCTACCTTTATCTAATTTAGCCTCTACAACTGTTCCTTTTGCTTTTCTTCCAGCATCTGCTTTTAATTCTTGCATTTCTGAAGTTAAAAGAACCATTTCTAATAGAGTATCTATGTTTTCTCTAGTTTTAGCTGAAACTGGTACTGCTATGATATCTCCACCCCAGTCTTCAACAACTAATCCATGCTCAGTTAATTCTTGTTTAACTCTATCTGGATTAGCACCTTCTCTATCCATTTTGTTTATAGCAACTATCATTGGAACGTTAGCTGCCTTACAGTGATTTATGGCTTCTACTGTTTGTGGCATTATTCCGTCATCAGCTGCAACAACTAAGATAACTACGTCTGTTATTTGAGCTCCTCTAGCTCTCATTGCTGTGAAAGCTTCATGTCCTGGTGTATCTAAGAATGTTAAAGTTTCTCCGTTTACTTCAACAGTATAAGCACCTATATGTTGAGTTATTCCACCAGCTTCTGTACTTGTTACCTTTGATTTTCTTATAGCATCAAGTAATGAAGTTTTACCATGGTCAACGTGTCCCATAACTGTTATAATAGGTGGTCTCTTAGCTAGGTTTTCTTCTTCTACATCAGTTTCTTCTTCGAACTCTTCTAAAGTATTCTCTTCTTCTTTTTCATAAACTGCAACCTCATATTTTTCAGCAACTTTTTCAGCTGTTTCAAAATCTATTTCTTGGTTTATAGCAGCCATTACTCCTGTGAAGATAAGAGTTTTTATAACATCATTAACTGGTTTGTTTAATTTCTCAGCTAATTCTTTAACTGTTATAGTTTTTCCGATTTCGATAACTTCAACGTCTTGTTCTAGGTTATCATCTTCGCTACCTTTTTTTCTTTTCTTTTTCTTCTTAGCAGCATTATTAACTTCTTCAGCTAATTCAGCTTCATATTCAGCAACCAATTCACTGTTTGCTTCACTTCCTGCTAAAAGTTCTTTTATTAACGCAGCATCTTCATCTTCTATAACGCTCATATGGTTTTTAACCTCAACGCCGAACTCATCCATTAATACGTTTATAAGAACTTTACTTGGAACTCTTAACTCTTTTGCCAATTCATAAACTCTTATTTTTGACATATATTCACCCCCGAAAAATTTTTAGATGAACTAATTATTATTAGAATATGACAAAAGTTTTTCTGCCATATTCTCATCAGTTACTCCTAATATATTGATTTCGCATCTACCTATACTATATCCTAACTCTTCTTTTGAAAAATTATCTATGTATGGTATATCATACTGTTCACAGTACTTAACGAATTTATCTTTTGAACGATTTGAAATGCTATTTGAGAAAATAAATAAGTAAATCTTACTTCTTTTCATTTCCTCTTCACATTTATTATAACCCTCCAAAAGTTTACCTGCTCTTTTTGTAAGTCCTAAAAAATTAAGAAATTTATCCATTTGTTATCTCATCCCTCAATCTATCATAGACTTCATCTCCAATATTAGATTGAAGATTTTTATTTAATCTTTTTGCTTTAAATGCTTTTTCTAAACATTCAACACTTTTACAAATGTAAGCCCCTCTTCCTGACTTTTTACCAGTTAAATCTACTGAAACTTCTCCTTCAGAATTTTTAACTATTCTTATCAGTTCTTTTTTAGGCTTCATTTCCATGCAACCATTGCACATTCTCATTGGAATTTTTTTAGGTTTCATCTTGTCACCTCCAAAGTCTAGAAGTTATTATTCTTCTATTATAATGTCTTCTTCAACAACAATATCTTCTTCTTGTAATAATTCTTCTGCTTTAGATTTGCTCTTTATGTCTATTTTCCAACCAGTTAATTTAGCTGCTAATCTAACATTTTGTCCTTCTTTACCTATAGCTAATGATAATTGACTATCATCCACTATAACCTTAGCTGATTTAGTTTCTTCATCAGCTTCTACACTTATAACCTTAGCTGGGCTTAAAGCATTTTCTATATACTCAGATGGAGTATTGCTCCATTTTATTATATCAATTTTTTCATTTTTTAGTTCATTAACTATATTTTGAACTCTAACACCCTTAGGTCCAACACAAGCTCCCATAGCATCTACTGATTCATCATTTGAGTAAACAGCTATTTTAGTTCTTGATCCAGCTTCTCTAGCTATACTTTTTATTTCAACTATTCCTTCATATATTTCTGGAACTTCTAATTCAAATAATCTTTTAACTAAACCTGGATGTGTTCTTGAACATAAAACTGAAGCCCCTTTAGATGTTTTCTTAACTTCAACTACATATAATTGTAATTTTTCATTGAAGTTATATTTTTCTGTAGGCATTTGTTCATTTGGTCCTAAAACACCTTCTATTTTTCCTAAGTCTACAAATACATTACCTTTGTCTTTTCTTATTACTGTACCAGGTAATATGTCAAATTCTTTTTCTGCAAATTCTGAGTAAATTACATTTCTCTCAGATTCTTTTATTCTTTGGATAACCATTTGCTTAGCAAGTTGTGCTGCAACTCTTCCAAAGTTTTTAGGTGTTACTTCTATTTCTACTATGTCATCTAATTGATAAATAGCACTAATAGCCTTTGCATCTTCTAAACTTATTTCTGTTACATCATCATAAACTTCTTCAACAACAACTTTTTGAGCATAAACATGGATTTCTCCTGATTTTTCATCACGTTTTACCTTTACATTTTGTGCAGTTGTTCCTGAATTTGAAAAGTTTTTCTTATAAGCTGCTATTATAGCATCATCTATAGTTTCTAATAAAGCCTCTACTGAAATACCTTTCTCTTTTACTATTTCAGATAATGCCCCTAGAAATTCTTCATTCATTTTTAAACCCTCCTTAAATTATATCTCCCCTTCAAGGTTCGCTGTCTTAATTTTATCTTTAGGAACTTTTATTTCATTCCCTTCACATTCAACTATTATTTCATTTTCTTGTACATCTTTAAGAATTCCTTTTACATTTTTTCTTCCACTTAAAGAACTCTTAAATCCAACAAAAACTTCTTTTCCTATAAATCTATTAAAATGCTCATCACTATGTAATCTTCTATTTAACCCTGGTGATGAAACTTCTAAGAAGTAAGCATCTTTTATTGGATCTTCTATATCAAGCATATCACTTAATGCTCTACTTACAATTTCACAATCCCTTAGAGAAATTCTCTCCTCTGGCTTTTCTATATATAATCTTAAATAATATTCATTATTTTCTTTTACATATTCAATATGATATAAATCATATCCCTTTTCTTTAACTATAGGAGCACAAAGTGCTTCAAGATCAGCTACAAGTTGTTCTTTTTTCATTATACTTCCCTCCCTTATTAAGTTTTAAATCTTATCTTTATTGTATCCAATAAAGCAAATACCTATTAATTTATATAATAATAGGTATGCAAAAACGCAACTTTATTCTAAGTTGCGTTACAAATAGAAAGAGCGGGCTTTTCTGTCCCACTCCTTTACCTCAAACTATTAGTAAAAAACTTCTACTTATATAGTAACATAGTATATTTTATATTACAAGAAATTTTTAAAATTAGCCAAACAAACTAAGTTGGTTACTTTCTTGCATTCCTTCTAGGCATCCATGATTATCTAAAGTTTCTATTACAGTCTTTGAAACCTTAGATCTAATTCTTAAATCTTCCTTTGAAATAAATTCTCCATTAACCCTACATTCAACTATACTTTTTGCAGCATTATCTCCAACTCCTTGAAGAGCATTTAATGGAGGTCTTATACCATCTTCTTCTATCTTAAACTTAGTTGCTTCTGATTTATATAAATCAACCTTTAAGAAATTCAATCCTCTTTTATACATTTCATAAGAAATTTCTAAAATAGTTAAAAGCCCTTTTTCTTTTACTGATATGTTATTTCCTAAAGAATTTAGCTCTTCCATTTTTGCCTTTATTGCTTCTTCACCCTTACAAATTAAGTCTGCATCGAAATCATCAGCTCTTACTGTAAAGTATGTTGTGTAATATGCTTCTGGATAATAAACTTTATAATATGCTATTCTAACTGCCATCATAACATATGCAACAGCATGGCCTTTAGGGAACATGTATTTTATTCTTTTACAAGATTCAATATACCAATCTGGTACATTTTTCTCTCTCATTAAAGCTTCATCCTCTTCACTAAGCCCTTTTCCTTTTCTTACCTTTTCCATTATAGTAAAGGCTGTCTTAGGAGGAAGATCTTTATACATAAGATAAACCATAATATCGTCTCTTGTTGCTATACAATCTTTTAGTGTAGTGTAACCTTCTTTAATAAAGTACTGAGCATTATTAAGCCAAACATCAGTACCATGTGAAAGTCCAGATATTCTCACAAGGTCTGCAAAACTCTTAGGTTGAGTATCCACAAGCATCTGTCTAACGAATTTAGTACCGAACTCAGGAAGTCCATAACTACCAACTTCACATCCTAATTCTTCTTTAGTTACCCCTAAGGCATCTGGTGATGTAAATAAACTTATAACCTTAGGATCATTTAAAGGTATTGTCTTAGGATCTAAGCCAGTTAAGTCTTGAAGCATTCTAAGAACGGTCGGATCGTCGTGTCCAAGTATATCAAGCTTAAGAAGTCTACCACTTATTGAATGGTAATCAAAGTGAGTGGTTATAATATCTGTGTTAACATCATCAGCTGGATGTTGTATTGGACAAAAATTATATATTTCATTGTCATTTGGAACAACCATGATTCCACCTGGATGCTGTCCACTGGTTCTTTTTATTCCAGTACATCCAATAGTAAGCCTTTCTATTTCAGCTTGAGATACAACTAATCCTCTTTCTTGAAGATATTTTTTAACAAAACCATAAGCTGTTTTTTCAGCTACTGTACCTATAGTTCCAGCTTTAAATACATATCCTTTTCCGAAAAGAACCTCTGTGTACTTATGTACAACAGCTTGGTATTCCCCTGAGAAGTTAAGGTCTATATCTGGTTCTTTATCACCTTCAAAACCTAAGAATGTTTCGAAAGGAATATCATGGCCATCCTTAATATACTTAGCTCCACAATCAGGACAATTTTTATCTGGTAAATCTGCTCCTGAACTTATAGAACCATCTAAGAAAAATTCTGATTTCTTACAATTTGGACAAACATAATGAGGTGGTAATCCATTAACCTCTGTTATATCTGACATTGTTGCTACGAAAGATGAACCAACAGAACCCCTTGAACCAACTAGGTATCCATCTTCTAAAGATTTAGCAACTAATTTTTGAGCTATAAGATAAAGCACCGCATATCCATTATTTATTATAGAATTAAGTTCTTTATCCAATCTCTTTTGAACAACTTCTGGAAGATTTTCTCCATATATGCTATGAACCTTATTCATGGTCATATTTCTTATATCTTCCTCAGCCCCCTCTATTTTAGGAGGAAATGTTTCATCTGGTATAGGTTTTACAACCTCAACCATATCAGCTATCTTCTGAGTATTTTCTATTACAACTTCCCTGCAAGCCTCTTCTCCTAAATATTCAAACTCTTTCATCATTTCATTAGTAGTTCTAAAATATAACGGGGGTTGATTATCTGCATCTCCATATCCTTGACCAGCCATTATTATTCTTCTAAATACTTCATCATTAGGATCTAAGAAATGACAATCGCATGTAGCCACTACTGGTTTATCCATTTCCTTTCCTAAATCATATATTTTTCTATTTAACTCTCTAAGTTCATCTTCATCTTTTACATTTCCTTTTCTTATAAGGAATTCATTATTTTGTATTGGCTGAATTTCTAGATAATCATAAAAAGATGCTATTTCTTTTAACTCCCCATCTGTCTTTCCTTCTAAAACTGCCTTATATAATTGACCTGCTTCACAAGCTGACCCAATTATTAATCCTTCCCTATACTCAGTTATTATACTTTTAGGCAGCCTTGGCCTTCTAGCAAAATAATCTAAGTGAGCCATAGAAACTAATTTATATAAATTCTTAATTCCAATTTGATTTTTAGCTAATATTATTATGTGATGTAGAGGAAGCTTCTTTACATCTATATTTGATAAATACTTTTCATTTAGAGTTTTAACATCATGAATATCCATTTCTTCTTTCATCTTTTTGAAAGAAAACTTTAATATCTCCGCAGTAGCCTTTGCATCATCAACGGCTCTATGGTGATTTTCAAGGCTAATTCCTAAATGTTTAGCAACTAGATTTAACTTAACCTTTTTTAAATCTGGATAAAGATATCTAGCTAAAGGGACAGTATCCATTACAGGATTCTTTAAAGTTTTTCCCATATCCATTAAGTTCTTTTTTATAAAGCCAACGTCAAAGGCAGCATTGTGGGCTACCAATACAGAATCTCCTACAAATTCCATAAATTTAGGAAGCACTTCATCTATAGTAGGCTGTCCATTAACCATATTTTGAGTTATACTTGTAAGCTCTGTAATCTTATATGGAATATTTACCTTTGGATCAACAAAAGTACTAAATGAATCTACTATTTCTCCATCCTTTAACTTAACAGCACCAATTTCTATAATCTTATCATTTTTACTTGAAAAACCTGTTGTTTCTATATCAAAAACCACATACTCATCATCAAAAGATTCCTCATGCCCATTAATAACTATAGGTGTTCCATTATCAGCTAAATATCCCTCTACTCCATAAATAACTTTTATGTTATTCTTTTTAGCCGCTATTTGAGCATCTGGAAAAGCCTGAACAACTCCATGGTCTGTTATGGCTACAGCCTTATGTCCAAACTTTGCTGCTCTCTCAACAATTTTACTTGCAACAGTTACGGCATCCATTGAGCTCATAGTTGTATGCATATGAAGTTCTACTCTTTTTTCCTCTGCTGTATCCATACGCTCTATTTTTGTAAGCTTATTTATATCCCTAGCCATTATTACAACTTCCTTAGCATAAGGGTCCATAGTAGCTTCTCCTCTTACTTTACAATAAAGACCTTTTTTAACATTTTCTAAAACATGTTCTTTATCCTTATCTCTTAAGAAGCATTTAACGGCTATAGAACTTGTATAGTCTGTTATGAAGAATGTAAGTATTATTCTACCTGTCTTAGTTTCAAAAATATCAGTTTTAAATATATCTCCTGAAATAGTAACAATTCCAGACCCCATATCTATACTGCTTATATCTATAGTATCTCCTTGAATATTTCTTCCCAGTATAGTATTTTCATTCTTAGGCTCATCTTTATAAGATTTTTTCTCATAACCGCCTTTATTGCCACCATTAGATTTATGTTTATTATCATTACTTTCCTTTTTAACAGGCTTTTCTTGAGCAGCTTGAGCTTTCATAGTTTCTATAACTTTTTTAGCTATTTCTTTGTTTTCATTTAACTTTTCATCATTGTAATTCTTATTAGCTAAACTTTCATCATATTTAACTTCTACTAAAGAATTTATTCCAAAGAATGATTTTATATATCCCTTAATCTCTCTATCTATATGTTTTTTATTAACAAAAGTACATAAAAACTCAGAACCATTTTTTATAATTATTTTTTCTCCCTCAATTACTATAGGAGAATTAAGTAAAACTTCTTTTAAAACAGGATGTTTCTCTATAATTTTTTCACAAACATGATTCCAATGCTGATCTACTACCTGCTTTAAAGTTATATCAGAAATATCTATGTAATACATAATCTCTATATTTATTTCAAAACCTATAGCTTTTTTTATATATTGTTTAATTATTTTCTTTTGTTCTTCTGATAATTGATCTTTACTTTTTATTATGGTTCTTAAAGTATTGCTTTTCTTCAACAATTGAAACTTAGTTATTTCAAACTCTAAATCATTAAGATTATCATCTGATTTTATGGATCTGTTAATCTGTTTAACAAACTCGTTACTCAAAATCTAAGCCTCCTTTGAATTTTATTTTAATTTATCCCTATACGACATAAAGAAGGGATATTAATCCCTCCTTTAAATTATATTGTTTCTATTATCTTTATAAGCTCTTCAACTAAGTCTTCTTCTTTTACTTTTTTAATTATTTCACCTTTTCTAAAGATAAGCCCTTCGCCTTTACCTCCAGCTATTCCAATATCTGCCTCTCTTGCTTCTCCTGGTCCATTTACAACACAGCCCATTACTGCAACCTTTATGTTTTTCTTGCAAGAGCTTAGTCTTTCCTCTACTTCTTTAGCTATGTTTATTAAGTCTATTTGAGTTCTTCCACATGTAGGACATGATATAAACTCTATTCCTTCTTTTACATATCCAAAGTTTTTAAGAATTTCTTTACCTACTTTTATCTCTTCAACAGGATCTCCAGTTAAAGAAACTCTTATAGTATCACCTATTCCTTCTGCAAGTAAAGTTCCTATTCCTATAGCAGATTTTATTGTTCCTCTCCAAGGTGTACCAGCCTCAGTAACCCCTAAGTGAAGAGGATAATTTGTTTTTTGTGAAGCTATTCTATAACTTTCTATCATAGTTTCAACATTTGATGATTTCATTGAAATTACTATATCATGAAAATCTAACTCTTCTAATATTTTAACATGTTCTAATGCACTTTCAACTAGGGCATCTGGGGTAGGTTTTCCGTATTTTGCTAAAAGCTCTTTTGATAATGACCCTGAGTTAACCCCTATTCTTATAGGAATATTTTTTTCTTTACAAGCTTTTACTACAGCTTCTACCTTTTCTCTAGATCCAATATTCCCTGGATTTATTCTTATTGCAGAAACTCCATTTTCTATTGCTTTTAAAGCTAATCTATAATCAAAATGAATGTCTGCAACTAGTGGTATATTAATTTTTGCCACTATATCTTTTATGGCACAAGCTGCATCCATATCTAAAACTGCACATCTAACAATATCACATCCAGCTTCTTGAAGCTCTTTTATTTGTTTAACTGTAGACTCTACATCTTTTGTATCTGTATTGGTCATAGATTGAATGGAAACTCTAAAATCTCCTCCAACATATATGTTTCCAACCTTAACCTTTCTAGTTTCTTTTCTATTCACTATTAATTCCTCCAAATTTCTATAGTATCGGGAATATTATATCTTTTATAGTTACTAATACCATAAGTCCCATAAGGAGCATGAATCCAACGGTATTTACAGCTTCAATATATTTAGCAGGTATTTCTTTTCTAATTATCATTTGAATAAGCTCTATAAATATTCTTCCACCATCTAAAGCTGGGAATGGTAAAAGGTTAAATACTGCTAATTGAACACTTAAAAATGCCATAAACCATAAAAGAGTATTTGCTCCTGCTTTTGCTGCTTGCCCTGACATTTTAATTATTGTAACAGGACCTCCTACATCAGTTTTTAAATTTGCTTCTCCTGTAACAATAGTCTTTAATGCAATAAATGACTGAGATACAAGACTTCTTGTTTCATTAAATCCTTGCTTTATTCCTTGAAGCAAAGTAGGTTTTTCAACTAAAGCATAGCTTATTCCAACTTGATACACTCCACTCTCATTTAAAATCGGCTGTACTGTTTTTGTTAAGACATCATTGCCTCTTTTTATTTCTAATTCAACTGGATTTCCCTTAGCTAAAGCTAATCCCATTCTAAAATCATCAGTTGTATGAATTTTGTTTCCATCTATTTTTAGGAATTCATCTCCCTGTTCAATTCCTATTTCTTGCGCTGGTGAATTAGGTACTACACTTGCTACTTTATTTTCTGCAAATCCAGAACTCATAGCTAGCCCAATAAATATTATAAGGGCTAATACATAATTCATAAATGCCCCTGCTCCCATAACAAGTATTCTTTGAATAGGAGTTTTTGCATTTAAGCTTCTTGAATCATCACTTTCATCTTCTTCACCAAGCATTTTAACAAATCCACCAAAAGGAAGGATTCTTAAGTTATATTCTGTTTCTCCAACTTTTACACCAAAAAGCTTTGGACCCATACCAATAGCAAATTCCTCAACATAAATCCCATTTAATTTCGCCACAATAAAATGTCCAAGCTCATGAACTAAGATTAAAGCACTAAATGCTAATAAAGCAAAAATTATATACACCCTTTTCCCTCCTAGTTATATTTTTCATATATATACTGTCTTACTTCTTTGTCTAAATTTATTACATTATCAAGAGTAACCTCTTTGTTGTAATCAAAAGTATTCATACACTCTTCTATTATCTCTGGTATTTGCAGATATGTTATCTTTTTATTTAGGAATAGTTCAACACATACTTCATTTGCACCATTTAAGATTGTTGGCATAAGCTTTCCTTTTTCTCCTGCTTCATAAGCTAATTTTAAGCATTTAAATGTATCTAAATCTGGCTTTTCAAAAGTTAACTCTCTAATCTTAAATAAATCTAACTTTTCACTAATATTTCCTTCCCTATTTGGATAATTTAAAGCATATTGAATTGGTAATTTCATATCTGGTACACCTAATTGAGCTATAACTGCTCCATCAGTATATTGAACCATAGAATGTATTATTGATTGTGGATGAACTACAACCTCTATATCTTTATAAGGACAATCAAATAACCAATGAGCTTCTATAACTTCTAATCCCTTGTTCATTAGAGTTGATGAATCTATTGATATTTTTTGACCCATATTCCATTTTGGATGCTTAAGAGCTCTTTCTGGAGTTACTGATTTTAAATCTTCTATAGTAAATCCTCTAAAAGGCCCTCCAGAAGCAGTTAAAAGTATTTTATCAATTTTGTTATGAGCATTTCCTTGTAATGATTGGAATATAGCACTATGCTCTGAGTCTACTGGAAGTATTTTTACTCCATTTTCTTTAGCTTCTCTCATAACAAGTTCACCTGCTACTACTAAAGTTTCTTTATTGGCTAAAGCGATATCTTTTCCTTTTCTTATAGCTTCCACAGTTGGTTTTAATCCAATCATACCGACAACAGAAGTAACAACTATATCAATTTCATCTAAAGTAGCAACTTTAACTAAGCCTTCCATACCATAGATAACTTCACACTTTAATCCTTCGCTTTTTACTAAATCTACAAGCTTTTTATAAGATTCTTCGTGATTTATTGCAACGTATTTAGGTGAAAACTCTTTTATTATATCCAATGTTAATTCTATATTTCTATTAGCTGTTATGCCAACTAATTCAAAATCTTCTTTATGAAATCTTAATACATCTAAAGTTTGAGTTCCTATAGAACCAGTTACCCCTAGTATAGATATTCTCTTCATATTCTTTCCTCCTAAGTTCTTCCTTAAACATAATAGACTAAAATTATCTACTTAGCCTATTATATTATTTTATATCATTATATCTCTAAATACAATAATATACATTTATTATGTTTTCTTTTAACAGAAAGTTATCTACTCATTGATAAATCTTTTTCTTTTAAACTATTCCCACCTTTATAAATATCTCTACATAATAAATATACTCAAGTTATTACTTAATATTCTATGAATAATCTTATATTTTTCTTTTTAAGTTAAATATATAATAAAATTTTTATGCCTACAAATAAATATAAATAAAATTTTTTATAAAAAAAATGCTTTAGAAAATCTAAAGCATTAAAATTTTAAGACAAGTGTTAAATAGAAGAATACTATTGTTCCAGCAAATAATATACTGTCAAATCTATCTAATATTCCACCATGTCCTGGTATTAAATTACTATAATCTTTTATTCCTGCGTATCTCTTTATTGATGAAGCAACTAAATCACCAAATTGACAGAATACTCCACATAATATACCTATTATAAAATAATGATATACAGGTATTAAAGAGAAACTATTAAATATTATTATACCAAATATTCCACAAGCTAATGTACTTCCTAATATTCCTCCTATAGAACCTTCTATAGTCTTCTTAGGACTAACCTTTGGACATAATTTGTGTTTACCAAAGAATCTACCTGAATAGTATGCAGCAGTATCACAAAGCCATGATGATAGGAATATTAACCAAACTAGGTATTGTCCACCTTCTTTGATGTTTACTAAATGTATGAAGCTAAAGAAAACTCCTACATATATAAATCCTAAAATAGTAACTGCAACATCTATAAATGTATATTCAATATCAAGTATAGGAACACAAAGTAATATAAATGTAGCTATTATTATTAAAAATGATAACATTTCAAAATTATTTGAAGTTAAGTAATATAATATTAATAATATATATCCCCCTATGGAAATAGGCTTTAATTTTGCTACTTTAACAGTTTTATAATATTCATATAATCCTGCAAAAGAAAGAGCAATAGTAAATAGCTTAAGCCAAATTCCACCTAGGAATATAAAAGCAATAAATGGAGCCATTATAAGTGCGCCTAGATATCTGCTATTAGATTTCACCCAAATCACCTCATTATTTATTTAATTCCACCAAATCTTCTATCTCTATTTTGATAATCAAAAATAGCTTTTCTTAAATTTTCACCATTAAAATCTGGCCAGTTTATTTGAGAATACCAAAATTCTGAGTATGCACATTGCCATAATAAGAAGTTGCTAAGTCTTTGTTCTCCACTTGGTCTTATTATAAGATCTGGATCTGGCATTCCTTTAGTATAAAGATAGTCATTAAACATATCTTCGTTTATATCATCTATACTTATTTTGCCCGCTTTAACATCTTCTATTACAGATTTTATACCTCTAACTATTTCATTTCTTCCACCATAATTTAATGCTAAGCTTAAAACTACTCCAGTGTTATCTTTAGTTTTTTCCATAGCCCAAAGTATAGCTTTTTTAGGTTCTTCTGGGAATCTTGATAAATCACCTATAGTTTGTACCCTTACTCCGTTTTGATGAAGTTCATCAATTTCATTTTTTATAAATTCAACAACTAACTTCATAAGAGCATTAACTTCATCTTCTGGTCTTTTCCAGTTTTCAGTAGAGAAAGCATATAAAGTTAAATATTTCACTCCTAATTTATCGCATTCTTTTACAATAGTTTTTATAGTCTTAACCCCAGCTCTATGTCCCATAGTTCTTGGAAGACCTCTTTTTTTTGCCCATCTTCCATTACCATCCATTATTATGGCAATATGCTTTGGCATTTTATCTTCAATTAGAACTATTTCTTCTGAATCTTCATTTCCTTTTTTACTAAAAAAATCTAACATAGAAGGTTCCTCCTTATAATTCAATTATAAAATAAAAAACCTGCTAAAGAGCAGGTTTTTTAAATTAAATTGACATAATCTCTTTTTCTTTAGCTGCCACTATAGTATCTATTTCTTTAACAAACTTATCTGTTACTTTTTGGATGTCATCTTCACCCTTTTTCATTTCATCTTCAGTTATAGTTCCTTCTTTTTTGAAGTTTTTAACTTTATCATTTGCATCTTTTCTTATAGATCTTATAGCAACCTTAGCTTGCTCTCCAACTTTTTTAACGTTCTTAACTAAATTTTTTCTAGTTTCTTCAGTTAATTCTGGAACTAAAAGTCTTATTATAGTACCATCATTGTTAGGGTTTATTCCTAAATCTGATTTTAAGATAGCTTTTTCTATTTCTTTAAGCATTGGTTTTTCCCAAGGTGTTATAACTAATAATCTTGGTTCTGGTGATGAAACATTAGCTACTTGATTTAAAGGACACATGCTTCCATAATACTCAACTTGAATTCTATCTAACATAGTTGGGTTAGCTCTTCCAGCTTTCATTGTAGCTAATTCTGAATTTAAAGAATTTATAGTTTTATTCATTTTTTCTTCTGATTTTTTTATAACGTCCTTAATCATTTAAAACTCCTCCTTATTTTTTGCTTACTATTGTTCCTATATTTTCTCCTAAAACAACTCTCTTAATGTTTTCAGGATTATCTAAAGCAAATACTAATATAGGGATGTTGTTGTCCATACAAAGTGATGTTGCAGTTGAATCCATTACTTGTAATCCTTGCTCAAGTACTTCTATATATGATAATTCATCATATTTTTTAGCATCATCGTATTTATGTGGATCTTTATCATAAACTCCATCAACCTTTTTAGCTAATAATATTACATCAGCTTCTATTTCAGCGGCTCTTAATGCTGCTGCTGTATCAGTTGAAAAATAAGGGTTTCCTGTTCCTGCTCCGAATATTACTACTCTACCTTTTTCTAAGTGTCTCATAGCTCTTCTTCTTATATATGGCTCTGCTATTTCCTTCATTTCTATAGCAGTCTGTACTCTAGTGTCTACTCCTAAAGATTCTAATGAATCTTGAAGAGCTAAAGCATTTATTGAAGTAGCTAACATTCCCATATAGTCAGCAGTAGTTCTATCCATGCCTTCTCCACTTCTACCTCTCCATATGTTTCCGCCACCTACAACTGCGCCTACTTCTATTCCCATATCTACAAGCTCTTTTACAGCCTTTGCTATGTTCATTGCTATGTTAAAATCTATTCCAAAACCATTTTCGCCTGCTAAAGCCTCACCTGATAACTTAAGCATAACTCTTTTGTATTTACAAGTTCCCATCTTAAACCTCCAAAACGCTGAATTCTCTATTTTTGTTAATTTTTTATATCTATATTCTAAAAAAAGAGAACACAATGTGTTCTCTTATGTTATTATTTTCCGCCCATTTTAGCTACTTCTTCAGCGAAGTTTTCTTCTTTCTTTTCGATTCCTTCTCCTCTTTCGAATCTTACGAACTTAGTTATAGTTATTGGAGAACCTACTTCTTTTGATTTTTCTTCTAATAATTTAGCGATTGATTTGTCGCCATCTTTTACCCAAGCTTGATCTAAAAGACAAACTTCTTTACAGTATTTTTTGATTCTTCCCATTACCATCTTATCAACGATGTGCTCTGGTTTACCTTCGTTAAGAGCTTGAGCTCTGTATATTTCTTTTTCTTTTTCTAAAGATTCTTGATCAACATCAGCTTCTGATAAGAATAGTGGGTTAGCAGCAGCTATTTGCATACAAACATCTTTAGCAACTTCAGCTAATACTGGTGATGAAGCTTCACATGCTAATTCAGCCATAACACCTATTCTTCCGCCACCGTGGATGTAGCTTTGAACTAATCCGCTTTCAACAGAGAATCTTTCGAATCTTCTTACGCTCATGTTTTCACCGATCTTAGCGATTAACTCAGTTAAAACTTCTTGAACAGTTTTATCTCCGTCTAATTTTTCTGCTAATAATTCTTCTACAGTGTTTACATTTGAGTTAGCAACTAATTCTGCTACTCTTCCTGCAAATCCAACGAATTCTTCGTTTAAAGCAACGAAGTCAGTTTCACAGTTGATTTCAACTATTGAACCTTTTTTCATATCTTCTGATACGTAAGTTTTAACGATACCTTCAGCTGCTACTCTTCCAGCTTTTTTAGCTGCAGCTGCTAATCCTTTTTCTCTTAAAACTTCAACTGCTTTTTCCATATCTCCATTAGTTTCAGTTAGCGCTTTTTTACAATCCATCATTCCTGCGCCAGTTCTTTCTCTTAACTCTTTAACTGCTTTAGCTGTTATCATTGAAATTCCTCCTGACTATTTAATTAAAAGGTAAACGAAGCAGAGAGCCTCATCTACCTTTTCAGTATTTATCTTAATATTACTCTGCTAATTGCTCGCCTTGTCTTCCTTCGATTATAGCGTCTGCCATTTTACCAGCTATTAATTTAACTGCTCTTATAGCATCGTCATTTCCTGGAATTACGTAGTCAACTTCTTCTGGATCACAGTTAGTATCAACTATAGCTACTACTGGGATTCCTAATATTTTAGCTTCTGCTATTGCATTCTTTTCTTTTCTTGGGTCAACAACGAACATAGCTCCTATGTTTGAAGCGTCTAATTCTTTGATTCCGCCTAAGTTTCTTTGTAATTTTTCTCTTTCAAGTTTTAACTTGATTACTTCTTTCTTAGGTAAAACGTCGAATGTTCCGTCTTGTTCCATTTCATCTAATTTGTTTAATCTGTTTATTCTTGTTTTTATAGTTGTGAAGTTAGTTAACATTCCTCCTAACCATCTGTGGTTAACGAAGTACATGTTTGATCTTTCAGCTTCTTCTTTAACAGCTTCTTGAGCTTGTTTTTTAGTTCCAACGAATATTACGTCTTTACCAGCTTCTGATACTTCTCTTATAAAGTTGTAAGCTTCTTCAGCTTTCTTTACAGTTTTTTGTAAATCGATTATGTATATACCGTTTCTTTCTGTAAAGATGTAAGGAGCCATTTTAGGGTTCCATCTTCTTGTTTGATGTCCGAAATGAACACCAGCTTCTAATAATTGTTTCATTGAAATTACTGACATTATTTTTTCCTCCTAGATTGGTTATTTCCTCCACTATCTTCTTTGCTATAAGCACTACTTAAAGTAGCACCGGCTTATAGATTCGATAATGTGTGTATTTGTTACCTTTGATAGTATAACATAGGGTTATAAAAGTATCAACAAGATTTTTCAAAGTTTTTATAAAATAATATTATATCACTATTAAACTTTTCACCTAATTAGATTTTATCTTAAATTATCTATAAATATACTTAAAAAGACTAGTTAATTATAAAAAATTACTTATTTCTATTAATTTTTTTATAAAGTCTATAAGTTATGGATTTATATTTATTTCATATACTATTAGCTTATTATAAAAAAAGAAGAAGATGTAAAAAACATCTTCTTCAAATCTTATTTTATCTTTTTAAGTTCATCCATTAACTTTTCATTTAGTATTTTTATATGAGTACCTTTCATTCCAAGACTTCTTGACTCAATAACTCCTGCACTCTCAAATTTTCTAAGAGCATTTACTATAACTGATCTAGTTATTCCAACTTTATCAGCTATCTTAGAAGCTACTAATAATCCTTCATCTCCATTTAACTCACTAAAAATATGTTCTACAGCCTCTAATTCTGAGTAAGATAAAGTTCCAATAGCTAATTGAACCACTGCTTTTTTACGTGCTTCTTCTTCTATTTCACCTTGTCTAGCTCTTAGAAGCTCCATCCCAACTATTGTAGCACTATATTCTGCTAAAACTAGGTCATCATCATTAAATTCTTCCCCAAACCTAGCTAATAATAAAGTCCCTAATCTATCTCCATTACCAACTATAGGAACAATAGTTGATATTTTTTTAGAGATTAAACATTCGCCTACTCCTTCAAAAACACATATCCCTTTATTAGGTATGTTTGCAATTGTATCTTGAATGTTTATTAATTTATTATTGTAGTCTTCTGGGAATTTTCTATCAACAACAACTTTTTCTTTCATTATGTCACATTCAAATTTTTCAGAAAAAGAATAACCTAATATTCTACCTTTTCTTCCAACTAAATATACATTGCACGACATAACATCACTTAATAATTGGCATATATCTCCAAAAGCTATAGCTTCAGTACCTGATTTTTGTAAAATCTTATTTAATCTTCTAGTTTTACTAAGTAGTGTCGACATTATATCCTCCTCGCACCATTTTACAAAAGATGTAAATTTCAGAATTTTTAAAATATTCTTATAATAAACTCATTATTTAAATATTAACATAGTAAATACTTCATTTCAACCAGTAATACTGGTGCAGATAAGGACTAAAAACTACTTTTCTGAGTTATTTTCATCATTATTTTTTTCAATTATTTTTTCATATTTACATTCTTTATCGCTACACTGTAAATATTCACCTTTACTCTTAGAGTATCTCTTAACCATATATGAACCACATTCTGGGCATTTTTCATTTGTTGGCTCATACCAACTTACGAAATTACACTCTGGATAATTACTACATCCATAGAATCTGTTTCCCTTTTTACTTCTCTTAACTAAAATCTTTCCTCCACATAATGGACAGTTTGCATCAACCTCTTCAACTATAGGTTTTGTGTTTTGACATTCTGGATATCCAGGACAAGCTAAGAAATCTCCAAATCTTCCATGCTTAATAACCATAAGTCTTCCACATTTATCACAAGGTACATCACTGACTTTATCTTCTATAATAACCTTAGATATCTCTTTTTCTGCCTTTTCTATATCTTCCTTTAATGGAGTAAAGAATTCATCTACTATATGAGTCCAACTTTCTTTTCCAGCTTCAACATTATCAAGTTTAACTTCCATTTCTGCAGTAAAGTCAGTATCAACTATCTGCTTGAAATAATTTGAAAGTATATCATTTACTATAAAGCCTAATTCTGTAGGTATAAGAATCTTTTTCTCTCTATCTACATATTTTCTACTTATTAATGTAGATATTGTTGGAACATAAGTACTTGGTCTTCCAATACCTTTTTCCTCTAAAAGCTTAACGAAAGCGGCCTCTGAATATCTAGCAGGTGGTTGAGTAAAATGTTGTTTACCTTCAATTGATTCTTCTTTTAAAACTTCATTTTCTTCTAATTCAGGTAAAAGTACTGATTCTTCCTCTTCTCCTGATATATACTCATAAACTTTCATGAAACCATCAAATTTTATAGTGGATCCACTAGCTCTTAATGTATAATCACCATTTTTAATCTCTAAGCTATTTGTATTTAATACACATGTAGCCATTTGGCTTGCTATGAATCTTTTCCATATTAAAGTATATAACTTATATTGATCATTACTTAAGTTTGCCTTAGCAATCTCTGGTGTTATTTCAACATATGTAGGTCTTATAGCTTCGTGAGCATCTTGTATATTTTTCTTTCCTTTATATACTCTTGGCTCCTCTGGAACATATTCTTTTCCATATGTTTCATCTATAAAGTTAAGAGCTTTCTCTTGAGCTTCTTTTGATATTCTAACAGAATCAGTTCTCATATAAGTTATTAGACCTACAGTTCCAAACTTCTTAACCTCAACCCCTTCATAAAGTTGTTGAGCTACTGACATTGTTTTCTTTGTCATAAAGTTAAGCTTTTTACTTGCCTCTTGTTGAAGAGTACTTGTAGTAAATGGAGCTAAAGGATTTTTATTCTTAGTTCCTTTTTTTATCTTGCTTACTATATATTCATTTTCTTTAAGTTCATCTATTATTTGATCTGCTTGTTCTTTATTTTTTATTTCTATCTTTTTCTTATTTTTAGTTGTTAACTTAACAGGGAAAGACTTCTTTCCTTTTTTAAGTTTTACATCAACAGTCCAATACTCTTCTGGATTGAACTTCTTTATTTCTTCTTCTCTATCACATATAAGTTTTAATGCTGCTGACTGAACCCTTCCAGCACTCAATCCCCATTTTACATTTCTCCATAGAAGTGGACTTATTTCATATCCAACCAATCTGTCTAACACTCTTCTTGCTTGCTGAGCATCTACTAAATTACAATTTATTTTTCTTGGATGCTTTATTGAATTTTTAACTGCATCCTTTGTTATTTCATTAAATTCTATTCTACAATTCTCGTTTTCATCTATCTTAAGCACATTAGCTAAGTGCCAAGATATAGCTTCCCCTTCTCTATCAGGGTCAGTTGCAAGGTATATCTTATCACTTTTTTTAGCTAACTTTCTAAGTTTGCTTAAAAGTTCACCTTTTCCTCTTATTGTTATATATTTAGGATTATATTCATTTTCTATATCAACGCCTAATTGGCTTTTTGGCAAATCTCTTACATGTCCCATGGAAGCTTCGACTACATAATTTTTACCTAAATATTTTTCTATTGTCTTGGCTTTAGCTGGTGACTCAACAATTACTAATTTTTGACCCATCGTAAACTCTGAATTAAATCCAGAGTGTTCACCCCCTCAAACTATCATATTATTTTTGTATAATAATCTCCTGGTATAACTTCTATTTTATTTTCAAATTGCAATTCACATAATAACTCATATATGATAGATGTGTC
Organism: Clostridium sp. CTA-17; assembly: GCF_054767895.1. NCBI lineage: Bacteria > Bacillati > Bacillota > Clostridia > Eubacteriales > Clostridiaceae > Clostridium > Clostridium sp. CTA-17. The sequence continues at coordinate 83,010 of NZ_BAAABF010000003.1, forward strand.
AATATTTGTTACTCTTATAATATCGTCTATATGTAGAATATTATTCTCTAATATGCTTAAAAGCAACTGGTTAATCTCTGAATTTTCCTCTTTTTTGCCATCTTTATTACATTTTCCTTCTTTTTTTATTTTAAAAGGTATTGAATTTAATAAATCACCTATATTAGTAAATATGCCTGCTCCATCTTTTATAAGATTATTGCAACCTTTACTCTGAGAAGAAAACACATCTCCAGGCACTGCAAAAACATCTTTTCCTTGATTTATAGCATAATTTGCAGTTATTAAAGATCCACTTTTTTCTCCAGCCTGAACCACTATAACAGCTTCAGATAATCCACTTATTATTCTATTCCTTTGAGGGAAATTATATCTAAGAGGTGGTGTATCAGGAAAAAATTCACTAATTATACATCCATTTTTAATTATTTTTTTATACAATTCTCTATTATAGACAGGATAATCTAAATTTATTCCACAACCAAAAACGGCAACATTATAAAAATTTTCTTCAACACACTTTTTATGTGCTTCAGTATCCACCCCAAAGGCTCCACCGCTTACTATTCCAACACCTGCTTTTCCTAGCCCTGAAGCTATAAGACTTGCACATCTTTTCCCATATGGATCACATTTTCTTGATCCAACAATGGCAACATTGGTATCTTCAGCTCTTTCTAAATCTCCCTTATAAAAAAGAATATAGGGAGGTTCATCTATATTTTTAAGTCTTTTAGGATAGTCTTTATCTAAATATGTTACTATTTTATAGTCTTTCTTATTTATATCATTAATTACCCTACTATTCAAATCAATGTTAATATCATTTTTAAATTTACTAGCGCATTTAATTCCAGTTTCCTCTATATCCTTTCTATGTATGTATATATTTTCTTCATTTCCTAATTGATTTAAAAGCTCTATTTTTATATTGTTTGAAATCTTTAAACTTCCAAACCATATTTTATAATTTAAATCAACTTCTTTCATTTATATAACCTCTCCCTCTAAATTTTTTCTATAATTAAGAGCTTCATAAATATTGCTTTTTTTAATATCTTCACTGCCATCCATATCTGCTATGGTTCTAGATAATTTTATAATTCTATCTAAAGCCCTGCTGCTTAAAGAAAATCTTGTGTATATATTATTTAAAACTTCATGACATTCTTTATCTAATCTTATTAAACTTTGAATATGACTATGTTTCATCTGAGAATTATAAGTTATTTCTAATTCTTTAAACCTAAATTTTTGTCTTTCTCTTGCTTCCTTAATCTTATTTCTTATATCCTCTAAATTTTCTTTTTTATTATTTGAATTAAGTTCATTATAAGAGGCATATCTAACAGAAGTAAAAATATCTATTCTATCTAACATAGCCTTAGAAAGTCTATTTCTATATTTAATCCGTTCATATTCACTACAAGTACATATTCTTCCTTCATAACCACTTAAGTAATTTCCACATGGACATGGATTAAAAGCTCCTATAAGCATGACTTCTGCTGGATATGTTACACTTCCTACATTCCTAGATATGGTTATCTCTCCATTTTCCATAGGCTCTCTTAAACATTCTAAGGTTCTTCTATCAAACTCTAAAAGTTCATCTAAAAACAAAATACCATTGTGAGCTAAGGTAACTTCTCCTACCCTTAAATCTCTTCCTCCACCTATTAAGGATACCCTTGTTGCAGTATGATGTGGATTTCTAAATGGCCTTTCAATTTTTCCTTTAGTATTATTTAAAAGTCCTGAAACACTATATATCCTTGTTGTCTCTAATATTTCTTTTTTATTTAATTCTGGCAATAAAGATCTAACCCCCTTAGCAAGCATTGTTTTACCTGATCCCGGAGGTCCTTGCAATATAACATTATGACTTCCAGCCGCTGCAATTATCATAGCTCTCTTCGCACTTTCTTGACCACAAATCTCATTAAAAGAATTATCTTCCTTCAACGCACAAATTTCCTCTTCTCTTTTATAAGGTAGCACATCTCTATAAGTTAAAAATCCAACCACTTCTTTTAAATGAGAGAAACCATATAAATTAATATTATCAACACAAGAACATTCTCTTAAATTATCAATTGGTATAATAAACTTATCATTGTTATTTTCAACACCAGATATAATAGAACACAAAGCTCCATTAACAGATCTAATATGGCCATCTAAAGATAATTCTCCTAAATAAACCGTATTCTCTAAAATCTCCCGTTGAATTTGACCACTCTCAATTAATATAGCTAAAGCTATAGGAAGATCAAATCCAGTTCCTACCTTTCTTAAATTACCTGGAGCTAAATTTACTGTTATTCTCCCTAAAGGAAATTCATAACCACTATTTAAAATAGCTGCTCTTACTCTCTCCTTAGCTTCTCTAACGGAAGTATCGGCTAAGCCTACCAAAGTAAAACTTGGCAACCCCTTGCTTATATCAACTTCTATATTAACAATTACACCTTCTATTCCTATTAAAGTTGAACTTTTCAAACTTATAGACATACAAATCACCTTCTTTAAAAGATATACTTTCAAAAATCATACTAACCACCAAAAAATTTTTTAATCATTAAAATTTTAAAATGTTTAAACTTGTACTTAAGTGTTAAAAATTCAGTAGAGGTGATTTAAATGAAAAAATATAATAAATCTATAGGTTTCTACGGGGAGGATTTAAGCGCAAAATTCTTAGAAAAAGAGGGATATTCAATCTTAGAAAAAAACTTTAATTGTTCCTCTGGAGAAATTGATATTATAGCTATTAGAGATGAAATAATTTCTTTTATAGAAGTAAAAAGCAGGTTTTCTAACTCCTTTGGTAATCCAAAAGAATCAGTAACCTGCTCTAAACAACGTAGAATAATAAATGCAGCAAAATACTATCTACATATAAAAAAACTCTACAATTATTATATTAGATTTGATGTTATTGAAATTAACTTTCATATTGATAGTTCAAAGTATGAATTAAACTTTTTAAAAGATGCTTTTAGGGTATAACTATAGAATATTCTTTAAAAAACTCATTCTATGAATTTCTGTAGGCCCTACTTCTTTTAAAGCATCTACATGAGTCTTAGTTCCATAACCAACATTTTTTTCAAAATCATATTGTGGATATTTTTTATGATATTCCTTCATAATATTATCTCTATAAACTTTTGCAATTATTGAAGCACAGGCTATACAAGCACTTTTTGTATCACCTTTTATAACATGCTTATTTTCTCCATTAAAGTTCTTTATTAAATATCCATCTGAAAGAACTAAATCTGGCTTTATGCTTAGTCCTTCACAAGCTTTTATGAATACTTCATTATTACAGTATCCTATGCCTTTTTCATCTATTTCCTTGCTATCACACATTGAAATAGAATAACTTAAAGCTTTTTCTTTTATGATTTCACTTAATTCTTCTCTTTTATGTTCTGATAATTTTTTTGAGTCATTTATGTAAAGAATTATATCATCTAAATCACTAGAATCTAATATTACCGCTGCTGAAACTATGGGACCTGCTAAAGGTCCTCTTCCAACCTCATCAACTCCAGCTACATACTTATAATCACCAAAACTCTTATCAAAAAGATACATATTTTTAACTCTTTCTTCTTCTTTAATAAGATTATTTAGGTTTTTCTCTAATCTATTTCCTAAAGATGATACATTTTTTCTTTTATCCTCTTTTAATAAGTCAGCAAGTTCTTTTATTTGAGCTTTGTTGTCTCTATTTACCTCTAACTCTTTCACTAAATCACTTACTACTTTAAAAGAGTATGAATTTAAATTTTCTCTCATATCTTTTATTAAATTATCCATAATAAACCCTACTTCCTATTCTGGTTTTTCTAAAGATATTTTTCCTATTTTTCCGCCTCTAAATTCATCTAAAATTATTCCTGCAATTCTATTGTAATCTATTTGATTACCTGCCATTATAGCTCCTCTTTTTCTAGCTATAGCATCTAAATTATCTAATGGATTTTCTTGAAGTTCTGTAAGTTTATATCTAGTCATTAATTCTTCTGGATTTGTTTCTTGAAGTCTTTCAACTAGTTTAAGAGCTAATTCTTCAGTATCCATTATTTCGTCTTTTATAGCTCCAGTAAATGCTAAATTTAATCCAACAATCTCATCCTCAAATTTAGGCCATAAAACTCCTGGTGTATCCATTAATTCTATACCTAACTTAGTTTTTATCCATTGTTTATTCTTAGTAACGCCAGGTCTATCTCCAGTTTTAGCTATATTGTTTTTAGCCATTTTATTTATAAACGTTGATTTACCAACATTAGGAATTCCAACAACCATAGCTCTAGTAGTTATTTTAGCTAAACCTTTAGCTTTTAATCTATCATGTTTTTCTTTTAAAAGTTTTAAAAGAGCAGGTTTTATAGAATTTAATCCTTCACCTTTTAAAGCGTTTACTTCTAAAACAATTGTTTCATCATTAGTTAAGCTCTCTTTCCAAGCTTTAGTTACCTTAGGATCAGTTAAATCACTCTTATTTAAAAGTATTACTCTAGGCTTACCAGCACATAGAGTGTCTATATCTGGATTTTTAGAAGATTTAGGTATTCTAGCATCTCTAATTTCTATAACGGCATCTACAAGCTTTAAATTGTTCTGTATTTCTCTTTTCGTTTTGACCATATGGCCAGGGAACCAGTTTATTGCCATAATAAATCACCCTTCCATTTTTTATTTTAGGTTATATTCAATATATTATCTTAAACAAATTAAATCAATATTGTTTAAAGTAAAATTCTAATATTTTTATACAAACAAAAAATGGGACTATTCACTAGTCCCAGTTTATGTTTAAATTATCTAGTTAACTCTTTAACTTTAGCAGCTTTACCTACTCTGTCTCTTAAGTAGAATAATTTAGCTCTTCTTACTTTACCTCTTCTTACAACATCAATCTTATCGATGATTGGAGCATTTATTGGGAAAGTTCTTTCAACACCTACACCGTAAGCAACTCTTCTTACTGTGAAAGTTTCTCTTAATCCACCGTTTTGTTTTTTGATAACAGTTCCTTCGAATACTTGGATTCTTTCTCTGTTACCTTCTTTAATTCTAACGTGAACTTTTATAGTGTCACCTATGTTGAATTGAGTTAAATCTTCTCTGATTTGTTCTTTTTCGATTGCTCTTATGATTTCGTTCATTGTGCATTCCTCCTTGATATCTTCTAAAATTTTGACGTTCTTAACACACTCTGTGACAGAGGACCGCCGGTACTAGCACGAAGTTTATTCTATCATACTTGTATTCTTTAATCAATATATTTATTTTGATTTTAACAATTTTATGTCTTCTTTTGAAAGTTTAATTTTTTCAAACATATCTGGTCTTCTTTCCTTAGTTATAAGAAGTGATTGTTTTCTTCTCCACTTTCTTATATTTTCGTGATGACCTGACATAAGAACCTCTGGAACTTTCTCTCCTTCAAATTCAAAAGGTCTTGTGTATTGTGGATATTCTAAAGTCCCATCATAATAACTTTCATCTTGGAAACTCTCTTCACTTCCTAAAACACCTGGCACTAATCTAGATATGCTATCAATAACTGGAATACATGCCATTTCTCCACCTGTTAACACAAAATCTCCAAGAGAAATTTCTAAATCAAAATATTTATAAACTCTTTGGTCTATACCTTCATAATGTCCACAGACAAAAACTAATTCTTCCTCCTTAGAAAGTTCCTTAGCCATTTCTTGATTAAAAGTTTTACCTCTTGGTCCTAAAAATATAACTTTACCCTTATTTTTTTCTTTAACAGCCTTTATAGCATCTACAACAGGCTGAGGAGTCATAACCATTCCTGCTCCTCCCCCATAAGGATAATCATCTACCTTTTTATGCTTATTTAAAGTATAATCTCTTATATTTACCGTCTCTATATGTAGAAAACCATTTTCCCTAGCTCTTCCTATTATGCTATGTTTAAATATATCAAACATCTCTGGGAACAATGTAAGAATATTAATCTTCATATTGCCACTCTCCAGAAGGTCTTATAGTAATTAATTTTTCATCCATATTAATATCTAAAACTATATCCTTTAATACTGGAACTAATACTTCCTTCTTTCCTTGAACCCAATAAACATCATTACTTGGAGTTTGGATTACATCTTTGATTTTTCCATACTCAAATCCTTCTGTATCAACAACAGTACATCCAACTAAATCAACTATGAAATATTCATCTTCTTCAAGCTCTATAGCATCTTCACGTTCTATTTCTAAATAAGTTCTCTTTAATTTTTCAGCTTCCTCTATTGAATTTATTCCTTCTAATTTAAGTATAACTTTATCCTTAAAGTATTTTACGCCCTCTACTTTAACCTTTTTTCCTTTTAAGATAACATATTCTAAATAGTCAAATCTTCTCATATCTTCAGTTAAAGGCATAACTTTCATTTCACCTCTTAAACCATGAGTGTTTATTATTTGACCAACTACTAATAAATCTTCCATTATTACACCCCTTTTCTGTATATAAAATAAGAGTTAGGTATTCCCCTAACTCTTTTTAAATGATTTCTACTACAACTTTTTTATTTTCTTTAATTGCAGCAGCTTTCACTACTGTTCTGATAGCTTTGGCAATTCTACCTTGCTTTCCAATAACTTTTCCCATATCTTCAGGTGATACCTTTAGTTCTAATATGATTGATTCCTCTCCTAAGGTCTCATTTACATGAACATCCTCAGGTTTATCTACTAGTGACTTAGCAATTATTTCAACTAATTCCTTCATATTATTCCTACTTAAAAATAAGTAGATTCACCCCCTAGGAAAACTATTTTATACCAGCTTGGTTGAATAATTTTTTAACTATATCAGTTGGTTGTGCACCATTTCCTAACCACTTAGCAGCCTTTTCAGCGTCTATTTTAACTTCAGCTTCTGGCTTAGCGATTGGGTTGTAGTATCCTATTTCTTCGATGAATCTTCCGTCTCTTGGACTTCTTGAATCAGCAACAACTACTCTGTAGAAAGGAGCTTTGTGAGCACCCATTCTTCTTAATCTTATTTTAACTGCCATTACATTTTCACCTCCTTCAAAAGTGTGTTCAATTTATTTCATAAAAGGAAGTTTACTTAAAAATCCCTTTTTACTAACATTTTTTTGGAATGATTTCATTTGCTTCATTTGCTTTTTCATCATTTCATAGCCTTTTAAGACTTTATTTACTTCTTGTACTGTTGTACCAGAACCTTTAGCTATTCTTCTCTTTCTTGAACCATTTCCTATTACTAAAGAAGGTTGTTTTCTTTCTTTAGCTGTCATTGATTGTATGATTGCCTTAACTGTAGACATTTGTTTTTCTCCTTGAGAAAAATCAATACCTTCAAGTTCCTTTGTGTTAACACCTGGAATCATCTCTATCAATTTATTTATAGGTCCAAGCTTTTTCATTTGATCCATAGCTGATAAGTAGTCATCAAAGTTAAATTCTTGATTTAACATTTTTTCACTTAACTTACTTGCTTCATCTTGGTCAATAGCTTGCTGAGCTTTTTCTATTAAAGAAAGGACATCTCCCATTCCTAATATTCTTGAAGCCATTCTATCTGGATGGAATACTTCAATATCACTCATCTTTTCACCAACACCAACAAATTTAATTGGCTTACCAGTAATGTCTCTTATGGAAAGAGCAGCACCACCTCTTGTATCACCATCTAACTTTGTTAGTATTATTCCTGAAAGATCTAATGAGTTATTAAATGTCTCTGCTACATTAACAGCATCTTGACCTGTCATAGCATCAACTACTAATAATATTTCACTAGGATTTGAAACTTCTTTAACATCTTTTAACTCTTGCATTAAATCTTCATCTATATGAAGTCTACCAGCGGTATCTATTATAACAACGTTATTTCCATTGTCTTTTGCATGCTCTATTGCGGCTTTGGCAATATCTACAGCCTTAACCTTATCTCCCATTGAGAATACTGGTATATCTATTTGTTTTCCTACAACCTGTAATTGCTTTATGGCTGCAGGTCTATATATATCACAAGCCACAAGTAATGGCTTTTTGTTTTTCTTTCTTAAGTGCAATGCAAGTTTTCCAGCCATAGTTGTTTTACCTGCACCTTGAAGACCTACTAACATGAACACTGTTGGTCCATTGTCTGAGTATTTTAATTTACTCTCAGTCTCTCCCATAAGAGTTGTTAGTTCGTCATTAACTATTTTAATAACCTGTTGACCTGGAGTTAAACTATTTAATACTTCCTCACCAACACATTTATCTTTAACATTTGATATAAACTTTTTTACCACCTTGAAGTTAACATCTGCCTCTAAAAGCGCAAGCTTTACTTCTCTCATGGCTTCTTTTATATCTTTTTCTGTTAGCTTACCTTTACCCTTTAATTTTTTAAGCGTGTCTTGTAATTTAGACGCTAATCCATCAAAAGCCATGCTTAACCCTCCTAAGCGTTTATAATTTCCTCTAATTTCTCATCTATATATTTTTTTATATCTTCATCTAAATTAGAGTTCTTATTTAATTCTGCCATAAGCTCTTCTTTAATTCTATACCTTTTATCAATTTTTTTTGATAATTTAAGTTTTTCATCATAAGAATGAAGTTGCTTACAACATCTTTTGATTAAATCATAAATTGCTTGCCTACTGGTTTTATTAATTTCAGCAATCTCTGCTAGTGACAAATCTTCATTGTAATAAAGGGTCATAACATTAAACTGCTTTTCCGTAAGCAATGTTCCATAGTAATCTATTAACATTGATATTTCAAATCTATTTTCCATATAACCACCTTGCTCACGAATAAGATAATAACAAATAATTTTATAAGTGTCAAGTATTTTCACTTAACACTTATTTTTTTGATAATTATGCTTAAAAACCTGATGATTACTTATATAAATTACTATCTATTCATTTATGATTAATAATTTTTCTAAATATTTTTTTATTTTTTTCTTATAATAATGCTTCTGCAAATTCCTTAGCATTGAATTTTTGTAAATCCTCTACACCTTCTCCAACACCAATATATTTAACTGGTATATTTAAAGTATTTTTAATAGATATAACAACTCCACCCTTAGCTGTTCCATCTAACTTAGTTAATATTATTCCATCAATAGGACAAGCCTCCATAAATTGTTTTGCTTGTATAACTGCATTCTGGCCTGTTGTACCATCTAATACTAGAAGAGTTTCTTTTTTTCTATCTCCTAATTCTCTATCTATTATTCTATTTATTTTAGCTAACTCATCCATAAGATTTTTCTTGTTATGAAGTCTTCCTGCCGTATCACATATTAATAAATCTACATCCCTAGCTTTAGCAGCCTGTACGGCATCAAAAACTACTGCCGCAGGATCTGATCCTTCTTGATGCTTAACTATATCTACATTAGCTCTTTGACTCCATATATCTAATTGATCTATGGCAGCTGCTCTAAAGGTATCTGCAGCGGCTAATAGAACTTTTTTACCATTATTTTTATTTCTAGCAGCTATCTTACCTATTGAAGTAGTCTTACCTACTCCGTTAACCCCTATTATAAGCATAACCTTCTTTTCGTTATCCTCTTCTTCCTCTTCAGAGTCTCCTTCTAGCATCATTTCTGCAATAACTTCCTTTAAGGCTGGTTTAACCATTTCAACATCATTTATTTTTTCTTTTCTTATTTTAGCTTTTAATCTATCAATTATTTCAACAGTAGTATCCATTCCTATATCTGACATTATAAGTGCTTCTTCAAGCTCCTCATACATATCGTCGTCTATAGTTACAGCTAAATTTAAAGCCTCATTTATTTTATCTGTTAAGTTATCTCTTGTTTTTGTTAATCCAGTTTTTAATTTATCAAATAATTTTCCAAACATTTTTTGTCCTCCTCTATTTGTCCAAGTCTACTGAAACAATTTTAGATATACCTTTCTCTTCCATAGTAACTCCATACATAACATCAGCAGCTTCCATAGTACCTTTTCTATGTGTTATTACTATAAACTGAGTATTATCTCTAAACTTACCTAAAAACTCTGCATATCTTCTTACATTGGCATCATCTAAGGCAGCCTCAATTTCATCTAAAATACAGAATGGTGTAGGTTTCATCTTTAATATGGAGAATAATAAGGCTATAGCAGATAAGACCTTCTCTCCTCCAGACATAAGATTAATATTCTGAAGCTTCTTTCCTGGTGGTTGAACATTTATGTCTATATTTCCTGTAAGTTCGTCACCCTCACCTAAAACAAGCTTTGCACTACCACCTTTAAATAATTCTTTAAAAGTTTCATCGAATAGCTTATTTAAGATATTAAAATTTTGTCTAAAGACTACTCTCATCTTAGATGTCATTTCTTCTATAACATTTAAAAGTTCTTCCTTAGCCTTTTCTAAATCATCTCTTTCTGTTGTCATAAAATTATACTTCTCAGATATTTCTTTAAATTCTTCAATAGCATTTACATTTACATTTCCTAAACCAGTTATTCTAGCTTTAAGAGTTGATATTCTTGACTTATGAGAATTCATATCTTCAATAGGCTTAAATCTATTTTTCTCTTCTTCAAAACTTGTATTAAATTCTTCTAGAAGTCTTTTGTTTAAGGTATTTTTTTCATTTTCTTGTTTTGTATAAGTTATATCATTTTTATGAACTTCTTCTTCCTTTTTAGCTATTTCAACTGAAAGAACTTCTAAGATATTCTCAGCAGAGCTTATGGTCTCTTTTAACTTACCTTTTTTAAGTTCAAAGGATTTAAAGTTCTCTTCAAGAGTAATTATATTTACTTCCTCTTCTTTTATGAACTTTTCACATAAAACTATTTCTTTTTTACTTTCTTCCTTATTAGCTTTTATCTCTTCTAAGTACTTAGTAATATTTATAAGTTTATTTTCCACTTCTTCTATAGAAGAATTTATTCTATTAGCTTCCTTTTCTCTTCCCTCAATAACTTCTTGAAGTTTAGCTTTGTTTATTTTCATATTAGTCAGCTTATCTTTATATTTAGAAAGAGTTTTTGAAAGTTCTTCACGTTTCTTATCTAATTCTTTTACCTTTTCTGAATTAGTTACTTCTTTGTTTTCAAATTGACTAATCTTTTCATTAACAATTTCAATTTCTTTAACTATCTTAATCTTTCTTGAATCAATATCCTTAAGCTCTAATTCTAAAGATTTTATAGAATTTTTTATTTTAAAAGTTTCATCATTAACATTTTTAATCTTGTTATTTAAGTCTGCTAACTCTAAATTCTTTTCATATATTTTATCTATAATTTCTTGTTTTTTTATGCTTAACTCTTCTTGATCCCTATTTAACTTTTCCAATTCTTTAGTTAGTATGTGCTCTTCATTTTTTACTCTAACTAATTCATCCTCTAAAGCTTTAACTTCATTTTTTCTAGACATTATACCTGTGTTTTTTTGATAAAGGCTACCACCTGTAAGTGCTCCACCTGCATTTACAACCTCACCAGACAAGGTAACAATCTTATGTCTATAATTAAGCATTTTAGCAATTTTTATAGCATTATCTATATTATCACATATTATTGTTTTACCTAATACATAATTTATAACATTGCTATAAACTTCTTTAAAATTTACTAAATCTGAAGCTATTCCTAAGAATCCTTCACTTTCAACTATATTTTTGCTAAGTTCTAACTTCTTACCTCTTATTATTGATAATGGTAAGAATGTAGCTCTTCCTAACTTATTTTCTCTAAGATGATTAATAAGTATTTTTGCAACTTCCTCATCTTCAGTTATAATATTAGAAATACTTCCACCTAAGGCTACTTCAATGGCAGTTTCATATCCAGCCTTAGTTTCCACAACCTCTCCTAAAACTTTGCATTTGTTTTTATTTATTTTTACACGTCCAGCATCTACACTAGCCATTATTTTCTTTACTGAAAGGTTGTATCCTTCATATTGATTTTCTAATTTTTTTAGCATTTCTTTATTAGCTTCAATCTTATTTACCTTTGATAAAATTTGATTAAGTTTACCTTGAGTTTCCCTAATAACTTTTAAGCCTTCTCTAAACTCTTCTTCTTTTTCCCTTAATTCTCTTTCTTTATCATTCTTTTCTTCTTCTATAATTTGAAGCTCTTTTTGAAGATTTAAATTAGTTGCTAAATTAATTTTTAATGAATTATCATAATTTACTTGTTTGCTTTTTGATGAATCAAATTTTTCATTTATATTACTCAATTCACTCTCTAACATTGTCATTTTATTTTTAGATAAAGAAACCTTTTTTAAAAGTTCTAATTCCTCATCTTTTATCTTTTTAATTTCTTTTTCCTTAGAAATAAATTTTAAGTTAAGTTCATTAACGTCTTTTTCTAAGGTATTAATTTCTTCTAATTCTTTTTCAAACTTATTTTTATTTGAATTAAAATCCTTCTCTATAGAGTGTTTTTCCTTCATTAAGGCATTTAATTTTTTCTTATTTTCTTCTAACTCTTCTTTGTTTTTAAGAATTAATTCATCTATATTTTTAATTCTTTCATTTAAAAGATTTACTTTTCCTAAGCTTTTATTTATTTCTTCCTTTTTAGCAAAATACTCTTCTTGCTTTTTAGAATGGCTGCCTTCTAAAGAGTCTAACTCTTCCTTTAAAGCAAACATTTTCTCTCTTTCTTCTTTATACTTTTCTTTTTGCTTATCATTAAAAGCTATTAAATCTTTTATCTTTTCTTTTTGCTTTAATATAACCCCATCAATATTATGTAATTCACTCATAATAGATGATATTTCTTTGTGTTTTAATTCATTTGAAAGCTCTAAATATCTTAAAGCTTTATTTTTTTCCTCTTCTAAAGGCCCTAATCTTTCTTCATAAGTAAAAATTATATCATTTATTCTAACTAAGTTTTCTTCCGTATTCTTTAACTTTTTCTCAGCTTCAACCTTTCTAGACTTAAACTTTACAATACCTGCAGCTTCCTCTAGAATAGCTCTTCTATCTTCCGGCTTACCACTTAGAATACTATCTATTTTACCTTGACCAATAAGCGAATACCCTTCTTTTCCTATTCCTGTATCCATAAATAGGTTTACAACATCTTTTAATCTACAAGGAGAATTATTTATTAAATATTCGCTTTCTCCAGAACGGAATAATTTTCTAGTAACTTTTACATCTAAATAATCTAGAGGGAGTTCCCCTGAAGAATTGTCTAAAGTTAAAGAAACCTGTGCATATCCTATAGGCTTTCTATATTCTGTACCAGTAAAGATTACATCTTCCATCTTAGCTCCTCTTAAGGTTTTAGCACTTTGCTCCCCTAAAACCCATCTTACGCTATCTGATACATTACTTTTTCCACTTCCATTAGGCCCAACTATAGCCGTTATTCCTTTTTTAAAATTTAATTCTGTTTTATCAGCAAATGATTTAAATCCCCTTATTTCAAGAGATTTTAAAAACATATATTCACTCCTATCCTTACATAAACATAATCGGTAATAAAGTTGCTAAAAAGCATATTACAACAAAAATAATAGTAATTTTTATAACCCTGTCTCTCGTAGTTTTTCTCACTTTACTTCACTCCTCATGGTATAAGTTTATATTATGCCAATTAAAATATCAATAAAAAAAGCCTCAGAGATTAACTCCAAGGCATATAATAACTATAAATCTATTTTATATACTTTCGATTCTACTTCTATATTTATTTTATCTACTTCCATAGAATTATCTACTTTAACCTTCAAATTACAATTTTGTGCCTTGTCTTTAAGTTCATTGAAGTATCTCTTTTTATCAGCATAAAGCTTAGAAACTGATTTATTGCTAATTCTTATAGTTACCTCTCCACTTTTATCCTTTAAGATATTATATATATTTTCATTTATAATACTACTCTCTACTAATTCCCTAAAAGCAGGATGGAAAGGTCCATCTACAATATCCTTACCTAAAGCTATATTATCTGTAGGCTGTAGTCCTATTCTTATAACCTGTATATTATTTTCTTTATACATCTTATAAAGTTTAGCACTTATAGAAACAGCCTCTTCTAGAGTATATGGCTTATAAGTTCCCTCTAAGTACATATCCTCCATAGGAGTGTTTTTCACTGTAAGGGCAGGATATATTCTACATATATCAGGTTTCATCTTTATAGACTCTTTTGTTGTTTCTATATCTTTTTCAAAAGTGTCCTCAGGAAGTCCTACCATTATTTGATGACCTAAAGTAAAGCCATATTCTTTAATTAACTTAGAAGCTTTTAAAACCTCATCATAACCATGGCCTCTACCTGATTTATGCAACACTTCTTTATCTAATGACTGAACTCCAAGTTCTATTATATCAACTTTATAACTTTTTAAATGATCTAAAATAAACTCATCAATATAATCTGGTCTAGTAGACAACCTTATATAGTCTATAATTTTTTTATCCTTATATTCTTTTGCAACAGCTAATAGTTCTCTTTGCTTATTTATATCAATAGCAGTAAAAGTTCCTCCAAAGAAAGAAACCTCTAATACTCTATCACCTTCACCAATTGTTTCTATATATTCTTCAATTGTCTTTCTTACAAAATCACTATTAACCTTATTTTCTTGCTTGTACTTTGGCCCTAATATAATCTCTTTATTTTCTCCAGTTATTTTCCCTTGATTACAAAACACGCAATCATGTGGACATCCTTCATGAGGAACAAAAATTGGGATTATATAGTGTCTTTTTCCCATTTGATTTCACCTAACCTTTGTAGTGCTGCTTTAGCTGCATTTTGTTCTGATTCTTTTTTACTAAATCCAACACCTTGACCCATAATCTCATTATTAATTAAAAGGTCTGTAAAGAATTTTCTTCTGTGAGGTGGTCCTTCATGCTTAACTAAATTATAAACAATATTAACTTCCCCATTTTTTTGAAGAACTTCTTGTAATCTAGTTTTAAAGTCTAAGATTATTTCTTCATTTATAGCCTTATCTATAACATCTTTAAAGTTTCTTAAGATAAAGTCATTTGCAACTTCAATTCCTTTATCTAAATAAACTGCAGCAATTACTGCCTCTAATGCATCGGCTTGTATTGAAGTTCTTTCTCTTCCTCCAGTTAACTCCTCACCTTTACTCATTCTTATATACTTACCAAGTGATAGATTTTTTGAAACTTTATGTAAAGAATTTTCACAAACTACTAAAGCTCTTATTTTTGTTAATTCACCTTCAGATTTATCTTTGTAATTATTAAATAAATATTTTGTAACACAAAGCTGTAAAACTGAATCTCCTAAAAATTCTAATCTTTCATTATATTTTACATCTTTAAATTGATTTGCATATGAACTATGCGTTAATGCTGTTATAAGCACTCCTTTGTTTTCAAACTCAATTCCTATAAGTTTTTTAACTTCTATTAAATTTATATCTTTCACCTTAAAATTCATCTCCTTAAGGTTTATTCTTCAAGTTGTTTTTGAAACAACTTCAAGAATAAACTTAAATTAAAAATCCCGCTTATTGCGGGACTTTATTACTTCTCTGTATGTTCTGTGATGTATTCTACTACATCTCCTACTGTTTTGAAGCCCTCAGCATCTTCATCTGGGATTTCCATCTCTAACTCTTCTTCAAGAGCCATTATTAATTCAACTATATCAAGAGAATCCGCACCTAAGTCATCTATAAATGTTGATTCCATAGTTATTTCATCTTCGTTTACGCTTAATTTATCAGCAATAATTTCTTTTAATTTATCAAACATTCAATTCACCTCCTAAGTTAATCTAATAAAATATTATTATATATAAAATGCATAGTCAATACGCATTACGTAATTTTTAAATATTTTTTTGATTATCAAAGCTTTTTTTAGTGATTTCTTCACTTAATTTCCCAATCAAATCATTTTCATGGAACTTTCTCGCCTGTCTTATTGCATTTTTGAAAGCTTTTGCATCAGAACTACCATGTGCTTTTACACATATTCCCTTTACACCTAAGAATGGTGCTCCACCATATTCTTTATAATCCATTTTCTTCTTAAGATTCATTAAAGCTGGTGCTAAGAATGGTACTCCTAATTTAGCTAAAAATGATGATTTAACTTCTGATTTGATCATACTTAATATTGTAGAAGCTACACCTTCATACATCTTTAAAACAGTATTCCCAACAAATCCATCACAAACTAAGACATCCACATCTCCTGTTGAAACTTCTCTCGGTTCAACATTTCCAATAAAGTTAATATCTTTTTCTTCTTTTAGAAGCTTATAAGTAGCCTTTGTAAGGTCATTACCCTTTTCTTCTTCTTCTCCAATATTAACTAATCCTACTTTAGGGTTATTAACATCCATAACAGATTTAAAGTAAACCTCACCCATCTTAGCAAATTGAACTAAATAAGAAGGTTTAGAATCAACGTTAGCTCCTGCATCAATTATCATAAAAGGACCATTTTTACCTGGCATAACTGGTGCTAAAGCAGGTCTTTCAACCCCTTTTATTCTTCCTACAATAAGTGTACATCCTGTTAAAAATGCACCTGTGCTTCCAGCTGATATAACTGCTTCACACTCATTCTCTTTAACAAGTCTAAGAGCTTTAACAAGACTTGAGTCTTTTTTCTTTTTAACAGCCATAGCAGGATGCTCATTAGTACTTATTACTTCTTTAGCATCTATAAAAGTAACTCTTTCTTTGTCATATTTAAACTTAGAAAAAGCCTCTTTTAAGACATCTTCTGGTCCAGTTATATATATTTCTATATCCTTAAATTCTTCTAATGCCTGAACACACCCTTCAACTACTGCACTTGGGGAATGATCTCCGCCCATTCCATCTACAGCAACTCTCATGAGTTTCACCCCTTTTTTTCCTATATATAAAGAAAAGAAAGTCATAAGACTTTCTTTTATTCTTCAACTGATACTACTTCTTTACCTTTGTAGTGTCCGCAGTTTTTACATACTCTATGAGCCATTTTCATTTCATGACATTGTGGGCATTCTACGATACCTGGTAAGCTTGCCTTGAAAGTTTGAGCTCTTCTTGAATCTCTTTTTGCTCTGAACGTTTTTCTAGCTGGATTTCCCATTGTTACACCTCCTTATTACTTAAACAAGTCCATTAGCTTTGCCATTCTTAAGTCAATTTCTTCATTGTCACATTGGCATGTTTCTTTATTTAAATCAATACCACATTTTTGACAAAGCCCCTTGCAGTCTATGCTGCAAAGTCTTTTTATAGGTAAGGTTGAAATTACGTTTTCTACTACCGCTTCAGCAACATCTAATTCGTCGCCTTCTACATAAGCAATAGAATCATCTTCTTGATTTGAATTATTTGTAAATTTCTCATCCATATCTATTGATACTTCATAAGAGAAATTAGTTAAGCATCTTGAACACTTCATCTGAAGTTCTCCAGTAATGTTACCTACTAACTCTATAAAAGACTCATTAGATATAACTTCACCAGTAAAATGTAGAGGCTTTATAACCTTCATATTTTCGCCTTCAAATTCGAAGCTTTTTAAATCCAGAACAAAATCTAAAGATTTTCTTCTTTCTCTTTTTGAGCATATTTCTGAAAAAATTAATTTCATAATCACCGTAGTTAAATAACTACTTTCACGCTCCTTAGCATAAGATATGCATTGTTTATTCCTAAACAACACATATCTTATTATATTAACTAGCTATTTAAAAGTCAAGTATTTTATAATTATTTACTTACAATACTTACTGTATCTTGTGCTATCATTAATTCTTCGTTAGTTGGAACTACGAAAAGTTTAATTCTTGAACCCTCTTTGCTTATTTCAGCAACTTTAGCTCTTATATTATTTCTTTCTTCATCTAACTCAATTCCTAAGAACTCTAAATCTCTACAGATAGCTCCTCTTTCTATGATTGAGTTTTCTCCAACACCAGCAGTAAATACTATTACGTCACATCCATTCATCTCTGCAATGTATGCTCCTATATATTTCTTAACTGAGTTTCTGAATAAATCTAAAGCTATTTGAGCTTCTTTGCTTCCTTTGTCAGCAGCTGCTTCAACATCTCTAAAGTCACTGCTTACTCCTGAAACTCCAAATATTCCTGATTTTTTATTCATTAAAGTATTTACTTCTTGTGAAGTATATCCTAATTCATCTATTAAGTATGTAACTACAGCTGGGTCTATATTTCCACATCTAGTTCCCATTACTAAACCTTCAAGTGGTGTGAATCCCATAGTAGTATCTACACATTTACCGTTTTTTATAGCTGCTATACTTGCACCATTTCCTAAGTGACAAGTGATTATTTTTAAATCTTCTATGTTTTTACCCATAGCTTCTGCTATTTTAGCTGAAACATATTTGTGAGAAGTTCCGTGGAAACCATATTTTCTTATGTGTTCTTTTTCATATAATTCATATGGTAATGCATATACGAATGCTTTTTCTGGCATTGTTTGATGGAATGCTGTATCAAATACAACAACCATAGGAACATTTGGCATTAATGCTTTACAAGCATTTATTCCTATTATATTTGCTGGGTTATGAAGTGGAGCTAATTTAGCACACTCTTCTAAATCTTTCATAACTTCCTCTGTAACTAATGCAGATTCAGCATATTTTTCTCCACCATGAACAACTCTGTGTCCTATAGCATTTATTTCATCTAATGATTTTATAACACCATGTTTTTCATCTATTAAAGCTCCTAGAACTAATCTAATAGCATCTTGATGATCTTTCATTGGCTCTACGATTTCATATTTATCTTTACCTTCACTCTTTTGAGTTAAGTTTGCGCCTTCTAATCCTATTCTTTCTACTAATCCAGTTGCTAAAGCATTTTCAGTATCCATATCTATTAATTGATATTTTAATGATGAGCTTCCGCAATTTATAACTAATACGTTCATTATAAAATCCTCCTGTTAAACTTATAACTTCAAATTAATAAGCTTAATTCATTTTAATTTTATCCATCTATATAAAATTCTAATCAATTATTATTTAGTTGCTTGTGCTTGAACAGCAGTTATTGCAACAACATTAACTATATCTTCTGAACTACATCCTCTTGAAAGGTCGTTTATTGGTTTAGCGAAACCTTGACAAACTGGTCCAATAGCTTCTGCATTAGCAAATCTTTGAACTAATTTGTATCCTATATTTCCAGCTTGTAAATCTGGGAATACTAAAACATTAGCATTTCCTGCTACTTTACTATTTGGAGCTTTTTGAGAAGCAACTTTTCCAACTATAGCAGCATCTAATTGTAATTCACCATCTATATCTAAATCTGGTCTTAATTCTTTAGCTTTTTCTGTTGCTACTCTTACCTTTGTTACTAAATCATGGTCAGCACTTCCCATTGTTGAGAATGAAAGCATTGCAACCTTTGGATCCATTTTGCAAAGATTTTTAGCAGTATCAGCAGTAGCTATAGCTATAGCAGCTAATTGATCAGCATTTGGATTTGGATTAACAGCACAGTCTGAGAATAATAACATTCCACCTTCTCCATATTCTGAACCTGGTACCATCATTATGAAGAAACTTGATACTACAGATACTCCTGGAGCAGTTTTTATTATTTGAAGACCTGGTCTTAAAAGGTCACCAGTTGTGTGTACAGCACCTGATACCATTCCGTCTGCATCATTCATTTTTACCATCATTGTTCCGAAGTATAAAGGATCTCTTACGATTTTTCCAGCTTTTTCAACTGTCATTCCTTTAGCTTTTCTTAATTCATAAAATTCATTTATATAAGTGTCTAATTTATCTGAAGTTTCAGGATCAACTATGTTTACTCCCTCTAAGTTTACGCCTAAAGCTTCAGCTTTTTCTCTTATTACTTGTTCTGAACCTACTAAGTAAACGTCAGCAAGTCCCTCTTCTTTTATTCTTTGTGAAGCGACAAGAGTTCTCTCTTCATCACCTTCTGGAAGTACTATTTTTTTTCTATTATTTTTAGCACTTTCCCATATTTGTTTCATAAGTTCCATGTTCATTTCTCCTTTCAAGTCAAAGCAGATGTTATGTGTTATCACACACAATACTAATAATACTATACTCCTATACTAATATATTTTTCAACAGATAACAAACAAAAAAACGGTATCATAATATTGTTTTTATATTTAAAATTATCTGAATTTTCTAATAAATATATACACTTTATTATTTTTATATATTAGGTTATTATAGTTTTATCAAAATATGAAAAAGTGGTGATTTAAATGAATATAACTGGCATAATAACTGAATATAACCCTTTTCATCTAGGCCATGAACTTCACCTAAAAAGTTCAAAAGAGATTACAAATTGTGATGGAGTTATTTGTGTTATGAGTGGAAACTTTGTACAAAGAGGTTTGCCTGCTTTAACAGACAAATGGACTAGAACAAAAATGGCTTTAGAAGCTGGCGTTGATTTAGTGGTAGAGCTACCTACTCTTTTTGCAACTTCTTCAGCAGAATTTTTTGCCTTTGGTGCAGTATCTTTACTTAATTCCTTAAATGTAGTTAATAATCTTTGCTTTGGGTCAGAATGTGGAGATATAGATTTAATCAAAAAACTTAGTGAAATTATTGTCAATGAACCTCCTATATTCAAAGAATATTTAAAGGATTATTTAAAGGAAGGACTTCCCTTTCCTAAAGCTAGAAGTAAAGCTTTAATGAAGTACTTAGATGATAATAATTATAAAATTGATTTTTCATACTTAGAAAAAGTTCTAAACTCTTCTAATAATATATTAGCCATTGAATATTGTAAAAGCCTTTATAAGCTTCAAAGTTCTATAAAACCTTTTACTATACAAAGATTAGGAGCAGATTACAATGATGAAGAACTTTCAAAAAATGAAATAGCTTCTGCTTCTGCCATAAGAAAAAGTATTTATACTTCAAATATGGAAGAAAGTCTTGATTTTATGCCTGAATATAGCTATAACTTATTAAAAAATACTTCTTTTAGTGATTTAGGTAAAATGTTTAACTTAGTAAAATACGCTATAGTAAGCAATCCTAGTATATTAAAAGAAATACCAGAGGCTTCTGAAGGCATAGATAATAAGATAATTCAAAACATAGGAAAAGCTAATTCCTTAGATGAATTAATAAACCTATGTAAAAGTAAGCGTTATTCATATACTAGATTAAACAGAATTTTATGTCACGTACTATTAAATGTAAATAAAGATCTTCTTTCTCTTAGAAAATTTTCTCCTAATTATGTAAGAATCTTAGGATTTAATAATAAAGGAAGGGAAATTTTAAAAGAGATTAAGAAAAATTCTGAAATAAACATCGTTAATAAATTATCAAAAGCTAAAGCAGATCCTTTGTTAGAATTTGACATAAAAGCCACTAATATTTATAGCTTTATAAATCCATCAGTTAAAATTAACAGTGATTATTTAATTAGTCCTATTATTTTTAGATAACAATAATATTATTATATGTACTTAAATATAAATACTATATATGATTTCGTAAAAGGAGGAAACCATGTATAGTATTTTATTTTTACTTATAATAATACTAAGTATAATTTTAATAAAATTATTAAAAATAAAAGGCAATATTATTTTTTCTTTATTTTTAACTCTAACAGTAATTTACTTTATAGTAAACCCTAAACTTTCCATGGAAGCATCCTTAGCTGGTGCAAAGTTATTTTTTTACTCTGTGCTTCCAACTATGTTTCCATTTATGGTTATATGTAACATGATAATTAATTTAGATGGAATAAAATTATATTCAAAGATCTTAGGTCCTATTCTATGTAAGCCCTTAGGATTAAGTTATCCTTGTAGCTTTGCTTTAGTTGCAAGTTTTCTTTGTGGATATCCACTTGGTGCAAAATATTCCACTGACTTATATAAAAAGGGGCTTATTCCCCACGATGAATTTGTAAGACTTTTAAATATAGCTTCTAATATAGGCCCTTTATTTCTATTAGGTGCTGTAGGAACATCTATGCTTGGTAATTCAACCCTTGGATACTTATTGTTAATACCAAGTTATCTTTCTGCAATTATTATGGGTATAATAACTAAAAATAAAAAAAGAGAGAAAAAACTCTCTCTTTCTAAAGAAGTCATTACTGAAACCAAATCTACTTTTAACATAGGAGAAGTGATTAAAAAGTCTATTGAGGATGCTTCCTTAAATATACTTGTCCTATGCGGATATGTAATTATGTTTTCAGTAATAATAAGTATGTTAAAAACCTTATTTATTTCAACTGGAACATTAACAAACTTAAGTTCTATGTTAAATATACCTCCTGATATATTTAACGGTTTATTTTTAGGAAGCATAGAAGTTACAAATGGATGTAACATAATAGCCTCTAGTAATTTATCACTTTTTAGCAAATTACTCTTACTATCATTTTTAAGTTCCTTTGGTGGACTTTCAATAATAATGCAAACTTCTTCTTTCTTTTATAAAGAAAATGTATCTATAATAAAATACTTCTTACTTAAAGTTTTACAAGGAATAATTGCCTTTGTACTTATGTTTTTCGTTTATATGATATTTAAAAATAATATTGCAGTTTTTCTTATAGAAAGCTCATTTTTAATTACACTTTCTCCAATAATATTAATTATAGGAATAACCCTAGGCTTAGCAATTTTATATAAATTACTTATCGCCTCTTAATTCCTTAATATTGCTTCTTATTTCACCAGTTGCTTTATCTAAGTCTTCTGTGAAATCAATAGCAAACTTCTCCATATTATTTTTCATATGATTAAGAAATTCTTCTCTTTTATTAGTTATTTCATTTTCTAATTGAGATAATATTTCATCAGCATATTCTCTTGAGCCTAGTCTAATAGTTTTTGCTTGTCTTTGAGCATTAGCTATTATCTCCTGGGCTCTTAATTCTGCTTCTTTTACTATATTATGATTCTCAATTCTTTTTTTCATCATTTCATAAGTTTCTTGCTTAACACTCTCATTTTCTTTTCTAGCTTCAGCTAAGATTCTTTCTTTCTCTCCTAAAACCCACTGTGCTTTTTTAATCTCATCTGGAAGACAATTAATCACTTGGTCTAAAAGTTCTAAAACTTCTTTTCTATCAACAACAACCTTACCTGTTATAGGGACCTTAGAAGCTCCCTCAACAATATCTCTTAAGTAATCTAAAATTTCAATAACTTGTGACTCCATGTTAATAATTATCCCTCCCCTCTTAAACTAATAATCCTTTCTTCTAAATCCTCTACTATCTCTTTTGGAACAAAGTTTTTTATTTCTCCATTAAAACTTGCAACCTGCTTTATTGCAGACGAGCTTATATAAGAGTAATTAGGGCTTGTAACCATAAATACAGTTTCAACCTCATTTGCTAATTCTCTGTTCATAAGTGCCATTTGGAATTCATATTCAAAATCAGTAACTGATCTTAAACCTTTTATTATTACATCTGCTTTTTCTTTTCTCACAAAATCAATTAAAAGTCCATTAAAACTTTTAACCTCAACATTATTGTATTTTGCAACGCACTTCTCTATAAGATTAACCCTTTCTTCTATAGAAAACATACCTTTTTTATTTATGTTTATAAGAACAGCAACTATGACCTTATCAAATTTACTTGCCGCTCTTTCAATAAGGTCTAGATGTCCTTTAGTAATAGGGTCAAAACTTCCTGGATAAACCCCTACTCTCATTTTAGTCCTCCTCTATTTTATAAAAGCAAACTGTTGTATTTCCATACTTCTTAACTTTTGTAAGCTTTATCTTTTCAGTTCCCTCAAAAATTTCTTCACTTGAATCTATTTTAGTAACTATTAACCCATCTTCTTGAAGTAAGTTTTTTTCTTCAATTATCTCTATAGCTTCTGGAATAAGATTTTTCATATATGGAGGATCTATAAACATTAAATCAAATACTTTACCTCTTGAAGCTAAACTTCTTAATGCAGAATAAGCATCTGTGTTTAGAGCATGACAAAAATCTCCGAAGCCTAAATTTTCTATATTTTTCTTTAAAACAGGGAATGTTACTGGACTCTTATCAACTAAGTAGCATTCTTTAGCTCCTCTACTTGCTGCTTCTAATCCTAAACTTCCTGTTCCTGCAAAAACATCTATAACTACAGCATCAGGTATATACCATTGAATCATACTAAACATTGATTCTTTTACTCTATCTAGTGTTGGTCTTGTTTCATATGTTGGTGGTGATAATAGTTTTCTTCCTCTTGCTTTTCCTGCTATTATTCTCATTTATAATGTCCTCCTTTGATTTTCCTTAATTATTTTATCATATTACTAGTTTTTGAACAATTTACTAATTGAAACAAATATATCTACTATTTCTTTCAATTCCTCTCATTATTTCTGTACAAAGCTTTTTATTATCTTCATTTATATTATTTACTATTAATTTAGCTTCATGATTAGCACATTTTAATATATTTATATCATCAACTACATTCGCTAGAATAAATCCTTCATCTCCATGCTGTCTCATTCCAAAGACTTCACCAGCACCTCTTAGTTTTAAATCCTCTTCTGCAATATAAAAACCATCTGAACTTTCTGTCATTATTTCCATCCTTCTTCTAGTAATATCATTTTTGGTATTAGCTATAAGAATACAATAAGACTTATGTTCTCCTCTTCCAACTCTTCCTCTAAGTTGATGAAGTTGTGCTAAACCAAACCTCTCTGCATTTTCTATAATCATCATTGTAGAGTTTGGTACATTAACACCTACTTCTATAACCGTTGTAGATATTATACCTTTTATTTCCCCATTTTTAAAGGTATTTATAATTTTATCCTTATCTTTTCCAGACATCTTACCATGTAAAATTTCAATTCTTACATCCTTAAAGATTCCATTTTTAAGTTCTTCATAAATTTTTTCAACAGAGTTTAGATTTAACTTTTCATTTTCCTCTATTAAAGGTGATACTATATAGAATTGTCTTCCTTTCTCTACTTCCTTTAAAGCAAAGTTATAAGCCTTCATTCTTTGATTCATATCTACTAGCATAGTATCTATTGGCTTTCTTCCTGGAGGCAATTCATCTATTATAGAAAT
This sequence comes from Clostridium sp. CTA-17, assembly GCF_054767895.1. Lineage (NCBI taxonomy): Bacteria > Bacillati > Bacillota > Clostridia > Eubacteriales > Clostridiaceae > Clostridium > Clostridium sp. CTA-17. The sequence continues at coordinate 108,107 of NZ_BAAABF010000003.1, forward strand.
ATCCAAGTCACTATATAAATATAAGGAAAGAGTTCTTGGAATAGGAGTCGCAGTCATTACTAAAACATCTGCTCTCTTATTTTTATTTATGAGCCTACTTCTCTGTTCTACTCCAAATCTATGTTGCTCATCTGTTACTACAAGGCCTAAATTATTTAATTCAACATCATCCTGTATTACAGCATGAGTTCCTATTAACATTATTTCTTTTCCTGAAGCTATTTTCTCTTTTATTCTCTTCTTCTCTTTTTCCTTAGTGCTTCCAGTTAAAAGCTCTATATCAACTCCAAATTGATCTAAATATTTTTTGGCTTCAACATAATGTTGGTTAGCTAATATCTCTGTAGGTGCCATAAGAACAGTTTGATATCCATTCATGTACACATTAAACATAGATATTAATGCTACTAAAGTTTTTCCAGATCCAACATCCCCTTGAACTAACCTATTCATGGCAATATTTCTCTTTTGATCCATAAGTATTTCTCTAAGAGTTCTTGATTGTGCATTAGTTAAAGTATATGGAAGTGACTCTTTTAAGTCCTTAAGAAGAGGACTCATTTTAAAGTTTATTCCGCTATTTTCTTTCTTTATATGAGCCTTCACCATTATTATTTTTAATGAGTATGTGAATAATTCTTGAAACTTAAGTCTATTTATTGCACTTTGTAATTCTCCTCTTCCCTCTGGAAAATGTATGCTTCTTATGGCTTTATCTAAAGATATAAGTTTATACTTGCTCACTATTTCATCTGGTAAATTTTCTTTTATAATCATATTCTTAAGTATTTCATTTATAAGTTTAACTAAAATTTTGTTTGTTAATCCATTTTTCAAAGTATATATAGGTAAAATCTCACTTTTATTAGCTTCTTTACAAGGTATTAATGGATTAATAACCTCTAGAGTATTGCCAACCTTTTTAAATTTACCCATAAGATTATATTCATTACCTAAAATAAAATTCCTTTTTATATAAGGCTGATTAAACCATTTCCCTATAACCTTTAAGTTATTATATGTAAAGTTAATTGTAGTTAAAGTTTTACCATTTCTAGTTCTTATTGAACTTCCATAACTTTGAACTCTACATTTCAAAATAGCTTTTTCATCACTTGTATCTCCATTTAAACTTATATCATCATTTAAAAATTCATAGTCCCTTGGAAAATATAAAAGTAAATCTAAAACAGTAAATATACCAACTTTATTAAGTCTCTCTTTAAGCTTAGGCCCAACACCTTTTACTAATCCTATATCATCGTATATGTTAATCCTAATCCCCTCCTTAAATAATAAAGCTAATTTAATCATCCATTAAAATAAATATACCTTAATTATATTCTTAAAATTGCAAAATTAAAGGATTATAACCATAAAACTTATAGCTATAACCCTATAATAAAATTTCTATTCATATTAGCTTTAAAAAAACTAAAATTCCACTAAAAATTATTAACTCTTAATTATTCTACTGACATTATGAAGTAATATAATGGCTGTTCTCCGTTATAACATTGAACATCTAAATCTTCATGTTTTCCTTCTAGTTTTTCAATTAAGGCATCAACTTTTTCCTCTTCACAGTCTTTACCATAGAATATAGTGATTAACTCTGAATCTTCATCAACTAAAGAATCTATTAAATCCTCAGCTACTTTATATGGATCTTCTCCAACTTCTTTTATCTTACCTTCAACTAAGCCTAAGATATTACCTTCTTTGATTTCTTTTCCATCAACTTCAGTATCTCTAACGGCATACGTTACAGAAGTTGTTTTTACCATTTCCATAGCTTCTTTTAATTCTTCAGTATTTTCTTCAACGTCAGCTTCTGGGTTAAACATAGTTATACAAGTTATTCCTTGAGGAATTGTCTTAGTTGGTATAACTCTTATATCCTTATCTGATATTTCAGCTGCTTGATTAGCTGCCATAATTATATTTTTATTGTTAGGTAAAATAAATATATGCTCAGCATTTAACTTTTCAATAGCTTCTAACATATCTTGAGTACTTGGGTTCATAGTTTGACCACCTTCTATAACATAGTCAACACCTAAGTCCTTAAATATGTTTTTCATACCTTCACCCATTGCTACTGATATAAATGCATATTTTTTAAACTCTCCAGCTGCAACACTCTCCTCTGTTTCAGCTGCCTCTTCATACATACCTTCAAGCATTTCTCTATGCTCTTCTCTCATGTTATCAATCTTAATTTTTGAAAGTTCTCCAAATTTAACTGCCTCTTCTAGAACTTTTCCTGGATTATTTGTATGAATATGAACTTTGATTACATCCTCATATCCAACAACAACTAGAGAATCTCCTTTATCTATAACCTTTGATTTAAATTCTTCTGCATGATTTGAGTCCCCTAATATTATAAACTCAGTACAGTATCCAAATTTAATATCTTCTTCACTCATAGTTTCACTTCTTTGAGCCTTAGCTGCTGAAGATTTAACAGCTTGTGGTGTACCTGTAGTTACTTTTAATCCATTTTCTAAAGCTTCTTGCATTCCTTGAAGGATTATTAATAATCCCATTCCGCCTGAATCAACAACTTTAGCTTTCTTTAATGCCGGTAACATTTCTGGTGTCTTATCAAGCATAATTTTACTTTCTCTGCATACTTCTCTCATAAGTTCAGTTATATTATCCTCTTTTAAGGCTACAGCCACTTCACCAGCAGTTCTAACAATTGTAAGTATTGTTCCCTCTGTTGGTCTCATAACAGCCTTATACGCTGATTTACTTCCCTCTAAAAGTGCATTAGCAAATTCACTTGCATCAGCCTCTTCTTTTCCTTCAAGCCCTTTTGATATACCTCTAAGAATTTGTGAAAGAATAACACCTGAGTTTCCTCTTGCACCCATAAGTGCTCCTTTAGCTAGTTTCTTAGAAACTTCACCAATGTTTTTGTTATCCATTCCTTCGATTTCCTTAACAGCAGCTCTAAATGTCATAGACATGTTTGTTCCTGTATCTCCATCTGGAACTGGGAAAACGTTAAGAGAGTTTACATATTCACTCTGTAACTCTAGCTTATTCGCTGCATTACTCATCATATAATACAAGTGTTCCCCATTTACTTTATTAAATTTCATTCTGTTTTACCTCCTAGACTCTAACCGCTTGAACATTTACTGTTATGCTAGATACTTTAAGCCCAGTATAATTTTCAACATTATATTTAACTTTTTGAATTATATTGTTTGCTATTACAGATATTTTCGTACCATATTCTACCATAACAAATACTTCTATTGTTAACTTATCATTTTTATCATCTATTTTTACGCCTTTTGTTAAATTTTCTATTCTCATTAACTCCCAAAGGCCTTCTGTAGCGCTCTTAGAAACCATTCCAACAACTCCGTAGCATTCCATTGTTGATAAACCAACAATCTTTGCTAAAACGTCATCAGTATAAGACACATTTCCATATTCATTTGAATATCCTATCATGGCGATTCCTCCTCAACTATTAGATATACTGTATTCTATATTAACTGCCTATAAAAGTCACTTAAAAATAAATACATAAACCTATTACATATACTATATTCTATATTAAATACTTTGATTATTCAAGAACTATATACCTTTTGAAACATATTTTTAAAGAATTATTTTAATATTATACTTGCATAACTAATATATATTATGATAGAATATTATCTGTCCTATTGAAGATTTTATCTTCATTTTAAAGGAGGTGTTTTTAATGGCAAGAAGATGCGAGATTTGTAACAAAGGAGTTGTAGCTGGAGTACAATACAGTCACTCTCACAGACAATCAAAGAGAACTTGGGCTCCTAACATAAAAAAGGTTAAAGCAATCGTTAAAGGAACACCAAAAACTGTTCACGTTTGTACAAGATGCTTAAGATCTGGAAAAGTTCAAAGAGCTATATAAGAAATCTTTGGCTAAAATGCAGTTTAATAACTGCATTTTTATTTTGCATAAAAATAGGGGATAAGTAAAACTTATCCCTTAATTTTTTCCATCTTATGTATCAGATTTCTTATTACCTTTAAACATTCTAACTATTTTAGCTAAGAACTTTGGTAATTTAATAGTCATTATTCTCATAAACTCTCTCCTACCTTTAAAATTATTTCTTATTTTATTTTATGCAGAAGAAACTCAAATTGTGTTTAATCTCTTGAATATATAACTAAAACTTCACCTTTTTCAAAAGATATATCAATATATTCATCAATAAACTCATTAGACACACATAATGAATCTCCTATTAAAAGTTTATGATTATAAAGTTCATATTTAGAACCTTTTATAGAAAAATTATTTACTGGAGAACCAAAAGCTTGAAATGATATATAATCACCAAATTCTTTCTTAAGAGTTGTCCCTTTATTCTTTAGGTAAATTTTATTATTATTATCAATAATATATGCCTCAATACCTCTTTCTAAAGCTTCTCTTAAAAGTCCTAAATTAGCCATAACATGATCTAATCTTGTTCCTGTAACCCCTAAAAATGTAATTTCTGTAGCTCCTAATTCAACTGCTTTAAAAAAAGCAATCTCTGTATCAGTATTATCTTTCTCAGGATTAAATTTTTCTACTTTTATTTTATTCAATATATCCTTATATTCTTCTCCTATAGAATCAAAGTCTCCTAGGGCATAGTCTGGAGTAAATCCATTTTCTAAATAGGATTCAGCTCCCCTATCAGCAGCTATTAATAAGTCGCACTCTTTAATTTCACTTTTCAATAACTCACTACTAGGTTTTTCTCCCCCAGCTATTATAAGAACTTTCATTTTATAGTGCCTCTCTTAAAGCTTTAATATTTTCTTCTATTTTATCTTCTTTAAATACAGCTGATCCAGCAACTAAAACATTAGCTCCAGCTTCTACTATCTCTTTTATATTATTTGCACCTACTCCTCCATCAACTTGGATTAATAAGTCTTCCTTACCACAAGCCTTAGCCATTTCTTTTACTTCTTTTATCTTATCTAAACTATATGGTATAAAGCTTTGTCCTCCAAAACCTGGATTAACAGACATTATTAATACCATATCTAATGAAGGTATTAAATTCTTAAGCATTGAAACTGGTGTACCTGGATTTAAAGCTATCCCAGCCTTGCATCCTTTACTTTTTATGTAATTTATTGTTCTATCAATATGTCTATCAGCTTCATAATGTACAGTTATTAAATCTGCTCCTGCACTTATAAATTCATCTACATATCTTCCTGGTTCCTCTATCATTAAGTGAACATCAAAAACAAGATTACTTAAGTTCCTTATAGCTTTCATTATTGGAAATCCAAAGCTTATATTTGGAACAAAATGACCATCCATTACATCTATATGTAAGAACTCTGCCCCACCTTTTTCTACTCTCTTAACTTGTTCTCCTAAAATACTAAAATCTGCTGATAATATTGATGGTGCTATTTTAACCATTAATTACCCCTCCTATTTATTATCTCTTCTAAGGTTTTTATATAAAAATTATATCTTAGCTTGTTTATTTTACCCTCTTCAACTGCTTCTTTCACAGCACACTTAGGTTCTTTATAATGATTACATCCATTAAATTTGCAAAGATTATTATAATCATTAAATTCTGGGAAGCAATATTTTAAGCTATCTCTATCTATAAAAGTAACATCTAAAGTTGTAAATCCTGGAGTATCAACTAAGTATCCATTATCTATATCTATAAGTTCACTATGTCTAGTAGTATGCTTACCTCTTCCTATTTTTTCACTTACACTTCCTGTTTCCATATGTTCTCTATCTATAAAAGAATTTAAAAGTGTAGATTTTCCTGCTCCAGAAGGGCCACAAAGGACTGTTATGTTATGTTCTAATCTTTCCTTTAAAGCATCAAAACCTTTTCCTTCCTTGGCATTTATGAAGAGAACCTCATAACCTATATCATTTATTAATACTTTTAAGTTTTCTTTTTCTTCCTCTGTACATAAATCTTCTTTATTTAAACATACAACTGCATGTATATCATTATACTCGCAAAGAGTTAAAAATCTATTTAATAAATCTAAATTTATGTCAGGATTTTTTATTGCAAATACAACGAAAGCTTGTGTTACGTTTGCAACAGTTGGCCTTATAAGCTCTGAGCTTCTCTCATGTATATCCTCTATTACACCTTTTCCATTCTCTACTTTTATGGTAACTCTATCTCCTACCATAGGCTTTAATGAATTATATCTGAATTTACCTCTAGCTTTACATTCAATAATTCCTTCATCTGTTTTTATATAATAGAATCCACCTATACCTTTTATTATAATTCCTTCCATGTTTCCTCCCTATCTTTAATATTATATATTCTTATAATAAACAAATTTTAATATAAAATGCAAGAATCTTAATAATTATATACACTCTTTTCTTTTCCTTCTAATTCTATTTTCTATTTATAAATTAAGTTTTTCTCTTGTTTATTTAACTATATAAAATAAAAGGGAGTTACTACTCCCTTTTACTTTATATTTTTATTTATTTTAGAAATAAAAATAACATTTAAAGTTATTTATTAATTATTGCCAGATTGCTCTGGTTGTTTTTGGTGTTCTGGTTGTGTTGGCTGATTTGGTTGTGTTGGTTGTGTTGGCTGATTTGGTTGTTCTGGTTGTTCTGGTTTTTCAGGTTTTTTTTCTTCTTCCATAGTTACAGAAACTGATCCCCCTTCTTCAACCTCACCAGAATTACTTACTGATTTAACCTTAGCAGTATCACTTGTAATTCCACTTACATTGATTTTATTTTTTGAAGCCCATGCTTTAGCTTGAGCACCAGTCATTCCAACAAGTTCTCCTGCATTATGCTTAGGTTTTTCAGGCTTAACATAATCACCGTAGTAATTAATTGTTATAGTTACTTTTTCACCTTGCTTAATTGTAAAATTTCCTGATTGACTTTGACTATAAACCTTACCTGCTTCTCCTTCACTTTTAGCAGGGTCACCTTTAACAGCATTAGCTTCAACACCAGCACTGGATAATATTGATTTAGCTTCCTCTACACTTTTTCCTGACACATCTGGAATATTTAAAGTTATATTTTTTATCTCTTTACCTTTACTTATAGTAACATTTACTTTAGAACCTTTATCTACAGATTCATTTGCATTAGGACTTTGAGATATAACTTCCCCTCTAGGAACGCTATCACTATATTCTTCGTTAACAGTTCCAATCTCTAAACCTAAACTTTTTAATGTTCTCTTAACACTGTCTAAATTCATTTCTGCAAAGTTTGGAACTTTTATTTGTCCTTCTCCACCACTAACAGTAAGTTTTACTTCGCTACCGCTCTTAACAGTAGAATCTACATTTGGATCAACTTTTAAAACAATTCCTTTTTCTTGATCACTTTCTTCTGTAACTTCTAATACCTTTAATCCTAAGGCTTCTAACTTACTCTTAGCATCTTCTGCCTTTTCTCCTACAACATTAGGTATTTTAACATCTTTTCCGCCTTCTACAAATTTCTTCATACCAACGAAACCAAGAGTTATTCCTAATGCTACAACTAAAATAGTTACAAGTATCATTACTATTGGTGATTTCTTTTTATTTTTGTTAATAGTTTTTTGAGGCTTATTTTGAATATTATTTTCTTCTTCTTCATCCTCATCATCTTCATAATATTCATCATCATCTTCCTCATCATCCTCATCAGGTTCTGAGTTATTAGTTTCAGTTTTTGGAACAACAACTGGAGACATAACTCTTGTGAATTGCTCCTCATCTTCTGCAGACTTTGATGATATTGTAACGTTTGGATCCTTCTTTATCTTTTCTAAATCACCTATTATTTCCTTAGCTGTTTGATATCTATTAACAGGATCCTTTTCCATAGCTTTCATTATTAAATCATTTAAACTATTAGGAATATTTTGATTTATATTCTTAGGAGGTATTGCCTTTTCTTGTATATGTTTTACAGCTACAGTAACAGGTGAATCACCATTAAAAGGAACAACTCCAGTAACCATTTCATACAATACTATTCCTAAAGAATATAAGTCAGTTCTATAGTCAGTATAAGTTCCTTTAGCTTGTTCTGGTGAAAAATAATGTGCTGATCCCATAACACTATTAGTATGTGCTATAGTTGAGGAATCCATAGATTTAGCTATTCCGAAGTCAGTTACTTTAACAACTCCTTCTTCTGTAACTAATATGTTTTGTGGTTTAACATCTCTATGTATAATTCCGCTTTTATGAGCACATTCTAAAGCTTTAGCAACTTTTATTCCTATACTTATGGCAACCTCATAAGGTAAAGCGCCTTTTTCCTTAATTATATCTTTTAAAGTTTTACCTTCAACATATTCCATAACAATATAATTGATATCATCTTGAGTTCCAACATCTAATACATTTACCACATTTGGATTAGATAAGTTAGCAATAGCTGTAGCTTCTTTTTTAAATCTTCTAACAATTTCTTCATTGTTTTTAAATTCATCTTTTAGTATTTTAACAGCTACGAATCTATTTAATTTTCTACATTTTGCTTTGTATACAAAGGACATGCCACCTTCGCCTACGCACTGAAGTAACTCGTACCTATTCCCTAAGATTTTACCTATCATTCTATTTCTCTCCTCCAAAAACTAACACTGTAATATTATCTTTTCCTCCCCTTGCTTTAGCCATATCAACCAATTCATTGCATGCTTTATCAAAATCATTAGATTTAATTACTTTTTTCCAAATTTCATCCTCATCAACATCATTGCTTAATCCATCTGTACAAAGTAAATATGCTTTATATTCATGTCTATCAACCTTAAAGACATCAACATCAACATTTGAATTAGTTCCTATAGCTCTAGTTATTACATTTTTTCTTGGATGATTTTTAGCTTCCCCCTCTGTAATGCAACCACTATCAACAAGTTCTTGAACTAAAGAATGATCCTTTGTTAGTTTTTTTATTCCATTTTCATTAATACCAAAACAAGCACTATCACCAACATTGGCAATATAAACTATATTTTTAACCTCTAATATAGCTGTTATTGTTGTACCCATACCAGATAAACCTGAACTTTCTTTACTCATACTATATATTTTACTATTAGCATGTAAAATTGCATCTTTTAAAAGATTATCTAATGGTATAACACCGAAATTTTCTTTAACAAAACAAATAATGCTTTCCACAGCTCTTTTACTAGCTACTTCTCCAGCATTATGTCCACCCATTCCATCACCAACTACATATATTGAAAATTCATCTTCTCTAGAATAAGATAAAAAGTCTTCGTTTAATTCTCTAACATTTCCTTTATCTGTTACAAATCCTAACATAAAATTTCCCCCTACAGCTTTAACCCTTTTGACTTAATATAGCTTCTTCTCAATTGACCACAGGCTGCATTTATATCTGAGCCCATCTCTCTTCTTACTGTAGCTTCTACTCCATATGTTTTAAGAGTATTTAAAAATGTTTCTATATCCTTCTTAGTAGATTTTTTAAACTCATTTTCCTTTATTTCATTTACAGGAATTAAATTAACATGACAAAGCATGCCTTTTAATAATCTTCCTAAGCTCTTGGCATCTTCTTTAGTATCGTTAACTCCACTAACTAAAGAATATTCAAAGGTTATTCTTCTTCCTGTTTTCTCAATATAATAATTACAAGCGTCTAAAATTTCACTAATTGAATACTTATTAGCTATTGGCATTATTGTTTTTCTCTTTTCATCTGAAACAGCATGTAATGAAATTGCTAAAGTTACTTGCATTTCCTTATCAGCCATTTCACGAATTTTTGGCACAAGGCCACATGTTGATAATGTTATATGTCTCTGCCCTATATTTAACCCATAATCAGCATTGACAAGCTCTAAGAACTTCATAACATTATCATAATTGTCTAAGGGTTCTCCACTTCCCATTAAAACTATATTAGATATTCTCTCACCTAGAAGTTTCTGTCCAATTAAAACTTCTGATAATATTTCTCCTGCAGTTAAATTTCTTACCATTCCTTCTAAGGTAGATGCACAGAATTTACATCCCATTCTACATCCTATTTGTGTGGAAACACAAATAGAATTACCATATTTATATCTCATAATAACACATTCTATTATGTTTCCATCACCTAATCCTAAAAGGATTTTTCTAGTACCATCTTCACTAGATGATAAATAATCTATAACTTCAGGGATACCTATATAAAAATTTTCTGAAAGCTTGCTTATTAGAGCTTTTGAAATATTTTTCATCTCTTCAAAATTAAATACTTCCTTTTTGTATATCCAATCGAAGATTTGCTTTGCTCTAAAAGCACTCTCTCCATTTTCCTTCATCCACTCTTTTAACTCTTCTAATGTAAAATCTAAGATGTTTTTCATACAGTCTCACCTTCCATGTTTATCCTTTTTGCTACTTACTTTCTTTTTTCTTAAGCTTAGCAATAAAGAAACCATCCATGTACTTATTAGGTAATATGGTAACACTTCCGTTATCATTATATACCACATTATCAGCCTTACCTAAAAATACTTTTTCTACTTCGCAGTCTGAATTTCTCTCTACGAACCAATCTATAACTTCTTCATTTTCTTTTTTATTTAAAGTACAAGTAGAGTAAACTAATTCTCCACCTTCTCTTAAATAATTCCAAGCATTTTTTAATATTTCTTTTTGAACCTTAACAACTTCTGTTAAATCATTGTTCTTTTTATTCCATTTTATTTCTGGTTTCTTTCTTATAATTCCAAGTCCTGAGCAAGGTACATCTAATAATATTCTATCAGCCCAGTTAATATACTTAGAATTTATCTTTGTAGCATCTCCTAATTCAACTTCAACATTAGTTAATCCTAATCTATCTATGTTTTCTTTTATTAAAGCTAACTTATGATCATGAATATCAAAAGCTACTACTTTCCCTTTATTCATCATTAACTCACCTATATGAGTTGCTTTGGTTCCTGGTGCACTACATAGATCCATAACTTGTTCATCACCCTTTAAATCAAATAAAGGAGCTACTAGCATAGCACTTTCATCTTGAACTGTTATTAAACCTTCTTGATAAAGTTTATTTTTCTCTATTGCACTACCTTTTTTGATTATGATAGCTTCAGGTGAAAATGCACCTTCCTCTATATCATATCCTTCTTCTTCAAGTCTTTCATAAACTTCATCATAATCAGCCTTACATGTATTAACTCTAACTGTTACATATGGAACTGTATTTAATCCTCTAAGTATTCTTAAAGCATCTTCTTTTCCATATTGCTTTATGAACATTTCTATCATCCATCTATCAAAAGAAAAGTCATAACATAAAGCTTCATTATTTCTTAAGCCAACTTTAAAGTTTTTATTTTCATTTCTTAAATAATTTCTAAGAACTCCATTTACAAACTTAGCCAAATTAGGTGCAGTTTCTTTAGTTAAATTTACAGCCTCATTAACTATTGCATATGGAGGAACTCTATCTAAGAATTTCATTTGATATATAGCACTTCTTAATATGTTTACTACACTCTCATCTATCTTACCAATATCAGCAACAAAACTTGAAAGAATTATATCTATCATTTTTTTGTATTTTATTGTTCCATAAACAACCTCTGTTATTAATCCCTTATCTTTTGGATCTATATTATTAGATGCAAATTGCTTGTTTATTTCTATATTTGAATATGCTCCATTTAATAAGACATTGTCTAATATTTCAACTATTATTTTTCTTGCATTCATATTCTAACCTCTAATCATTTGAATTTCTGTTACTTATAGCTATAAGTCTTACTAATTGTAAAACAGCCATAAGTGTTGCTGCAACATAAGTTAATGCCGCTGCACTTAATACCTTTCTAGCTCCATCTACTTCTTTATCATATAATATTCCTCTTGCCTCTAAAAGTTTTAATGCTCTTGATGAGGCATTGAATTCTACTGGTAATGTTACTAGTTGGAAAAGTACAACTACTGAGAATAATATTATACCAATAGTTACTAAAGTACTATAACTAAGTAATATTCCAATAAAAAATAAAATCCATGATAAGCTTGATGAAAAGTTTACTACAGGTACTATAGCATTTCTAAAAACTAATGCAGAATAAGATTCTTTATCTTGTATAGCGTGCCCAACTTCATGAGCTGCTACGCCTATAGATGCTACAGAAGTACTTCCATAAACATCAGATGATAATCTTAAAACCTTAGCTCTTGGATCATAATGGTCACTTAATTTTCCTGGTACTTGTTGAATTTCTACTTCTTGAAGTCCAGCATCATTTAAAAGAATTCTTGCAACTTGTGCACCAGTATATCCATTTATACTTCTAACTGTGCTATATTTGTTAAATGTGCTAGAAACTTTAAATTGTGCCCATGCAGATATTAAAATCGCTGGTATAAGTATTAAATATGTTGGATCAATATAATATGGATAAAACATACCATCACCCTCTTAAATTATTTTAAAACTTTACCTATTTCTATTGTGTTTCCATTTATAAATTGCTCTACAAATAGTTGCTTACTATTTGGGAACTGTAATTTTTCTATAACAAGTATATCTTTTCCTGTTGAAACCTTAATTCCTGTTTTATCTACAGCTATTATAGTTCCTGGTTCTTTATTGCTATCTCCTTTTTCAACTCTAGTTTGATGAACTTTCATTGTAATATCATCATATGAAGTTAAAGCTACAGGCCAAGGATTTAATCCTCTAACTAAATTATGAATATCCTGTGCTGAAAGAGACCAATCAATTTTAGCTATTTCTTTATTAAGCATTGAAGCATAACATGTTTCCTCTTCATTTTGCTTTTCTGGAGTTATTTCATTATTAAGTATTCCCTTTATAGTTCTAACTAATAAATCTCCTCCTCTTTCCATTAAAATATCATGTAATTCTCCTGCAGTCATATTATCAGTTATTTCTACTTCATCTTTTAAAAGCATATCTCCAGTATCAAGACCTACATCCATAAGCATAGTTGTATTTCCTGTTACCTTTTCTCCTTTGATTATGCTCCAGTTTAAAGGTGCTGCTCCTCTAAATTTAGGAAGTAATGATGCATGTAGATTGATACATCCATACTTAGGAATATCTAAAACCTCTTTAGGTAATATCTGACCAAAAGCTACTACTATTATAAAGTCTGGCTCCATATTTTTTAGTTCTTCTATAGTTTCTGGTTCATTTTTTAATCTTAAAGGTTGATAAACTGGTATGTTGTGTTCTAAAGCAACTTCCTTTACAGGTGACACACCTAATTTTTTTCCTCTTCCTTTTGGTCTATCTGGTTGAGTAAAAACAGCTTCTACTCCAAATTCATTTATTAAGCTCTTTAATGATGGAACAGCAAAATCCGGTGTTCCCATAAATACTATCTTCATGTCATATCCCTCCTTAGTCTTAAAGCTCATTATCTATAAAAAGTACTCCCTCTAAATGATCATATTCATGTTGTATAGCTCTTGCTAAAAATTCTTCTGCATCTAATACAAACTCGTTTCCATTAACATCTAAAGCCTTTATCTTTATTTTATTAGCTCTCTTTACTGGTTTATGTCTACCTGGTAAGCTTAAACATCCCTCTTCATCAGTTTGCTCTCCACTTTTTTCTAATATTTCTGGATTTATGAATACTCTAGAACCAGCTCCATCCATAGCATCAACAACAAAGATTCTCTTTAGTATTCCAACTTGTGGAGCTGCTAATCCAACTCCATTATTTTCATACATAGTTTCTATCATATCTTCTACTAAGATTTTTATTCTATCATTAATGTCATCAACTACTCTACATTTTTTTCTTAATATTTCGTCATCATTAAATCTTAAGTTTCTTATTGCCAAAATAGCTTCCTCCTTACATTAAACTATTAGGATTTATGTCTAAACCAATCTTAATCTCATTATAAACATCTTTGGATAATTCATAAACCCCTTTTTTTATTTTAGAGCATACCTCTAAATCTAATTTTCCCTTAATTAGAATTTGCCATCTATAAACATTTTTTATTTTACTTATGGAACAAGGACATGCTTCGTATATAAATATATTATCATATTCTTTTAAGATATTACGTAAATACATCTCTAATTTTTTTGCAAAAATCTTTACTTTTATTTCTCCCTTTGCACTTAAGTTTATTAAAAACAAATCGTCAAAGGGTGGATATGCCATAAGTTTTCTTACATTTATTTCTCTTTTAAAGAATTCTTCATAATTATTATACCTTGCGCAGATCAAAGCATAATGTTCTGGAGAATAACTTTGAATTATTACATCTCCCTTTTTATCACCACGCCCTGCTCTTCCGCTTACCTGAGTTATAAGTTGAAATGTCTTTTCACTAGACTTATAATCTGGTAGGTTTAAAGACATATCAGCAGCCATAACTCCAACTAAGGTTACATCTGGGAAATCAAGCCCCTTAGCTATCATCTGAGTTCCTATTAATATATCTGCTTCTTTACTTTTAAATGAGTTATAAATTTCCTCATGAGAATTTTTCTTTCTTGTTGTATCTACATCCATCCTTAAAACCTTTGCTTCTGGGAAATACTGATGTACTGCTTCCTCTAATTTTTCTGTTCCTACCCCAAAATGTTTAACATAATTACTACCACACTTAGGGCAAACTTTAGGCATTCTTGCAGTATTTCCACAATAATGACAAACTAAGTATCCATTATTATGATAAGTCATTGATATGTCACAATTGTTACATTTAAAAACAAATCCACAACTTCTACAAGAAACAAAGGATGAAAATCCTCTTCTATTTAAAAACAAAATTATTTGTTCTTTTTTCTCTAATCTATCTTTTATCTTCAAATATAAATCCCTACTAAACATTGTTTTATTATTTGCCTTTAGCTCTTCTCTCATATCAACAATAGATACATTAGGAAGTTCTCCATTATTAACTCTGTTTTTAAGTTCAATTAATTCATAATTTCCTTTAAGTGCTTTATAAAAACTAACAACACTAGGAGTTGCCGAACCTAAAACAACCTTGCAATTTTTTAGAAGACTTAAATACTCACAAACTTCTATAGTATTATATTTAGGATTCATATCTGATTTATAACTACTTTCATGTTCTTCATCTACTACTATTAGTCCTAAATCATTAAAGGGTAAAAATATGGCGGATCTGGCTCCTATAACAACCTTAACTTGATCATTTTTAACCCTATACCATTCATCATATCTCTCTCCATCTGAAAGCCTACTATGAAAGACCGCTACATCTTTTCCAAATCTTCCTTTAAATCTTTCAATCATTTGAGGAGTTAGAGCTATTTCTGGTACTAATATTAATGAACTCTTTTCAAAAAGGAGCATATAACTAACTAAATTCATATATACTTCTGTTTTTCCACTTCCAGTTACGCCCTTTAATAAAAATATATTTTTATCACTTTCTAAAATTGTATCATATGCTCTTATCTGTTCTTCATTTAAACTCTTAGGCGGATAAGGCTTAAACTCTCTTAAATTTTCCCTTCCAACCCTTACTTCTTCACTAGAAGCACAACCTAATTCTATTAATTTATTTATCATATATGTTGATATATTAAAAATTTTATTCCATTCTGCTTTTGTGAAACCACCACTTTTTTCTTCAATTATCTCTAAAGCTTTTTTTTGTGGCTCACTTAATTCTTCTATATATTTTTTAAATACTATAACTTGTTTTGTTTTTTCCTTATTTCCACTCATTATTTTAGGTGGAATCATAACTCTTATAGCATCTATATACTTACATAAATATTTCTCTCTTAAAAATTTAATAAGCTTTAAAGAATCTTCACTTAATAAGGGTTCATTATCACAAACATTATATATAGATTTATATCTTATACTTTTATTTTCAACATTATCTAATATTTTTAAAACAAAACCTTCAATTTTTTTATTTCCATTTCCAAAAGGAATAAGAACTCTATGTCCAACCTTTATATTATGAACTAAATCTTCTTTAATCTTATATGTAAAAGGCTTATCAATTGTAACAGCTTCACTATTTACAATTACTTCAGCAAATTTCTCCAAAATAATCACCCTTGTTCATATAGAATAAAAAGGCGCAATTAGCGCCCTTTTATAATGTCAAATATATTCTTTGCAACTTCTCTTTTAGACATCTTTTCTAAAGATACCTCTTCACCTGATTTGCTTATTATAGTAACTTTATTCTCATCACTTGCAAAACCTGTTTCTGGCTTACTTATGTCATTTGCAACAATATAATCTAGATTTTTCCTCTCTAGTTTGCCTTTAGCGTTTTCTTTTAAGTTGCTACTTTCTGCTGCAAAGCCTACTAGAATTTGATTTTCTTTCATATCTCCAAGAGTTTTTAGAATATCTCTATCTCTCTCAAAAATTAAATTTAAATCATCACCTGTTTTTTTAATCTTTTCACTGCTATAATTTTTAGCTTTATAATCTGCTACAGCTGCTGACTTAATAACTATATCAGCATCTTCAAATTCATTTTTTATAGCATTAAACATATCTTCATTTGTTTTTACATCAATAACTTTAATTCCATTAGGTTTTCTTAAAGAAGTAGGTCCTGATATAAGAACAACTTCTGCTCCTCTATCTCTAGCTTCCTCTGCTATTGAGTATCCCATTTTACCTGAAGATCTATTTGTTAAAATTCTTACTGGATCTATTGGCACTATAGTAGGTCCTGCAGTAACAACAACCTTCTTACCAACTAAATCATTAGTAGAGTGTAACCTTCTCAATGTTTCTTCTGCAATAATTTCGGTATCTTGAAGTTTACCTTTCCCCTCATCACCACATGCTAATCTTCCACTAGCTGGCTCTATAAATTCATAACCAAGCTCCTTTAGAAGATTTATGTTCCTTTGAACTATAGGATTTTCATACATGTTTGTATTCATTGCAGGGCAAAAAACAACTGGCGCCTTTGTTGCCATTATAGTTGTTGATAACATATCGTCAGCTATGCCATTTGCAACCTTTCCTATAATGTTTGCTGTAGCTGGTACAATAAGCATTAAATCTGCTTTCTTTGCTAGTGATATATGCTGTATTTCCCAAGCCTTTGGTTCAGCAAACATATCTGTTATAACCATGTTTTGACTTAATGATTGAAAAGATAATGGTGTTACAAACTCAGTAGCGGATTTAGTCATTATTATATGTACTTCTACATCTTTTTTTCTTAATCTGCTTATAACGTCTAATGCTTTATAAACAGCTACTCCTCCACTTACTCCTACAACAACACATTTCTTATCTTTCATAGCTCTTATTTCTCCTCAGTGTCTTTGTAATTTACAAATCCTTCATCTATTTCATTTATAGCTATTGTTAATGGCTTATTTGACTCAACATCAACAAAAGTTTCTGCTCCGTCAATTATTTGTCTTGCTCTCTTAGCACTTAATATTACTAAAGAATATCTATCTTCTACCCTTTTTAATAAATCAACGATTGATGGATTAATCATAGAGTTGTTCATGCATTTCGTCCTCCTTTGACTCTAATATGTTTTCTTTTAATCTATCTACTCTACATTTTTCAGCTAATAATATAGCCTCTATTTTCTTTACTGCATCTTCTACATTATCGTTAACTACTGCATAATTGTATTTTGACACATAATTAATTTCTTTATAAGCTGACTTAAATCTAGTCATTAAACTCTCTGGAGTTTCGCTACCTCTTTTTATTATTCTTTGCTTAAGCTCTTCCATTGAAGGAGGTAATATAAATATAAATACTCCGTCAGTAGCTTTTTCCTTAACTTTTAAAGCACCTTGTATATCTATTTCTAATATTACGTCTTTTCCTTCATTAAGCATTTTTTCAACACTTGATTTAGGAGTTCCATAATAATTTCCATAAACTTCAGCATGCTCAAGGAAATCATCCTCTGCTATTCTTTGCTTAAATTCTTCTTTTGTTAAAAAGTGATAATTTACACCATCAACTTCTCCTACTCTAGGACTTCTAGTAGTAGCAGAAACTGATATAAATATATCATCGTGTTTTTCTAATAAGGCTTTACAAATAGTTCCCTTGCCTGCACCTGAAGGACCAGAAATAACTATTAATACACCTCTATTATCCTTATGTATCTTATTCATCATCTTCAACAACTACTTCTTCCTTAGTTGATAATCTGTGAGCCACTGTCTCAGGTTGAACAGCTGAAAGAATTACATGATCTGAATCTGTAATTATTACGGCTCTTGTTCTTCTACCATAAGTTGCATCTATAAGCATACCTCTATCTCTAGCTTCTTGTATGATTCTCTTTATAGGTGCTGATTCAGGACTTACTATTGCTACTAATCTATTAGCTGAAACTATGTTTCCAAAACCAATGTTAATTAACTTTATACTCATTTGCTACCTCCTATTATTCTATGTTTTGAACTTGTTCTCTAATCTTTTCAATAATATTTTTTATATCTATAACCTTATTGGTTATTTCTAAATCTGTTGACTTTGATGCTATTGTATTAGCTTCTCTGTTCATTTCTTGTACTATAAAATCTAACTTTCTACCTATTGGTTCATCTAAAGTTAAAGTTTTTCTTAATTGATTAATATGACTTCTAAGTCTTATTATCTCTTCATCAATCGAAGCTTTGTCAGCAAAAACGGCAACTTCCATAGCTACTCTGTTTTCATCTACTGGAACTTCTCCTAATAAATTCTTAAGTCTATCCTCTAACTTTTGCTTATAGGCAGTAACAATAACCTCTGCCTTTTCTTCTATAAAAGCTACTATTTCTTCTATAGAGTTACACTTAACTAATATATCACTAGCTAATTTCTCACCTTCAACCATTCTCATAGAAATCATATTTTCTACAGCCATATTTAATAGTGAGTTTATCTCTTCCCATATAGCTTCTAAATCTTCTGATTTTTCTTCTATAGTTATTACATCTGGGTATCTAGCAACTAATGATAAACTTAAGTCGTCTTGCATATTAGGAAATAAGGACTTTAATTGTTCTAAAGAATTTACATAACTCTTAGCTAAATCTTCATTTAAAACAGCAACTCCTTGATTTTTAGCATAATCTTTATAATTTATAAAGATGTCAACTTTTCCCCTGCTAAGTTTAGAAGAAATAATATTTCTTATTTTTTCTTCTAAAGAAACCATACTTCTTGGCATTCTTATGTTCATGTCTAAATATCTATGGTTTACACTCTTCATTTCTAGAGAAAATATTCTATCTTTTCCCTCTTCACTAGTTGCTCTCCCAAAACCAGTCATACTTTTAACCATAAAGAGAGCCTCCTTGAAAATAATCTAAATATAGATTAATATAAAATCCAAGTAATAACAAGTTATTTTTTACAATTTGTTAACATTTATTTTTATAAAAACTTATTTCTTCTACATAAAAAAGACTTTACTTAAATCTCAAATTATTTTTTATTAAATAACTCTCGATTTTAGAGTAAAGTCTTTAAAGGTACATATTCTAAATAAAATTTATTTTTATTTTAACCTATCATCTGAGTAATTAATGGTAGACAAAGTTTTATTACAAATATAATTGCTAAAACTATCATTACTATTGATAATTCTTTTTTATCTTCTTTGTTTTTAGTAAAGATATTGTGTAATATATTTAATATTACATATGCTAAAACGCCAATTGTTAATCCATCACCTATGCTATAAGTTAAAGGCATTAAAGCTATTATTAAAAATGCTGGTACTGCATCTGTAATATCACTAAAATCTATTTTTAACACACTAGTTAGCATTAAATATCCAACATATATTAAAGCTGGTGCAGTAGCACATGCTGGTACTGCTACAAATATTGGTGAGAAAAACATTGCTACGAAAAACAAAGCTCCTATTGTTATAGCTGTTAATCCTGTTCTACCACCTTCTTCAACTCCAGTAGCACTTTCAACATAAACTGTTACAGTAGATGTTCCAAGTAAAGCGCCTGCCGTAGTTGCTATAGCATCTGTCATTAATGCTTTACCAGCATTAGGAACTCTTCCCTTCTTATCTAACATATTAGCTCTTGAAGCTACTCCTATTAAAGTTCCAACTGTATCAAAAAAATCAACAAATAAAAATGTGAAAACTATAGTTATAAAATTAAATACATGCTGTGGTGAAGTTAAATATGAAAAATTAACTTTACCTGCTATTGGAGCTATTGATTCAAATTTAAATATTCCATTTGGTAAATAGATCCCCATACTAGCTGCGGCTTCAGTATTTATTAAAGCATATCCCCAAGCTAAAAGAGTTGAAACTACTATACCAACTAGCATTGAACCTTTAACTTTTTTCTTTTCTAAAATTACTATTATACAAAGTCCAACCATTGCTATTAACATTTTAGGACCAACTTGTCCCATAGCAACCATTGTATCTGGATTTCCAATAACAACTCCAGCTCCATTAAATCCTATAAAAGCTATAAAAAGACCTATCCCTGCTGTAACTGCATATTTTAAATTTATTGGAATTGCATCAACAACAGCCTCTCTTACTTTAAATAATGATAAAAGTATAAATATTATTCCTTCTACAAAAACAGCTGTAAGAGCTACTTCCCAAGAAATTCCCATTCCTATAACTACTGAAAAAGTAAAGAATGCATTTAGTCCCATTCCAGGAGCTAGTCCAAAAGGTAATTTAGCATAAAACCCCATTATTAAACATCCAATAACTGCTGATATACATGTTGCTGTTACTATAGCACCTGCTGGCATTCCTGCTGCGCTTAATATAGATGGATTTACAGCTATTATATAAGCCATTGCTAAGAAACTTGTTGTTCCAGCTAAGAATTCTCTCTTATATTCACTTTTATTCTCAGGTAAAACACGTAAATTTCCTTCTTCCCTTAAAGCATGAATTTTATTTTCCATAAAAAACCTCCATATTCGTCTTAAGTTCATAAATATAAAAAAGCTATTTTAAGTTTAGTAAACTTAAAATAGCTTTTATCCAATTATTGAATAATAACTTTAATCAAGTTTACTATTAATATTCCTCATAGAAAATACGAACATTTTTATACAAAATGAACTTTTTATCTGTCTACGAATGTTATTGTACACTATTCTAAGTTATTATTCAATAATTATCGAATATTTTTTCTTGCTTTTTAAAAAATATATGTGTTTAGTATCTTTCTTTCTCAAAACTATGTTTAATATATCTATAATCTTTATTAAACCCAAGAAGAGTTAAAAGCTTTATTCTAGCCTTTTGACTTGGCATACTTTCTCCAAATATAACCCCAAGCTCTTTAAGATTTTTTCCACCTCCAAGATATCCATAGCTATCACTTACCCTTCCTTCAAAACATCTTGAAGTAAGTACTATAACTATTCCCTTATCTAAGGCATCTTTTATTGCATCAACCATAGTTGGTGGTACATTTCCTCTTCCTAAAGCTTCTATTATGATTCCATCATATTTTTTCTCTATACAGTGATATATAAAATCTCCATCCATACCTGCAGCACATTTTATTATGGCTACTTTTTTATCAATAACCTCTAAGGGTATAAAATCTTCCTGTGGAACTCTTCTATCAAATATTACCCTATTATTATCAACTATTCCTATTGGACCAAAATTAGGTGTTCTAAAAGCATTTAAAGCCATTGAATTAGCCTTAGTTACCTCTGAAGCACTATTTAACTCCCCATTAAAACAAACTAGAACTCCTCTATTTTTTGCTTCATCTGATGCAGCTGTACATATTGATGCAGCTAAGTTAGCTGGTCCATCATACCCTAACTCTGATCCACTTCTCATAGCTCCAGTAAACACTATTGGTTTACTTGTCTTAGTTGTTAAATTAACAAAATAAGATGTTTCTTCTAAAGTATCTGTTCCGTGAGTTACTACAACTCCATCTATATCTTCTCTCTCTACTAGAGCATTTATAAATTTTGATAGTTCAAGCATTATCTCTGGAGTAATATGTGGACTTGGTAATGAAGAAAAGCTATGTGACTCTATTGTTGCAAAGCTTTCTATTCCTGTTACCATAGCCATTATTTCCTCTCCTGTCAAACTTGGAACTGCAGCCTTTATTCTATCATCAACTTTCATTGATATTGTTCCACCATTAAAAATTACAGCTATTTTCTTCATGAGTACCTCCGAATTTCTTTTTTATTTGACTAAGTATCATTCGTCACAATGCTTATTATAATTAAATTAATAATTCTATTCAATCTTTGTAAAGTTCAGCTTAAATTAAATACTAATAAACTATAACAACTTAATCATTCCCTTAATAATTATAATCTTTTTATAAATTTTATAAAACTAATAAATTAAAGTATATTTTTAATATACTCTTCTTTTCGTAAAATACATATATTATAAAAATACTTATATATATTTTTTGCGTTCTAAAATTTCATAGAATTATTTCATTATAAAATTTAAAAAACCATATCAAAATAAAATTTGATATGGTCTTTAAATATATTAATCACCTTAGAAAATAATACAGATTAAGTTTCCTTCGCCTTCATTAATAATTCTTTGAAGAGTTTTTTGAATCTTACTTTGAATGTCATCTGGCATCTTATAAAGTTTGCTTCTTAAACCTTCTTGAACTAATGTTTCTAATGACTTACCAAACATGTTGCTTTGCCATAATTTTTCCGGATCACTTTCAAATTGCTCAAGTAATGTTTTAAATACCTCTTGAGTTTCTTTTTCAGTTCCCATTATTGGGCAAATTTCTGTTTGAATATCTGCTTTTATTAAATGTAGACTAGGAGCACTAGCCTTAAGTTTAACAACATATTTTGAACCTTGCTTATCAATATCAGGTTTTTCAAACTTCATTTCTGATAATTGAGGAGCAACTAATCCATAGCCTGTTTCCTTAACACTATTTATTGCTTCAGCTACCTTATCATATTCAGATTTTGCTTTATGCAAATCTTTGATTAAAGCTATTAAATCACTTTCATCATTTAATTCTTCATCACACATTTCACTTATTATTTTATAGAAGATGCCATTTTTAGGAGTCATTTTAACTCTTACAGTTCCATCTCCTAAATTCATCTCATTTATATCAGCTACTCCTAAGAAATCTTCTCCATAAGTACTAAGTAGATCCTTAACGTCTCTAATTTTTGATATGTTTTTACACATGTCTTTAACTATGTCTATAAAATTAGATTTTAACCAATGAGAAGGCTCTAATTTTTCAATCCATCTTGGCATGTCTATATTAATTTCCTTAACTGGAAATTCTTTAAGTACTTTTGTAAACAAATCGTTTATGTCATTTTCATTCATATTGGCTACATCCATTATTTGAACTGGAACTCCATATCTGATTTCTAATTCTTGTTTTAAGTCTAAAGTCTCTTCTGCCCTTGGATCTAATGAATTAAGTACAATTATAAAAGGTTTGTCTATTGATTTTAACTCAGCCACTACTCTTTCTTCAGCCTCTAAGTAATCATCACGATCTATACCAGTTATACTTCCATCTGTTGTAACTACTAATCCTATTGTTGAATGATCTGTTATTACTTTTCTAGTTCCTATCTCAGCTGCATCTTCAAATGGAATTTCATAATCAAACCAAGGAGTATGAACTTTTTTAGATTCTCCCTCATCAAAATAACCATTAGCCCCTTTAACAATGTATCCAACACAATCAACCATTCTAACACTAAACTTAATACCATCATCCAAAGCAATTTCTACTGCCTCATTAGGTACAAATTTAGGCTCTGTTGTATGAATAGTTTTTCCTGATCCACTTTGTGGTAATTCATCCTTTGCTCTTTCCTTTTTATAAGCATTATCAATCTTAGGTATTACCATTAAGTCCATAAATCTTTTTATAAATGTAGATTTACCTGTTCTTACTGGCCCAACAACTCCAACATAAATATCTCCCTGTGTTCTTTCTGCTATATCTTTGTATATATTGAAATCTTCCAAGATACACCCTCCTATAAATATTATTAACACTATATATATATTAGAAACTTTGAAAAAGTATACTGTTTAGCAAAATATATTTTTACTTTAATTGGATATACTTTTTAACTCCTTTATCTAAACTTCAACTTTCTCTTTCTAATATTATGTATTAATATTATTTATTCAAAGAACTCTAAATAAATGCTACTTATTTTAAATAATTTTATTTTTTAATATGTAAGACTTAACATGGTTTTATAACTACATAAAAAATAAAATTTTATAAAGATTCCACCTTTTAATTAAAACAAAAAGAGATAGAAAAACTTCTATCTCTTTTTAAAATAAATTTTATATTTCTTCTTTTTTCTTATCTCTTTCCATTAAAAGGCTTACAGCATTTTCTGCCTTTGCCCCTTCAAAAAGAACTTTATATGCTATATCAGTTATAGGCATTGTTACTCCTTCTTTTTCTTTTAACTCATAGAAGGCTTTACAAGCTTTTATACCTTCAACAACCATTCCTACTTCCTCTATAGCTTCTTCAGCAGTTTTCCCTTGACCTATAAGTATTCCAGCTCTTCTGTTTCTTGAATGCATACTTGTACAAGTAACTATTAAATCACCCATACCAGTTAATCCAAAGAAAGTTTCAGCTTTTCCACCCATTTTAATTCCTATTCTAGCTATTTCAGCCATTCCTCTAGTCATTAATGCTGCCTTAGAATTGTCTCCATATCCTATACCGTCACAAACACCTGCCGCTAAGGCTATAATGTTCTTAACAGCGCCTCCAATTTCAACACCTATGATATCATCATTAGTATATATTCTAAAGTTTTTATCCATAAATAGGTCTTGAACTTTCTCTGCACATTCCATACATTCTGAGCTTGCAACTAAAGTTGTTGGAATTCCCTTTGAAACTTCTTCTGCATGACTTGGCCCAGATAAAACTACGACTCTATTATTTGGTAATTCTTGATTTATAACTTGAGATAGTCTCAAATTAGTCCCCTCTTCTATTCCTTTAGCAATATTAATAATTATTACATCATCATTAATTTTACCTTTTAAGTTTTTACAAGCTGTTCTTATAACATGAGAAGGTACTGCAAGAACTACATATTCAGCCCCATTTAAAGCTTCATCTAAGTCTTTATAAGCAGTGACATTAGTAGGAATAGTTAAATCTTTTATATATTTGTCATTCTTTCTGTTTACGTTAATGTCATTTATTACATTTTCATCTCTATCCCACAGAGAAACCGTAACACCTTTATTCCCCAATAATATACCTAAAGAAGTTCCAAAACTTCCTGCTCCTAAAAAAGCCACTTTACTCATAAAATTACTCCTTTCTAGCTCTATATTCTATTTCTATTCCAGTTCCATCAAAATCAAAACTTTCTCTTAATTGGTTTTCTAAATATCTACCATATGAGAAATGTAATAGATTAGGGTCATTTACAAAGAACACAAATTTAGGTGGCTTTGTAGCAACCTGAGTAGCATAGTATATTTTTAATCTCTTTAAGGCTACAACTGGTGGCTCTTTCATTAAAACAGCCTTACTTATAACATCATTTAATAATCCAGTTGAAACTCTCTTAGAGTAATTATCATAGCAATATTTAGCTGTTGATAATATTTTATGTACTCTTTGTCCTGTTAAAGCTGATATGAATAAATATTTAGCATATGGCATAAACTTAAGTTTTTGTTGTAAGTCTTTTTGATAATTGCTTAATGTTTTATCATCTTTTTCAATAAGATCCCATTTGTTTACAACAACCATAATTGCTTTATTCATTTCATGAGCATATCCTATTATTTTTTCATCTTGCTCAGTTATTCCTTGCTCAGCATCTATTACAAGTATAGCTACATCAGCTTTCTCTATAGCAGCATAAGTTCTGATTACACTATATCTTTCTATTTCTTCTTTTACTTTGCTTTTTCTTCTTAATCCAGCAGTATCAACTAAGATGAATTTTCCATCTTCTGTTTCTAGGTAACTATCTATAGAATCCCTTGTTGTTCCTGGAACATTACTTACTATAACTCTCTCTTCACCTAATAATCTATTTATAAGTGATGATTTACCTACATTGGGTTTACCTATCATAGCTATTCTAATATATTCATCATCCTCTTCATCTTCTGAAGGATCATTGAAATATTTAACAACTTCATCTAGCATATCTCCAAGTCCTAATCCTTGAGATGCTGATATAGTTATAGGATCTCCAATTCCTAAATTATAGAACTCATAGCTATTTTCTTCTAAAGCTAATCTATCTATTTTATTAACTACTAAAACAACAGGCTTTTTGCTTTTTCTAAGCATTTGTGCAACTTCTTGGTCAGCAGCAGTAAGTCCTTCCTTACCATCAACAACGAATACTATTACATCAGCCATTTCTATAGCAATTTGCGCTTGTCTTCTCATTTGTTTAACAATTATATCACTACTTTCAGGCTCTATTCCACCTGTATCTATCATTGTAAATTTTCTGTTTAACCATTCTGATTCTGCATACACTCTGTCTCTAGTAACTCCTGGTGTATCCTGTACTATTGAAATTCTTTTTCCTGCTAATTTATTGAAAAGAGTCGACTTACCTACGTTCGGTCTTCCAACCATAGCAACTATTGGTTTACTCATTCTTATTCCTCCTCACAGTGTTCGTTTATTAAGTCTATTAGGTCTTCCCCTGTATAGCTACAAACTATAACTTTAACTCCCAATCTTTCCTCAATATCCTTTGCTGTCAAATCATCTAACATTATTCTTTGAGTTATATCTCCTGGCTCGTAACCTTTTCTAAACATGTTATCTGCCATAATTAAGTATTCACTATCAATGTTATCCTTAAGTTGAGCAATAACATCTTGACCAGTTAAAAGTCCTGCAACTGTTATTGTGTGCCCAAAGAAATCATTTAATATAACCTTACACTTAATATCTATATTATTATTTGCTTCTCTTATATCAGTACAAACCTGATTTAATTCTTTAAAGGCAGATGTTCCTGTAATAAGAGTAAATTTACCTTTTCCACTTTTAGTTAACTTGTTCTTTATATCTACTGCCATGGTTTCTCTTAGAAGTCTTATCATTCCAACTCCGTCTTCTATTTGCTCATATCCATTATAGAATTCTTCATTTGGAACTTCCTCATCTGCCATAACATAAAACTCATCTGATAATCTTACAAATGGACTTCCTATTTCTTTCATGTATTTTTCTTGAAGAACTTTTATTCTATCTAATTCTTCTTTAGCTGTTTCTTTATTATATATTTCAAGATCAGCTAATCCTTCTCTAAACTTTGTTATTCCAATTGGTACAGCAGCAACATTTTCTATTGAAGGACGTAATTTATAAAGATCTTCTACAGTTCTAACTAATTCGTCTCCATTGTTTATTCCTGGCATAACAACTATTTGAGCATTTACAGTTATACCAGCTGCCGCTAATTTTTGTAATCTTTCATATACATTCCCTGCAAATCTATTATTAAGAATTTTTTTTCTTAAATCTGGATTTGTTGTATGAACTGATACATTTATAGGACTTATTCTATATTTTATAATTCTATCAATATCTTCATCCTTCATATTTGTTAAAGTAACAAAGTTACCTTGTAAAAATGAAAGTCTTGAATCATCGTCCTTAAAATATAAAGTTTTTCTCATTCCCTTTGGTAATTGATCTATGAAGCAAAATATACATTTATTTGTACAACTTTTAGCTTTGTCTAGGATGGCCTCTTCAAATTCCACTCCTAAATCTTCGCCATATTCCTTTTCTATTTCAAACTCCCAAACCTCTTTGTTTGGTTTTAATATTTCTACCTCAACGTATTCGTCTGCTAATAAAAATCTATAATCAAGTATATCTTCAACTTTAGTACCGTTTATGCTTAATAGTATATCTCCCTTTTCAAAGCCTAATTCCTCACCAATTCCTCCTGGTAAGACTTCAGCAATTCTACTTTTCATATGCTTCACTCCTATTTTAGTACTATCTATGTTATATTACCTTAATTAAATAATGTAGTCAACTGAAATAACTTTATACCTATATATTGTGTTTTGTTTCAATTACTAACTTTTTATTTAACTCTAAATTTAATTATTAACTTTTTCATTAAGCTTTAAACTATGTTATTTAAATATTAAAAAGTAATCCCCTAAAAAATTTTGAGGATTACTTTTAATAACTTTCTATTAATTCTATTATATTAAAAAGATTTTTAAATATATAACTAATTATATAATAAGTGTTATAAATTTAAAGGTGTTATAAAGTATTAACTAGAATTATATATTTATAGGTATAGTTATTACTATTTTAGTTCCTACTCCTAGTTCACTAGTTACATTTATCTCACCATCAAAAAGTCTAACTATATGTTTTACTATGGCAAGACCTAGTCCAGTTCCACCACTTTCTCTACTTCTAGCTTTATCCACTCTATAAAATCTTTCAAATATCCTTGGAAGATCCTCTGCACTTATTCCAATTCCATTATCCTCAATAACTAAAACAAGATTCATGTCACGATTATAACTTTCAACTCTTACCTTTCCACCTTTTTCAGTATATTTAACAGAATTGCTTATAAGATTCAATAACATTTGTTTAAACTTATCCTTATCTCCCATTAGAACACAATTACTATTTGTATCTAAAAATATTTCCACACCTTTTTTCTGTGCTTGATCATTTAATAGCATATAAACTTTATCAATTTGTTCATCAACATTAAACTCTTCTAAAACAGTACTTCTTTTTTGTTCTATTTCATAAAGACATAATATATCCTCTAAAAGTCTTGCTAATCTATCTGATTCTTCATCTATTATGCTTAAAAATTTATTTCTAGTTTCATCATCATCTACATATCTTAATGTTTCTGCAAAACCTTTAATTGATGTAAGTGGGGTCTTAAGTTCATGAGATATATTAGCTACAAATTGACTTCTCATGTTTTCAAGCTTTTTAATATCTGTAATATCTTGTATAACCACAACTGTACCTATTATTTCAGGTTCATTTATTATACTTGCTTTTCTTATTTTTAATATCTTTGGATCATCATTATAATTAACTTCAATTTCCACCCTATCTTTTCCATCACAAAAAGCCTTTATTATCTCTTTGTCAGTTATATAATCCAAAAGTTTATTTCCAATAATTTCTCCACTTATACCAAATATTTTTTTAGCGTAAGGATTTATCATTAAAACATTCATATCCCTGTCAAAAGCTATTACTCCACTACCCATACTTTTTAATATGGCTTCTAAGCCATTTTGTTTATCCTTAAATCTCTCCATGGTTATTTCTAATTGCTCTGCCATATAATTAAAGCTTTTTCCTAGTCTTTGAATTTCATCATCCTTAGAATTAATTTTTACTCTCTTATGGAAATTACCACTTGCAATAGTAGAGGTCAATTGTTCTAATTCCTTTAATGGATTCAATATTATATTAGTTATTTTAACAGTTAATAATAATGCAATTACTAAGGATAATATAACCCCTACCAATAAATAGTTACTATTTATGCTATCTAGTATTTTTGCATTTTCAACAGCTATTGATGTTCTAACAATAGAACCGTCCTTAAGTTTAAGTGCACTATAAATCATGTTTTGGTGAAGATCATTACTATATCGTACACTGCTTCCTAAACCACTTTCTATTGCTTCTATTATTTCTTGTCTCTTAAGATAACTTTCATTATCATTGATTAATTTTTTATGGGTATCAAAAATAACATTTCCATCCTTACTGATATATGTTATTCTTATATTTTTCATATCATTATTTGATTCTATTCTTTCTAATTCACTCTTAATATTTCCATTATCGTTTTCTAACAATAAAGCTATGACCTTATTATATTCATTTAGAACATTCTTTGATTCCTCTAAATATTTATGATTTGATATTACTAAGTACATAGAAGTCATTATTGCTAGAAAAAATGTTATTATTAGTGTTGTGAAAATAATAATCCTTTTTTTCATTTATTAATCCACCTTAATCAATAAATATTGATGAAAATAATCTTCCTGACTTTTCTTGACCCTGTCTATAACTATGCATCTTCACTTCTTTTTCACAATAAGTACAAATTCTAGTAGAAGTTATATTTTCTTTTTTAACAATACCCTTAAGCTGAATTTCTACACATTTCTCAAGATTTAACATTCTTCCATTACATACATCTTTCCCAAATTCTTCACTGAACTTCTCTGCTAAATCTTCACTTACTTCATAACAACATTGTCTCACGTGAGGGCCTATTATTACTTTAATATTTTCACAACCATATTTCTCTTTCATGTATTCACAAGTTTTTCTAGCTATTTTATTGTATGTTCCTTTCCATCCACTATGAATAGCTGCAATTACTTCCTTCTCTTTATCATAAGCTATAACTGGAACACAATCTGCTGTAAACACTCCTATAAGTGTGTTTTTATCCTTAGTAACTATAGCATCACAGTCTCTATCCCCTTTAAATTCTTCTCCAGTTGCATCAATAAAATCACTACTATGTATTTGGTTAACATAAACCACCTTATCTAGTGAAAATATTTCCTTTAAATCCTCTAAATTTTTCTTTCCATCCTCATCTTCTTTTTTATAATTAACATTGTTTAATGCAGTTGAAAATCTAACTTTTATATTTCCATCATTAAAAACTATAAATTCTTTATTATCTATTATTTCTCTCTTCATAACTTTTCACCTCAAAAACAAAATTATAATCTACTTATTTTACCATATTATCATATTTCAACTCTTTGTTAAATTAAATTCAAGTTAAATATTATTTAAGTATATAGATAAATTAAAACAAATAAAAAAGCCATCTTAAAGAACTCTCTTTAAGATAGCTTAAAATTATTTCATTAAACTTTTTATTTCTTCCATAAAGGTATTAATATCTTTAAATTGTCTATATACAGAAGCAAATCTTACGTATGAAACTTCGTCTATATCCTTAAGTCTCTCCATTATCATTTCACCTATGTAATCAGACTTTATTTCTACCATCATTTTATTACTTATGTTTCGTTCAATATCAGCTGCTATTTCTTCTATTTGAGCCCTAGATACAGGTCTCTTTTGACATGCTTTAATTAATCCGCTTATGATTTTTTCTTTATTGAAACTTTCTCTACTTAAATCCTTTTTTATAACAAGTATTGGTATATCTTCTACCTTTTCATAAGTTGTGTATCTTTTAGAACATCTTAAACATTCTCTTCTTCTTCTAATTGCATTATAATCTTCTGCAGATCTAGAATCCACAACTTTACTTTCTTCATAAGAACAGTAAGGACATCTCATTTTAAAATCCACGCCTTTCTCTAAGTTGTAATAATATTATACCCTCTTTTTTACTTAATTTCTATATATATTTTTGAACATCTAGTATATTTTTCCCTTTTGAATCTATTAGTATAACATCTACTCCAACTTTGTATACATCAGACCATTCTATCTCTATATCCTCTGACTTACTAAAAAAGGATGTTTTTTCTCCAGGTATTATAATAGATAATATTCTATTATCATCACAATCTATCTTAACATCAGCTATTAAGCCTAACTTTTTACCTTCACTTACATCTATCACTTCCATAGCCCTTAAATTATTTAAAGAAAATAAATTTTCTTCCATATTTAAACTCCTCCTAAACATATAATTCTTATATTTAATTTATATGTTTAATTTTTATATTTATTAATTAGAAGAAGTAAAAAATACTAAATAACATAAGATTTTCAATTTATCCATAAAAAATAGAGCTCAAAAGAGCTCTATACATACTTCCTCATATGCTTTAATGCTATTTTTTCCAACCTTGAAACTTGTGCTTGAGATATACCAATTTCATCAGCTACCTCCATTTGAGTTCTTCCATTAAAGAATCTTAAATTCAATATAAGTTTTTCTCTATCGTTTAATTTCTTCATAGCTTCCTTTATTGCTATATTTTCAAGCCAACTATCATCTTGATTTTTTGAATCACTTATCTGATCCATTACATATATTGCATCTCCACCATCATGATAAATAGGCTCAAATAAAGAAACTGGATCTTGAATTGCATCTAAAGCAAAAACAACATCTTCTCTTGGAATTTTAAGCTCTTTTGCTATTTGAGATACAGTAGGTTCCTTATTATTTTCATTTACTAGCTTATCTCTTACAAGTAAAGCCTTATAAGCTATATCTCTTAAAGATCTACTTACTCTTATAGTGTTATTATCTCTTAAATATCTTCTTATTTCTCCTATTATCATTGGCACAGCATAAGTTGAAAATTTAACATTTTGTGATAAATCAAAGTTATCTATAGATTTCATAAGTCCTATACAACCAACTTGAAATAAATCATCTACGTTTTCGCCTCTATTATTAAACCTTTGGATTACACTAAGCACTAATCTCAGATTCCCCTTAATAAATTTCTCTCTAGCACTTATATCTCCATTTTGCATTTGTAGCAATAATTCTTTCATTTCTTTTTCTTTTAAAACTGGTAATTTAGCTGTATTGACTCCACATATCTCTACTTTATTTATCATCATAATTGAAATCAACCCCTTCGAAGTAATTCCCTTCCGCATTTTAATTATTACCTGTAGAGGTTAATTTTATACTCTTAAATCATTTTGTTAATTTCTTTCTTTAATCTTTTTATAATTTTCTTTTCTAATCTTGAAATATAAGATTGTGATATTCCCAGCATATCAGCCACTTCTTTTTGAGTTTTCTCTTTATATCCACATAGTCCAAATCTTAATTCAACAATTTCTTTTTCTCTATTTGAAAGATTCTTCATTGCAGTAAATAATAATTCTTTATCAACTTCATCCTCTATTAGATTATAAACAATATCATCATCTGTACCAAGTATATCTGAAAGTAAAAGTTCATTTCCATCCCAATCTATATTTAATGGCTCATAAAATGATATCTCTGCTTTAACCTTGCTATTTCTCCTTAAGTACATAAGAATTTCATTTTCTATACATCTTGATGCATAAGTTGCAAGCTTTATCTTTTTTTCTGGATTAAATGTATTTACTGCCTTTATAAGTCCAATTGTTCCTACAGAAATTAAATCTTCAACACCTACACCAGTATTCTCAAACTTTCTAGCTATATATACAACTAGTCTTAAATTTCTTTCAATAAGAATACTTCTAATAGCTTCATCATTTTCCCCTAATTTGTTAACTAATTCTTCTTCCTCTTCCTTACTAAGAGGTGCTGGAAGGACATCATTTCCCCCAACATAATAAATCGGTTCTACCATAATATCTAATTTAGTAAATAACTTATTAAGCAAAAGTCTTATATTTAACATAACCTAATCACCCCTATATAATTCCTCTAGACAATAAAGCTTCATATTCTCCCTCTTTACTTAATTTATTATCACAAAAACATAAGATTGCATCTCTTGTCATTGTTTCCCCATTAACATTACAAAGCTTTATATTGTCAATCTTAATCCCTTTCATATATCCTGAATTTCCATCAACTACTTTATATGGTATCCTAAATTGGTCTTTTTCCTTAATGTTTACCCCTCTAAACTTTTCTCTTTCTGCTATTATTACAGGCAATGCAGTTGCAGGCTCTACAAGTCCATTTCCTGTATCTAAAAAAGCTTTAATATTAACAACTTCTGAATCAATACATACATCTAAATCATATATAAAGTTATTTATAATAGCTCTATTTTTAAAATAATTCATAACTCCACTAACAAGTATGTAACTTATAATTAGTGAGAATATTATAGATTTAGTTGAATAATCATTTATTATAAAAGATTCTGAAATATTATACTGATTTTCAACCAAAGCAAACATAAAGCAAGTACCGCAAAAAGCAAAAGTTATCACTAAAAAAGTTATATATCTTTTTATTATTGTCTTTAACTCTCTTCTTTCTGATATTATAGTAATCATTCCAAAAGAAAAAAGTAGTTTTAAGGGCAATGATGTGAGTATATTTAATCCTGGAACAAAAACAAACAAGGTATATATTGCTCCTAAGAAAGCTGCTAGCACTATTCTTTTGTAAATTATTCTTTCTTTTAAGGTCTGTAAAGTTAAATAAAGTAGAAAAAAATTAATTAAAAAATTTTCTAATATGACAATGTCAATATATACAGTCATAAATCAACTCACTCCCTATTTATAATTATAAAACTTCTTATTCTAAAATTTTGTCATTATATATTCCATATGCATATTTTCTATTTTTCTTTTTCTACATTCTTCTACATTTTTCTATCAAATAAAAAATTTTTAATATTATAATTATCTTCTATTTGTCTATTCTTGTAATGAAAATGTATTCATTAAACATAAGTTCATAGTTTATTAAACTACAAATCATAAAATTCAATATTTTTTTTCATATTCTATGTCTTCTATGCTAAAATATTGAAAATAAGTTGAAAATCTTTTTATTTCTACATGAATTTTATTATAAACATACAAAAATCTTTCTAATTAAAGTAAAAATAAAAGCACTTATAGTAATAAATTACTATAAGTGCTTTTGTATTTAAAAATACTATCTTCTACCTCTTCTTAAAAACATAGGTATTTCTAAATCATCATTATATCTATCTTCTTGTTGAGTTTGTGAAGATGCAGCAACTTCTTGCTCTGCTACTTTTTCTTCAACATTTTCTACTATAACTTCTCTTTGAGTTTGAGAAGCTCCACTTGTTACTCCTTGAGCTCCCATTCCCATTCTTTGACGCTCTTTTTCAAATCCAGTAGCTATAACTGTTATTCTTATTTCATCCTTTAATGTTTCATCAATAACAGTACCAAATATTATGTTAGCATCTGGATCTGCAGCTTCTTGAACTATTTCTGCAGCTTCATTTATTTCTAATAATCCTAACTCAGAATCTCCTGTTACATTTAATAAAACTCCAGTAGCACCAACTATTGATGTTTCTAATAATGGAGATGATATTGCTTCTCTTGCAGCATCTTGTGCTCTTGTTTCTCCTTTACCATATCCAACACCCATATGAGCTAAGCCTTTATCTAACATAACAGCTCTAACGTCTGCAAAGTCTAAGTTTATTAAACCTGGATTAGTTATAAGATCTGATATACCTTGTACACCTTGTCTTAAAACATCATCAGCTTTCTTAAATGATTCTAATAAAGTTGTTTTCTTATCTACCATTGATAAAAGTCTTTCATTAGGTATTGTAACTAATGTATCAACTTTTTCTTTTAAATTTGCTATACCCATTTCAGCATGAGTCATTCTTCTTCTACCTTCAAATGGGAATGGCTTAGTAACTATACCTACTGTTAATATTCCCATTGATTTAGCTATTTCAGCTACTACTGGCGCAGCTCCAGTACCAGTACCACCGCCCATACCAGCAGTTATAAATACCATATCAGCTCCTGATATAGCCTCTGTTATTTCATCTCTACTTTCCTCAGCAGCTTTTTTTCCTATTTCAGGATTTGCCCCTGCACCTAGTCCTTTTGTAAGTTTATCACCTATTTGAATTTTATTTTGGGCATGAGATAATGTTAAGGCTTGTTTATCTGTATTTATAGCAATAAATTCAACATCTCTTAATCCTTCTTGAATCATTCTATTAACAGCGTTTCCGCCTCCGCCTCCACATCCAATTACCTTAATATTAGTAAATGATTGTATATCTACATCAAAATCTAACAAACTAATTCCTCCTTTAAAAAAGCTCCTCTAAGAACGCCATTATTTTGGAAAGCCCTCTCTTCTTTACACTTTTATTTTCACTTTTATTTTCTTTATCCACTGTTACTTTTCTACCTGAAAGTAACTCTTCATCACATATTAATTTTAACCTATCATATACCTCTTTAACAATACTAATTGCATTAATTATTGAAGAATTGTCAAATAAAAATTGCTTTTTAGTGAAAATTCTTACATTCTTATCAGTTGTATACTCTATTCTTTCCTTAATATGTTCATAATAGCTAATACCATCACCAGTTAATATTATCATATCTGTAGTATTTAGAATATCCCTTTCCATCAATTTACTATTAACTAATTCTACTATTTCACTTAATCTTGCATCTATAATATCATGAATTAAATAGGTATCTAATATGTGTTCCTCAAAGGAAATATTATTATAATCCTTTCTAATACTATAATATTTTGAAGAATATTGCAATTTTAATCTCTCTGCTTCCTCTTCTGATATAGATAAGCATATAGCTAAATCTTTGCTTATATTTCTTCCTCCTAATGGTATATAATCTATATCCTTTAGGGTATTCCCTTTGTAACTATATATTTGTGTTTCCTCTGCCCCTACATCTATAATTACAACATTTGAAGTTTCTGTTTTTTTACTTAAAAAAATATTTTTAAATCCAAACCCCAATGAAACTGTTCCTAAAACCTCATATCCAGCTTCTAAAATAATTTTATTTAAAGTACTAATTTTAGATTTAGGAGCAACAATTAAATCTTCATCTATTTCTATTCTTTCAGCTTTAATTCCAATAGGATTCTGAACAAATCCAAATTCCTCAGTATAGAATGAATTTATTGTACTATCAGCTACACATTCTTCATCTGAAAGTTTTAATGTTCTTCCTTCTATATAAGCTTCTTCTATATTTTCTTTAAAAACTAATGAATCATCATTATCTGTATAAGAATATCCCTTATTTTCTACCATTCTACAATCATTATTTTTCAATGATAAGTAAACACCTTGAATATTATGTCCACTTTTTTCTTTTAGTTCTTTTAGACATTCTTTAATGGTTTTTACAACAGACTCTTCATCTATTATTTTCCCTTTAGATACACCTTGCAAATCTTTTACTACAAAATCTAATACTTCGAATTCTCCATTTTCATTTTCACCTGATATCGCCGCACAAATATTTCTGTTTCCAATATCTAGACCCACTATGTTTTTAGACATTTTTTCTATGTGTACCTCCCTATCTAAAAATTGTGATAATATATATATTCTCTTAAAAATTCAAATTCCCTCTATATTTAATACATCAATAATCGACTTAGAATCTCCCTATCTATAGCAGAATTCATTGCAGTTTCTTGTGTTATCACACCTTCTCTATAAAGATTAGCAAGTTCCATGTCCATTGTTCTCATTCCATATTTACTTCCTGTTTGTATGGATGATTCTATTTGATGAGTTTTTCCTTCTCTTATTAAATTTTTTATAGCTGGTGTAGCAACCATTATTTCTAATGCAGCAGTTCTATCTCCATCAACTGTTTCTACTAATTGCTGTGATATAATTGTTTGTAAAACAGAAGCTAACTGTATTTTTATTTGCTCCTGTTGATGTGGTGGAAAAACATCTACTATTCTATCTATAGTTTTAGCTGCTCCTATAGTGTGAAGAGTTGAAAATACTAAATGACCAGTCTCCGCTGCCGTTATAGCCGTTGAAATAGTCTCTAAATCTCTCATTTCTCCAATTAAAATAACATCAGGATCTTCTCTAAGAGCTGCTTTCAAGGCTCTTTCATAACTTAAAGTGTCCTTACCTATTTCTCTCTGGTTTACAATAGATTTATTATGTTTATGAAGAAACTCTATAGGATCTTCTATTGTTATTATATGAGACTCTCTATTACTATTTATTTCATTTATTAAAGCAGCTAAAGTTGTACTTTTACCACTTCCAGTAGGTCCTGTAACTAATACAAGGCCTCTTTTAAGATTACATATATCCTTTAAAGTATCAGGATATCCTAAGCTATCTAGAGTTGGCATATCTAAAGATATAACTCTTATAGCTAAAGCTGTACTATTTCTTTGTTTATATATATTAACTCTAAATCTACCTTTACCATGTATTGAATATGATGTATCGTATTCTCCAATAGCATCATACTTTTCATATGCATCTTGCAATATCTCTCTAGCATATGCTTCAGTATCTTCAGGGCGTAATATTTCATGTTCTAACCTTACTAATTTTCCATTAACTTTTATTATAGGAGAAATACCTACTGTTAAATGCAAATCAGATGCTCCTTCTTTAACTGTTAACTCTAAAAGTTCTGCTAAACTTTGCATAAATCTCCTCCTAAACTTAATTCTTAATAAATAATTTGTTCACTTCATAAAGAAATGAACAAATTATTTATAGAATAATTCACCTTTTTTATCGTATAATAAATATTATAAACCATATGATATATCAATTCCATAATTTTATAAAACTTATTTTTTTTTATATAATTTATTAAGTATCATTTAATATTTGAATTCTTTATTTAATTTTTTCAATGCTTTTTTTTCTATTCTAGATACATATGATCTTGATATACCAAGAATTCCTGCTATTTCCCTCTGTGTTTTTATATCACCATCCAAAAGGCCATACCTCATTTGAATTATTTCTTTTTCTCTAGTACTTAAAACATCTGAAATTTTTTTATAAAGCTCCTTAACCTGTAATGAATTTTCAACTGTCTCTAAAACCGAATCAGAATCACTACTTAAAATATCTATAAGACAAATTTCATTTCCTTCCTTATCCACTCCTATAGGATCTTGAAGAAAGACTTCTCCCTTTGTCTTTTTGCTGTTCCTAAAGAACATAAGTATTTCATTATCTATACACTTAGCCGCATATGTTGCAAGTCGTATTCCCTTGCTAGTATCAAAAGAATCTATAGCTTTTATTAAACCTATTGTTCCTATAGATATAAGATCATCCATTTCTTTTGAGTTTTGATAATTTGAAGAATACTTCTTAACTATATGTGCTACTAGTCTTAAATTCCGTTCAACTAGTACCCTTTTGGCCTCAACATCTCCATCTTTTAATCTTTCTAAATAAATTTTTTCTTCCTTTTCATTTAAAGGCTTTGGAAAAGTAGAATTTCCTGTTACATAGCCAGTTAAAAATATTTTACTACCAACTAATTCTAATAAGTATTGTAACATGAACATGCTGTTCCCCCTATTAATGCTTATTATTATAATATGAGTTGATAGTTAAAATATTGCTAAATCTATTTATTTTTTTGTAAGTTCTAAAACTATATCTCTGAAAATAGGACCTGCAGTATTTCCACCACCTGGTTTTCTATCTTCATAAACATTTTTTATATTGGGCACCATAACTCCTAAAGTATAGTATTTTTCTCCATGTTTAAAATACCCTAAAAACCATCCATGCAATTCTCCACCTAGTGCTTCAGCAGTTCCAGTCTTAGCTCCTATTTCTACTCCTTCAATTTTAGTTATATTTGCAGTTCCTTCTAAAACCGTTGAATTCATTACCTTTTTCAAGTTATCTGCTGTTTCTTTAGATATTACATTTTTTCTTAACTCCTTAAATTCTTTTTTTACCTCTCCTTTTTGATTTTCAAAATCTTTTAATATATAAGGCTCTACGTATTCTCCTTCATTAACAACAGTAGATATTATACCTGCCATTTGAATTAAACTAGTTTGCATAGATTGACCTATAGAAAGGTTTGTTATACTAACATTTTCTGGAACATCCCCCCTAGTCTCCATTCCTGTTTTTTCATCTAATCCTAAAGCTAAAGAAAAAACTCCTTGTTCCTTTGCAAAGTCTAATAATCCCTTTGTTCCTATTTGAGCGCCTAATTTAGAAAAAACATCATTACATGAAACCTCAAAAGCTTCTTTAATGCTTATTGTTCCATGTATTTTTTCCTTTTTACATACTAAGCCATCACATCTTAGTTTATCTGAAAGACTAATTCCCTTTTCTTCCATAGCAGCTTCTAAAGTTAATATTTTAAATATTGATCCTGCCTCATAACCATTAATGCTACCTGAGCCTAAAACAACATTTGGAGCTGACTCATCCTTTTGAGCTAAAGCTAAAACTTCACCACTAGCACTATCAATAAGTACTGCTCCTGCATTTTTAAAAGTTTTATACTCATCCTTAGCTAATACATCTCTAACTATTTTTTGAAATTTATTGTCCAAAGTTAACTTAACATTTAAATTTTCCTCTGGAATGTCATATTTTCCTTCTCCATATAATCCCTCATGATCCCTTTCAAAAATAATTTTAGGATCTTTATTATTTTCTAATTGCTTATTTATTACCATTTCTAGAGAATTTTCTGACTTATCAACCTCTTTTGTTTCCCTCTTACTATCTTTATTCTCTACTAAAGCAAACCCCTTAGTAGAAGCTACCATATTCTCTATTTTCCAGTTATCATCTTTTTTCTTTTCTTGTGACTTATAAGTATAAATTCCTTTTATATTTTTTAAACTATTTATCTTATCAAAGCTTTCCTGTGAAACATCGTAATATAATTTTCCTCCACTTTTTACTACATTATCAAAAGAAAAATCCTTTGTTTCAGATTGCATAATATAATTAAAGGCCATTATGTTTTCTAAGTTTTGATTTAAATTATTTAATCTAAAAGCCATAGAATCTATGACAACTTTGTATTTAGTTTCATATTGAAATACACTTTCTCCATTTCTATCTAAAAGAGAATAGTTAT
Source organism: Clostridium sp. CTA-17 (assembly GCF_054767895.1). NCBI lineage: Bacteria > Bacillati > Bacillota > Clostridia > Eubacteriales > Clostridiaceae > Clostridium > Clostridium sp. CTA-17. The sequence goes on from NZ_BAAABF010000003.1 coordinate 148,680, forward strand.
AATCAGAAATATCTTCATATTGCTTGTGATTTCCTTTGAAATTACCTGTTTCTTTTGTACTATACTTTTTCTGTACATAATAAATCCTCATGTCAAGTAATATTAGAACTAATAACAATAAAGAAACTAAGCTTATCAATCTATTTTTAATCTCGATTTTTCTTTTTCTATTAAACATAAAAACACCCCTCCTGGCTAAATTCTAGCCAATTTAGGGGTGTTTTATTCAATAATACATTATTAGTTTTATCTCATATTGAAGTAAAATTATAATATAAAATTCCAATCAATATATTATTCGTATTGTCCTAAAACCTCTTTTATTTTTGCAACAATAATATCTATGGCAACTTTATTATGTCCACCTTCTGGTATTATTAAATCAGCAAATTTCTTTGTAGGTTCTGTGAATTGATTATGCATAGGCTTCACTACATTTAAGTACTGATTTATAACAGACTCTATAGTTCTTCCTCTTTCATTTATATCTCTGACCATTCTTCTTATGATTCTAACATCAGCATCTGTATCAACATAAATTTTTATATCTAGAAGCTCTCTTATTCTTGGGTCTTCTAAAATTAATATTCCTTCTACAATAACAATTTCCTTTGGCTCAACCTTAGTTGTATCTTCAATTCTATTATGTATAGAAAAATCATAACTAGGTTTTTGTATAGAATGTCCATTTAAAAGTGATTCTAAATGTGAAACTAAAAGATTGTTATCAAAAGCATTTGGATGGTCATAGTTAGTTTTAACTCTGTCCTCCATTGATAAATGGCTTTGATCCTTGTAGTATGAATCTTGCTCTATCATTGCTATACAATCTTCACCAAATTGTCTATATATCTCCTTTGCTATTGTACTTTTACCTGAGCCAGTGCCTCCTGTTATTCCTATAAAAATTGGTCTCTTCATTAGCTGTTTGCCTCCTTGCACTTAATTAACATATCATTTACCTTTACAGGCTTATCTATTTTAACCTTAAATATCATTTGAGCTTTGTTAGCAACATCTATTTTTTCGTCTTTTTCATCTTTCATATCATTCATTTGGATTTCATAGTAATCTCCTACTGGAGTTAATACCTCTACTGTATCTCCTTCGAATAATCTGTTTCTTTGTTCTATTGTTGCTACTTGAGTTTCTTCGTTATAATCTCTAACAACTCCTACAATATCATAATCTCTTATATAAGATGATGATTCATAAACTTGCTCTCCTGATTTTCCAAAGTAAAATCCTGTATGATATCTTCTATGACTAACCTTTAAAAGATTATCCATTAATTTTTGATCAAATTCATATCCTTCTGGATCATCCCAATACTTATCTAAAGCTTCTCTGTAAGCTTTAACAATTGCAGCAACATAGTATGGACTCTTCATTCTTCCTTCTATTTTAAATGAGTATATACCACTCTTAACAAGCTCTGGTATATATTCTATCATACATAAATCCTTAGAGTTCATTATGTATGTACCTTTATCATCTTCTATAACTTGAAAATACTCTCCAGGTCTCTTTTCTTCCATTAAATAATACTTGTATCTACATGCTTGTGAACAAGCTCCTCTATTTGAATCTCTTCCTGTCATGTAGTTTGATATTAAACATCTTCCTGAGTATGCCATACACATTGAACCATGAACAAATGCTTCTAAATCACAATCTTCTGGTAAATTCTCATGTATTTTTTCAATTTCTTTAAAACTAAGCTCTCTAGCTAAAACAATTCTCTTAACTCCTAAGCTATGCCAAAACTTAGCTGACTTCCAGTTTACATTGTTTGCTTGAGTACTTAAGTGTATTTCTAAATCTGGTGCAACTTCCTTTGCAGTCATTATTATTGATGGATCTGAAACTATTATTGCATCTACATTTAAATCATTAAGACCTACAATGTATTCTTCTAATCCTTCTAAATCTGCATTGTGAGGAAATACATTCATAGTAACATAAACTTTTCTTCCTCTATCATGAGCATACTTTACACCTTCTGCAATCTGTTCATTTGTAAAGTTATCAGCGAAAGCTCTTAGGTTAAGTTTACTTCCTCCAATATAAACTGCATCTGCTCCAAAATCAATTGCTGTCTTTAATTTTTCTAAGCTACCTGCTGGTGCTAATATTTCTGGTTTTCTCATGTTTGCTACCTCCTCTTAGTTAACGCAATTCCATCTCCCATAGGAATAACAGTTGTTATTAAATTTTCATCCTTTGAGACCATATCCAAATACTTTCTCATTCTCTTAACAATAGTTATTTTTCTTCTCTTCACTAAGTCATCAGAAGCAACCATTCCTCTAAACAAAACATTATCTGCTATTATAATTCCATCTTTTTTTAAAAGTCTTAAACATTCTGGTAAAAAATGATTATAATGTCCTTTACCTGCATCCATGAATATTATATCAAATTCATCATGAAGACTCTCTAAAACTTCTAAACAATCTCCCTGTAAAATATTGATTTTTTCCTCTAATCCAAATTTTTTAATATTCTCTTTAGCATAATTTATCATATTATCATCTCTCTCGATTGTAGTAATATGACATTCTCCACCACAAGCTTTGTTCATCAGTATTGAAGAATAACCTATAGCTGTGCCTAATTCTAATATTTTCTTTGGTTTATTCATAGATACCATAAACTCAAGGAACTTAGCACCTTCCTTTTGTATTATTGGCACCTTATTTTCTTTTGCAAAATCTTCTAGTTCTTTTAATTCGTCATTTCTATCTGGAATAAGATCTCTAAGATACTTTTCCATATATTCAAAGGTTACTCCACTCATTTGCTCCTCCAAATTTTAGTATCCAAATTCTTTCTTCTTAGCTAGGAAATCTTCGTAATTATTAGTAAAATAGTGCTTATTATTTGATGGATTCAATAAATAATATATGTAGTCTGTTTTAGCTGGTTTTATGGCAGCCAAAAGTGAAGGTTTTCCAGGATTACATATTGGCCCCACTGGAAGCCCTTTAATCTTATATGTATTATATGGTGAATCCACTTTTAAGTCTTTATATAGCACAGTATCTTTATGCTCTCCTAAAGCATATAAAACTGTAGCATCGATTTGTAAAGGCATGCCTTTTTGTAGTCTGTTATATATAACAGATGCTATCTCTGCACGCTCACTATCATCCCTAGCCTCTTTTTCAACCATTGAAGCTACTATTACATATTTCTCATACTCTTCCTTTGGAATTGTAATACCTAGTTCACTTTGTATCTCATTAATTACCCCTTCAAACCTATTAAGCATCATTTCAATTATTTGTTTTGGTGTTGTGCCTTTAGGAATAGCATATGTGTCTGGAAATAAAAATCCTTCTAGTTCATATTTTCTTTCATTATTAGGTTTTATATAAGATGGTAATGGATACTCTTTTACTACTTTTAAAAACTCATCTTTTGTGCATACCTTAGATTCTTCTAATTTTTTAGCTATATCCTCTACAGTGTATCCTTCTGGAAATGTTACCTTAGCTTCTGATACTTTTCCATCAGTTAGTACACTTAAAAAGTCTTGAAAACTTATGTCACTATTTACAGTATATGTACCTGGTTTTATACTTTCTTCTACGTTATTAAACTTTATATATATCTTAGAAAAAAACGAACTTCTAAGTACATTTTCATTGTTTAATCGTTCAAAAAGTCCATTTAGTGATTCTCCATCTTTAACTTTAAAAGTTATATTAGCTTGATTAGATTGTAAAGGGCTTTGCTTTATAGAGTTATATTTAACTACAAATACAGCTAAGTTAATCACAAGTAAAATTATGAATATGGATATTAAAACCATACTCTTAGAGTTTTTTAGCCTTTTCACAGTAGTACCCCCTTATATTTTTAGATAAATGGCTATAAAGCCATTTATCTAATTATAAATCTTTTTCTCATAAAAACAAACTCGTTTTACTAATTTTTGTTTATGTAACCAAAGTTATAAGTAACTTATTATTTTTTACTTCTATTTATAGCTCTCTTTCTTTCAGCACTATCTAAGATTCTCTTTCTCATTCTTACATTTACTGGAGTAACTTCAACTAACTCATCATTGTTTATGAATTCTAGACATTGCTCTAATGACATTTGTCTAATTGGAGTTAATTTTAAAGCATCATCAGCTCCAGATGATCTTGTATTAGTTAATTGTTTTTTCTTACAAATATTAACATCTATATCATCTGCTCTTGAACATTCTCCACAAACCATTCCAGCATAAACTTCTGTACCTGGCTCTATGAATAAAGTTCCTCTTTCTTGAGCATTAAATAATCCATATGTAACTGCTTCCCCTGATTCAAATACTACGATTGATCCTCTACTTCTTCCTGGGATTTCTCCTTTGTATTTTTCAAACCCATCAAATACATGGTTCATTATTCCGTTACCCTTTGTATCTGTCATGAATTCATTTCTGAATCCTATAAGTCCTCTTGCAGGTATTTTGAACTCTAATCTTGAATATCCATTAACAGCTGAAGTCATATTTACCATTTCAGCTTTTCTAGGTCCTAATTTTTCCATAACAGGTCCCATGAATTCTTCTGGAACATCTATAGTTAAGTGCTCTATTGGTTCAACCTTAACACCATTTTCATCTATCTTTGTTATAACGTTTGGCTTAGAAACTTGGAATTCATATCCTTCTCTTCTCATTGTTTCTATAAGTATTGAAAGATGTAATTCCCCTCTACCACTTACTTCGAAACAATCTGGAGTTATTTCTTTAACTTTTAAACTTACGTTAGTTTCTAACTCTTTTAATAATCTATCTCTTAAATGTCTTGAAGTTACGAAATCACCTTCTCTACCAGCAAATGGTGAGTCATTAACCATAAAGTTCATGTTTAATGTAGGCTCGTCTATTTTAACAAATGGTAATCCTTCTGGATTTTGTGCATCTGTTATAGTTTCTCCAATATTTACGTCAGATATACCACTTATTGCAACTATATCACCTAATTGTGCTTCATCAACCTCTATTCTCTTTAATCCATCATGAGTATAAAGACTTGATATTTTGAATTTAGTTACTGTTCCATCTTGTCTTACAACAGCAGCTTGTTGGTTTTTCTTAGCTATTCCTCTAGTTATTTTACCTATAGCTATTTTACCAACATATTCACTTGAATCTAAAGTTGTAACTAGCATTTGTAAGCTATCTTCTACAGATCCTTTTGGTGATTCAACTTTTTCGATTATAGTATCGAATAAATCCTTCATGTTATCTTTTGGTTCATCTATATCAATTGTAGCTACTCCATCTCTAGCTGAAGCATAAACTATTGGGAAATCTAATTGCTCATCATCTGCACCAAGCTCTAAGAATAATTCAAATATTTCATCAATAACTTCTTCTGGTCTAGCATCTGGTTTATCTATTTTGTTTATAACAACTATTGGTTTTAATCCTAACTCAAGAGCTTTTCTTAAAACGAATTTTGTTTGAGGCATAGCCCCTTCATATGAGTCTACTACAAGTAAAACACTTTCTACCATTTTAAGTACACGTTCAACCTCTCCTCCGAAGTCAGCGTGTCCTGGTGTATCTATTATATTTATTTTAACTCCGTTATAATGAACTGCTGTATTTTTTGAAAGTATTGTAATACCTCTTTCTTTTTCTAAGTCATTTGAGTCCATTACTCTCTCTTCTACTTTTTCGTTTGTTCTAAAAACGTTACTTTGTCTTAATAATGCGTCCACTAAAGTTGTTTTACCATGGTCAACGTGAGCGATTATAGCTATATTTCTAATATCATTTCTTGTAAATTCGTTACTCATTATATTTATTCCTCCAATTTTATGTGCATAAAAAATTGGATACTATTTAAGTACCCAATTTTCTTTACCTTATTAGATTCTACTGTTAAGCTTAAAAAAAGTCAACACAACATTTTTTACTTAAACAGTTACATTCTACATTATCATCTAATTTTTCTATATTTCCATTATTATTGGTAATATCATTGGTTTTCTCTTAGTTTTTTCATAAAGGAAACTTCTAAGGCCATCTCTTATGTTAGATTTCATAGTAGCCCAGTCACAGATTCCTTTCTTTTCACAATCTCTTAAAACGTCTTTTACTATCTCTTTAGCTTCATCCATTAAGTCTTCTGATTCTCTTACGTAAACAAAACCTCTTGATATAATATCTGGTCCTGCTACCACTGAAGCAGTTTCTTTTGAAATAGTAACCACTACTGTAAGAATTCCGTCTTGTGAAAGATGTTTTCTATCTCTTAAAACTATGTTTCCTACATCACCAACTCCAAGTCCATCAACAAAAATTTGTCCTGAAGTAACAGATCCATTCTTTTTGATTGAATCTCTAGTGATTTCTATAACATCTCCATTTTCAGCTATCATAAAATTCTTTTCTGATAGTCCAACATCAACAGCTAACTCTGCATGCTGTTTAAGGTGTCTATACTCACCATGAACTGGTATAAAGAATTTAGGCTTAACAAGAGCTTGCATAAGTTTTAATTCCTCTTGACAAGCATGACCTGAAACATGGACATCTGCTAATTTTCCATATACTACTTCTGCACCTTTTTTGAAAAGTTGATTAATAACTTTAGAAACTAACTTTTCATTTCCTGGTATAGGTGTTGCAGATAGTATTACTGTATCTCCCTCAATGATATTAACTTTTTTATGCTCTGAAGATGCCATTCTAGCTAATGCTGACATTGGCTCTCCTTGACTTCCTGTAGTTATTATAGTCACTTGCTCATTTGGATATTTATTTATGGCATCTATGCTAACAAAAGAATCTTTATCTATTGTTAAATATCCTAACTCTATTGCAACCTGAACTATATTTTCCATACTTCTTCCAGAAACAGCAATCTTTCTTCCTGTCATTTCTGCAGCTTCAACAATTTGCTGTATTCTATGAATATTTGAAGCAAATGTAGCTATTATTATTCTTCCCTTTGCTCCAACAAATATTTTTTTAAGATTTTCTCCTACAGCTCTTTCTGACATTGTATATCCTGGTCTCTCTACATTAGTAGAGTCAGCCATCATTGCAAGAACTCCTTTTCTTCCTAATTCTGCAAATCTAGCAAAATCCATTACCTCTCCGTCAGTTGGAGTATAATCTACTTTAAAATCACCAGTATGAAGTACAACTCCTAGTGGTGTATGCACTGCTATAGCAACTGAATCTGCTATACTATGATTAGTTTTTACAAATTCAACAGATGATGATTTTAATTTTATAATATCTCTTGGTTTAACTCTTATAAGCTCTGTGGTGCTTAATAAACCATGTTCTTTTAGTTTAGTTTCAACTATTCCTAAAGTAAGTTTTGTTCCATAAACAGGTACATTTAAATTTTTTAACACATATGGTAAAGCACCAATATGATCTTCATGACCATGAGTTAAAAATATTCCTCTAACTTTTTCTGCATTTTTAACAAGATATGATACATCTGGAATAACTATATCAATACCAAACATATCTTCGTCTGGGAACTTTAGTCCACAGTCGACTACAATTATATCATCTTTAAATTCGATAACAGTTAGATTCTTACCTATCTCGTTCAAACCACCTAAAGGTATAATTTTAACCTTTAGCTTTTCACGTTTCATATTTTCCCTCCTCTTTTTTGTAGTAGTACGCTTATGTATAAAAGAGGTTTCCTCATTTGAGAAAATTTCTCTATTCATTTTTACAATCCTTGCATATTCCGAAAAACTTTACTGTATGATCTAATATTTCAAAGCCATATTTAGTTTCAATCTCTTCTTCTAGTTCGTCTAATAAATCCGCTTCAACCTCAAAAACTTTTCCACATTTATTACAAACTAGATGATGGTGTCTATGCTCTTCATCATCATGAGCAAGTTCATATCTACTGCATCCATCTTCTAAATCTAACTTATAGATTACACCCATCTCTTCTAGAAGAATTATTGTTCTATATACGGTAGCTAATCCAATCTCTGGACAGCTTTTCTTAACCTCGTCATAAATTTCCTCAGCAGTTAAGTGTTTACCCTCATTTTGTATTATAGTATCAACTATAGCTCTTCTCTGAGGAGTTAACTTATAACCCTTCTTCTTTAATTCTTCTTTTAAAGCATCAAAATCTACTGAAGCTGTATTTGCCATATTAAAACCTCACTTTACCGTTATTCTTCTTCTGCGAATAAAGTTGCATAAGCTTCTTCTATCATTTCAATTTCAAAATCATTCTCAACTGGAGCTAAAGTCTCTTCTCCCTCTTCGTCTTGAACAACTTGCATAGCTATAACTACGTCTTCTTCACCTTCTGGTGATAATAAGAAATATTCTTTTTCTTCTATATCTAATTTAGTTACTACGTTGAATGTTGTTTCTATTCCTTCTTCATCAACTAAAACTATTGGTTGTAAATCGTTATTCATTTTAACTTCTCCTTTTTATTTTGATATTCTGTCTAAGTATCCTTGTAATATATAAGTAGCCGCTATTTTATCGACTATTTTTTTTCTTTTCGCTCTTGATAAATCCGCTTCTAGCATTGCTCTATGAGCAGCAACTGTTGTAAGTCTTTCATCCCAAAACTCTATTTTACCATCAAATGATTTTTCAATTTGTTCACATAAATTTTTAACCATTTCTCCAGATGGTCCTATTGTTCCATTCATATTTTTTGGCATACCTGCAACTATAGTTTCTACTCCATACTCTTTGCATATTTTCATGACTGCCTCTACGTCTTTAGTGTAGCAATCTCTTTTTATAGTTGTTACACCTTGAGCTGTCCATCCAAGTGGATCACTTACTGCAACTCCTATAGTTTTACTTCCGATATCTAAACCTAAAATTCTCATTGAATCTCCTTACATAAACGAAAGAGTACCCTTTCGGGCACTCTTTGTTATTTTATCTCTAGATAAGATTTTATAACTTCTTCAAGTATTTCATCTCTTTCCAGTTTCCTTACTAAAGCTCTTGCCCCGTTGTAATTAGTGATGTAAGTAGGGTCACCTGAAATTAAGTATCCAACTAGCTGATTAACCGGGTTATAGCCTTTTTCCTTTAGTGAGTTGTATACATCAGTTAATATTGATTTAGTTAAATCTTCCTTATTTTTACTAAAATCAAACTGCATTGTGTGGTCAAAATTGTTACTCATAACATGCTGCTTACTAGCAGCTCACCCCCTTACAGTAAATATATTTTAATTTATATATTTACATATATTATTATCTTTTAAATTAGTTTTTATTCACGCTTTACTTTATACTCATTATAAACTATATTTGCATAAAAGTACAACTATTTTACAAGTAATTCTACAACTTCTTTTGCTTTTTCTAATGCTTTAGCTATATTTTCTGGATTTTTTCCACCAGCTTGAGCCATGTCAGGTCTTCCACCTCCGCCGCCGCCTACAACTGCTGCGACTTCTTTTATAACTTTTCCACAATGAACTCCATTAGCTAATGAATTTTTAGTTGCCATAGCTACTAAGTTTACTTTTCCACCATTGTCACTTGCTAAAACAACTATTCCATTATTTAATTTATTTCTAACTTTATCAGCTAAATCTCTTAATGAATTTCCATCAACATCTTTTAATTCTGCTGTAACTAATTCAACTCCGTTTATTTCAACTTTGTCTTTTAATATATCATCCTCAGCACCTTGAACTAATTTAGCTTTAAGTTCTGCTATTTCTTTATCTTTTTCTTTTAATTCATGAGCTTGAGCTGCTATTCTCTTAGCAATATCTTTTTCATTACACTTAAGCATTGAAGCAGCTTCCTTAAGCATATTATTTTTAAGTTCCATGAATTTTAATGCGCTTATTCCAGTAACAGCTTCTATTCTTCTTATTCCAGCAGCAACTCCTGATTCTGAAACTATCTTAAATAATCCAATTTCTCCTGAGTTAGCTACGTGAGTTCCTCCACATAATTCTTTTGAGAAATCTCCAACTGAAACAACTCTTACTTTTTCAGCATACTTTTCATCGAAAAGACAAGTAGCTCCACTATTTCTAGCTTCATCTAATGACATTTCTTTTGTATCAACTACAGATACAGTCATTATTTTTTCATTTACTAATAATTCAACTTTTTCTAACTCTTTTTCTGTTAAAGCTGCAAAATGAGTAAAGTCAAATCTTAATCTTTCTTCATCAACATATGAACCTGATTGATTTACATGGTCTCCTAAAACTTCTTTTAAAGCTTCATGTAACATGTGTGTAGCCGTGTGGTTTTTACATATGTTAGATCTTCTTGAAGCATCAACTGATAATTTAACTTCTTGACCTTCTTTTAAGCTACCTTCTATAACCTTAATGTAGTGAACAAATTTTCCACCAACATTTTTCTTACAATCTGTGACTATTGCCATTCCAGTTTCTGAAGTTATATTTCCTCTATCTCCAACTTGACCTCCCATTTCAGCATAGAAAGGAGTTTTATCAGTTAATAAGAATCCTTCTTCACCTTCTTTAAGTTCAGCTTTAAATTCTTCATTATTTCCTAGTACTATAACTTTTGAGTTAAGTTCTAAATTAACATATCCATCAAATTCAGTAACTATTGAAGCATCCACTTTGTTTACTGGACTTTCTTCGCTTCCCATGTAGCTACTTTCTCCTCTAGCATTTCTAGCTCTTTCTCTTTGCTCTTTCATTTCCTTATTAAAGTTTTCTATATCTAACTCTAAGCCTTTTTCTTCTAATATCTCTTGAGTAAGCTCTAGAGGGAATCCATAAGTATCATATAATTTGAAAGCTTTAGCTCCTGATAAAACTTTCTCATTTTTTTCTTCCATTTCTGAAATATAGCTCATAAGTATATCCATACCTGAGTCTATTGTTTCATTAAATCTTTCCTCTTCTAACTTGATTATCTTCTTAATGTAATCAGCTTTTTCTTTTAATTCAGGATAAGCTTCACCATAGTTTTCAACTACAGCATCAACCATTTCATTTAAGAATATACCTTTAACCCCTAAAAGTCTTCCATGTCTAGCAGCTCTTCTAAGTAGTCTTCTTAAAACATATCCTCTACCTTCATTTGATGGTTGAACACCGTCACATATTAAGAAAGTAACACTTTTTCCATGATCAGTTATTATTCTTAATGATACATCTTTGTCTTTATCTTCTCCATATCTAGAGTTTGTTAATTCACATGCTTTATTTAATATGTTTTTAACTGTATCTATTTCGAAGATATTATCTACACCTTGCATTATTGTAGCTATTCTTTCTAAGCCCATACCTGTATCTATGTTCTTTTGAGCTAACTCATTGTAGTTTCCTTCTTCATCTTTATCAAATTGAGTGAAAACTAAGTTCCAGAATTCAACTATTCTATCAGCATCTGAAGCTTCTAAGAATTCTTCTACAGTTTCAACCTTTCCTTCTCCTCTATCAAAGTGAATCTCTGTGCAAGGACCACAAGGACCTACCCCTATTTCCCAGAAGTTATCATCTTTTCCTAATCTGAATATTCTGCTTGGATCTACATCAGTTTTACTAGTCCAAATATCATACGCTTCATCGTCATTTAAATATATAGTTACATATAATTTATCCTTTGGAATTCCTAAAGTTTCTGTTATAAACTCCCAAGCCCATGGAATTATTTCTGATTTGAAGTAATCTCCAAATGAGAAGTTTCCTAGCATTTCAAAGAATGTACCATGTCTTGATGTTTTACCAACATTCTCTATATCACCAGTTCTTATACACTTTTGGCAAGTTGTTATTCTTCTCTTTGGTGGCTCTTCTAAACCTGTGAAATAAGGTTTAAGTGGTGCCATACCTGCATTTATTAATAATAAACTCTTATCATTTTTAGGTACTAACGGAAATGACTGTAATCTTAAATGGTCTTTGCTTTCAAAAAAGCTTAAATATTTTTCTCTTAATTCATTTGCTCCCATGAATTTCATAATTTATTCCTCCAAATTTTATGTATTTATCCTTTAGCCTTTAAGTTTAATCCTCTATTTATAAAATAAGATTAAACCCTCTACTTAGCCTAGATATTCTTTTATTTTATAATTAGTTTCACACATAAAAAAAGAACATAAAACACCCCACCCCTAATTAAAAGGGACGAAATCCTATGCTCCGCGGTACCACCCTAATTATGTAAAACTACATCACTCTAAAAATTATAGCTCAAAGATAGCTTCAACATCTCTTTTAAGAAGTTTTCACCAACCACTTCCTCTCTGACTAAAAGATAAATGCCTACTCATTCTCGTCAACGCTTTTCATTAAGTTATTATAGGCAAATTATAAAAAAAATTTCTTTACCTGTCAATATAATTACAAATTGTATATATATCTATTTTTTTAAATTCTTATGCCTTATCTATAATATGAAATAATTTATTTACAAACTATCTCTACTTACTATTTTATCACAAAAACATATAATAATCCCAATCATCAAATAAAACTTTAATCACAACAGCTATAGGAACTATAAAAACCATTCCTAAAAGCCCTCCTATTTGTTCTCCAATCAAAAGTAATATTATGATTAATATTGGATGCATATCTATACTCTCAGCTGTAATTTTAGGTGCTATTAAGTTTCCTTCAATTTGTTGAATTATTAAAAAAGTCAATATAACCCATAAAATTTTATTTGGCCCTTCTACTAGTGCCACAACTATTGCAGGTATTGCCCCTAAAACTGCTCCAAAATAAGGTATAATATTAAGTAATGCATTTAAAAATGCTAATAGTAGAGGAAACTTTATTCCTAATATAAGCATTCCTATAAATGTCATAACTCCAACCACTAAGCTTAAAAGTAATTGTCCTAAAATATATTTACCTAATACTTTATCAACATCTCTTCCTAAGTTTTTCAATAGAGCCCTTTTCTCCATTGGACAACAGTATAAAAATTTATTAGACAACAAATCTCCATAAGCTAAAAAATAATATGCTAATACAGGTATAACAGCAAAAGCTAAAATATTTTCTGAAAAGCTAATTAAATTATTTATGATACTAGTTGCAAAACTAACTAATAATATATTTAATTTTTCAGTAACTTGAGCTTCAATAACATCAAAAATCCCTAATTCCATAAACTTCATCTTCATAATCAAATCATTTATAAAAGCTTCTATACCATTTATTAAACCATCAAAACTTTCACCTTCTTTAAACATACTTGGAATTAGAACTGTTAAAAAAAATAATATAAGAAAAATTACACTAAGTACTATAGACATAGCTAAAAAGTTTTTATTTATTTTTGTTCTTTCACATAAAAATCTATATAGAGGCTTAAGAATATATGCAAAAATCCCTGATACAAGCACTATAAAAATAATGTCTCTAAAAGCTTCAAATTGATATAAAAGGAATATAAATAAAAAAATTATAAATGTTAATATTAAATTTCTTATAAATCTTTTTTTATCTTTTAAAGCTCTAAACATTCCTACTCCTCCTTTTTTAATTTACCTAGCCAAAATATTTTCTTGGAATCATTCTCATATTTATATTTTTATTGCCAAAAAATAAAATGCTTTCTTCTCCTAAAATAGTTTCTTTTAATTGTATAACTCGCTTTCCATTTTTAAATTTATCAACTAATCCACTTACCACTATTAGTCCTCTTATATAAAAGTCGTAGTCTATTAAAATATCTTCTAATATTCCTATCATATGGCCATCCTTATTTATAAGATCAAAGTTTTTTATCTCGCTAAATTTTAATCCTCTATGTACATGTACCCCTTCTGTCATAATAGTATCGCTTAAAGAAATAACATTAGTTAAGTCCACATAATCTCTTTTTGAAAATAATTTTTTTGTTATTATAAAGCCCATGACTTTCCCATTAAAATAATCTATAGCAAGATCACAAACTACTCCAACCTTCTTTCCATTAGAATCAAAAACCTTAAGCCCAATTAAATCTCTTATTCTATACACTCTAAAAGTCATCCCTTTCTAATTTAAGTAAAGCCATTAGTAATATATTTAGTATTATCTATATCCTTCCAAAAAATACATAGTTTCATAGGTATTTTAAATTTATTTTTGTAAACTTAAATAATAATCCTTAAAATTTCTAGGTAAGTTATTAACTAAATAAAGTAAGGATATATTTTTCACTTAATAAATACACTTTGTATAGTGCACTTTATATTGAATATTTAAAACAACCTTTTAAAAAGTTTTAATATAAAAGAAAAAAAGCCCCCTTTCGGGAGCTTTCTATTAAAGTAGGCTTTCGATTATTCCTCCACCTACAACTAAATCATCTTTATAGAAAACAACAGATTGACCTTTAGTTATAGCTCTTTGCTTATCTTCAAAAGAAACTTTAACTCTTCCATTTTCCATAGGACTTATAGTAGCCTTAGCTGGTCTAGCTGAATATCTAATTTTAGCTTCAACTTCCATAGGACCTTCAAGTTTATCTATAGATATGAAGTTTACATCTTTACAAACTAAATCAGTTTTAAATATATCTTCTTCTGGACCTACTACAACAGTATTAGTTACAGGGTTTATATCAGTAACAAACACTGGTCTTCCAAGAGCTAATCCTAAACCCTTTCTTTGTCCTATTGTATAATAGACTATTCCTTTATGTTTTCCTAAGACATTTCCATACTTATCGACAAAGTTTCCTGGTCTAACTTTGTTTGGAGCAGCTTCACATATGTATCTTCCATGATTATTATCTGGAATAAAGCATATTTCTTCACTGTCCTTTTTATTATGTACATCTAGACCGATCTCTTTAGCTATTTCTCTAATTTTATCCTTAGTGAATTCTCCACAAGGCATTAAAGTATGCTCTAACTGCTCTTGAGTTAGATTGTATAAAGCATAAGTTTGATCTTTTCTATCATCCTTTGATCTTATAAGTTGGAATCTTCCATCTCTTTCTTCAATTTTAGCATAGTGACCTGTTGCAACATAGTCTGCACCTATACCTTTAGCTTTTTGTAAAAGCTCATCAAATTTAAGATATTTGTTACATGCAATACATGGATTTGGAGTTCTACCTTGTATATATTCGTCTACAAAATAATCTATTACGTTTCTTTTAAAACTATCTCTAAAGTTTAAAACATAAAAAGGAATATCTAGTTTTTGAGCAACTCTTCTAGCATCATCCACTGCTGACAGTGAACAACATCCACCTTCTCTTTCCTCATATTCCTTATCCTCTTGCCATATTTGCATTGTAACACCAATTACATCGTATCCCTGTTCCTTTAAAAGGTAAGCAGCAACGGAGCTATCAACTCCGCCGCTCATACCTATAACAACCTTTTTCTTTGTCACAAAATCACCACTTTAATATTATTCTTAACCGTGAACATGCTCATGTATGTCATGTGAATGTTCTTTCATATCCCAAGGCTCTAATCCTTGTCTTTGTCTATAATCATTTATAGCCTTGTGTATAGCTTCCTCAGCTAATACTGAACAGTGCATTTTTACTGGTGGAAGACCATCTAAAGCTTCTGCAACAGCTTTGTTTGATAATTCCCAAGCTTCTTCTACAGTTTTTCCTTTTATAAGCTCTGTAGCCATGCTTGATGAAGCAATAGCAGATCCGCATCCATAAGTTTCAAATTTAACATCTTCTACAATATTATTTTCTATTTTAAGATATATTCTCATTATATCTCCGCATTTAGCGTTACCAACTTCTCCGATTCCGTTAGCATCTTTAATTTCTCCTACATTTCTTGGGTTTTTGAAATGATCCATAACTTTTTCACTATATATCATGATTAATTCTCTCCTTCTACTTCTCTTAAATGATTTTTCCATAATGGTGACATACTTCTTAATCTTGCGATTATTGGTGGTACTTTTTCTAATACATAATCAACGTCTTCTTCAGTTGTACCTTCACCTAAACTTAATCTTAATGATCCGTGTGCTATTTCATGAGGTAAACCTATTGCTAATAACACGTGTGATGGATCTAATGATCCTGATGTACAAGCACTTCCACTTGAACCACAAATTCCTTCAAAGTCTAATGAAAGAAGAATTCCTTCACCTTCAATGAATTCAAAGCATACATTTACGTTACCTGGTAATCTCTTGCTACCATCTTTTGGTCCGTTTAATCTTGTAAATGGTACTTCTAATAATCCTTTTATTAACTTATCTCTTAACTTAGAAACTTTAGCTATATGCTCATCTAAGTTTTCTCCAGCGATTTCCATAGCCTTTCCTAATCCAACTATTGCAGGTATGTTCTCAGTTCCAGCTCTTCTAGCTCTCTCTTGACCACCACCGTGGATTAAGTTATCTATTCTTATACCTTTTCTTATATATAAAGCTCCGATTCCTTTTGGTCCATAAACTTTATGTCCAGCTAATGAAAGTAAATCGATGTTCATATCTTTAACATCTATCTTTACATTTCCTACAGCCTGAACTGCATCTGTATGGAATATTACTTTTCTTTCTCTACAAATTTTCCCTATTTCCTTAACTGGCTCTATAGTTCCTATTTCATTATTTGCAAACATTACAGAAACTAAGATAGTTTTATCAGTAATAGCATTTTTTAATTCTTCTAAATCAACAAAACCTTCTTCATTTACATCTAAGTAAGTTACTTCAAAGCCTTGTTTTTCTAGCCATTGGCAAGTATGTAATACAGCATGGTGTTCTATTTTTGTAGTTATTATATGATTTCCTTTATTTTTATGAGCAAAAGCTATTCCTTTTATTGCCCAGTTATCTGCTTCTGATCCGCCACCAGTAAAGTAGATTTCATTTGTATCAGCATTTAATACTTTAGCTACTCTTTCTCTAGCAGTGTCTACAGCCATTCTTGATTCTCTTGAAACTCCGTAAAATGCTGATGGATTTCCAAACTTATTTGTGAAATATGGTAACATTTCCTCTAATACTTCTGGCTTAACATATGTAGTTGCTGAGTAGTCCATATAAACAACTCTATTATTCATTTTCTTCACTCCTACTAACAATTTTTAAAGCTTCATTTTTTTCTTTCATAGCTTTATAATCTTCTACTATATCTTTAAGTGTTACTGAATTAGTAACCTCATCTATACTTGTTTTTATCTTTTTCCATAAAAGTCTAGTCGCACAACAATCAACATTATTGCAAGTTACACCATCTAAACAATCTGATATTTCTATTGGTCCTTCTAAAACTTCAATAATATCTGAAACTGTTATGTCTTCTGGTTGTCTATTTAAAATATATCCTCCTTGAGCACCTCTAATACTCTTTATAAGCTTAGCTTTTCTTAAAGAACTAAATAATTGCTCTAAATAATATTCAGATATATTCTGTCTTTGCGATATTGACTTTATTGACACAGGTGATCCACCATAATGTATAGCTAAATCAACCATGGCTTTTACACCATATCTTCCTTTGGTAGATAATTTCATTTAATCACCTCTAAATCTGACTAATTCGATGTACTTTATGTGATTATAATATCAAAACCGAGTAAATTTGTCAACAATAATATTCACATATTTTTTACTTAAAAAATGGAATTTAAAATTGAAAATTTATCTAACTAATATATTATAAACACAATATTAAAAGAGTTTCATTAGATACAAGGTATTAAAGGCTCTGACTATTTAAATTCTTATTAAAACAGTGAAGCATTTTTATCTTTTAAACTAAAAATTTAATCACTTTTTAAAACTAAAACGGCCATAAATATATATCTAATAATCAATATTTATCTCAGAGCCTTATTGTTTATTTTTAACATTATTCCAGTAGGCTTTTATACTATTTTCGTATTTATTATCCTTAGGCTTATAATATTCTTTTCCTCTCATATTTTCAGGCATATATTCTTGAGGAATATAACTATTAGGATAATTATGAGGATATAAATAACCACCAACACCTAAATTACTTGCACCACTATAATGAGCATCTTTTAAATGTTTTGGCACATCCCCTGCATTATTTCTTTCTAAATCTCTCAATGCATCATCAATAGCCATATAAGCACTATTTGACTTAGGTAGGGTAGCCAAATAAATTACTAATTCCGCTAATATTATCCTTGCCTCTGGCATTCCTATTTTCAAACAAAGATCTATTCCGCTATTTACAACCTGAAGAGCATTTGGATGAGCAAGCCCTATATCTTCAGCTGCAATTACTCCTATTCTCCTAATTACGCTATCCATATTCCCCCCCTTAATAAGTCTAGCTAAATAGTGAATTGCAGCATCTGGGTCACTTCCTCTTATACTTTTTTGAAGAGCACTTAATAAGTTATAATAGTCATCTCCTGATGAATCAGATTTCAAATTAGATTGCCCTAATTTTTCTACATAATCTTTATTTAAAATAATGTTATCTTTTTCTTGAGATTTAATAGCTAATTCTAATACTGTGTAAGCCTTTCTTACATCTCCTTGAGAAATTTCTCCGATATATTTTAAAACTCCTTCTTCAATCGAAATAGAATACCCCTCTTTTTCAAGTTTACTTACTGCTCTTTCTAAGGCTATTATTATATCTTCAGTAATTACTGGCTTAAATTCAAATATGGTACTTCTACTTAGTATAGCCTTATGTATAGCAAAGTATGGATTTTCTGTAGTACTTGCTATTAACACTACTCTCCCATCTTCAATAAATTCCAAAAGTGCTTGTTGCTGTTTCTTATTAAAATGCTGAATCTCATCTATATATAGTATTATCCCTTTGAAATTTAATAAATTATCTATATCCGAAGTTATACTTTGTATTTCTTTTATTGAAGATGTAGTAGCATTTATTTTATAAAATCTCTTATCAGTGTAATTTGAAATTATATTAGCTAAAGTAGTTTTTCCAACGCCAGGTGGCCCATAAAAAATACAATTCATTATATTCTTATTTTTTATAAGTTTATTTAAAGGAGTTCCTTCTCCTACAATGTGTTTCTGTCCAACTATATCCTCTAAATTTTTAGGACGCATAATATCTGCTAAAGGTCTCAAAATTTTTGTAATTATCAAAATTTCAATAACATTACTATGTTAACTGAAGACTCTTATTAATTTTTGTATTCATTAAAAATCTACTTATTTCAGAAACATACTATGTTAATTTAAAACTTGATAATATTCCTCCCTTCTTATACTTTTATAGTTAATTAATTCTATAAACTAAATATTGCTTTAGTCACAAGTTTATTATAATACTAAAAAACCGTTTTATTTCTTCCAGTCATTTTTGCCATATATAACTTTTTATCAACATTTTTTATTATATCAGATGCCTCTTCTTTTTCTAAAGCCTCACAAACTCCGAAACTAGCAGTTATTTTTATACTTAATTCACCATAATCAAAGCTCATTTTTTCTATTATTTTTCTAAGCTTCTCAGCAACATTCACTGCATTTTTTATATTGGTATTATTTAAAACAATTATGAACTCTTCTCCTCCATATCTACCAATCCAGTCACTATTTTCTCTAATATTATTATTTAATACCTTTGCAAAATCTCTTAAAATTTTATCACCTATTAAATGTCCATAGGTATCATTTACTCTTTTAAAGTAGTCTATATCAGTCATAATTACAGTTGTAGGTATAGAATTTTTTAAATTTCTATCAACTTCTTTTGAAAGTCTTTGATTTATATATCTTTTATTATAGACACCAGTTAAATAATCTTTAACAAGATTTTCTCCTATATTTTTCATGTTTAAATCTAAATAATCTATTTCTCCAGTTCTATCTACTATATCTCCATTGTTTGTTATATCCTTTAATATTTCAACAATATATTTTCTTTCTTCAATTTCAATTGGTGAAGCTATAACTAAAAATATATGATTTTTGTTATATTCTAATTTCATAAAAGTATCATTTTCTAAATAGGCTTTTTTAGATATGCAATTAGTACACATTGTACTTCTTCCCCATATATCATAACAACTACATGATGAGTAATTACTTTTGTTAAGTTTATCATTCGCTTTTGAATTAAATCCATCTGAAAACACTTTATTATTTATAGGATCTACTACCCTAATTTCATCATAAAAATTTTTAAATATAGATAGTCTTTCCTCTACATCAAATAAAATTCCCAATTAATCCGTCCTCCAAACTTTTAATTAAATATAAAAACTTATCACAAAATTCAAAATCTAATTTTTATAAAAAATTACCATTAACTTTTAAATTACTATTTCCAAAGCATACATTCTTTATTAACAATTATACAATAAAAAAAAGATTCTAATAAAAGCCATTAGAATCTTTATATTAAAATTTCTCTTAAAGAAGTTCTACTTTTTCTCCTAAACTAATTTCTCCTCCACTTAATACCTTCGTAAATATACCATAAGCAGGCATTATACATCTTCCCACTTGATAGTATATTGCACATTTATCATGACACTTCTTTCCTATTTGTGTTACTTCTAAAAGAACATCTCCTATTTTTATCTTTTGTCCTATAGGAAGTTTATTTAATTCTATTCCATCTACAACTAAGTTTTCTCCAAAAGCTCCAAAATCTACATTTCCACCATCTACTCTAAAATCTTCTATCTTTTCAAAAGCTAATAAACTTACTTGTCTATGCCACTTCCCAGCATGAGCATCTCCCTTAATTCCGAAATCTTCTATAAACTCAGCTTTAGGAACTTGCACCTTAGCTGTACCTTTCTTTTCACTTATACAAATAGCTCTTACCTTGCTCATTTTTATCCTCCTATTTCATACATAAATCTTTTATCTTCATCTTTTTCTTTCATTTTAAAGTTATGTTTTTCTGGCTTTTCATAAATACTTTTTTTAATTATCTCCCTAAGCTCTTCATCACTTATTCCATTTCTCATTTTATCTCTTAAGTTTATTCCATACTTCCAATGTAAACACTGTTTCATAAAGCCTTCAGGTGTGACCCTTATTCTATTACAATTCTCACAAAAACAATCACTCATAGCACTTATAAAGCCTATTTTTCCTTTGAATCCTTCTATGCTTATGTATTTAGCTGGACCATTTAGTCTTAAGGTTTTTCCATCACTCAATACTTTTTTTTCTTTCTTTATAATTTCTAAAATCTCACTATTAGTAACACCCTTAAACTTTTTACCTTCTCCAATAGGCATAAGCTCTATAAATCTAAGATCTATTGGATTTTTATAAGCTAAGTTTATTAAATCTAAAATTTCATCTTTATTGAAATCTTCTAATATTACAGTATTTATCTTTACCTTAACATTATTCTCTAAGCACTTTTCTATTGAATAAAGTACTTTATCTAAGGTTCCTATCCTTGTTATTTCTTTAAATCTATCTTCTTTTAGTGTATCTAAACTTATATTTACTCTCTTTAATCCATTTTCACTAAGTTCCTTTACTTTATCTCCTAGTAAAATCCCATTAGTAGTTAAACAAATCTCTTCTATCTCTGGTATTTTATTTATATTTTTTATTAAATCTACTACCCCTTCTCTTACAAGAGGCTCACCACCTGTAAGTCTTACTTTTTTTATTCCAATAGAAGCACATTCTTTAACAACTCTTAAAATCTCATCTAAAGTCATAAGCTTATTATTTTGAATAAAATCATTGTGATCTTTCTCCATACAATAAGCACATCTTAAATTACATTTATCAGTTAAAGAAATTCTTAAATAGTCAATTTCTCTTCCATATTTATCTTTCATTTTCTCACCTTCTTCTTTATACAAATTCCATTCCCTCTTTTAGGTGAATAATGATTTTATCTCTTTATCCAAACTTTTCTAACCTTTAACAATAATTTCTAATTACTTTCCAAAGGAACAATGTGGAAAAGTACAAACTGGGCAATTTAAACAAAGTCCACCATGACCATATTCAGCTATATCTCTTAAAGTTAATCTTTCATCTGCTAAAACTCTTGGAAGGACTAAATCTAAAGCTGTTCTTTTTGAATACATGGCACAGCTTGGTATTCCTATAATAGGAACATCATTATAATAAGCTAAAAGAAGCATAGCTCCTGGAAGTACAGGTGAACCATATGTTATTAACTCTCCTCCACATTCCTTTATAGCCGTAGGAGTAACATCGTCTGGATCTACTGACATTCCCCCTGTACAAAGTATAAGTTCTGCACCTTCATCTAAAGCTCTTTTTATTTCATCTATAATTTTCTCCTTATCATCTGGAAGAATAACCTGTCTTTCAAGATCTATATTAAATTCCTTAAGCTTTTCCTTAAGAACAGGTCCAAAGGCATCTTTTATTCTTCCACTAAAAACTTCATTTCCTGTAGTTATTGCAAAAGTCTTTTTATTTTTTATCTCTTTAACTTCTATAATCTTATCTTTTATAAGATTTTCTGCTTCTATTATTTTATTTTCATCTATAACTAGTGGAATTACTCTAGTAGCCCCTACCTTGTCACCTTTTTTAACTGGAAAATTACCATGAATTGTAGAAACTATTATTTCACCTAACATATTTAATTCTAATAATTTTTCCTTATCTATTTTTAAAAATCCGTCTTTATCAGCTAAAAATTCTATTTTTCCTTCTTTTATTTCTCCAAAACTTAATCCTTCTCCACAAACTAAGTCCTTTAATCTTTCAGCAGCCTCATTTTCATGAAGCATTCCCTCTTCTTTTTCCCATACATAAACATGTTCTTTTCCTATTGATAAAAGTTTTTCTATATCTTCTTCTCTTATAACATGGCCCTTTTTAAAGGCTCTTCCTTTAAACTTACCTGGTATTATTTGAGTTACATCATGAGATAATATTGTTCCAACGGCATCTTCAACTCTTATTTGTTTCATACTAATCCTGTTATAAGTTATTTATTTTAAATCTCTCTCCATCTAAAACTATACATTTTAATATAAATAACTTTAAACAGTTCACCTCCTCCTAGTGTTTTTAGTAATAAAAGGTTTCCTAAATTTCTTTTTTCCTTATTAAATCTTCATATTCATCAACTGTATTTATATTATAAAAATTCTTTATTTCTTTTTTATGTACTTTTTCTATAAAAGGGAATTCTTCAACTACCTTCATGGAAAATTTAAAACAGGTTTTTATTAATTTATTGCTACTATTTATAAGTTCTTTCTCCATAATATCTTTGCAGCTTCTTTTATATATAGCACAAAGAGGTTGCAGTCTTTCCTGAAATTTAGGAATTAAAATTTCATAATCTTCCTTTATATTTCCTAAATAATTAACTACTTCTTTATTTATAAAAGGCATATCACAGGCAACAACTAAGCAATAATCATTTTTAATATGATTTAAAGCTGAATGAATTCCACTTAAAGGCCCTTGACCAGGATATATATCCTTAAAAACTTTAAGTCCAAACTCCTTATACTCTTCTGGATTATTGGATATTATTATTATTTCCTCATAATCTTCTAAGGCTTTTATTATTCTCTCTATAAAATAGTCCTCTTCATATTTTAAAAAAGCCTTATTTTTATAATTCATTCTACTACTTTTCCCTCCAGCTAAAATAGCAGCGCTCTTTTTTATCACCTTAATACACCTCCTATAAACTTATTTTTAAGCTAATTATTTATTTATAATTTTATTATGTTTACTACTTCTCCTCTATTTAAGCCTTCATTTCCTTTTTCAATTTCTATTAAGCAATTAGCATTTAGAAGAGAACTTAATATACCATTTCCACTTTTAATTTGAGTTATATAAACCTTTGCTCCCTTTTCATCATATATAACATTCCCTCTTAAAAATCTTCTTTTGGGGCTTTTTTTATTAAAAGAATCCATTAATATTCCCTTTTCTCTTTTAATATTTATATCCTTTTCTTCTCCCTCTAATTTTTTAAGTACAGGCTTTCCTAATAATTCAAATGTAGTTAAGGCAGCATTAGGATTTCCTGAAAGGCTTATTAATATTTTTTCTTCCCTTTTGCTACATACAACTGCAGAGCCAGGTTTAATTTTTATTTTCCAAAATAACTTTTCAAAGCCTATGCTTTCAGCAACCTTTTGCATAAGATCCTTTTCTCCCACAGAAGCTCCTCCTGTAGTAAATACTATATCTGATTTTTCAAAGGCTTTTTCTATGGCTTTTCCTATTTTTATGATATTGTCTCCTACATGTTTCATAGAAAAAAGATTGTATCCTAACTCTTCTATTCTTGCACTTAAACTATATAAATTACTGTCATATATTTTTCCTGGTTTTAAGGTGGAATTTATATCACATACCTCATCCCCGGTACTAATTATTGAAACTCTTGGCTTTTTATAAACGGTAACCTCACTTATACCAGAGCTAGCCATTATGCCTAAATCAGCATAATCAAGTCTTTTACCTTTTTTAATTAAAGTTTCTCCAATCTTTATATCCTCTCCCATAAAGGATATATTC
Organism: Clostridium sp. CTA-17; assembly: GCF_054767895.1. Classification (NCBI taxonomy): domain Bacteria; kingdom Bacillati; phylum Bacillota; class Clostridia; order Eubacteriales; family Clostridiaceae; genus Clostridium; species Clostridium sp. CTA-17. The sequence goes on from NZ_BAAABF010000003.1 coordinate 173,066, forward strand.
TCATTAGCTTTCATTTCCTTAAATATTTTAACCAAATCTCCATGTCTTTCTGTTTCTTCTTGCTTAAGTACGCAATCAGCTCCCACAGGGATTGGAGCTCCAGTCATAATTCTAATAGCCTCTCCAGATTTAATTTCTATTTCTGAAAAATCACCTGCAAATATCTCATCTACTATTTTAAGCTCTATAGGATTTTCTTTTGAAGTTCCCTTAGAATCTTCTGATTTAAAAGCATATCCATCAAAAACTGACTTATTAAAGGGAGGATTATTAATCTTAGATTTAACATCACCATACAAAACTCTCTTTAAAGAATCCTTTATGCTAACAACCTCACTTTTTAAAGCCTTAGTGTTCTTATTTAATATTTCAAGAGCTTCTTCTAAAGCTATAAATTTTTTCAAAATATCACCATCCCTTTATAAAATAAAATGCTTATTATTTTTGTTATAACAACAAGAATAATAAGCATTAAATTAAATAGTCTTTTTAGACCTTAATATTAAAACTAAAAAACATAATTAACAATATTATTATGTAAGTTCTATGTTTTTTACTTTTGCTTATTCTCCTTCCCAAAATACGTGGAGGCAAAATTCTTTCAAACCTTACCCTGTGGATTACCCCAATTAAACCAATTAACAATTTAAGTTCTTATTAAACTTAATGTTAAATAATTTAGTAATCCAGGCTTAAAAATCATAGAACCTTCTCCTTAGATTTTTAAGCTTGGAGATTTATACTAATTTTCTATTACAAGGTTAGCAATTTCTTCATAATTATTTAAGTCAACAACTCTAACCCCCTCTAAGGATAAGCTAACATTACTGGCAACCCCTATAAGCTTTTCCTTTGGAGTTATTATTTTCTTACTAATACCTTGTCTATATACTTCAAGTTTTCTATATTTGCTCTTTTTATAACCTTCTACTATTATAAAATCGAAATCTTCAACTTGCTTTATTAACTCTTCTAGAGGAATTTCTTCTTGAACCTCTCTTATAAGAGCCATTCTTTCTCTTGAGGAAATTATTACTGCTTCAGCTCCTGCTTTTCTATGACGCCAAGTATCTTTTCCCTCTTTGTCTATATCAAAGCCATGAACATCATGCTTTATAGTAGCAACAGTATATCCTCTATTTTTAAGCTCTTTTATAAGCCCTTCTATTAAAACTGTTTTTCCTGTATTAGAACAGCTAGCAACTACATTCACAATCTTAGCCAAAGCCTTTTCCTCCTAATTATAACTTTAATTTATTATTTTCTAAATTAAAATCTACATACTTATATTAAATAAATTTATATTAATATGTGTACTCTAAATTTTCTTTTATATTGAAGAAATCTGCGTAGTCAATTTCAAATAATGGTTTTTTAACCTTTGACACGTGTATCTTCTCTTTTATAAGTTGAGTTAAAACACCTGCATAAGATAAATCACCTTGAATTATAGCTCCATAAATTTTTCCATCCTTATGGATTATCTTTTTATAATTCTCTCCTGAAATATCAATTTCTTCTGTGTAAGAATCATCTGGAACATTAACAACGCCTAAAGACATTGTTGTAAGTCCTAAGAAATTCATTGTATTCTTACTTCCAAAGAAATCTTCCATGAATATTTCATTACCAACCATATTGTTTGCTGCTATTATACCTTCTTTTACAGCAGTTGGCCATATAGGATTTCTTCCAGTAATATCTCCGGCTCCATAAACATCTCTTGCATTAGTTTCGCCTTTTTCATTTATTATTAATCCAAATCTATCTGTTTCTATAGAACTATCTTTTAAGAATGCTACATTTGATCTAACTCCAGTTGCAACTATTATAAGTTCGCAAGGAATTTCTTCTCCTGTATTTATAAGTAATGCCTTTGGATTTTTATTTTCATCAATTAAAACTTTTTCCGCTCTAACTCCAAGTTTTAATTTAACTCCGGCATCCTCAAATCTTTTCTCATATTTAGAAGAAGCATATTTATCAAGTTGAATTGGAAGGACTCTGTCCCCCATTTCAACTAAAGTAACATTTAAATCTTTAAATGCAAGTCCTGCTATGGCATCTATGCCAACAAGTCCTGCTCCTAAGACAACAACGTTTTTAATTTTTTCTGCCTCTTCTTTAATTTTAATAGCATCCTCTAAGTTTCTTAATCCAACAACATTTTTAGCTTCTCTTAAATTCTCTACTGGAGGAATGAATGCTGATGCTCCTGTTGCTAATAATATCTTATCATATTTTAAGCTTTCTCCATTTGAAAGAACTATTACATGTTCTCTATCATCTATAGATTTAACTTCTAAGCCTTTTTTCCACTCTATGTTGTATTTTTCAAAGAAATCTCTATCTGTAAAATCTAAAGCCTCAATATCTCTATGGCCACTTATGTAATGATGTAATATACATCTTGAATAAACATTTTCGTCCTTTGAAACTAATATTATTTCTGCATCTTTGTCAAGTTCTCTAAGTGTTTTTGCTCCACTTATTCCAGCAGCTGATGCCCCCACAACAATATATCTCATATTATTCTTCTACCTCCTCTAAAGTTATTGCTCCCATTGGACATTTTGCAACGCATTGAGGAGTTTTTTCTTTTGTACTTGAACACATATCACATTTCATTATATATTTATTCATTTCATGTTCAGCTTTTAATACTCCATATGGGCAAGCCATTACACACATAAAGCAACTTGCACATCTTGATTTGTCATAAGTTACAAAACCAGTTTCTTTATCTTTCTTCATAGCACCACTCATACAAGTGTAAACACATTCTGGTCTATCACAGTGTCTACAGAAAATAGGAGTGTATTTTCCTTCACTTGTTATTGCAATTCTACTTCTTGTATCCTCTGAATCATGAGAAACTATACAAGCAGTTGTGCATGTTAAGCATCCCACGCATTTATCTCTATTGATTTTTATTCTTTTCAAAGTAATCCCCTCCTATTTTCTAACCTTTTCTATATTAACTTGAACTGTTTTATATGAAGGCTCCTTAGAATAAGGATCAAATACAGATGGTGTTAATAAATTTGTTTCTATATAATGTATTGGTGCATATAAAGTTTTTTCTTTAAGATTATCAGTTAATCTTGCTATAAACTTAGATGTATGCCCATTTGATGAATGAATTAAAACCTCATCATTTTCTTTTATATCAAGCTTTTCTGCATCTTTTCTATTTATATCTACATATGCCTTTTGTGAAACTATATTAGTTACAGCTTGTATTTCTCTAGTTCTAGTATGAGTATGCCATTGACCTACAGTTCCTCTACCAGTGTTTAAATTAAATGGAAACTCTTCATTTGTAGCATTTGGATTTTCAGTTACATCTTCAAAAATAAGCTTAGCTTTTCCACTTGGAGTATAGTATTTTCCGTCTTCAAATAATCTTCTTTCATCAGACTCTAATTCTTCTCCTTCTCTACAAGGCCATTGAATTCCCTTAGAATCTCTTAATCTCTCATAAGTTACTCCTGTAATATCACAAGGCATTCCTTTACTACATTCTCTTAGAAGCTTAAAGGCATCCTCTGGAGTTCTCCATTTGTCTAAAAGACTTCCCATTCCTAAAGCTTCTCCAATTCCTAATAATATTTCATAATCACTTAATTCATCTTCTTCCTTCTCTAAAACAGGAACTAAAGCTGAAAGTCTACGCTCAGTATTTATTAAGAAACCTTCTTTTTTAATAGCTGGAACTGAAGGTAAATATAAATCACATTCTTTAGAACTATCTGTATCTTCATAAATATCTTGAACTACAAAGAAATCTAGGTTTTTCATAGCTTTCTTAAACTCTTCATTGTTACTAAATGAATGTCTAGGGTTAGTACAAACTACCCATAGTCCTTTGATTTCTCCCTTATTTATTCCTTTTATTATTTGCTCATAATCTAAAGTTGGCTTAGTTGGAAGCATATTTTCATCCATACCTAATATATCAGCAACCACTTTTCTTCTCTCTTTGTTGTTGTATTCTCCACCACCATAAAGAGCAGTTGTGTTACTAAACATTCTTGATCCCATAGCATTACATTGTCCTGTTAGAGAGTTAGCTCCTGTTCCTTCTCTTCCCATATTTCCTGTGATTAAAGCAAGATTTATAATGGCTTGAGCAGTTCTAACAGCTTCATAGCTTTGGTTAACTCCCATTGTCCACCAGAATGAAACTCTCTTTCCTTCATGGATTATTTTTACAAGTTCTAGAACTCTCATCTTAGAGATTCCTGTTCTTTCTTCAACATCTTCTAATGTATATTTCTTAACATGTGCTTTGAAATCTTCAAAGCCCTCTGTGTAATTATTTATGTAATCTTGGTCTATCCATCCTTTTTCTATAAGAACATTTGCTAAAGTATAGAAAAGAGCTAAATCTCCCTTAGTTTTTATATCAATCCACATATCTGAATTCATAGCTGTCTCAGACTTTCTTGGATCTATAGTAATTATTTTAGCATCCTTATTTTTTCTAACTCTTCCCCAAGCTATTGGATGAGCTATAACTGGATTTGCTCCAATAAAGAATATAGTATCTGAAAGTTCTAAATCTTTTAAAGTATATGGAGGTGCATCAAATCCAAAGCTTTGTTTATAAGCTACAACTGCTGATGCCATACAAAGTCTTGTATTACCATCTCCATTTATACCCATGTAGCTTCTTCCTACATGACCTAAAAGAGCCATTTCCTCTGTTGGTAATTGACCTGTACTTATGTAAGCTACACTTTCTTTACCATACTTTTCTTGAATAGCTGTCATCTTACTAGCAAATAAATCAAAAGCTTCTTTCCATTCTATAGCTTTTCTTTCTCCATCTTTCATTTTAAGTAAAGGCTTTTTAGACCCATTAAACTTAGTGCATTGTTTATCTAAATTAAGTCCTTTTATACAAGAAAATCCCTTATTAACTGGATAATGTGGAGTTGGAACTACTCTTTTTATTTTTCCATCCTCTGTGTAAAAATCTAAATTACACGCAAGAGCACAATAGTTACAAGTAGATTGTATTCTTTTCATACTTTTTTCCTCCGTTCACAAACATAACTTTGTTAAAAATTTATCATACTTACTCGAATTATATCATTATATTATCCATAATAATATGATAATTATCACGCTTTTTAGTTATAATTTAAATTATTTTAATTTTATCTGTTAAAACTCCTTTTCTTTCAAATCAAAAGACTTATTTTTTTCACTATAATACTTATATAAATCAATTATATATCTAATGGTTTTTTCACTTAAGTTTTCAATTAACAAATAATCGTCTTCCCAACTTATTCTTATTCTTCCTTTATTTAAATTAAGGTCACTTTCTATACATTTAATTTTTTCAAAGAATATAAATTTTTCATTTTGAAAATTTTCTTTTTTTTCTAAATATATTATCCTTAAATCAGTACAAAAAATATAAGAAGATTTATCCCCATATAAATCTAAAATAAAAGTCTTGATTTGTTCTCCTGAAACTAATAATTTTTCAACTTCTAAAAACTCCTTATTTCTATCTCTTTTTTTAATGCTTTCAGTATAGAAATTATTCTTTGATGCAACTCTAATTAGCTCATTTCCATCTCCTCTCATAATATAGCCCCCTTTTGTTAACTTTTTATTAACCATTATAACATTTTCTAAAACACTAATATATACTATTACTATGTCTGAATCTAATATTACTCTTTTAAGATTTACATACCATTATTTCAAAAATTCTCTTTAATATTTCTTTAAATTAAAGTCATATTAATACATTTTAACTAACAAAAGGTACTATGATTAATCCACAGTACCTTTCAACTAAAAATAATAAGTTTAAATCCTAATACCATTCAATATTATGATAATACCTATTATTTTAACTAAAATAATATATAAATTGAATATATTAATGCTAATACTCCAATTACTTTTAAATAACTTTCACAAATATCAGCCATATTATCTCCACTAGAATCTTTCAAAGAAAAAATATGCTGAATCTCAAAAACAAGACTAGTAAATTTTATGCACATAACCCCTACTATTCCTAAAACTATTGTTGAAATTATCTCTGAAAGACTTAATAGTCTAAAATTTAGCGTACATGCAATTAAAACACCTATTAAATATATAACAAAAATTGTTTTTTCTAAAACACTTTTTAATTTTTCTTTTCTTTTTAAATTGCTATCCACATTCCTCTTAACTGTTTCATAATCTTCAAACTCTCTGCTTAAGCAATCCCCATTTTTACAAACCAAATTTTCGTCCTCATTCACCTCTCCACATGCTTTACATATTTTCATACCACCACCCCCTATAACTTAATTTTATAACATAAATTTATACTCTAATTAAATTTCTATTGAAATTAACACTCTATTTACTTACTTTAATTTAGTTAACTTAATTATAAAAAATAAAGTATCTAAAGAATACAAATAAAACTAATATTTATAAATACTCTAAAGATACTTTTTGTTTTCAAACTATATTTTAATGTTGTCTAACACTTTAAATTTAATCTAATAACAACTTTATTTTTTATATAAAAATATTTACTCAAGTTTTTCTAATTAAACATTTAATAATTATCCTTGAAAAGCAATCACTTTATTAAATATTAAAATTAAATAAGCTTTTTACTGAAAACGCCATCTAAATTTAATTGAGATACTCTCTTTTGAATTTCCTCTTTATCTATTGTATAAAGTCCTAACTCTTTCATTCTATTAAAATAAACTGAACCAGCAAAAGTATATCTATTTTTCTTTCCTTCTCTAGATTGAGATTCCTCATTAGCAAAGGCTATTATATCTCCTAAAACAGTTGCTCGTGGAAGAATCAAGTAAGGAATTCCTAAAGCATGTCTTACTGCATTGTGTCCAGCTAAAGTACCTGTAACTATAGCCTCTGTATGCCCAACAAAAAGTCCTGATTTTTCTCCTGCACAGAATAAATTAGTAACTCCTTTAACCTTCATATTATCATCTCTTGGAGCCACTGATAGATATCTTATAGAGTTACCCTTTCCACCTGCATACGGATCAACATACTTAGCATTTTCAAGACCTTTAATCTTTCTAAGCTTTTCAAGAGGATAATAAGTAGTCATAAGCTTAGCATGTCCAGTATCTAATAAAACAACATTTTCTGCAAACTCCTTAAGAGCATATTGCTGACAAACCTTTGTGTTTAATTTATCATAATTAACATCTTCTTTTGGAATCTTAAGAACAACACATCCTTTTTCATCAAGCTCTTTTCTTATTTCCTCTGAAAGAGTTTCTTTTGCAAGTTTACATGAACCACTAAATGCTCCTAGTTCATCTCCAACTCTTTCTCCTTGTATATCTTCCACTCCACACCTTGAACTTATACTAATTCTAGGACCAAAGGAAGGACATCTTAAAATGCACATAGAGCATCCATTACCATATCTCAAGCAATTTCCCATAGGACCTGTTGAACCAGTAGTTTCAATGAACACATCTCCTGGATAATATTGTCCATCACTTGTATAAACTCCTAAAATTTTATTATCTTCTTGTTTTATATCAATGATTCTAGAAACCATTTTTGTTTCAATTCCTAGACTTTGTACATATCTCTTAACTTCTCCCTCAACTAAATTAACATCATAAAGCCAAGCATGTTCATGTCCCGGGAATGGTATGTCCTTGTGCCTACTAACCTTATCAGTTATATTTATTAAATCTCCGCCTCCCATAGCAATTAATTCTTCAGAGGCTGTATATCTTCCATTATTCCTCATTATTCCGCCAACATTACCAAGTCCTAATAATAAATCTGTCTTTTCAAAAAGAACTACATCTGCTCCCATTTTTTTTGCTTCAATAGCAGCTGCAACTCCTGACCATCCGCCACCAATAACAACAACCTTCATAAAAACTCTCCCTTCTATAAATTAATCTTTATTAAATGAATCTTCTATCTTCAAATATCTTTCTAGGATCACTTTGTACCTTACAAAGTCTTTTTACCTTGTGACCAGCAAACCTAGCTGTACAGCTTCCACACACCCCTTCTCCGCAGCACATTTTAGCATTATTACAACAAGATACTTTTGTAGCTTCATCTTTCAAATCATTTAAATATTCTATAAGTTTATAAGTTAATATATCCGCTCCAGCGCAATGGATTAAATCCCATTGTCTATTTTTAATAACTTCCTTTGCTTCATTTGATATTTCACCTTTATTAATTAAATTCATAGGAATATATTCAACATCGTATCCCTCTAAATATTTTTCTATATAACTTTCTTTAAAAGGTGCCTTATCTAAAAGAATCTTAACCTTATTTCCTTCATTAGCTAATTTTTTAATAACTGGTACAGCAGGAGCTAAGCCAATTCCTCTACAAAGTACAAGAACATCTCCATTCTTAGTTGAATCTATATTTTTTATTCCAAAAACCCCATTAAAATAAGGCCCTCTTATAGTTATTTCTCCTTTGACCTCAGTATTTAAGAGCCTCTTAGTTTTTATTCCCCTAACTTCAATAAGTACTTTTATTATATTTTTATCTGCATCAGATTCTAAAATCGATATAGGTACATCAAAAAATGGATTATCATTAGTTCTTATGAATATAAACTTACCTGGTCCAAGTAAATCAATACAAAGTTTATGAGGTGCCCTAAACTCTATAAATAATAATCCTTCTTCAACTTCTATGGCATCTATAACATCACAAGTAAAAGTTTTTCTGCCTTCCTTAGCTTTAAATCCATTACTTGCAAATTCTTCATATATGCAAACGCCTTTCCAGTTTACACAATCACAAAAACACTTTCCATGAAGTTGAGAACAAAGTATGCATTCTCCTTCTTCTGCTAAGTGACAAGGACAAAATTCCGTACCAGCATCTATACAATCAATTACTTCATAATCCATAAAAACCCTCCCATTTGAATTCTTACTATTAAAATATCCCTGAGAGATTAAAAATGTTACAAAAATTATTATTTTATATATTTTTTTATAAAATCTAAAACAAAAAATCAAAGGTGTTATATCAAAATATTAATATAACACCTTTGATTTTAAGAATAATTCTCTTTAACATATTCATAAACTCTTTCAGTAGCTTCCCACCTAGTTGGACAATTCAAAACTACTATGATTATATTTCTTCCATTATGATCTACAGAACTTACTAAACATTTTCCTGCTTGACCCGTATAACCTGTTTTTCCTCCATTAGCATTAGGTAATCTCCAAAGCATTTTATTTATATTGTTGTAGCTTCTAGTAAAGTTATATTTTTCAGCCCCCACTTCTTTAGTTCCTGATATCTCTCTAAAGAAAGGTTCCTCCATAGCCTTTGACATTAAAACTGCTAAATCATAAGCAGATGAAAAATGCATTTGACTATCTAGTCCATGAGGAGATTGGAAATTTGAATCTTTAAGTCCTAACATTCTAGCAAAATCATTCATAAGTATAGAAAATTCCTCTATGCTACCACCAATATGTTCTGCGATTGCTATGGCAGCATCATTCCCAGACTTATACATAAGACCAAAAAGAAGCTCTCTCATTGTAACCTTTTCCCCAGCTCTAAATCCAACTTTTGATCCTCTAATACTTGCTGCAGTTTTAGATATTGTAACCTCTTCATCTAAATCAGAATAATTTATGGCAACTAAAGCTGTTAATATTTTCGTAGTACTTGCCATAGGTACATTTCTAAAAGCATTCTTTTCATATAAAATCTTTTTATTTTTAGCATCATAGGCAATAGCAAAATGTGCATCAGGAGTAATGTCCTTGCACTGCTTTCCATATCCATCTTTCACATCCATAGTCTCTATTGAAACTTCCTCTGGAATATAATTTTCCTTTCCAAGAACAATAACATTAGAGCATATAGATATTGTTATTAAAAAAAACATAAGAATTGAAATCTTCTTTTTCATAAAATATCTCTCCTTAAACTAAGCTTTTTTCTCTATGAAACTTCTTTTATTAGCTTTCCACTTTATAAATTTAATAACCTAGTATATTTTTGGATAATTAAAGCTATTATTGTCAATAATGTATAAATGGTAAGGAGGTTTATAATGTGCTGAAGTTTTTTTTATTATTTTTATTGTTAATAATTTTAGTTTTATTATTTTTTCCAATCAATTTAAAATTTAAATTACTATTTTCAGAAAAAGATTTAAAGATTAATTTATATAAATTTGAAATATTATCTTTAAATAAAATATTAGGAACACATAAAGAAAAAAAAGAAATTTCAAAAAAAGGGAATAAGGACACTAAGATAAATAAATCTTCTAAAAAGAAAAGAACCTTTTTAAAGCCTCCATCTAACCTTACCATTATGAAATTAATAAAATTGCTAAACCAAAGTAAATTTAAACCTTCTTTAAAAGTTGTATTAGATTTAAATTATTCAACTGAAGATGCAGCTTTAACTGCTCTATTATATGGATTTATTCATCAAATTTTATCTTTGACATACACACAGTTGTATTACTTTTTTAAACTAAAAAAATTTACTGGAAACATAAGTCCTAAATTTAATAATGAAAATTACTTATTTTTTGAAGTTCAAGGTATAATAACCATAAATTTTGCTCAAATTATATATATAGGATTTCTGTACTTATTCAATTTCAAGAAATTATAAATATTATTTTTAATAGAGTTAAAAAAATTTTAGGAGGTTTGTATCATGATAAACTCAAATCACCCAATAGAAAATCTAATGGGTACAACAATGGAAAATATCCGAGACATGATAGATGTTAATACTGTAGTTGGAGACGCCATAGAAACTAAAGATGGAAGTTACATAATTCCAATATCAAAAGTTTCCTTTGGCTTTGCTTCAGGAGGCTCAGAACTTCCAAATAAAGAATCTGAAAAAATAGAAGATAGATTTGCCTTTGGTGGGGGATCTGGTGCTGGTGTTAGTGTAAAACCAGTTGCTTTCTTGGTTCTTAAAGGTGATTCCGTAAGACTATTACCTGTAAATCAAACTAACACTTATGACAGAATAGTTGATAATATTCCTCAAATAATTGAAATCTTTAAGGATATGGGAAATAAAAAATGTAAAGACAAAAAAGAAGATTCTAATTTTTGTGATTAAAAGCCTGCTATAGCTTTATTAACTCATTTAAATAGTTTCTTAACTATTCCTGATTTTATTGAAGAGTTAAACATTATAAATACCCTCTAATGCAATAAAATCAACCAATCAAACTCCATAATAAAACAACCTAAAACCTAAAAAATAAAATTCTTACTTCGCAGGGAGTAAGATATAGAAACTTTATAATTTAATGAGTTAATTTGCTATTCAAATAATAAAAGGTAGAGAATATGAAGTATTCTCTACCTTCTTAATTTATATAAATAAATTATTATCCTAAATTCCTTAAATCATACTATTTTACTTTTTATAGCGCTATCAGTACCTACTCTTCCACTGTTGCTGCAACTTCATCATCTGCTTCAAATAATTCTATAGATGGAAGATCTCCTAAATCATTTAGTGCAAAATGTCTTAAAAATTCATCTGTAGTTCCATAAAGTATAGGTCTTCCTGGAACCTCTAATCTACCAGTTTCCTCAACTAAATTTTTTTCAACAAGTCTTTGGATAGCACTTTCGCTTTTTACTCCTCTTATCTCATCTATCTCTACTCTAGTAATAGGTTGCTTATAACATATTATTGCTAAACTTTCTAAAGAAGCCTGAGATAATGATTGTCTAACATTCTTTTTTAAAAGCTTTTGAACATATTCACTATTTTTTGTTTTAGTAACTAACTGATAGGTTCCATTTAAACTAATAATTTTTATTCCTCTTGAACTATCTCCATTATATATATTCATTAATTCTCTCATTAAATCTTCTACATATTTAAAATCTTCTTCTACTATTCTACATATATCTTTTAAAGCAAGAGGCTCTCCACTAACAAATAAAAGAGATTCTATAATAGACTTAAGCTCGTCTTTTTTAGATATTTCACTAAATTCTATTTGATTTATATCACTCATTTACTATCACCTTCTCCATCATAATCTCACCAAAGTTTTCATATTGGACAACTTTAACTTCACTTCTTTTTATAAGTTCAAGCATTGCCATAAATGTAACAACTACTTCCAATTTACATTCGCACTGTGGTATAAACTCAGAAAATCTAACAACGCTCTTTTCATTAAGCTTATCCCTTAAGAAGTTAATTTTATCAGTAATTTTATATTTATCTACGCTTATCTTTTTCTCCATGACATTTACATTTTGTTTTTCACCGTAAATTCTCATAAGATTATTATAAAGCTGATAAAGATCAAGCATAGTTATATTTTTAAAGTAATCTTCATCAAGTTTGTTGTCCACTTCAACCTCAATAATTTCAGCTTTTTTTGTAAATACTTCTCCAGTAGAAAGTTCTCTTTCTCTTAAATAAGCACTTATTTTCTTAAACTTTTTATATTCTTGAAGCTTTTCCATTAATATTTTCTGAAGATCTTCCTCACAAGTCTCATCTTCAACTTTAACTTTAGGAAGTAATGATTTCGATTTTATTTCTATTAAAGTAGCTGCCATAACTATAAACTCTGAAGTTATTTCTAAATCAAGTTCCTTCATTAAGGCTATATATTCTAAATACTGTTTTGTGATTTCATGAATCTTTATCTCAGTAATACTCATTTCATTTTTTTTGATTAAATGCAAAAGCAAATCAAAAGGTCCATCAAAGTTTTTAAGTTTGATAATTGGCATTTCCATAGTTTCTTTTTCTCCTACTATTCAAAACTTCACATAATATCATAACAACTATCATATAAAAAAGCAATTAACACTAAACTCAAGGTATACAAGAAGTTAATTTTATAAAAATTAAGACTACAAAAATTTTCCAAGAAATTATTTAACTAAAAAATTAAAACTTAAAGACTAAAGATAATCAATTAAATTATATAGCATAAATAAATATTTATATATAAAAAAACAGTTCTTTCTCTCATATGCTTTAGCCTAATTTACATACAGATAAAGAAAAATTTATATATAAAAACAACTAGCATAAGGAGACTATATGCTAGTTGTTCTTCTTTCAACTTATAGGTATGTATTTTTAATTCTAATCAATACAATCAAAATGTCTAAATAATATTCTATTTTTCATTACTCTTTTCTTCTGTTTTTTCTTCTACTTTATCTTCCTCTTCACCATTAAAGAAATTCTTAACCTTGAATTTAACACTATCAATAATTCCACCTTTTCTCATATCTCTATCTGAATATAATTCAACTTTACCTAAAAGTTCACCATCTAGATAATATTCACAATATCCAACAGTATCAAATTCTTTGATTTTTTTCTTACTTTCATCTAAAACAACTTTTTTCTCTATTTTGTCACCCATACCCTTTGGACAAACTAGAGTTAAATCATCCTTAGCTTTTCCTATGATAAACTTATCCCCTGTTTGACTCATAGGAATTTGTTCTACTTCACCATCTTTTGTAGCTACTTGCTTACTTTCAAACTTAGAAAAACCATAATTCATAAGCATACTAGCATCTCTATTTCTTATTTTAAATGTTGGAGCTCCCATTATTACTGAAAGCATTCTAACTCCGTCTCTAGTAGCTGTAGCTGATATACAGTATTTAGCGTCATTAGTAAATCCTGTTTTAAGACCATCACAGCCCTTAAAGAATCTAACTAATTTATTATGGTTAACAAGTTCAATAGGAGATTTTCTTCCTTCTGATATAGTTTCCATATAAGTTCCTGTATATTTTAATATCGTAGGATGTTTTAATAATTCCCTAGACATAATAGAAATATCATATGCAGTAGATAGATGTCCTTCTATAGGAAGACCTGTGCAGTTTTTGAATGTAGTGTTTTTCATTCCAAGCTCTTGAGCTCTTTTGTTCATCATCTCAACAAAACCACTCTCACTTCCACCTAAATATTCAGCCATAGCCACAGCTGCATCATTACCTGAGGCTATCCCTATACCTTTTATAATCTCCTCAACAGTTCTTACTTCTCCGACATCTAGGAGCATAGTACTACCACCCATTTTCTTAGCAGTCTCACTTACTGTGATTTGATCTGAAAGTTTCATTTCTCCTCTATCTATTTTTTCCATGGCAAGTAACATTGTCATAATTTTTGTTACTGAAGCAGGTGCAAATTTTTCATTAGCATTCTTTTCATAAATTATTTTTCCTGTACTAGCTTCCATAAGAAGAGCTGATCTTGCTTCTACTTCTATTGCCTCTTCAGCTTTTACAGGAACAGAAGAAACAATGCTAAATAAGGATAAAAATATTGCAAAAGCTGCTATTTTTCTTATGTATTTTTTCATAATATCTCCTCCTTTCTTGCTTATTTTCTCCCAAAAGAAATAAATTATAAGCAAAAAAGAAAAAGTTATCCTATACTTTAATTTGTATAGGATAACTTTAACGAGAAAATCTATAATGAGTACCTAAACTTAATTTATTTAAAGTGGTTGGGTTCCTTGTTAGATATGGTTATTCAAAGATTGCGATGCATAACTATAAATCTTAGCTATACCTGACAAGAATCCAACCAGCTTTAAAACATTTTATTTTTAAACTATTTAACTATATCGTAGATTAATGGTATATCTTTTACTGAATCTGATATTTCATAATTAGCTAATATTCCATCTACTGCTTTCTTACCTTTTTCTTCATCATCAGCATGGATATATGCTATGATATCACCTTCATTAACTTTGTCTCCTCTTTTCTTTTGAAGAACAATACCAACAGCTAAATCTATAATACTTTCTTTAGTAGCTCTTCCTGCTCCAAGTTCCATAGCAACTAATCCTATGTTTTCAGCATGTATTTTGCTTACAACCCCTGATTTAGTAGCTTTAACTGGAATTATATATTTAGCATTATGGAAGTTTGATATATCATCAATAACTGATGCATCTCCACCTTGAGCTTTTACAAATTCTTTTAATTTTTCAATTGCTTTTCCTGAAGTTATTGTTTCCATTAACATTTTTCTAGCTTCATCAGTATCTTTAGCAGCACCTGCTAAAACAACCATATTGCTTCCAAGTGTTAAGCAAAGCTCTAAAAGATCCTTAGGACCATTTCCTCTTAAAGTTTCTATTGCCTCTTTAACTTCTAAAGCATTACCTATAGCAAATCCTAAAGGTTGATCCATATCTGAAATTATTGCAACAGTATTTCTTCCAACATGTTTACCTATTCCAACCATTTCAGTTGCAAGTTCTCTAGCTGCCTCTGGAGTTTTCATAAATGCTCCATCTCCAACCTTAACATCTAATACTATGGCATCAGCACCTGCTGCAATTTTTTTACTCATAATACTTGAAGCTATTAATGATACATTATCAACAGTTCCTGTAACATCTCTTAAAGCATAAAGTTTTTTATCAGCTGGAGCTAAATCTCCTGTTTGTCCACCAACAGCTAATTTTATATTGTTAACATTATTTATAAATTGATCCTTAGTCATTTCTACTGAGAATCCATCAAAACTTTCTAATTTATCTATTGTTCCACCAGTATGTCCAAGACCTCTTCCTGACATTTTAGCTACAGGAATTCCTAAAGCTGCAACCATAGGTCCTAAAACTAAAGTAGTAGTATCACCAACCCCACCAGTTGAATGCTTGTCTACTTTTATACCGTGTATTTCGCTTAAATCTAATATATCTCCTGAATTAACCATAGCCATAGTTAAATCTGAAGTTTCTCTCTTATTCATTTTTTGGAAATATATAGCCATTAATAATGCTGCTACTTGATAATCTGGTATTTCACCATTTGTATATTTATCAACAAAAAAGTTTATTTCTTCAGTGCTTAATTCCCCACCATTTCTCTTTTTTAATATTAAATCATACATTCTCATAAGTTTCTTTCCTCCACACTATCAATTTGTGATAACCTTTTCATAAATTTATTTTATCAGAGAGATTCCTTATTTACAAGTACTTTCACCCTATAAAATATTATATTTTTTTCAACATTAATGAATTTTTCTTTTCTTAATTATAAAATTCAAATTATTTTTATGTATTTTTTAATAAATTCTAATATTTCAAAGCTAAAAATTATAAAAAGAAAAGACTTTTATGAAAGCCTTTTCTTATATATATTATGCTCTTGGATGAGCCTTTCTGTATATATTGTTAATTTTTTCATTGTTTATAATATCATAGTACATATCTATATAAGTCATAACTTGATTTCCTAATAGTTCTTGTACTACCTTAGCATTTGCTCCGTTTTGTAATAAATGCACTGCAAAAGAATGTCTAAAGGTATTTAAATTTATATCCTTTCCAATGTTTGCAATAACAGCATACTCCTTAACAATTCTCCAAACTCCTTGCCTAGTTATAGGTTCTCCACTCATATTTAAGAAAAGCTTATCTGATCCTTTAGAATTATCTTCTCTTACCACAATATATCTTTTAAGAGATTCCTTAGCTGCTTTTCCTATTGGTATAAGTCTCTCATATCCCCTGCTATCTCTACAATTTACAAAAGATGAATCTAAATTAATATCTTCAATTCTTAAAGATATAAGCTCTGAAACTTTCATTCCAGTGGCATACATAAGTTCTAATAAAGCCTTATCGCGTATTCCTTTTTCAGTTAAAACATTAGTTGAATTCATAATTTTATTTATTTCTTCAACAGTTAAAACTAAAGGCTTTTTCTTTTCAACTCTTTCTTTTTTCATAGTTAAATTTGGAACCTTCTTTAAAAATTCTTCTGCTACTAAGAAATTATAAAAATTTCTTAAAGAGATGATTGTTCTTTGAATTGATGATGGAGACTTATGATTTTCTTTTAGATGTTGTACATAAGATACCAAAGGATATCCATCCTCATTTACTTTAAATCCTTTTTCCTCTACAAAATCTAAATACATAGAGACATCTGTAATGTATGCACTTACGGTATTCTTTCTCTTTCCTATTGATTCTAGATATACTTCGTATTTGCTTACTAAATCTTTCATATTAACTCCTAACCAAAATGTTATTACATAATTATTTATATTACAGAAATCACCTACTAATTACTAATCTTATTAAATTAGGTGATATATATGTTTCAATTAGTATTCCTGATATTATAATTAAGCTTAAAAGCCCTTGAAAGTTTAAATATGCCTTACTAACATCAAGTCTTACTCTATCTCTAGATACTCCCATTTTTAACTTTGTAACTGAATGTCTTATAGCCAAAACGCTGATTAACATTATTATTGGAATAAAAATTAAATTCTGAAGCATTAATCCTGATAAGACTAACATAATCCCCTTACTCCCTAACATGCTAACTATTAAAGAAAATGTAAATCCAATAACATAACCTTTCGCTAAATCCATCATAAGAATTATTGGTGTTCCTACAGCTGTGTAACCTAATAAAACTATTATTACAACCATTGGTAGAATACTCTTTATACTATCTACAAGAATACTTGTATAAGCTACAGAATTTCCACCTAAAAACTCTAAAAAGTTATTAAAATAAGTAGTAATTTCAACCCTATTAAAATCACTCATATAGTAAACTGTATAAGATCCTAAAACTATTCCAACTAAAAAGAATAAAAGTACCCATAAAAAAGTGATTTTATTTTCTTTTAATGACTCCACAAGTCCACTAAAAAACATCCTCATAAATTCTTCTTCCCCTCCATTAAAGCTATTTATTAAAAGATATGATTAACATAATAAAAAGATACATACTTTTTAAAATTATTTTTAAGGCTCTATTAAATATTTAGGACTAGATGATAAGTTTATAATAAAGTTATTTAAATTTATTAAAAAAAATAAGAACTAAAGTAAATTTACATACTCTAGTTCTTATTTCTCATTATTTAATATTTTCATAGAAAAATAAACATGCTATAGTTTTGGCATCAGTTATTTTTCCTTCTATAATCATCTTTTTAACTTCCTCTAATGGATATTCCTTTAAATTTAAAAATTCATCATGATCAAAATTAGTTTCTCCCTTTTTAAGTTCATGAGCTTTATATAAGTAAACTACTTCATCACAAAATCCTGGTGATGGTGCTATTTCTCCTAAATATGTTATCTTATTAGCTGAATATCCTGTTTCCTCTTTTAGTTCTCTCAAGGCTGCTTTTCCTAAAATTTCGTCCTTGTCCACCTTTCCTGCTGGTAATTCTAAAAACACTCTATTAAAAGGCTTTCTAAACTGTTCTACCATAAGTATATTCCCTTTTTCATTAAAAGCTATTACACAAACTCCATTTGAATGTTTAACAATATCTCTTTCTGCCTCATTGCCATCTGGTAATTTTACTTTTTGCTTAACAAGTTCCATAAAAGAACACTTAAATATGCTCTCCTCACTTAAAGTTCTCTCATATAAATTCATATCTCTCACCTCAAATTCCAAATTCACACAATTCTATAAATATTCTTTGTAATTTATATAAAATATTATAAAATTTTAAAAGATATCTGTGAAAAATCTTCACCTAAATTTTCCTCTATTTTTCTTCTTAATCTTTTTCTTTTCTTTTGAACTTTATAAGGACATCCATCAACATGTTTATTATTAGGTAATGTATAAAAATATTTTCCATCTCTCTGCTTTTTTACTTCTCTAAAGCCAAGCTTTGCTTTACAGCCATCTATTGGACAAACCAAATTTTTTTTATATATTTTTTCATATTCAGATTTAGTTATACAATTAGCTAAAACAATCTTTTTTTCATTTCCTTCTATATAAACTGCTTTTCTCACATTAACTTCCTCCCTTCTTGAATAAAAGTAATATTTATAATATATAACTAAACTAGGATTAATTTAATATAATATATTTATAGGTTAATAATATATTTAAAATATATCTCTATAAAAAAGCACCTTTTACCATGCAATATTTTCGCTGATAAAAAGTGCTTTCTTCATAAATATAAATACATAAAAATATATTTATACTAAAGTTAATCCTATTAATATTTTTATAACATTATTTTTACTAATTACACTCTATTCATTGAGTTTATTGATATTCAAATACTAACAAACAAATATCTTAACTATTTAACTAACCTTGTTTTTTAGTCTTAATTTATCTGCAACCATAGCTATAAACTCTGAGTTTGTTGGTTTTCCCTTATCATTGTGTATAGTATGTCCAAATATTTTGTTTATAGCATCTATTTGTCCTCTTCCCCAAGCAACCTCTATAGCATGTCTTATTGCTCTTTCAACTCTACTTGCAGTAGTATTATATTTCTTTGCTATTGAAGGATATAATTCTTTTGTTATAGCTGACAATAATTCCATATCATTTACAACCATAGTTATAGCTTCTCTTAAATACATATATCCTTTTATATGCGCTGGAACTCCTATTTCATGAATTATACTAGTTATTTCAACCTCTAAATCTACAGGTTCCTTACTATCTTCTGAAGATACATACTCACCTTTTGATCCTTCAACTACACTAATTGTAGGTTTACTATTAGTAGGTTCCTCTGATATTGTACTATTAAACATTTGTCTTATTCTCTCTGTAAATACATCCATGTCAAATGGCTTAACAACATAATAGTCTGCACCTAAAGTTATAGCTCTTTGAGTAATTTTGTCTTGTCCAACAGCAGATAATACTATTACTCTTGGAGTTTTTTCTAATCCTAGAGAATTTATTCTTTCAAGTACACCTAGTCCATCTAAATGAGGCATGATTATATCTAATACAACTAAATCTGGTTGTTTTTCTTCTATAAGTTTTAAAGCTTCTAATCCATCTTTTGCAATTCCTGTAACCACAATATCTCTTTGACTTAATAAATAGTCATTTAAAATATTGCAAAATTCTTTGTTATCATCAGCAATTAATACAGATATTTTTGATTCCTTCATGCTTTCCTCTCCTTAACCAACTTTATATATCCATTTTTTTACAACTATTCTACTTTAAATTATATTCGACAAAACTTATTTATTTCCTTCTAAAAAAAATAAATACTAAAAAATTCATTTAATTTTCTAGTATTTATTATAACACATATTTACATTAATCACACTTATTTTCTATTATATAATTTTAGCATCCTTTAACATCCATTCTATATAAATTCCATATCCTATTTCGGGTTTATTAACCAAAACATGTGTTACAGCTCCAATTATTTTATCATTTTGTATAATTGGACTTCCACTCATTCCTTGAACAACCCCACCAGTTTTCTCTAATAATCTTTCATCTGTAATCTTAATAACCATACTCTTTGTACTAATACTCTCTTGCTTTGTAAGCTTTACAATTTCAATATCATATAGCTTAGGACCTTCTTCATCAATAGTAGTTATAATCTGAGCTGGTCCTGGTTGAATTTCATCTCTCCAACCAACTTTATAAGTTTTATTATTAATATTTTTCAAATTTTCTGTATTCATACTACCAAAGATTCCACATTGTGTATTTCCTGTAACATTTCCTATAGGTTTCTTGTCACTTGAAAAAATTCCTCTTAATTCTCCTGGATTACCTTTAACTCCTTTTTTTATACTTATTATTGAAGAATTTAAAAGATCTCCATTTTTTATTGAAAGAATTTTCTCTGTTTCACTATCTGTTATTGGATGACCTATTGCTCCATATTTTCCACTTTCTTTATCATAAAAAGTAAGTGTGCCTACACCAGCAGTAGAATCTCTTACCCAAAGACCTATTTTATAATCACCATCTTGATTCTTTGATAATTTTATGTTTTTTGTTATTTCTTCACCATTTCTCTCAAGCAATATTTCAACATTTTCTGATTTACTTTCATTAATTTTTTTTGATAAATCTTTTGAGTTTTTTATTTTATTTCCATTTACACTTATAAGTCTATCACCAATTTGTATACCACCATTTTGAGCTGGACTTGCTATTTCTACATTTCCTTTTGTTAAGTCTGAATACCCTACTGCCAATACACCATCTGTTGATACCCTTACACCAACTGAATTTCCTCCAGCGTAAAGCTCTATATCTCTTTTTTCTTGTTCACTATTTACAAGAGCTACGCCATATCTGTTCTTAAACTTTTCATCATTACTACTCTTAGAATTTAAAGAATAGAAATTACTACTTGCAAAAACATTATTACTCTCACAATAATCCTTTGCAAATGTTACAGAGGATAAAAGTAATATTAAAGAAATCATTATTATTGATATAATCTTTATTCTTTTGTTCATATTTTTCATTAACTATCTCCTCCTTTTCTATTCTTAATTTGCCCCTTTCAAAATCATAATATCCTGTATTAACTTTGTTATTCTAGCCAAATCAAATTAAAATATACTAAAATTCTCATATTAGTTTTAAAATAAAAAAAAATAGAACTGTTTGACAGTTCTATTTTGTATTAAAAACCACTATATTATGTATGAAAAGTCTTAATTGTTTCTTTTTTTGTGTCAGCTAGCTCTATCATCTCTTTAGCACTTAGTAATGTATTGCTTGTCATCTCAACGCCACCTAGCATTTTTCCAACCTCTTCAATTTTTTGGTTATAAGTTATAGGTTCAACCTTTGAAAAAGTCTTATTATCTATTACTTTTTTTCTAACCATATAATGATTGTCCGACATACTTGCTATTTGAGGAAGATGTGTTATACAAAAAACTTGATGTTTTGTTGATATTTCATACATCTTTTCTCCAACTGATTGAGCCACTCTTCCACTTATACCTGTGTCTATTTCATCAAATATAACTGTAGGAATCTTATCCTTATCTATAAACACAGCTTTTAAAGCTAACATTATTCTTGAAAGTTCTCCACCAGAAACTATTCTTTCCATAGGCTTTAAAGGTTCACCAGGATTTGTTGATATAAGAAATTGTACTTTGTCCTTGCCTTTAAAATTAAATGTTTCATCTTCCTCAATAAGAACTTCAAATCTACATTTTCCTAAACCAACATAGGCTAACTCTTTGTGAATATTTTCTTCTAAAATTTTTGAAAGCTCTATTCTTTTATTATGAATTCTATTAGCTATTTCACTTAAAACACTCTCAACTTTACTTTTTTCATTTAAAAGGTCTTCTATTATTTTTTCTGAATTTTTAATATTATTTATTTGAGATAAAATATTATTTTTATATTCTAAGATTTCAGCTATACTATTTCCATACTTTTTCTTTAATGCAGCAATCTTAAACATACGGCTATTTATTTCTTCTAATTCATTACCATCAT
Organism: Clostridium sp. CTA-17; assembly: GCF_054767895.1. Lineage (NCBI taxonomy): Bacteria > Bacillati > Bacillota > Clostridia > Eubacteriales > Clostridiaceae > Clostridium > Clostridium sp. CTA-17. Next base: position 195,358 of record NZ_BAAABF010000003.1, read on the forward strand.
AAACACTTTCATCACATATATCTCTAATTTCTCTAGCCATCTCTTGTATTTCATAATACATTTCCATTATTTTAGAGTTTATATTTTTAATTTTTTCTAAATGCTCTTCAACATTTGAAAGTTCCCTATTTACTACTGATAAAGAATCTACTACACTGCTTTCAACACCATTTAATAAATTGTATGATATCCCCAGTGAATTTTTTATTTTTTCTGCATTAGATAGAACATTAAATCTTTCTGTTAATTCTTCTTCCTCACCATTTCTAAGCTTGGCTTCTTCAATTTCATTTAATTGATATTCTAAATAATTTAAAAGTTTTTCATCTTTTCCTTCATTGCTTAATTCACTTATTTGTTTTTCTATACACTTAAGCTCTGAGAATTTTTCTCCATATTCTTTTAAATCTTCACTTAACTTAGAATCTCCAAAATCATCTAAATACATTATATGATTTTCTTTATTTAATAAATTTTGATTATTATGTTGACCATGTATGTCTAGAAGTGTGCTACTTATTTTTTTTAAAGTAGCTACTATTATACTTCTTCCATTAACCTTTATATTACTTCTACCGTTTATAAAAGTTTCTCTAGAAATTATTAAAGTATCATCATACTCTATTTCTAAATCATCTAAAATTTCTTTAAGCCTCTCATTATCATCTATTGAAAATATAGCCTCTACAAAAGTCTTTTCTTCTCCAGTTCTAATTAAGTCCTTATTAAATTTACTTCCTTGAACATAATTTATCGCATCTATAAGAATAGACTTACCAGCTCCAGTTTCTCCTGATAAAATAGTGAATCCTTCTTTAAAATCCAAAGATGCTTTTTCTATCAAAGCAAAGTTATTTATAGTTAATTGTAAAAGCATACTTCTCCTCCTTAACTATCCTTCTATCATTTCTAGTATCCTAGAAACTAGAGTTTCTGCTTTTTCTAAGCTTCTAACTAATATAAATATTGTATTGTCTCCTGCTATAGTCCCAGCAATTTCACCTAAGTGAAGGGTATCTATTGCTTCTGCTGCCGCAGATGCTGAACCTGATATTGTTTTAACAACAACCATCTTATCAACATTTTCTACTGAAGTTACAGTATTGGCTAATATATTGCTTAATCTATCAACCATTTCATTCTTTTCTTCTTCTATGATTGTGTATCTATAGTGACCTTTATTATCTTGTTTTTTTACAAGTTTTAAATTTTTTATATCCCTAGATACTGTAGCTTGAGTAACATCGAACCCAGCTTTTTTTAATTCTTCCGCTAACTCTTCTTGAGTTTCTATCGCTGTTGATTTTATAATTTCAATTATCTTAGAATGTCTCTTAGATTTCATCTTCAACTCACCTTCATAATATTTATTCTATCTTAAACAATTTTTTCCTTAGTACCTTAAAATAACTTTTATTATCAAATGAAATTATCCTAAAAAATTCTTGTGCTTTTTTTATTAAAACTTCATTGTGTTTTTCTAACTTTAATGCTTTTTGTCCATCTATTGTAACAAAGACATCTGATTCATTGATAAGAGGCTTAACTCTTACTGTGTTATTTCCATCTATTATCATAGGTCTTGAATTAGGTGTATGAGGACATATAGGGACTATTGATACTATTTGTAAATCTGGCATTATAAGTGGGCCTCCAGCTGAAAAAGAATAGGCTGTTGATCCAACTGGAGTAGAAATTATAACTCCATCCCCTTTAAAAGTAGCATAAAGTTCATCATTTATAAAGACCTCATATTGTGCCATTCTAGATAATGTTCCCCTAGCAACAACAATATCATTTAAAGCCCTTTCCTCTGAACAAGTTACCCCTTCTATAGTACAAGAAAGTAACATTCTTTCCTCTACCTTATAATCACCAACCTTTATTCTATATAAAGCTTCATCTAATTCGCTTATCTCAGCTGTAACTAAAAAGCCTAAATTTCCAATGTTAATTCCTAAAATTGGAGTATCTATAACTGTAGAGAATTTCCTAGCCACACCTAAAAGCGTTCCATCTCCACCAAGGACTATTAAAAGATCTAAAGACATTAAATCTTTATAATCTCCCTTATAAAATTGGTCTATAACTTTTATTTCATCAGGATTTAGATATTCTTTAACCTTTAAAATAACCAAATTTAAAATTTTATTTTCTTTATCTTTTTCTTTATTAATTATAATTCCTATATTTCTCATGCCCCAAAACACACCTTTACTTTAACTATGCAGTTTATCTAAAGTAATTATAAAATTAATATTTCTTATTCAACAATTTAATTTTTATAAATCACTATGAGATTTATCTACTACTTCATCTATAATATTATAATCAAACTCTTCTGTATTGTTATCCTTCTTTAAATATATTAAATATTCTATATTTCCTTCTGGTCCTTTTATAGGAGAGAAATCAAGACCTAATATATTTAATTTGTGTGATAAAGCAAAATCAACAATTTTCTTAATTACTTCTTTATGAGTAGAAGCTTCTCTTACAACACCCTTCTTACCAACCTTTTCTCTACCAGCTTCAAATTGAGGCTTAATAAGTGCCATAACTTCTCCCTTATCATTTAAAAGATTAAGTACAGCTGGCAAAACTGTTGTTAGTGATATAAAAGATACATCTATTGATGCAAAATCACATAATTCTCCTATTTGCTCTGGGGTTACATATCTTACGTTAGTTCTTTCCATACAAACAACTCTTGGATCTACTCTAAGTTTCCAAGCAAATTGTCCATAGCCAACATCAATTGAAAATACTTTTGAAGCATCATTTTGAAGCATACAGTCAGTAAATCCACCAGTTGATGCTCCAATATCTAAGCATCTCTTTCCTTTAAGGTCTATCCCAAAGGATTTAACTGCCTTATCAAGCTTAAATCCACCTCTACTAACAAAAGGTAGTTTTTCTCCTCTAAATATGATATTTGAACTTACAGGAACTTTTTCTCCAGCCTTATCAACTCTCTTTTCTCCTATGAATACCATACCTGCCATTATATATCTCTTAGCTTTTTCTCTTGACTCAGCAATACCTTGTTCAACAAGAAGTACGTCAAGTCTTTCTTTTTTCTCTTTTTTTTCTGCCATAATGTTCTCCTTTAAAGTAATTCAATTAATGTGTTTTTTATTCCTTCTGCATCTAACCCATTAATTTTATATAAAATATCAGGCTTACCATGTTCTATAAACTTATCATTAAATGCTAATGTAACAACTTTTTCTTTATGTCCAATTTCATTTAAATATTCTAGAACACCTTCTCCAAAGCCACCTTTTTTAATATTATCTTCAATAGTTACAATCTTAAATCCATCCTTTGATAAAGAATTTAATAATTCTTTATCCATAGGTTTTATAAAGGTTGCATTTATAATTAAAATATCTATATTTTTTTCTTCTTTTATCTTTTGTGCAGCAATCATAGCATGTTGAACCATTTTGCCAGTAGCAACTATTGCTATCTTCTCTCCCTCTTGAACCTTTTCCCATTTTCCATATTCTATTTTACTTAATGGTTTTAAATTAACATCAATATCTCCACCTCTTGGATATCTTATAGCTAAAGGTGCATTAAAATTACTTGCCCATTTTAAGATAACTTCCATTTCATCTATACACTTAGGTGCAACAATAGTCATATTAGGCATTGGAGATAAAAATGAAATATCGAATATACCTTGATGAGTTTCTCCATCTTCTCCAACTAAGCCAGCTCTATCTAAACAAAGTGTAACAGGTAGCTTTTGTATACATACATCATGTAAAACTTGGTCATAAGCTCTTTGTAGGAAAGTGGAATAAACTGCAAAAAATGGTTTTAAACCCTCTGCTGCCATTCCAGCAGCTAAAGTAACAGCGTGTTGTTCTGCTATTCCTACGTCAAAAAATCTCTCAGGAAATTCTGTTCTAAAATCTTTTAATCCTGTTCCATCTGGCATAGCAGCAGTAATTGCAACAATCTTATCATCATTTTTAGCTAATTTAATCATTTCTTCACCAAAGGTAGAAGAATAATTTCTACTTGCAAACTTTGAAATTACTCCTTGTTCTAAATCAAAAGGAGATACTCCATGATACTTATTAGGATTTTTTTCTGCCAATTCATAGCCTTTTCCTTTTTTAGTAACTGTATGTATTATAACTGGTCCTTTTATATTTTTAGCTATGCTTAAAACCTCATTTAATTCTCTAATATTATGTCCATCTACTATACCAAAATATTTTAATCCAATATCTTCAAAGTACATACTTGGTACAACAATTTTTTTAATACCATCTTTTAATTTTGAAAGAGAGTTCTTTACTCTTTTCCCAAAAGAAGTTGTATCTAAAGTTGATCCAATATCTGATTTTAATTTATTATAACCTACACCCATTCTAAGCTTATTTAAATAGGTTGCAAGTCCTCCAACATTTTTACATATAGACATTTGATTATCATTTAATATTATTATAAGATTATCTTTTCTATATCCAATATCGTTTAAGGCTTCTAAGGCCATACCTCCAGTTAAGGCTCCATCACCTATAACTGCTATAACCTTATTATCTTTTCCAAGTAGCCTCTGCGCTCTAGCCATACCTGCTGCTGAAGATAGTGATGTACTACTATGTCCAGTGGCAAAAAAATCATATTCACTTTCTGTTCTCTTAGGAAATCCACACAATCCACCATATTGTCTTAAAGTATTAAATTTATCTTTTCTTCCTGTTAATATCTTATAAGCATAAGATTGATGTCCAACATCCCATATTATTCTATCTTCACTAAAATCAAAATTTTTAAACAAAGCTACTGTTAAATCAATAACTCCTAAGTTTGAAGCAAAATGTCCCCCAGTATTTGAAACACTTTCAATTAAAAATTCTCTTAAATCTTCAGCTAATATTTCTAATTCTTTCTCATCTAAATCCTTTATTTCTTTAGGATCAGTTATTTTCTGTAGAACTTCACTCATTTAAACCAAATCCTTTATTATTAAAATTTTCTCTCTAAAAGTTTCATGGTTAAAACTTTTAGAGGCTCTGTATTTCCTTCTATTGAACTTAATATCTCTATACATTCCTCAGTTATATTCACGCATTTTTTCTTACACTCTTCTAATCCAAAAATGGTTATATAATTATTTTTATTGCTTTCTTGGTCTTTGTGAACATTCTTCCCTAAATCTTTTGCATTTCCCACTACATCTAATATATCATCTTTTATTTGAAATGCTAAGCCTAACTTATATCCAAAATCCTCTAATTTTTTAATATCTCCCTCTGAAGCTTCTGCTAAAATAGCCCCAGACATTATTGAAGCTTTTATAAGTTCCCCTGTTTTCTTTAAATGCATATAATCTAATTCTTCTAAAGAAATTTCTTCCTTATCTTCATTTATTATATCAACAATTTGCCCACCAATCATTCCATCTGATCCTGCGGCGTCTGCAATTATCTTAGTTGCCTTTAATGCACTTCTTCCTTCTTCTAAAGAATAATCAACTAAAATTTTCATAGCTTCATTTAAAAGGGCATCTCCAGCTAAAACAGCAATAGCTTCTCCAAAAACCTTATGATTTGTAGGTTTTCCTCTTCTTAAATCATCATTATCCATACATGGTAAATCATCATGTATTAAAGAATAAGTGTGTATCATTTCTATGGCCATTGCAGGTGTTAATATTTTTTTATAATCACTTTTATAAATATAGTAAGCTAAAAGCATTAATATTGGTCTTATTCTTTTTCCTCCTACATTTATGCTATATGCCATTGAATCATATAAAACTTTATTGTACTCTCTATCTTTATTAAAATAAGCTTTTAAAGACTGATCAACTTCTTCTTTTAAGCTATTAATATTCATTGCTGTATCCTCCAAAGTCTTCCTCTTTTTCATCTTCAACAACCTTTATTTTCCCTTCTAAAGTGTTGAGCTTTTTATATAGTTTATTTATTATTTTAACGCCATTTTCATAGCTTTTTATAGACTCTTCTAAGGTCAAATCTCCATTTTCAAGTTGCTTTACGATTTCATTTAATTCACTAACCATACTTTCATAATTAGTTTCTTTTCTAGCCATTTTATCTCTCTTTGCTCCTTATTCATTAATAATTTTTATATCTATATTAACGGAACCATCCTTCATTATCACTTTTACCATATCGTTCTTTTTTAATTCACTTACTTTGTTAATTACTTTATCTTCCTTATCCATTATTACTGAATATCCTCTTCCTAAAGTGTTTAATGGATTTAAAGTTTGTAATATGCTATTTAAAGCAATAAGTTCATCTTTTGCCTTATCAATTTTTCTTTTTCCTAAAAAGTTTAACTTTTCTTCTAAGGTATTTACTTCTTTTATTCTTTTTTCAATTATATGTGTAGGATTATTACCTTTTAATCCTTTGTATAATAAATCTACATCTCTCTTTGCATTTAAAAATCTTCTATCAATGGCTCTATGTAAGAACTCTTTTTTATTTAATAAATCATTTATCATTTCTTGTAATGATGGTGATACTAACTCTCCTGCTGCTGATGGTGTAGGTGCTCTCATATCACTTACAAAATCACTAATAGTAAAATCTACTTCGTGGCCAACAGCTGATACAGTAGGTATTCTACTATTAAATATCTCATATGCTAATTCTCTATTATTAAAAGCCCAAAGTTCTTCAATAGATCCTCCACCTCTACCTAAGATGATAACATCAACTGATTTCTCATTATTAAAATATCTAATACCCTCAATTATTGAATCTGCTGCATTTTCTCCTTGAACCTTTGCTGGATATAAAATAATATCTAAAGCTTTATTTCTTCTTTGTATTACGTTTATTATATCCCTTACTGCTGCTCCAGTCCTTGCTGTAATTATTCCAATTCTCTTAGGGAATTTTGGTAAGGCTCTCTTGTATTTTTCATCAAAAATTCCTTCTTCACTAAGTTCTTTTTTTAATTTATGAAATTCTTCAAAAAGTTCTCCAATTCCTGCTTTTTTAATATTTTCACAGTAAAGCTGATAAGTTCCTTCTTTATGATAAACACCTAATCTAGCCTTTACCTCTACCTTCATTCCTTCTTCTAGTCTAAAATCTAAATTAACTGCATTATTTTTAAACATAATGCAGTTAACCTTGCTATTTTCATCTTTCAATGAAAAATAAATATGACCACTTGAATGGAATTTTAAATTAGATATTTCACCTTTGACATTAAGATTCTTTAATATAAAGTCATTTTCAACTAACTTTTTAATGTAGTTATTAACTTCACCAACAGATAATGTCTTTAGTTTCATTCTAATCTAACTCCTTACAAACATTTTTTAAAAGAAGAGTCGTAGTTAAAGAACCTACGCCTCCTGGAACTGGTGTAATTAATGATGCTTTTTCATAAACATCATCAAAATTAACATCTCCCGTTATTTTACCATTAACCTCACTAGTTCCTACATCAATAACAACCGCTCCTTCTCTAACATAAGAAGAATCTATGAAATTAGCCCTTCCAATAGCTACTACTAATATGTCAGCTCTCTTACAAACTTCTTTTAAGTTCTTAGTTCTTGAATGACATACTGTTACTGTAGCATTTTCATTTAAAAACATTTGAAAAAGAGGTTTACCAACTATATTGCTTCTTCCAATAATAACAACTTCTTTCCCCTCAATTTCAATGTTATAAGCTTTTAAAAGAGTTATTACACTGTTTGGTGTGCATGGCATAAAACACTTCTCACCCTTATAGAATCTACCCACACTTAACTCAGAAAGACAATCTAAGTCTTTATCTGCATCTATTAAATTTGTAACTGCCCTCTCATCAATATGCTTTGGTAAAGGTAATAAAAGCATTATTCCATTTACACTGTCATCTTTATTTAACTCTTCTATCTTAAGTTTCAGATTTTCTTCTGAAATACTTTCATCTAATTTTATCTTCTCAAAGTCTATTCCTAAATTATTAGCTAATTTTTCTTGGAAGTTTTGGTAATATACTGAGCCTCCATCATCCCCAACTAGTATAGACGATATTTTTAAAGACTTTCCAGAAGCTTTTAATTCCTCTGTATAACTCTTAATTTGCCTCTTTATGTCTATAGCCACTGTTTTTCCGCTTAAAATTTTATCCATTACCTGCCCCTCCAAATCTTATCATTCTAGTAAAAATAAATTTAGCCCCTATTGCATATTCTTATATACTTTATCTAAAACTCCATTTATAAATGAAACTGATTTATTATCTGAATATTTTTTACATAATTCAATAGCTTCATTTATTGATACCTTTCCTGGTACATCCTCTGCAAATAACATTTCATATGTAGAAATTCTTAAAATTGATAAGTTAACTTTTGAAATTCTGTTTAATTTCCATTTTACAAGTTGACTTTCTATTAAAGAATCTAATTTTTCCTTATTTTCTTCTATTCCTAATAATCCTGATTTTATGTATGCTAGATCTAAATCATCCTTAGAAATGTCTTCGTTCTCCATAAAAGAATTGAAAGTTTCTAATGCAGTTTCTGAAGTTATTTCCATTTGGTAAGCTAATTGTAATAAATATTCTCTTGATTTTACTCTATTCATTATATCCTCCTATGTTTTGAAAATACTCTATTTAGTATTATTGTCTTAATTTATATTATTAATCATATAGTTAATGATTTAACACAATGAAACACCCTCTGAAATCAGAGGGTGACTACTATTTTTTTAATATTTCATTTTTATCTTCTTCTTTTAAGATAATTATGTTTTGCACATATATGTTCACTAGTGCCACCTTAAGTCCAGTTATAGCTTCAACAGTCCTTCTTACGTTTTCCTGCACTTGAGAAACTACATCAGGGATCTTAATTCCGTATTGAACAGTAACACCAATTTCTATAACTGCTTCACCATTCTCTACATTAACCTTAATGCCCTTACCTAAACTTTTCTTTGAAAATTTATGTCCTATTCCAGTGCTATTATTGTGATTTATCTCAAGTATTCCGTCTATCTCAGATGCAGCTATACCAGCTACGACACCGATAACTTCATCAGATATATTAACTATACCTAAGTTAGCTTCATCTCTATTCATTTCATTCATAAAGCTGAACCCTCCTACTAATCTTCACGAAACTTAATTAGTTATAGGTTCATTATAGCAAATAACTAATTACAATACAATTAATTATTTTTTTTCTATATCAACGTCATATACTTTTGATACATTCATAACTATATCTTGGATTTCAACCATTTTCTCTTGAGTTAACTCTTCATTAGTCTTAACTACAACCTTAGCATTATCACCATCTATAAAACATATTACATCTTCATAACCTTTGCTCTTTATACTAAGTTCTATTCTTGTTTCATAATCTCTTGCCATAGTTTTTTCAGTTAATTCTTTTTCAGCTTCTTCTTTTTGTTCTGCTGAAGTGTTCTTATCTTCTACTATAGCTTTTAAGTTATCGATAGTTTTAGAATCTTTTTGTTCTCTTAAATTTCTTGATTCATAAAAATAATTTGAAGATGTTTCAGTTGCATTGTCATCATTTTCTCCAAAAGCTGTAGGAACTTCTCCCATGCTCTCTTTAATTTGATTGTTAACTCTAGTTGCTAGAACGCCAGTACAAACTATTAATGCTAAAAGTGTTAAAATTATCCCTGCTTGTTTTCTGTTCATAATGAACCCCCCATAAATTTCAATTTTATTTTTTCATTGCTAATACATTTACCTTATCAACACTTATGTTATATAAGCTTGATATTGCTTTTGTTATTTCATACTTTATCTTGCTATCTTCTGCACCCTCAGCCACAACCATGACTCCTAAAACCTCTGGCTTTTCTGTTTTTAATATAACTGGTTCACTTCCATTAGAGCTATTTGACATAACGATTTTATCTCCATCTGTTTCTTGTGAATTAACTCTTGTTCCTCCTTCACTATCAGTTTCTTCTGTAGTGCTTTTTTGAGAAGAATTATCTACAGCTGGTACTTTTACTTCACTGCTTTGAAAGTTTATTACTACATCTACTAATCCTACTCCATTTATTTTTCCTAATATCCTCTCTAAATCTTTTTCTTGTTTTTCTTGATAACTTAAAACCTCTGAATCTTTTTGACTATTACTATTCATATCCTCTTTTGATACTTTTTCTAAATTAGTTTTCTCATTCTTAGTTATATTGTTTACACCTGTAAAATATGACACAACTAAATAAAACATTATAACTAATAAAAGTAGTATTATTAAATTAGTAATATTCTTCTGTTTCAAAATTTTAGACATTTTATCTTTGAACCCCAGCACCTTTATACCACCTCCTAGGCATATGAAACAATTATATTTTCATGAGAAATTTCAAGTTCCTTTTCAACAAACTTTTCAACTTTTTCTAAAAAAGAATCCTTTTTCTCTTCTTTATTAACCTTTTCTTTTCCAACAACAACCTTATCTACCTTTTTTACTTTTTTTTCATCTAAAACTGTAATTTCTGCTTTTTCTATATTAAATTTCACTTCGTCAAAATCTATTTTCCCAATTAAATTAACTTCAAACTCATTCTCATAGAATTCATCTTTTAATGACTTTTCTAAGTTTTTCTCAACACTTTTTAAAATTGCTTCTTCATCATATAATGACTTTTTTTCCTCATCTTTACTTGTAACATCACTTATTTTATCCTGAAAAACAGTTTCATCTATGTCCTTATTTAAAGTCAAAAGCCCTATTATTGGTGATAGCATTACAGAAAGTATTATTAATGAAAATGCAAATTTAACATGTTTTTTTATTGAAGAATTAGGTAAAATTATATGAGCAATAGATATGATGACTATAACAACGCAAAGAGTTGAAATCCAATTTTTTAAAAGTTCCATCTTATTTCTATCCTCCTACTATAAAATTACCTGCCGTAGCCATCATAGATGCCATAATAAAGAACATTATGCTGACACTTATTATGCATGACATTATCATAAATAAGGCTTCTCCAACAGTTTCCACACTACTAGAAATCTTTGAATCAACAACAGGCTCAATAACTGCTGACGTAAGTTTAAAGCATATAGCCATAAGGCCTATTTTTATTATTGGATAAATTACAATTACAACGAGAACTATTACTCCCAAAGAAGTTATTACACTTTTCATAGCTAAGGAATATCCTGCTACTGTGGTTATTGCATCTGAAAATGCCTTTCCCACTATAGGCACAAAATTATCTACAGCAAACTTTACTGTTTTTACAGCCACTGCATCCAAGGTATCTGCCGTCATTCCTCTTAAAGTTAATATTCCAACAAATATTGTTAATATAAACCCTTGAGATATAATAACAACCTGTTTTATAAACTTACACATTCTATCTATTTTAAATTCGCTAGAAAGATTATTAACAAACTGTAATGTAAAGTATGCTAATATTAGTGGGAATAAAAAGTATGTGTAAATTCTAGGAGTTATAGAAACTGCCCCTAGTACTATAGGATCTATTGTAACAGCTGATGTTACTCCCCCCGAAGTAGCTATAAGCATTACAATAACAGGAACAATAACATTCATAAAATCTATAATTGAAGTTAAGACTTCTTTCCCTAAATTAAGAGATATAAAGAAACTTTTAGTTAAAAGCATTATAAGTAGGGCATAGCAAGCAAAAAATGCTACCTGTGTTACTCCTTCTTCAATATTAAAAGCATCCTGTAAATTTTTAAGTAAGGCACTTAAAAGAGCAATTACTAGTATTGAAGCAATAAACTTTAAAACTATGTTAAGTTCTCTAAACATATAACTAAGTATTGAAGCACCTATTTTCTTTAAGGTTATTGGATCTTCTCCACTTTCTAAATAATTCATTATATATTCCTTAGCAGACATATTGCCTAATATATCTTCTTCTGTTTCTAAATTATTTATATAATCATAAAATCTTTCTATTCTTGAGTCATTGTCTATTTTTTCTTTTGAACTCTCTAAGTTATCATTCGCCAAAACTTTTAAGTTAAAGCAAAATACAAAGATAAGAGATAATAATATTATGTTTATCAACTTTTTCATATCTTAGCTCCTACATTATACTTAAAATAGAATTCAAAATATTAGCCATTATTGGTATAGCTAATAATAGAATCATAATTTTTCCTGTAAACTCTACCTTCTTACCTAGTACTGTGACCCCTGCATCATTACATATATAACTACAAAAAGTTGAAAGATATGCTATGGCAATAATTTTCATAACTATAGCAATATATGATGAATCCATTCCAGACTCTCTTGCTATATCCTGCATAAATGCTATTATTTCATTAACATAAGGCATTACAAAAAGAAAAATTACTATGCCAGCTCCTAAAAGAAGAAAAACTGCAAAGGTGCTCTTATTATCTTTTAAAACTAGATATAAAAATAAACTTATAAGTACAAAGCTTATTACTTGTATAACTACATCCATATTTGATTTTGCCAGTAATCTTTTTCTTTATTTAAACCTTAGATTACTGTCATAGACACCTCCTTCTCAATGTATTTCATAAATCTATTAAAATAAAAACATAGATTTAACAGAAGAAAATAATCTACTTATAAGTTGAATCATCATGGTAAGTATTATGACTACCCCAACTATATTAGCTAAAGTTGCATACTCCTTTTTACCACTTTGATCAAGAACTTTATCTAGTATAACAAGCACTATACCAACTCCTGCAATCTGAAAAATCAAAGATAAATCCGACATATATGGCCTCCCCCTAAAACTTAACTCTTATTAAATAGTCCAAAAGTAAAATTTCTTTTCTAAAAATCTATTAGACTAAACAAGAAAAATAGCTATCATTGCACCTACTGCAACCCCTAAATACCTATATACCTTAGTATTTTTATTACATTCATCTTCAGCAATCTCTAATTCTATATCTAGCTTTTCCTTTGCTAAATTAAATATCTTAATTTGTCCCTCTACATTGGTTTCTCCTAAAGACTTTGAAAGATCTAATAAAATTTCAAAATCCTTATTCCCTAGATTCATTTCTTTCTTATGTTCATTTATACTTTCTTTAAAAGCCATATATACATTTTCCACTTCATTATTTTTTAATTTAAAAGAAATTTCATTAAATAATTCTTTTATTGGACTTTTAGCTTTTAAAGCTATACTCTCTATACTCTCTGGTAAAGGAGTGTAAGTATAAACAATATCATTTTCAAAATCTATTAAAGCTCTTTTTAACTCTCTAAGTTGTGAAAGTCTATTTCTAAATCCTTCTCCATACAGGTATCCAATTAAAGAACTAAGTAGAACTATAATAATCAGAAAAAAAGATTTCATTTTCTCCTCCTATTAAAGATAACTTTGCTAATATATATGTTATTTTTATACTTTTTCGCTTTAATCTCTTAAATATTTAATTTAAAATGGGTGTGCTATTTTTATAAAACCTATGAAAATTTAATTTTATTATGTTAAATATTTCTAAACATTATATATACCCTCAATTGTTCCAATTCCTTTTTTAGCACTAAGAACTACAACTTTATTTATTATATTATTTTCAACAATCTCCCTAAAAACGGGTCTCCTATACAATTCTTCAACATTTCTTCCATGTAAGGTAGCTATAATACTAACCCCTGAATTATATGCCATCATTAATCCTTCCATATCTTTATAAGTTCCAATCTCATCACATATAATAACCTCTGGAGAAAGTCCTCTTACAGCCATCATCATACCTTCACTTTTTATGCAATTATCATATACATCAGTTCTCATTCCTACATTCATTTGGGGAATTCCATTGTAACAAGCAGCTATTTCGCTTCTTTCATCAATTACAACTGTTCTCTTTCCCTTAAAACCAATTTGAGAAATTCCATTAGATATATTTCTTGTAATATCTCTTAAAAGTGTGGTTTTTCCACATTTAGGTGGAGATATTATTAAAGTATTATTTACCCTGTTATTTTCTACTAAGCTATTCATTAAACTATTTGAACAACCTACTATTTCTCTACAAACTCTAATATTTAAAGAAGTTATATTTCTAATAGTTTTAATAGAATTATCTTCTATTACACATTGACCTGCTAATCCAACTCTATGCCCTCCTTGGATAGTTATATATCCTTGCCTTATATCTTCCTCAAAGGCATATAAAGAGTAGTTACTTATTTTTTGAATTATGGCTTTAATATCCTCTCTTGTTATTACATAGTTGAAAATTGTTTCTGTATTATCTAAAACTATGTTAAGAGGTTTTCCAACCTTAACTCTAATCTCTTGTAATTTATTTAAATTACTTTTATCTTTTAAACAAGAATTTATCTTCTCTGGTAATACAGCAAATATTTCTTTCAAAGTACCTCCTCTCCTTTCTATTTAAATCTATTACTTTACATAAGAAATTATTCTAATTATTTTTAAAATAATAATCTTTTTTGGAGGCTTCTTCTTTTCTTATATTTAAATTTATTACTTTACATAAAAAACTATTCTAACTATTTTCTAATTTTGGATAAAAAAATAAACTGTACCTTTTATAAGGCACAGTTTATTAAACTTCAAATTCATTTCCACAATAAGGACAAGGTATACTTTCAGATCTGTTTAATATATCTTTTTCTATGTATATAGGCTTATGACATTTATCACAAACTACTTCACAGTATTCATCATCATATTCTTCAAGCTCTTCTAAAGTTAGCTCTTCAAAAAGTTCATCCTGTACTCCACTCAAATCATCATTTAGTAGATTTACATTTTCATCTAAAGTTTCAACATTAACTTGTAACTCTTCAACCTTATCAACTAAAGATGAAATTACATTAAGTAAGGAATCCTTAAATTCTTTATCTAACTCAGTGTTTTTATCCATAGCTTTAAGTAAGTTGCTAATGTTATTTTTAATATCCTTCACTGAAATCACTTCCTTATATTAAATATGCTAAGCTTCAAAAGCTTAGCATAAATTTATTTTTATCTATATTCACTAGATAAATTTGACTTAAATACATTTAAATCGAGTTTTTTATTAAACTCTTTCCATGTACTCGCCAGTTCTAGTATCTATTCTTATAGTGTTTCCTTCTTCAACGAACATAGGAACCATAACTGTTGCACCAGTTTCAACAACTGCAGTTTTCATAGCTGTAGTAGCAGTGTTTCCTTTAACACTTGGCTCACACTCAGTGATTAATAATTCAACAAAGTTTGGAGCTTCTACTGAGAAAGCTTCTCCTTTGTAGAATTTGATTACAGCGTTCATGTTTTCTTTTAAGAATTTTATAGCATCTTCAACTTTTTCATGGTTTAAAGGAATTTGCTCGAAAGTTTCTTGATCCATGAAGTAGTATAATTCTCCATCTGAGTAAAGGTATTGCATTTCTTTTCTTTCGATTATAGCTTCTTGTAATTTATCAGTTGGGTTGAAAGTTCTGTCTGTAACACCACCCATTATAACGTTTCTTAATTTAGTTCTAACGAAAGCAGCACCTTTTCCTGGTTTAACGTGTAAGAAGTCTATAACTGTGTATACTTGTCCATCCAGTTCAAAAGTAGTTCCTTTTCTTAAATCACTTCCTGATATCATTAAGTATCCCTCCAAAATCTATTAATTCATTTTATATTATAACCCTTTAAGATAAATTAATACCCTCTAGAGTTACCTTGTTACTTATTTACTATTTAAAGTGTAAAACAACAATCATATTTTATCAAAAGCTAATAATAAATGCAATTATTTTCATTAAATTTACAAGACTATACAACCTTAAGCTCCAAAAAACACTTTAATTCTTCTGATTTTTCTATTTTATAATTTTTTATATTAATATTATTATTTTTTAATAAGTTAACATAATTAGTTAAATCCTCTAAAGAGCCTGTAAATAAAACTTTACCTATCCATCCCTCTTTATATTCTAATTGTAAAACAGTACAATCCTTATTTTCTATATTTTTTAATACTGTATTTAAATCTTTATCTTCTTCTATAGCATTTTTTACTACTGGAATTTCATAATTTTTTAATTGAAAAAGATCTATGCCTTGTATCAATAAAATAACTATAAAAATATTAGCTAAAGTTACATCTAATTTTAACTTTTTCACCTTAATTCTCCTTTTAATATATAAGTATTATTAGATTCATCTAAGCTTATATCTTCTATTCTTCCCTTAATATTATTAATATCATTAATAATAGAATTTTTATAATTACTATTAACTTCTACTTCAAAACTTTTTCCCTCTAAATTTAAATTTAATATCTTTTCACTTTTAATTATTTCCTTTAATTTATTTATAACTTCTAAAAATTCTTCATCTAAAGACTTTTCACTATTAACGTCCTTTATTTTGCTTAAATAATTTTCTATTTTATTATTTTCAGTCTTAATTTTCCCATAAAAAAACAAATTACTTAACAATAAAAGTAATATGTATATATTTAACTTTTTCTTTATTTTTTTGTTATATTCCTCCACATATTCAATTGGTAAAAAATTTTTATATTTTTTGATATAAATTCTCCTCACCTCTAATCTCATTTAATTTTAAACCTTTAAACCATTCTCTTACCTCTTCTGTTAAATACTCTTTCTGAATTTTAAAAGTAAAGTCTTTTACGGATACTCCCAAATCTTTCTCTATGCTTTTAAGACATTCCTCTATTACTTCAATAATATTAAAATCTTTTAAACTCTTTAATAAAACTAGCTTACCTTTTATGTAAATACTTATTTTTAAATTTTTAAGTTCAAAAGTAACTTTATTAAAAACTGATATATTTTTATTTTTAAGTTCAGGAAATGTTAAAGTAAAATCCTTTCTTTCATATAATAAACTTTTAAATCTTTCATCACATCCAATAAAATACACTATTAAAAATAAACTTTTGTTATATTTTAATACCTCGTAATGAACTAAAGGTGTGTAATTAAAAAATCTATCTTTTATAAGCTGTTCTATTTTTTCTTCAATGTTACACTTTTTATCCACTCTAAGTATTTCTATAAATATCTTTTCATTTAAAAGAATAATTTTTACTCTCTTATCCTTCAACTCCTTAAGTTTTGAAATATCATTTGTATCATTAATTACTAAGGTTTTTATTAACAAACTCATAATTTCCCCTTTTTGACAAGATAATATCATCATTTATAACCTTTATTTCATAGTAAGTATCCCTAGAAAGTCCACTTATTTTATCTTTATTTTTAATATTTAAAATCTTCTCTTCCTCACTGTACTTAGCCCTCATATTATTCAAAGAAAAATCTAAATCTTGAAAAGTATCCTTATTCAAAATATTTTCTTTTAACATGTACTTTAAAAACTGTTCCTCTGAATTATTTTTATCTATATTAGCACCTATTATTTTAAAACTTCTATCAAGTTCTTTTCTCCTTTGAAATGAATTATCCATAAGTATAGTAACTATCATGCTGCAAATTAGTGAAACTAACATAACTTCTATAGAAACAAAACCCTTACGCCTTTTCATAACAATAAATCCTTTCTTCTTGATTTTTAACCTTTAATTTTATATAAAATAAATTTCCTTTTTCCATCACATCAAATTCTTCAACATTTTCTATGAGTGCAGGTGAATAATTCCGTCCATATCCTGTATAATTATAATAAACATATAGTTTATTTTTTATTATTTCTATTTTATCTTCTGATACTATACCGTCTCTCCAAAATTTAACTACAATATAATCTTTATCTTCATCTTTATTTATCTTTATATCTTCAACCATATTATCCCAAAACCTGTGATTTAAGTACATCTCTGCATCTAACAAGTAGTTTAATTCTTTCTCTTTTGGAATAAATCTCTTATATTCCTTAACATAAAAAATCAAATTCTTTGTTAAACTTAAGGTTATAATTCCTAAAGCACCTAAATAAATACATAGTTCAATTAATAAATATGCTTTTCTCCTTATTTTTGCGGTTGATTTTCTAAATTTTGAAATGATTTTTCTAAAAATTTGTATATTTTCACCTCCTTATTTTCACTTATATATGGTTTTTCATTTTTATAAATTATATTAATAATACTTTCATATTGATCAAAGTGGCTTATATTAATAGTCCATCCCAAATCATTATGATTTTTATTATGTAATATTAAATTCTTCCCAAGAAATTCTTTAATATCATTATTTATTAAGTCATTTATCTTTAAACTACTTATTTTATATGTTCCACTATTAATACTTCTTAAATCTTCAAAGGATATATTGTGTTTTAACTCCATAGCTAAAGAGTTAACAATTTCTACTACTTTTCTTTTTTCTTTAATGTAATAGTTGTTTTTAATATAAGTGCTATAACTTTTTCCTATCCCTAAGAAAAGTATTGATATTAATGCTAATGCTAAAACCATATCTACTAGTAGATATCCTTTCTTTATATATATCTTATCTTCCATATCTATATTTCCTCATAAATCACTTAACATTAATTTTCCATATGCCTGGAACTATGGTTATTTCTCTTTGCTTATTATTTTTATCAATTATTGTTATAGTTCCAGCTATACTAATCATCCCAGTATCGTTTATAGTAATTAAATTATTTCTATTAAAACTTACTTTAACTGCATTTAACCTCAAAGAAGTAGTTCTAATAGCATTTTCATAGATTAATTTATTGTCTAATATATCAAAAATTATTTCTCCATATAAATTATCTTTCTTAGATAACTGTTTTGCTTCCATTAAAAAATCATGAATCTTACTTATTTCTCCTTCAACTTTTAATTCGTAACCCCTATCTTTTATAATCATAAATGATGTTGGTATTGCTAAAATAAGAGAAGTTATTGCTAGGTATATTATTACTTCACTAAGGGTAAATCCTTTTCTTTTCCTACACATATTTCATTCCTTCAAAGGTAGGTACTAAAACTAAAAGCATCATAGCTGAAATAACAAATCCTAATATAATAAACATTGCTGGCTCTATTTTTCCAACAGTTTTATTTAACACCCTATCAAAATCTTTTTCTCTTATTTTTAAAAGCTCTTCAATATTTTTAGTAAACAATCCACTTTCTTCTCCCGTTATTAAAAACCCTTTTGATACATGAGAAATAACATTTATTTTTCCTATACTCCTGCTTAAAGTAGCGCCTTTTATTAATTCTTCATTTATACTCTTAATATATTTCCTAAGCTTTACATCACTTAAGCTTTCTTCAAAGACACTTAAAGCATTATTTAAGGATATTCCACTATTTAATATCATGTTTATTAAAAATAATATTCTAATTTCATAATACATTCGATATACTTCTATCTTTTCTAAGATTTTTTCAGAGGGTATTACTTTAAATAATAGATAAAGCGAAATTAAGGCACAGGAAAAATAACAAAAAACTATTACTTCAACATTAGGATTTTCTTCTACAAACTTAATATAATTATTTAATAAAGTCATAATTTTAGAACCTTCAATTTTCCTTAACTCATACATATCTACAAACTGTGGCAAAATATAAGTTACATAACCAAAAATCATAATAATTAAACCCATAAGAAGTGAAACTGGATATCTAAGAGATTTAGTAATTTTATTCTTTATTTCCTTTTCAGCTAATATATTTCTAGCACACTTTTCCAATACCGCTTCTAAGTTTCCACTTTCTTCTCCAATCCTCATCATATCCTTCATTAAATCTGGATATAAGTTACCTTCCTCTTTAAAAGCCTTTGATAAAGATTCTCCATTTAAAACCTTTTTCTCAATTCTCTTTAGGGATTCTTTGTATTTCTTATCTTTTACAGTGTTCTTTATTAACTCCAATGATCGTCCTATAGGCATTCCTGATTTTACATATGTGCTTAAATTTAAGCATATGTATGAAGCTTCATCTTTAAACCCAAACATCTAACCCCTCACATTCCTTTAATAAATAATATTCTTCTAAAGATATTTCTCCATTTTTAACTAAGATAAAACATGCCTTTAATAGTTCTTCTCCCCAAATAATATCTTCTGTACTTTTATATTCTCTTGGAAATATAATTTCACAAATTGCTTTTCTTCCATTATTACCTGTCCAATTACACACTTCACATCCAGTTCCTTTATAATAAGTTTGTAAACTTAACTTGACACCTTTTAATTTCTCAACTAATTCATTTTTAAGCTCTATTTTCACTTTACATTTTTCACAACTTTTTCTTACTAATCTTTGAGTTATTATTGAGCTTACTCCTTCCTTTACTAAATATCCTTCTACTCCCATATCTAATAATCTATTAAAAACTTCATTGCCACTGTTAGCGTGTATTGTTGAATATACTTTGTGTCCCGTTATAGAAGCTCTTATTGCAATTTTAGCAGTTTCCTCATCTCTTATTTCTCCAATTAATATAACATCAGGGTCCTGTCTTAATATATGCTTTAATCCATTAGCAAAAGTTAATCCAACCTTCTCATTAACATTTGTTTGTGTTATTCCTGCTATGGTAAACTCAACTGGATCTTCTATAGTACTTATATTTATCCCATCCTTATCTATTGAATTTAATAATGCATATAGAGTTGTTGATTTTCCGCTTCCTGTAGGACCATTTATAACCACCATTCCATGTTTTAATTTTAAAAGTTTATTTATTTTATTTTTTTGCTCTTCCGTTAAACTCAAATTATCAATATTCATAAACTCATTTTTCTTGTATAAAATTCTAACAACTAACTTTTCACCAAAAGCACTTGGAATACTGGATATTCTTAAATCACAATCATATCCATGATTTTTAAATGATATCTTCCCATCCTGGCATCTTAATTTATCACTTATATCCATATCAGCTTTTAACTTTATCTTATTGACTAAATTTTCATAAAGATTTTTCTTTATTCTCTTAACTAAAACTAAAGTTCCATCTATTCTAAAGCGAATGTTAGCATATTCTTCTAAAGGTTCAATATGAATATCACTAGTATTTTTTTCTATGCCTAAAGATATAAGGCTTATTAATTCTTCCTCAATAAATTTATCCTTAGAAAAACTTTTTCCACCATAACAATCTTCAATTAAAATTTCTATTTCATCCTTATTTCCAATTACAAAGTTTATTTCTTTTTCTCTAAATAATAAGGATAAATACTCCCTTTTCTTTGATTCTTCCTTGCTTGTATAAAAAAATATCTTACCTGAACTTTCTTTTAAAGCAATTAAATTCATCTCTAAAGCTGTATTCTTAGATATATTCTCCATTAGCTTCATATCTATATCTTTAATGGTATATTTCATATATCAACCTCCTCATCAGTAATAATTGACAAGGCATTTCTTTTTTAAACAAAAAAAGTTCTAGATTATTAAAAATTTTTAATAATCTAGAACTTTTAACTATTTTATAATAATATACTGCCCTTTATTGCTATCTATAAGTTTAATACTCTTATCCTTTGGATTATATCTATATAGTGCATTTTTTTCTTTGCTATCATTAAACCCAAGAAAATATATATTTTCTCCAACAACAATTAA
The DNA here is from genome assembly GCF_054767895.1 of Clostridium sp. CTA-17. Classification (NCBI taxonomy): domain Bacteria; kingdom Bacillati; phylum Bacillota; class Clostridia; order Eubacteriales; family Clostridiaceae; genus Clostridium; species Clostridium sp. CTA-17. The sequence continues at coordinate 216,880 of NZ_BAAABF010000003.1, forward strand.
CTTTGATTTCTCTGATATATTTTTAGGAAAATCATATACTAATCTATCAAGTTTATTATTTGTTATATCAATTGAATACAAGCTTCTTAATCCTTCGCCTTTTGTACCAATAAAATACACTACATTTCCTATTTTACATAAAGATTCTATTTCTCCAACCTCATTTGAAATAACAGATTCTTTTTTACTATCCAAATTATATATATAGCAATTTTTCTTGCCATCTATACTGCTTTGAGTATATAAAACAATTTGATTTTCAACTAAATCAATATAATCTATAAAAGCCTTAACAATTTGCTTCTCTAAAGTATAGCTTCCATCCTTAATATTATAAATATATAGCCCACTTTGTCTTTTTTCTAAGTCAACACCATATAGAATTAATTGATCCTCATTAATAAATTTAACATTCTCCCCAGAAATAGCTAAATTCTCATTAAAATCAAATTCCTTAAAATCTTGTAAGTCTAAAACCTTGTATCCTATTTTATCCCCAGAATTATATCTATATAGAAGTTTAGTTCCCTTTGGACTAATAATTAATTCTTCTATATTTCCATCTACTGATATCTTATGTTCCTTAATTCCATTAGTTATTATTAAGTTTGTTCCCTTATCAGCAAATTCCCTATAAACAGCTAAACCTAATTCCTCACTATAAACTTCCATATGACCCTTAAGATCTAAATCAAGTTTTTTTAGTGAATCCCCTTCTACTTCGTAATACTCAACATCTTCCCCTGAAATTGTAGACACAATACTCTCAGGAAGCTTTAACTTTTTTCCCTTACTGTCTTCTTCATTAGACCCTTTGTTGAAATTACATCCCACAAGGGTTGTTGATAAAATAACTAATACTAATAAACTTAAAGCAGCAGCTTTCCTCATTTACTTACTTCCCTCTCTAAAATAAATATGTGCCATCACAAATAAATGACGCATTACCTATCATTTTTACTCCATCATCTTCAATATTAACTTTTAATTCTCCACCAGGAACTATTACCTTTACTTCTTTATCTACAAGCCCTAATTTATTAGCAGCTATAACTGAAGCACAATTTCCTGTTCCACATGCTAAGGTTGGGCCTGCACCTCTTTCCCAAGTTCTAACTTCCATTGTATTTCTATCAATTACTTTGCAGAAGTTAACATTTGTTCCTTGAGGAAATAATTCATACTTTTCTATATCCCTACCACATTCTATAGGATATTTTTCCTCCTCAAATATAATAGTATGGGGAACACCCATAAGTAAAGATGTTATTTCAAAATTTCCATTTCCTACACTTACTTTTTTTTCTATTATTTCTTCATCACATAATGCTGGAATATTCTTTGGTTTAAAGTCTCCAAATCCCATGTTTACATTGATAGTTTTTACCTTATCATTCTCAACTTCTAAAAAGATTCTTTTAACTCCATCACCTGTTAAAACATCTAGCACATCTTTCTTTACTATTCCCTTCTCGTAGACATACTTAGCAAAACATCTTATTCCATTTCCGCACATAGCAGCATAAGATCCATCTGAATTTATTATTACCATTTCTATATCACAATTTTCATTCTTTCTAACTATTAAAATCCCATCTGCGCCAATTCCAAATCTTCTATGGCACATTTTTTGAGCAATTTCTCCCTCTTTACCTAAATACTTATTGTTTAAATCTTCTATAACTATAAAATCATTTCCATTTCCATGCATTTTTGAAAACTTCATATTATCACCTCAAATTACCTATTATTGATACTTTTTATTATAAGATGTATACTAACTGTAAGTTCAATCAATTTAGAAAGGAAAGAAAATCATGGCTTTAGACGGTATTTATTTATATAACTTAATAAATGAATTAAAAGATTCATTAATAAATTCTAGAATTGACAAAATAAATCAACCTGAAAAGGATGAAATAATAATAAATGTACGTGGAAAGGAAAATAAAAAACTTTTAATTTCCTCTAGTTCCAAATACCCTAGATTACATTTTACTACAATAAGTAAGAATAATCCATTACAACCTCCTGTTTTTTGTATGGTATTAAGAAAATATTTAACAGGTGGAAGAATAATTGACATATATCAACAATCTACAGATAGAATTGTTTCCATTGATATAGCAAATAAAGATGAAATGGGTTTTGATAGTGTATATACTTTAGTAGTAGAAATAATGGCTAGACACAGTAATATTTCTCTTGTAAGGAAGAGAGATAATAAAATTATGGAATCAATAAAACATATAACAGCAAATAAAAATAGTTTTAGAGTTCTATATCCTGGTGTAAGCTATGTATTCCCTCCTGCATCTGAAAAATTAAATCCTTTTGACTTTTCAAAAGAAGATTTAAAAGCTGAATTAAGCAAAAATAATAATGAATTAGATGAAAAAATCTTTTCAAAGCTACTAACTGGTGTTGGTAAAAATCTTTCTCTTGAAATGTATTCATTATTTAAATCACAATTTGGAGACTCATATGTTTTTGATGATATATTCAATTTTATATATAATTACTTTAATAACATATTTAAAGATATACAAAATATTATATTCTACAAAAACGAAAAAATTATAGATTTTTATTTTAAAGATTTATCTATTTTAGATCATTGTACCAAAGAAGTTTATGATAATAGTAGTGAACTTTTAGATGCCTTTTTTGCTAATAAGGATAAACAAGATAGATTACATGCAAAAAGTGCAGATATTCAAAAATTAGTTAATACTAATATAGACAGATGCTTAAAAAAGATTAAGGTTCTTGAAAAAACCTTAGAAGAATGTGATAAAAAAGAGGAATTTAAGATTAAAGGTGAACTTTTAACATCTTATATTTATAGTATTAAAAAAGGAGATAAATCTGTTGACCTTTTAAATTATTATAGTGAGAATGAAGAATACCTAACTATTTCACTTGATGAAAATAAAACACCATCTGAAAACATTCAATTTTACTTTAAAAAATATAATAAATTAAAAAAAGCTGAAGAATCTGCCTTAGAACAATTAGCTATAAATGAAGATGAGCTTAAATACTTAAATTCAGTTTCCTCAAGCATACAGGTTGCAGATAACTATGAAGATATTGATGCTATAAAAAATGAACTTATAGAAACAGGATATATAAGATTTAGAAGAAATAATAATGGTAAAAAGAAAGAAAAACAATCTAAGCCTTATCACTATGTTTCTTCTGATGGAATAGATATTTATGTTGGTAAAAATAATATTCAAAATGATTATTTAACTTTAAAGTTTGCTGACAAAAATGATACTTGGCTTCATACTAAGGATATCCCTGGTTCTCACGTAATTGTTAAAAGTTCAAATATTCCTGATAAAACCTTAGAAGAAGCTGCTAACTTAGCTGTTTTCTATAGTAAAGGAAAAGGTGGCACTAAAATTCCTGTAGACTATACTTTAGTTAAAAATGTAAAGAAACCTTCTGGTTCTAAACCTGGAATGGTAATATACTCAACTAACAAGACAGTTTATATGGATTCACCAAAGGAAATAACTTTAGAAAAACTTAAGTAATAAAATAAAAGTTACAAATAGATTCTACTAACTTCTGTACTAAACTAATAATTTATACAGTTATCTTTTCATTCTATTTGTAACTTTTTATATATTATATTCTTTTTAAATTACTTCTTTAAATTATTATCTAAATATTGATAGTAGTAGCATAAAAGTCTACCATTGTAAAGCTTTCTGTTTTTAGTAGCTTTTCTACCAAACTCTTTTTGGAAATCTGGACATGCTGTTAGAATGTTAAAATCCCAAGTATCTAATTTCTCTTTAACTTCTCCAAAGTGTTTATTTAATTTTGAAACTATTTCTTTTTCACCTATTCTCTCACCATATGGTGGATTTGTAATCATATATCCATACTTTTTCTTAGTTGAAAAATCAAAAAAGTTTCTTTTTTCTATAGTTATACAATCAGTTAATCCTGCTTTTCTTACGTTATTTTTAGCTGTACTTAATACCCAACTATCTATATCATAACCAGTTATATCTAAAGGAATTTTCTTTATAGATTTCTCTGCTCCTTCTCTAACTTGATCCCAAATTTCCTTATCCATTGAAGGCCAAGTTTCAGAAACGAATTTTCTATGTAATCCTGGAGCTATGTTTTTAGCTATCATAGCAGCTTCTATTAGTATTGTTCCTGATCCACAACATGGGTCTATAAGAGTTTGCTCTCCTCTCCACTTTGAAAGTAAAACCATAGCTGCAGCTAGTGTTTCCTTAAGTGGAGCTTGCCCTGAGTGTTCTCTATATCCTCTCTTGTGTAATCCCTCTCCTGAAGTATCTATTGTTAAGGTAACCACATCTTTTAAAAGACCAACCTCTATTTTATAAACTGGACCATCTTCTGTAAACCAATCTTGACCGTAACTTCTGCTCATACTCTTAACTACGGCTTTTTTAACTATTGATTGACAATCTGGAACACTGAAAAGTTTTGACTTAACAGATTTACCAACAACATGCATCTTACCATCTACAGGTATATACTTGCTCCAATCAATCTCTACAGTTTTATTAAATAACTCTTCAAAGCTTTCAGCTTTAAACTCAGCCACTTTTATTAAAACTCTATCTGCAGTTCTAAGCCAAAGGTTTGTTATGGCAATATCCATTTCATCCCCTTCAAAATGAACTCTTCCATTTTCAGTTTTTAGGTCTTCATATCCTAACTCTTTTAATTCCTTTGCAACAACAGCCTCTAAGCCAAAAGTTGCAGTGGCTATTAAATTATAATCCATAAAAATTTACTCCTTAGTTTTAATTTTCATATATTTCAACTGAATCAGTTCCATCAATCTCTTTGATTTGAACCTTTATTATTTCATCCTTTGATGTAGGAATATTCTTTCCAACATAGTCAGCTCTTATTGGTAATTCCTTGTGTCCTCTATCTACTAAAACAGCTAACTGTATAAATTCTGGTCTTCCTTGATCCATTATTGCATCAATAGCTGCTCTAGCCGTTCTACAAGTATATAAAACATCATCAACTATAATAACCTTTTTTCCTCTTATATCCACATCTATTTTAGGATCATTTAAATTTGGTGTATCACTAACATTAGTTAAATCATCTCTGTATAATGTTATGTCAACACTAGCAACAGGAATTTTAACACCTTCAAACTTTTCTATAAACTCTGAAAGTCTCTCTGCTAAAGGATATCCTCTTCTTTTAATTCCAACAAGAACTATATCCTCTACCCCTTTATTCTTTTCTATTATCTCATGTGAAAGTCTTGTAAGCGCTCTTCTTATAGCATTTTCATCTAATAAACTTGCCTTAAGCTGCATATTCTAACACCCTCCTAATTTCTCTACAATTTTTTCAAAGTACTCTGGCAATTCTGAGTCAAATTCAACATATTCTCCAGTAGTAGGATGAATAAATCCTAATGTTTTAGCATGAAGAACTTGCCCCTCTTGACTTAATTTCTTTTGTTTCTTTAAGCCATAAACAGTATCTCCAAGTAATGGATGCCCTATAAAGGCCATATGAACTCTTATCTGATGTGTTCTTCCTGTTTCTAAAGTACATTTAACAAGGGAACATGAATTAAATACTTTAAGAACTTCATAATGAGTAACTGCTCTCTTTCCGTCTTTAACCACAGCATACTTTAACCTATCTCTATGGTGTCTTCCTAAAGGTGCATCAATTGTGCCACCTTCTTTTTTAAATCTTCCCTCAACAATAGCATAGTATTCTCTCTTTATGCTATGATCTTTAAATTGTTCTGCTAGTTTTTGATGAGCATTATCATTTTTTGCAACAACTAATATTCCAGAAGTATCTTTATCTATTCTGTGTACTATTCCAGGTCTTATAACCCCGTTTATTCCTGATAAATCATCACAATGGTGTAATAATGCATTAACTAAAGTTCCAGTATAATTTCCCGGTGCAGGATGAACTACCATTCCCTTTGGTTTATTAACTACTATTACATCTTCATCTTCATAAACTATATTTAATGGGATATCCTCAGCTTCAACTTTTAATTCCTCTGGTTCTGGTATTTCTACCTCAACGCAATCTCCAACTGAAAGCTTATATTTTCCCTTTTCTGCTTTTCCATTAATTAAAATTTTTCCATCATCAAAAAGTCCTTGAATAAAGTTTCTTGAAACTCCATCTATTTTAAGAGCCAAAAATTTATCTGCTCTTATTCCTTTTTCTTCTTCAGTTATTTTTATTACTTCTTTACTTAAACTCATAGTTTATTTGCTCCATTCTAAAGTAAATATTTAAAGCTATATCTTAAATATTATATAATAAAATATTAAATTTCAACAATTAATTAAACAAAAAGAAAAATCTCACCTTAATCAAAGTGAGATTTTTTAATAGCTCTTTACTCTTCAGCAAAGAAGCTTTTAATTTCATTTACATCATCAAAATGTGTTTCCACTTCATAGATGTCTTTAAGCTCAGTTTTTTCTTCTTTCTCTTCTTCAAAATCAATCTTTATACCTTGTGGCTCTTCTGTTTCAGTTTCGTCCTCTGGCTTAGTTATGTTAAAATTCTTAATAAAATCTTTCTCTAAATCATCAAAAGTATCTATTTGGAAGTTCATAAAGCTTCTAAACTTAGCTCTAAACTTTGTAAACTCTTGTTTAACTCTGTCATACTCATCATTGATTTGTATAACATCATTATGAGCCTTATCTAATATTCTTTGAGCTGTGTCATTAGCGCTCTTGATTATTACATCGGCTTCCTTTTGAGCATTAGCCTTTGCTTGCTCAGCTGTATTTTGAGCTAATAATAAAGTATTTTGAATTGTATTCTCAATTTTACTATAATGCTCTATCTTATCGTTAGAATTTTCAAGTTTCTCTTTTAAAGCAGTGTTTTCTTTAAAAAGAATCTCATATTCTTCGACTATTTGGTCTAAGAATTCATCTACTTCCTCTGGACAATAACCTCTTAAAACCCTTTTGAACTCCTTGTTGTTAATATCCATTGGGGTTAATTTCATATAATCACACTCCTATGTATACTTAAATACTGTCAATTTTAATCTACCACTCTTCGTTGTCCCAAAAATATTACTTATTTTAAACTTTCCAATACCTCTTATGGTAAGTCTTGAATCTTCTGAAACTTCTTTGCTTTTATCTTTTGTTATTCTATAGTCTAGAAGAACACTTCCTGAATTTATAGCATCTAAAGCTTTACTTCTTGATATGTTCCCCAAGGCTGCAACTATACAATCTAACCTTTTAGAAGTTACTATTATATTTTTTTCTTCATAGCTAGGTTTAGGTATTTCATCTAAATCATAAATTATCTCACATTTACAATTAAGATTTCTTATTTTATTTAAATTATTAATTAAAAAGTCAATTATACTATGATGGACAGCAACATAGCATCCATCATCTCTTAAAATTAAATCACCTATTTTGTTTCTATTTATGCCTAAGGCCATAATAGACCCTAAATAGTCCTTGTGCTCTAATTTTGAAAATTTAGTATTGCATTGAATCCTTAAAAGACTTATTGGAAACAAATCATATTCTTCCTTATTAAAGGCTATTACTCTTCTTTCTCCATCCTCAAAAAATCCAAAACTTTCAACATTTACATCAAATAAATTCATTTCTTGAAGAGTGCTCCATACATCTGGAGTATAAAACTCATCAGTAAATACTGAAATATTTTTTGTCCTAGCTAAATTAAATCTCTCAAAGAGTTTTAATGCTTCAAACTCTTCTAAATTTAATAAATTTATAAAATCTTTTTTATTCATATTATTTTGAAGCCCAGTTGAACATTCCTTTGTTGCTTAATTCACTCTTTAATTCATTGCTTACTTCAACATTTGAAGGTGATACTATAAATACTCCTTTTTCAACTTCTTGAAGTTCTCCACATAATGCATAACAAGCTCCACCAACGAAGTCTATTAATCTTTGAGCTGTTCTAAGCTCTAATGAAGTTGTGTTTATAACAACAATCTTTCTATTTTTTAATGCAGTACAGATTTCAGTTGCATCATCATAAACTAATGGTTTAGTTATCATTAATTTAGCTGTATTAGCTGTATGAATATTTACAACCTTACCATTTTTCTTAGAAGATAATACTGGAGCAAATGATTCTTCTTCCTCCATTACCTCTTCTTCTTCCATTACTTCATCTTCATCTTCGAATTCATCAAACCCTAAAAAACTTTTCATTTTACTAACTACTTTTGACATACACATATCCTCCTAATTCTATTTATATAATCTTTTGCCAAAAATTCCTTGGCCAATTCTAACCATATTGCTTCCTTCTTCAATGGCAACTTCATAGTCACCTGACATTCCCATTGAAAGTATCTCCATTTTTATATTCTTAAACTTTTTCTCTTTTAATTCACAAAAAAGTTTATGAGTTTTACTGAAATACTCCCTACATTCTTCTTCTGTTCCCTTTGGAATTATAGTCATAATACCTAAAACATTAACATTGTTACAAGCTTCTATAGCTTCTATAAGTTCATCTAACTCTTCTTCCAAGATACCATACTTTTGTTCTTCTCTTCCTATGTTAACTTGAATTAAAGTATTGGCAATTTTATTATGTTTACCATATACCTTTTCTATTTCTTTTAATAATTTAATACTATCTAATGATTGTATAAGATGAACTTTATCAACTATATACTTCACCTTATTAGTTTGAAGATGCCCTATTAAATGCCATTCTACATCTTGATGAAACTCATCAAATTTTCTTATTATTTCTTGAACCTTATTTTCACCAAATTTTCTAATACCAAATTCATAGGCCTCTTCCATTTCTTCAATAGTTCTTGTTTTAGATACAGCAATAAGTTGAACGTTACTTGGAATTTTTTCTGTAAATTTTGTTAAATTTTCTTTTATATCCACTTTTACTGTCTCCTTTAATTATATATTACATTATATTCTTCTTTATAGGAATAGAAAATCCTTCTTTTTTGTACAAATTTTTTACAAAACATAGTTCTTTTACTTTGCATTAGGTTCCATATACTTAGAATTCATATCACTTATATATGCTGGCATAGTAATGTCGTCACTTTTTGTTATTTGAACCTTTATTCCTCTATTCATAAGAGTTTTAATGTAACTTCCATCTCTCATAATTTGATTCTCCATTTTTTCAGGGTCACCTATAGCATTAACATAAAAGGGAGCTGGTATTTTAACTCCATTCATTCTTAAAAACTGTCCTCCACAATATATCTCTGTGTTATATATTATTCTTTGGTTATTTATAGATATTGCCTCTGCTCCTGCAGCCTTAAGTTCATTTATAACTTTTATCATATCATCATCATGAATAGTTCTTAAAAGCCTCATGAAATCATCAACTACTTCTCCACTAAAAGCTTCTCCACCATCCTCTAAGACTATTTTTAAACCTGGTCCCTTAACGTCTTCTAATCCAGAAAGCATTAAATTATTATTTACCTCTTCTATCATATCATTTGAAATTTTATTACTATTCTCATCATTTTTTGAGTAATTATTTATTTTTTTCTGTAATTCCCTATTACTTTCCTTTAACTTTGATATTTCATTATAAAGATTGTTACGTTTATTATATGCCTCTTGATATTCTCTAGCATTTAATACCTTTGTGGTTTCTACTCCATCAAAACTTATGTTCATAGATATTAAAAGCCCAACTATAACAGAAGCTGTAAATATAAAAATAGTAAATTCTCTATTTTTCAAAGCATCACCTCTTTATCGTTCTTTGCTTTTCTCTAATAATATCCTTCGTATAGCTGCAAAGTTATTAAATATTCTGCTACCAAATACTATTACAGCTGCAAAGTATAGTGGTATACCAAGTTTATCACCTAGATATGCTAGTAAAGCTGCTAAAGCTGCATTACCAAAAAATCCTGATATAAAAACATCTGCTTGAAATTCTTTCTTTAAACTAGCCTTTATAGCTCCAAAAACAGAATCTAAACATGCAACTATGGCTATAGATAAATATGGGGAAAACTTATCTGGTATGCTTCCTGGGAATATAACTCCTATTATTATACCTACTAAAAGCCCAATAAATACTATCATTCAATCACCTTCCTAATCAACCTTTTTTAAATACTCAGAAGATAGGTTTTGAGTAGTCTTAGGTACTGTAATTGAATCTTTTTTCTCATATTTATAATCATAATTACCTCCTAATACTCCATAGTCCATTTCCCCTGGAAAATCAATTCCTTTTATTAAGTTATCTTGATTACCAATAACTTTTATTGTCAACTTCTCCTTTGGAGAAATTCTCTCGTTATTTCCTATCCAAATAAAGTTACTAGCATTCTTTATTCCTGTTTGTGGAGTTATTCTAATATCATTAATAGCAATAGCTTCTGCTCCAGAAAAAGATAATAAATTTAATATATGAACAATTTCATTTTCACTTATATATTGAGGATCCTTTGAAGTAAGCAATGGTGATTTAGGTGTTATGGATAAAATTATTCCTGGCCCCTTAACCTCTTCAGTTCCCAAAATCATTCTTGTTTTATCTAATTGCTCTTTTATTTTATTATTTACATCCCCTTTAGAAGCTGCTGCATCCTCCATTTCTTTAAGCCTCTTATTTAAAGAATCATTATTCTTTTGAAGCTCTTCTTTTTCCTTCTTAAGTCCGTCTATTTCTGCCATTATGTCATTTTGGTTATAATTTTCTATTATGTTTTTTTCTTTATTGTTTATTATTTTAAATTGATAGGTTAATAAAAACCCTAACAAAGCACAAACTATACCTATAATAATTTGTGAAGATAACTTCTTCAAAAAGCACTCCTCCTTACTTCTCTTTATATATTACAGGATTCCCATTAAAGCTTATGTTTATATATCCCTTTTCAAAATTTCCTGCCGGATCATTTAATATATTAACCATCTTAGTTAACTTATCACTTAATTCATCTGAATTTCCTAAAAGTATTTGAACCTCACCCTTATTTATAACAATATTATTAAGGTTAGATATATCTACGGAGTTTACCTTTATTTTGCTTTTGTTTAAAGCCTCTCCAATCTCTTTTAAAACCTCAACTTTATCCTTATCTGTACTCATAGGTTCCCCTAAAAATCTATTTTCTACAGTTAACCCAGTTACTGTAGGCAACTGTAGACCTTCAGCTGAATTTTTCTTTTCCATTATTACTAAATTTTCATTTAAAACATAAAAATCAGCACCATCATTAACCATAAATGTAGCATTTCTTTCAACTATATTTATACTTAATTGATCTGGAAGCTTTCTTGATATTTTAACACTTTTTACATATGGGTTACTTAATATTTTTTTCTTCAGAGCGGAAGTATTAAGCAAGAATATATTTTGATTTAAAATATCATTTTCTCCTATTATACTCTCTTTAGTTATAACATTATTATTATTAACATTAACCTTTTTTATATTAAAATAAGGTGTCTTAATTAAAATTAATCCTAATATAACAATAAGTATTATACTAACTAATATAATTTTCTTTCTTGTCTTTTTTCTTTTCTTTTTTTGTATATATTCATTTATGTTCGTATCCATATTACTCCTTATTTCTTTATTTTGCATTTCAATAACAATAATATCATTTTACTAGATTTTTTTCATTAAGTTTTTAAGAAAATATTACTAATAGTAAAAAAATTACTATTAAAATTCTACATATAATTTAATAAAAAATAAAGGCGTATAAAACGCCTTTAATCAATCTTTTTATTTCTTTGTCTTGATATATTAAGAAGAATTCCCATAGCCATTAAGTTAAACACTAGTGCAGTTCCTCCATAACTTATGAATGGAAGTGGAACTCCTGTAACTGGCATTGAACCTGTTACAACGGCAATATTAATTATGGCTTGTAATCCTATAATAGAAGTAATTCCTACTGCTAATAAAGTTCCATATTCATCTTTAGCACTCATTGCTATTTTTATTCCTCTATAAACAAATATTACAAATAATAATATTACTACTGTACACCCTATTAACCCTAACTCTTCTCCTATTATTGCGAATATAAAGTCATTATGTGGCTCTGGCATGTATAGTGTTTTTTGTCTTGATTGTCCTATTCCAAGTCCAGTAACTCCTCCTGCTCCTAAAGCATAAAAGGATTGTATAAGCTGATATCCATCACCAGCTGGATCTTTCCAAGGATTAATAAAGTTTAAAAGTCTTCTTCTTCTATAATCCTCAAATAAAGTAAAGAATGAACCTGCAAATAAAATTATTGGAGTTATTACTCCAAACATAAATCTTTTTCTTGCACCTGCAACAAAAACCATTATAAATGTAACAAAGCCAGTTACAGCTGCTATACTAAGGTTTTTCTGAGCAAGTATAAGAGCTGCAAATCCTCCCCCTATTACGAAACAAGGAACTATTCCCTTCCAAAACTCCTTAATCTGCTCACCTTTATTGGTAATCATATGAGCTAAGATTATAACTACCGCATATTTCGCAAGTTCTGATGGTTGGAAAGAAAGTGGACCTAACTTTATCCATCTTTGTGCTCCCTTGGTTGCTGGGAATGCATAAACAGCAACCAATAATATAGGAGTTATAATAAGTAGTATTCCTGTTAATTTTTTAAGTTTATGATAATCACATCTTGATATAAATATCATAGCTATGAAACCAACTACTGCAAATAAAGCCTGCTTTTTCAAAAAAGCTGTACTATCATTATAGTTAACCATAGCAAAATATGAACTTGCACTATAAACCATGACCACCCCAATAGCTAATAAAATAACTATTGTATATAAAAGTCCATAATCCAATGGGTTAATATTACTCTTTTTAGTAGTCTTTTTTTTCTTCATTTAAAAACCTCCTATTTTAGGAATTTTCTAAAGTGAAGCAAAAGCAATGAAGCAAAATACTACTGTTATTATAGAAAATACAGAAACTATCTTTGTCTCACTCCAACCTAGTTGCTCAAAATGGTGATGTATAGGAGCCATTTTAAATATTCTCTTACCTGTAAGCTTGAATGAAGCAACCTGTAATATAACTGAAAGTGTTTCTATTACGTAGATAATTCCTATTAACACTAGTATTAAAGGCATTTTTAGTATTAATGCCACCATTGCTACAGCTCCTCCTAAAGCAAGAGAACCTGTATCTCCCATAAATACTCTAGCTGGGAATGCATTAAATCTTAAGAAGGCAAGTAATGCACCTGCTAAAGCAACACAGAATATTGCTAAACTTATGTGTCCTAAATTATAACTAATTATCCCTAAAAATGTAGTTACTAAAACAGTAACTGATGTAGCTAATCCATCTAATCCATCTGTTAAGTTTACCGCATTTGTTACCCCTGCAAAGTAGAACATTGCAGCTGGTATATAGAATAATCCTAAGTTAATTTGCCCATTTAAGAATGGTATATTAATGCTAGTTCCTATATATTTATAAGCATACCAAGTTAAAAATCCTGATACGATTAATAATAAAATCATTTTTTGTCCTGATGTTAATCCTTCATTTTTCTTCTTGATTATCTTTAGTAAGTCATCTAAAAATCCTACAAAACCAAATCCTACGAAGGAATATAAAGCTATCATAGCCTCATCCGTTGGATTTCCAACCATAATAAACATTGTTATAATAGTTGCAAAAATAAATATTAATCCACCTATAGTTGGAGTTCCTGCTTTTTTTAAATGACTCTTTGGGCCCTCTTCTCTTATGTTTTGTCCAAATTTAAGTTTATGTAGTAGTGGAATTATAATAGGTCCTAATATTGATGCTACTATAAAACTTATTACTATTGCCATTACTATCTTTGGATCTATCATTGACTTTAAAATTTCCATAAAATTCTGCTACTTAAACTATTAAGCAGCTTCACCTCCTTAGTTCCATTTACTTTTCTAATAATGCTTTAGTTATTTCTTCAAATTTTAAACTTCTAGATGCCTTAACTAATATAATATCGCCCTCACATATAATGTTAAGTAAATCATTTATTAGTTCTTCTTTATTTTTATATACAGTGCATCCTTCTCCATATCCTTCTTTAATATTTTCTGAGAAGTCACCAAAACAAAGTACTTTTTCTATTCCATTTTCCTTTGCATATTTACCTATTTCCTCATGAGCTTCCTCTGATTTATGTCCTAGTTCTCTCATTGTTCCTAAAACTGCTATTCTTCTCTTTCCTTCTATGTTTTTCATAACATCTATAGCTGATTTAACAGCTACTGGACTTGAATTATAGCAATCATTTAAAATTGAAAATCCATCTTTTTTTATAAGCTCTAATCTCATTGAAGTAGCTTCAATATTTTTTAAGCCCCTTTTCATTTCTTCAAAGGAAACACCTAACTCTTTTGCTATGGCAATTCCTAACATAAGATTACTTATATTATGTTCTCCTGGCATATCTAAAGAAAACTCTTCTTCTTTTTCTCCATCATAAACTGTAAATTTAGATGAAAGTTCTTCTAAAGCTATATTTTTAGCTCCTATTTCAAAATTTTCTCCAACTCCAGTTTTAACTATTTTATATTCAGCCTCAGGTAAAGCTCCTAAAAAGTCATCATTTCCACAAACAACAAGGGTATTGTTTTTATCAAAGAAAGTTGCTATTTCCATCTTAGCTTTTAATATGTTTTCTCTAGTTTTTAATATTTCTATGTGAGAAATACCTATATTAGTTATAATACCTAAATCAGGTGATGCTATTTCTGCAAGCTCTCTAATTTGTCCAAGGCCTCTCATTCCCATTTCTAAAATAGCAACATCATATGTGCTATCTAATTCTAATATCATTAGAGGTAATCCTATTTCATTATTAAAATTTCCCTTTGTTTTAAAAACTTTATATTTATCACTTAAAACAGCAGCCACTAAATCCTTAGTAGAAGTCTTTCCAGCTGAACCAGTAATACCAACAACCTTTAATCCTAATTTTTCTCTATAAAATTTAGCTAAATCCATTAAGGCTCTTCCAGTATTCTCAACCTTAATTAAAGCTACATCTTCTTTTAATTCATTTAAGTCACATTTAACTTCATCAACTATAGCAATTTTAGCCCCTTTATTAAAGGCATCTAAAACATAGTTATTTCCATTAAAATTTTCACCTTTTAAGGCAATAAACATAGTTCCTTCTTCTATTTTTCTTGTATCTGTTGATACAGCCTTTATTTCTTTCACATCAGCTTCTTTTAATAAAGCTCCCTTAGTAGCTTTTACAATCTCTTGTAAATTTAACTCTAGCATTTTTTAACACCTCTACTTGCCTTCTAAAATATCATATACAACTTCTCTTTCATCAAAGTGTATTGTTTCATCTTTTAGTATTTGATATGTTTCATGTCCTTTACCAGCTATAACAATAACATCTCCCTCTAAAGCCATATTCATTGCTTTTCTTATAGCTTCTTTTCTATTAACTTCAATAACAAAATTATCATAATTAAGTGGTTTTACTATGTCATTAATTATATCCATTGGCTCTTCACTTCTTGGATTATCTGAAGTAATTATTGCAATATCTGATAATTCACATCCTATTTTACCCATTTGAGGACGCTTAACCTTATCTCTATCTCCTCCACAACCAAATACAGAAATCATTCTATTTTTAGTAAAGGCTTTTACTGTAGTTAAAACATTTTCTAATCCATCTGGTGTGTGTGCATAATCTATTATTATGCTATAAGGTAAATTTTTCTCCTTTGCTACTAACTCACATCTTCCTGGTATAACAACATCACTTAATCCCTCTTTAATTTTATCCATTGGAATATTTAAGTTATGTGCACATATTATACAACCTAATGAGTTATATATATTATATTCTCCAGGAATATTTATATAAAACTCTTCTACACTCTCTAAATTCACCTTAAATTCTGAACCATTTGAGTGACTTTTAATCTCAAAAGCCTTAAAGTCTGACTCTTTTTCAATTGAAAAAGTAGAAACCTTAGTCTTTACTTCTCTTTCTTCTATATCCTTAACTATATTAGCTCCATATGGATCATCTAAGTTTATGATACTATGATTACTTCTTTCAAAAAGCTTAAATTTCGCATTATAATAGTTTTCAAAGGTTTTATGAAAATCTAAATGATCTCTAGTTAAATTAGTGAAAATTCCTTCTTCAAATTGAATTCCATATACTCTATCTAACTCTAGAGAGTGTGATGAAACTTCCATAACGCAATATTCTACTCCAGCATCAACCATATTTTTAAATAGCTCATGAAGCTCGTAAGATTCTGGTGTAGTTCTTACTGCGTCTACTTTTTTATTTCCTATATAATTTGCTATGGTTCCTATTAAACCTGTCATTAATCCAGCTTTTTCTAAGATAGATTTAATAATAAAAGCAGAGGTAGTCTTACCATTAGTTCCTGTTATCCCTATTATTTTAAGCTTATCCTTTGGATTTCCAAAATAATTTGAAGACATTATTGCTAAAGCTTTTCTAGTGTCTCTAACCTTTATTATTGTTATGTCTTCTTGAACACTTACGTCATCTTGAACTATTAATACCTTAGCTCCTTTTTTAACAGCATCAATAACGAAGGAATGTCCATCTACCTTAAATCCCTTTATACAAACAAAGGCATCTCCTTGTTCTATTTTTCTGTTATCATATCTTATATTTTTTACTTTTGACTCTTCATTACCTTTTATAACTTCATAATCTAAGCCCTTTAATAAACTTTTAAGAATCATTTTTCTCACTCCTTAAATACTATGCACTAAACAAGCGTTAAATTCACAAAATACTAGCATGTGAAATTACTCACATGCTAGTTTTTAACTATCATTATTTCTTATCTAACTTAAATTCTATTGTTGTACCACTTTTAACTACATCACCTTGAGATATACTTTGTTCCTTAATAACTCCCTCTCCTGTAAATGTACCTTTCAAACCAATTTTATTTAAAATTTCCTTTGCTTTGTCCGTTGAAAGTCCATTAAAATCTGGTACTACAACATCTTTATTATAATTTGAAGTAGTTTTAGTGTAAAGTTTAATTTCATTTCCTTCTTTGATTGTATATCCTGGTTTAGGATTCATATCAACTACAGAATTTCCGCCATCTTCTACAGAATATTTTATATTATTTTGATCTAAAATAGATTTAGCTTTATCTAAGCTCATGCCCCTAACTTCTGGTACAATCTCTTCTTTCACTTTATTTTTATCTATTTTTGAATTATCTAATTCCATATAGTTAAATATATCACTGAATAAATCATGAGCTAATGGTGCTGCTACTAATCCACCAAAGTATTCTCCCTTTGGATTGTCTACAGATATTAAAACTGAAATTTGTGGATTATTATATGGAGCAAATCCCGCAAAAGATGCCACATATCCTGCACCATATCCCCCACTAGCCTTAACCTTTTCAGCTGTACCAGTTTTACCTGCTATTCCATAGCCTTCTATATAAGCTCTCTTAGGAGATCCAAAGTGAACAGTTCTTTCTAGTGCTTCTGAAACCCTCATAGCTGTTTTCTGATCTATTATATTATCAATCTTTTTAGGCTCAAAAGTTTTATCTACTACCCTTGCCCCACTCTTATCTTCGTGGCTTATTTCCTTCATTATATGAGGTTGTATCCATGTTCCTCCATTGGCAATTGTATTCATAGCTGCCATCATTTGAACTGAACTAGCACTATCAGTTTGACCAAATGATATGGTTGCAAGCTCTACTGGCCCTATTCTATCATTTGGCATTACTATCCCTGTTGTTTCTCCTGGCAAATCTATTCCTGTCTGCTTACCAAATCCAAACTTTTCTATATATTTATTTAATTTTTCTTTTCCAAGTTTTTGACCTATATCCATAAATCCAACGTTGCAAGAGTTTTCTAATATTTGGTCAAAAGTTTCAGTTCCATGACCTTCTGGCTTCCAACATTTTATATAAGTTCCAGATACATTTTTTCCACCTGGACAAAAATAAGTTTCATTTCCACCTGCTATCCCTTCTTGTACTGCAGCTGAAGCTGTTACCATTTTAAATATAGATCCTGGCTCAAAGGTATTTGATACAGCATCATTTTTCCACATATTTTCCATCTTTTCAGTTTTATCTTTACCAGGGAAATTTTCATAACCCTTATAAGGTTCATTAGGATTATAGTCTGGTTTATTAGCCATAGCTAATATTTCTCCATTTTTGGGATTCATAACTATTATACTAACCCCATCTGCTTTATATTCTTTTTTACCTTCTTCTGCAACCTTTTCTGCAAAATACTGTATAGTTTCGTCAACAGTTAATGTAACATCTTTACCATCAACAGGATTTGCAAATTCAGAACTTGAATAAGGTATACCGCTACTATTTCTTGCAACTTCTGATATTCTCATTCCTGGTAATCCTGATAATTCCGCATTATATTCACGCTCTATACCACCTTGACCTATACCATCTGCATCAACTCGTCCTAATACTTGTGCTAAGAAATTATTATCTGGGTAATATCTCTTTGTATCTTGTGAAACTATTACTCCTCTTATCTTTAAATTCTTGACACTATCAGCTTTATCTTTTTCTATCTTTCTGATTAAAGTAACAGATGTCGCTGGCAATCCTGATGGTAAAGTAGTATTTATCTTATCATATACCTCTTCTTTAGGCATGTCTAAAGCAGTACCTAACTCCCCTGCAATTTTATTAAGTTTTTCTTTTTTAGTATCATCTGTATCATCTTTAGTAAATGTATCTTCTCTTAGCGTTTTAAGATCTAAATCTACCCTATAAACATTAGCACTAACAGCTAATTGAGCTCCATTTCTATCTAATATCTCTCCTCTTTTAGCTCCTATTTTTATTTCATGTTTCCATTGTTCTTCTGCCATGGCACCGTATTCTTTGTGCTTAAAAATCATTACATATGATAATCTTAAGGTTAATACTCCTAGTAACCCCCATACTACTATCATAGTCCAATACGTTCTTCCAAATCTAAGTGACTTTGTTATTTTATAATCTTTAAATCCTTTGTTTTTCTTCTTTTTCACCCTTAGCCCTCCGTAGTAAGTTAAATAAAATGAGTTTTATTTTTAAAATTCACTTTATGAAAATTTAAGATTCTACCCAATTTATCATCTTATCTATTTAAAATTAAATTGATAAATTTGTAGTCCCTATAAAAAATTATGGATGTACTCTTAAAATTATAATAAAAGTACATCCTAATTTATTCCCCTATTGCTTACCTTCAGTAGCTTGGCCTTCGCCTAACTTAATCATATTTTCCTTAGTTGGTAATATCATTTTTAATTTATTTTTAGCAATGTCCTCTATTTTATCTAAAGAACTTGCCTTTAATATTTGAACTTTCAAAGCTTCATTTTCTGTTATAACAGAATTTATTTCTTTATTTAATGAGTCCAATTGTTGCTGAGTTTTATAAACTTTTACATCTCTGCTTATTGTTATCCCACCAACAACTAATATTAGAAGTACTATTTGATATACACTTTTTCTTATTTTTTTATCTTTTTGCTTTTTTCTTCTTTGTTGTTCGATTTTTTTCTTTTTCTTGTCATAGGTTTCTTTACTTGGTATAGTTTGTTCTTTTCTTTGTGGTTTAAGTGCTGAACTACCATTATAATCAAACTCTTTTACAATCATCTACAATCCCTCTCCAATTATTTTTTATTCCCCTTACTTAAAAATCTAATAAAGCTTTCTAAATATATCATCTTATAATTTTTCTATTATTCTTAACTTAGCACTTCTACTTCTTGGATTAAATTCTAACTCTTCCTTGCTAGCCTCTATAGGTTTTCTGCTTATAAGCTTAACTTCTGGTTTTCTATTACAAACACATACAGGAAACTCACTTGGGCATGTGCATGGATTAGCTAATTCTTTAAATGTATTTTTAACAATTCTATCTTCTAATGAGTGGAATGTTATTATTGCCATTCTTCCACCTTTATTAAGTTTCTTAACTCCATCTAAAATAGTTTTACTTATAATTTCAAGTTCCTTATTAACTTCTATTCTTATAGCTTGGAATGTTCTTTTAGCTGGATGTGGCCCTTCTCTTCTAGCCTTTGCTGGAATTGCGGCTTTAATTATCTCAACTAGTTCCAGAGTAGTTTCTATATTTTTCTCTTCTCTATTTTTAACTATGAAACTTGCTATTCTTTTTGCAAACTTTTCTTCCCCATATTCCTTGATTATTCTATATAATTCCTCTTCTGAATATGTATTAACTATTTCATATGCTGAGAATTCATTTTCTCTATTCATTCTCATATCTAAAGGAGCATCTTGCATATAACTAAATCCTCTTTCTCCATTATCTAATTGATAAGAAGAAACTCCTAAATCCATAAGGATACCATCTACTCCATCTATGCCTAAATCTGTTAACACATCATATATAGCATAGAAATTACTATGAACATATGTAACATTTTTATAGTCTTTCAATCTTTCTCCAGCAGCTTTTAAAGCATCTTTGTCTTGATCGAATCCTATTAATCTACCATCACTTGATAGTCTTTTTACGATTTCACTTGAATGACCTGCACCACCTAATGTGCAGTCTACATATATACCATCTTCTTTTATATTTAAAGCATTTATGCACTCATCTAGCAAAACCGAAACGTGTTTAAATTCCATATAAATACTCCTTAAATTTTTAATTACTTATCATCATTTGATTTTCTCAATCATATTATATACTGTATAATATAGCTTAATAGCTTTAATTTATCATGCTTAATTTTATTAATAAACATTTTTAAACGTATTTATTATAAACATTATGTAAATTATTATGCCTCTTACTAATTTACACTACAATACAATGATATTGCAACCATTTTCCCATTATATATTATATTTTATTATACATTATTCTATAAAAAATTAAAAATTCCTTTCAATATTCAGGATTTATAAGCTTATATAATTAAAATATCCTTAGAAAAAAATTTGACATTATACTTATTTTGATGTAAAATTTTAAAATATTATGGGAGTAGATAGGGGCTGGTGTCTCTACAGGTCTTCAAAACCTAGTTATGGTGCTAATACCATCATGGGTGGGTTCGATTCCCACATATTCCCGCCATAAAAAAAAGAGCTATCTGAAGAAAACTTCAAATAGCTCTTTTTTTGTCTAAAAATACTGTTTAAATTTGATGATAAATTTTTTCTTTTATATTATACGTTGAATCTGAAGTTAACTATGTCTCCATCTTTCATTACGTATTCTTTACCTTCTAATCTGTAAACACCTTTTTCTTTAGCCGCTGCTTCTGAACCACATTCTACTAAATCGTCATAAGAAACTACCTCTGCTCTTATGAATCCTCTTTCTATATCAGAGTGAATTTTACCTGCTGCTTGTGGAGCTTTAGTTCCTTGTTTTATTGTCCAAGCTCTAACTTCTTGTACCCCTGCAGTTAAGTAACTCATTAATCCTAATAATTTATAACTTGCTTGTATAAGTTTATCAAGACCTGATTCTTCTAATCCATACTCAGATAACATTTCAGCTTTTTCTTCTTCATCTAATCCTGATAATTCCTCTTCAAGTTTAGCGCAAACAACCATGATTCCTGAATTCTCAGTTTCAGCATATGCTCTAACTTTTTGAACATACTCATTATCTAAGTTTCCTTCCATCATATCATCTTCTGATATGTTACAAGCATATAAAACTGGTTTTGAAGTTATTAAGAATAAACTTTTTACGAAAGCTTCTTCATCTTCAGTAGCTTCTAAAGTTCTAGCTGGTTTATTTGCTTCTAAGTGAGCTTTTAATCTTTCCATTACATCATACTCAAACTTAGCAGTTTTATCACCTGATCTTACTAACTTCATAGTCTTTTCCATTCTTCTTTCAAGAACATCTAAGTCTGCAAAGATAAGCTCTAAGTTTATAGTTTCTATATCTCTTATTGGATCTACAGAACCTTCTACGTGAACAACATTCTCATCGTCAAAGCATCTTACAACATGAACGATAGCTGCAACTTCTCTTATGTGTGATAAGAATTTATTTCCTAATCCTTCACCTTTACTAGCACCTTTAACTAATCCTGCTATATCATAAAACTCTATTGCAGTATATACTTTTTTCTTTGTATTATATATTTTTTCTAAAACATCTAATCTCTTATCTGGTACACTTACAACACCTACGTTTGGTTCTATTGTACAGAAAGGATAGTTTGCTGATTCAGCTCCTGCTTTTGTAATAGCATTGAATAATGTACTTTTACCAACGTTTGGTAATCCAACCATTCCTAATTTCATCTATGTACACGTCCCTTTCTTATATTTAATTTCATACTTAATGATTATACTCTAGCTTAATATATATTTCAACAACTGTATTATGTTTCCTAATTATCCACTTAAAAATACAAATTAATCCTAATATATAACACATACTAAATTTGAGGTGATATTTTATGATTAAGAAAGTTTTTTCATTATTATTTTCAATAATGATGATCTTATCTATTACTTTAAACACAAAAGTAAGTGCAAAAGAATTTAATAGCCCTTGTACAAAAGAATTTAACTGGTATTATTCTTTTAATAAAGAGGAAGGTGTTCCTCATGGGCCAAAAGAAACTCCTTATATAAGCAATCATAAAGTTGTATATTGTGGAGACACATCAAAGAAAGAAATTTTTCTTACTTTTGATGAAGGATATGAAAATGGTAATACAGCAAAAATACTTGATATATTAAAAGAAAATCAAGTTCCTGCTGCATTCTTTGTAACAAGACCATATATAAAAGACTATCCAGATCTTATAAAAAGAATGGATGAAGAGGGCCATCTTGTATGTAATCACACTTCTCATCATCCATCTATGGCTAAAATACTTGATAAAGAAAAATTTACAAAAGAATTTACTGAAGTTGAAGAGGAATACTCTAAAGTTACTGGAAAAGAAATGCCTAAATTCTTTAGACCTCCAATGGGTAAATACAGTGAACAATCCTTAGCTTACACTGAAGAACTTGGTTATACCTCTGTTTTTTGGAGTTTTGCTTATAAAGATTGGTTAGTTGATGATCAACCTTCTAAAGAAGCTGCTAAGAAAAAAATATTAGATAAAGTTCATAATGGTGAAGTAGCTCTGCTTCATGCCGTATCAGATACTAATACTGCCATTTTAGATGAAATTTTAAAAGAGTTAAAATCTAATGGTTATGAATTTAAATCTTTAAATGATTTAACTCCTAAGCAAGAATAATACTAAATCAATTATGGGGCCTGTATCAAAATAACTTTTTTTATTACATTTTGATATAGACCCCTTATTATTTATCTAATAATTTTTATTCTATTTTTACTTAATTTTGAAGAAAACCACTTTCTTTTAAAATCTCTTCTTTTAATTTGTTACTTTCATTTCTTATATGTAAAATTTCTTCTTTTACACTCTTAACTAAGTTTTTATCTTTTAAAAATCCTAAGTTTATTTCTACATTAACTATGGAACTATCTATACAAGCACTAAGCATTATAGCACTTACTACAGCATCTGAAATTAAATTTTTATTTCCATACTTAGAAGCAAATTTTACATTATCAAAAAACTTTAAGGCTTTTCTGCTTAATTCTAATGGAACCATCATTGCCCCTAAAGTACATTCATCTATTTTTTCACTTCTTAAGCTTTTCTCTTCACAAGTTTCCTTAGGTAACTTATAGCAATCCATTAATGCAGTAAAAGCTTCCTCATCTTTGTTCATGAAATCTAACATTTCATTATAAGATTTTTTTGCATTTTCAAGATTTTCATCTAATTTCTTTTTATTTTCTTCACTTAATGCCTCGTAAGCTTTTTTACCAACAGTTAAGCTATAAACCATTGATGTTAATGCAACTCCTACTGCTCCAACAATACCTGCTGCTGCCCCACCACCAGGTGCTGATGAATTTGAACCTAAATCTTCTATAAAATCTTTAATCTTTTCGTTTTTCATTGTGTACCCCTCCGTCATGTCTTATTGCCTATTTTAATTTTAGTATATTATTTAGCTTCTTACCTATACTACTCCATTCATATTCTTCATTTGCCTTAAATTTCTTACCTGAATCTATTAAATCCCTACATTTATTTAAGTCATCTATTATAGCATCATAATTATTTTCACTAACTATACACTTTTCTTTATTAGCTACAACATTCTTAATAGGATCATTTTCATCTCCTAATATAACCATAATAAGATTCTTTGTTCCTAAATAATCATATATTTTAGCAGGTATTTGCTTAGAATTTTTGTTTCCTAAAACAAGAAGAACATCTCCATGTATCATATATCTTAAAGCTTCCTTATAGTCAATTCTTCCATTAACACTAACATTAGAAAACTTTTTTAATTCTTCTTTAATATTTTCATCATCTATATTTCCAAAAAATATTATGTTTAATCTATTAAATAACTCCTGGTCTATTTTTTCTAATTCCTTTAAAGCTTTTATAAAAGGTTTTAAATCCCTAATTTTACTGAAAATTTCTCCAGCATAAATTAAGTTTATCTTATTATCCTTTAAAAGTTCTGGCTTTTCTGCCCTTTCAATTTCTTCATATATGGCTTTATTGTACCCCCTAGTTACGATAAACATTTTATCTTCTTTTACATTATATTTTTCCATAAAATCTTTTTTATTCTCTTCAGTTACAAAGATATGTCTATCCCCATTTAATACTACTGATTTTTCTTGTCTACCTTCTATGAATTTTCTTATAAAGCCAATATCCTCTCTTGATGGATCCTTAAGCCAAGGATCACTCCAATATAAAACCCAAGGAATCTCCTTAAAGTGCTTTTTTATTCTTAAAGCACAAAGGTGACTAGATGGTGGCTCATGCATAGAAAATATAACATCAAACTTTTCTTTATCCATAAGTTCTATGCCATACTTTGAAGCTTTAAAACTCCAGTTATAATACATATCAGGAAAAATTATTTTATTTTTAATCTTCCTCATAAGCTTAATTTTACTACTAGATTTCGTGTTAGAAGACTTCTCATCTTCCTTAACCTCTATAGATTTTTTTGGCATAATCTTATTAAATAATTTTCCACCTTCAATAGCATGAACCTTTACTTTACTATCTAAAAGCTTTAATATTTCCTCATCATAGTATATAGAATTTTTAGGAAAGTCTACAGTTAAAAGATGTACGCAATTATTCTCTATATTACATAAATTATTTAAGTACATAAGAGTTTCAATAGATGCTGAATTATTTATCATAGGAGAATAACAGGCTATAAATAAAATTTTCATTATTTTTTACCTCTTTCCTTAAGTGATAAAACTAAGAACTTTGGTATGCTACCTAATCTCTTTATTCTCCAAGGCTCTTTAGCCACTCTATAAAGCCACTCCATACCTATATTAATCATAAATTGTGGTGCTCTATTTACATTTCCAGCAAACACATCAAAACTTCCACCAACACCCATAAAGATCTTGCAACAAAGTTTATCCTTATATTTCTCTATAAAGACTTCTTGTCTAGGCGCTCCCATGGCAACAAAAAGTATATCAGCCTTGCTTTCATTAATTTTTTCTATTAAATCATCACAATTATCTAAATCAAAAAAGCCATTATTACTTCCAACTATATTAATTCCATCATAGTTTTCTTTTATTTTTTCCTTGCATTTAATTAGTGTCTCTTCCTTAGCTCCTAATAAAAACACTTTTAAATTCTTATCTCTAGCTTCCTCTAAAAGCATATTCATAACTTCAATGCCAGCTATTTTTTCTGTAATATCTATTCCATTAATCTTAGCTGCAAGCAAAGTTCCTACTCCATCTGGAATTATTAAAGCATCCTCTTTAGTAAAGCTATTTCTTAAAAATTCATTCTTTATACCATTATATAAAACCTCTGGATTTCCAGATATTATGTTAACTCTTTTTTTATTTTCAATCTCTTTTAAAAGTTCCTCTTTATTATCTGAAAATATTTTATATCCTAATAACTCCTTATACATATTCCGCTCCTAAGGCTATTTAATATTATTATTTTTCATAAATGTTTCTATTTCTTTTACTATTTCATCATCCTTGTTTATAGCCTTTGCTATATCTAAATGCTGCTTTGCCTCTTCTATTTTTCCTGCATTTAAATAACAAACTATTAAGTTAGTACAAACCTCTATATCTCTTGTACTTTCAAAGGCTTTTCTTAAATATTTAACAGCTTCATCATATATTCCTAAAGATGCATAATTTATTCCCATTTCATTTACTGCTTCAACTATACTATCATCAATTGATAAACATTCATTTAAGTAATAAACTGCCTTTTCAAAATTTCCAAGTCTTCTATAAGCTGTTGCAATATAATATCTTAAAATAGCATTATCTTGGAATTTATCTGCTAAAGGAAGAAGTCTTTTTAAAGCATCCTCTGGTTCTTCTATTAAATCTTCTTTTCCTTCTTCATAATCAGCTGAGTCTTTTATCTCATTATATAAAACCTCAACTATTTCATTTCTTTCTCCACCCTTAGCTAAATATTCATTTATATCAACATAAGCTTTATCATATTGTCCCATGTCATTGTAAGCTATTGCTGAATAAAGATATGGAAGAGCTAAATCACTTCTATTTGCTTTACATTTATCACAAATTTCTAGTTGAGTTTCATTATAAGCTTTGTTTCTTTCTCTTAAAGATTCACATATTAAAAGAAGATTTTCATAAACCTCAGTTTCATCTGATATTTCAGTTAATCCCTTTAAAAGCATAAATGCTTCAACCATATTTTCTTCTTTAACCTTATCAGCTACTATCTTTTTAACACATGGAATAGCATCCTCTATTAGTGGAATTAATTTTTTATACTCCTTATTAAATTTAAAATCCTTGTCTCCACCTAAAGCAAAAAACATTCCTTCAACTAAATAGTTTATTGGTAGAGATTCTAGTTTATATCCACTTTTCACATCCTGTGATAAATGTTTTGGATCTATTGGGATATAAACTTCATTTATATTAACCTCTTTTGGATCCTTTCCTAAGCTTTTAACAAATCCATCTCCATCTATTTCTAAAAATAAAAGTTGTGATAATTTTTCTTTTGCAAATGTATTAAAACTCATATATCTATCTCCTTAACTACTTTTACTAACTATTTTAATTCTATCTAAAAATAAAATTTATAAACCTAAATTTTATTATATATCATAAATTTCGAACTTTATTTTATCACAAAATAAAAATTAGTTCATCTTACTATTTAGTTATAACTTATAACACTTATTTTAGTTATATATTATAACACTTTAATTAACTCTTTTGTGCATTAAGCTCTAAAAATATAAAAAGAGCTATATTTATAACTTATAAGTTTTATATAAGTTATATTAACATAGCTCTTTGTTTAACTTAAACTATTTTAATTTAGCATTAATTACTTCCATTATTGCATTTTTAAAGTTTTCAGTTTTTTCTTTTGAATCTTCTAAGCTTGAACCTTTTACTGATAAGTAGATTTTCATCTTAGGCTCTGTACCTGATGGTCTTACAACAAACCAAGAATCATCTTCTAAAACATATTTTAAAACATTTGATTTTGGAAGTTTTATTTCTTTTTCTTCTCCAGTTAAGTTATTTACTTCTTTGCTTAACTTATAATCGAAAGATGTAATAACTTTAACTCCATTCATTTCTTTTAAAGCATCATTTCTTAATCCATCTATGCACTTAGCTATTTGTTCTTGTCCTTCTTTTCCAGCAAGTTCTATTGATACTAAGCTTTCTTTGAAGTAACCATATTTATTATAAAGTTCTATTAAACCATCATAAAGAGTTTTTCCTTGTTCTTTATAATATAAAGTCATTTCAGCTATTAACATTGAAGCTACAACAGCATCCTTATCTCTAGCAAAAGTTCCAGCTAAGTAACCATAGCTTTCTTCAAAACCAAATAAATATTCATTCGAACCTGATTCTTCAAATTCTCTTATCTTTTCACCTATATATTTAAATCCTGTTAATGTATCTATTAAAGTTACCCCATATTCCTCAGTCATTTTTCTTACTGACTCTGTAGTAACTATAGTTTTTATAACTGCACCATTTTCAGGTAATTTGTTCATTTCCTTTAATGAACTTAATATATAATTAGTTAGTAACATTCCTGTTTGGTTACCACTTAATACTTGGTATTCTCCATTATTGTCTTTAACAACAACACCTATTCTATCACAGTCTGGATCTGTTCCAAATATTATATCAGGTTGAATTTCTTTAGCCATATCTAAAGCTAATTTAAATACCTTTGGATCTTCTGGATTTGGATATGGAGCTGTTGGGAAATTTCCATCTGGCATTTCTTGTTCTTTAACAACAAATACATTCTCATATCCTAACTCTTTTAATATTCTTCTTACAGGAACATTTCCTGAACCATGAATTGGAGTATAAATTATTTTTAAATCTTTAGCATGCTTCTTAACTAAATCTTCTCTTATAGTTAAAGTTTTTAAATCATCTATATATTTTTTATCTATTTCTTCACCAATATAAACTAAAAGTCCTTCTTCTAAAGCCTTTTCTTCACTCATTGTCTTTATGTTTGCGTAATCTGTAACTTTGTTAACATATCCAATAACGGCTTTTGCAGGAGCATCTGTTAATTGACATCCATCATCTCCATAAACTTTATATCCATTGTATTGTTTTGGATTATGCGATGCTGTTATAACAATACCACCCTTACAATTTAATTCTCTTACTGCAAAGGATAACATTGGAGTCGGTCTTAAAGATTCGAAAAGATTAACCTTTATTCCATTTGCACAAAGAGTTAAAGCAGCCGCTTTTGCAAACTCCTTAGACATATTTCTTGAGTCATAAGCTATTGCAACAGATTTTTCCCCCGCATAATTATCATTTAAATAATCTGCAAATCCTTGAGTAGCCTTTCCTACAGTATAGATATTCATTCTATTAGTCCCAGCACCAATAACACCTCTTAATCCACCAGTACCAAAATCTAATTCCTTATAAAATCTATCTTCTATTTCCTTATCTTCTTTTACATCTCTTAATTCTGCCTTTATTTCCTCAGAAATAATATCAGAATTTAGCCATTCTTCATATTTTTCTCTATACACTGCACTATCTCCCCTTTAAATCTCTATAAGGATTTTATATTTTATTTTCACAGATATTATACTACAATATTTTGAAATTTGAAAACAAAAAAAAGTAAAAATGGGACTGTAAACAAAATAATCCCATTTTTACTCTAATTTATATTAAACTTATATTAATTTTCCTTTTTAGCTCTATTTTCAGCTACTTCTTGATCAACTACCTCTTGAGTTATTATCTTTTGATCATAACTTACAGAAGCTACTATAGAATTTAAATCATCAATTACTGTTATTTCATTTCCAAATTCTACATCTGAAACTTTAAATTGATCTCCAGGCTTAGCTCTTCCCACATTTAAGCTTACTCCCTTTGGAATATTAGATGGAGAGCACTTTACCTTTATGCTATCTATATTCTTTTGTAACACAGCATCTAATTTATTTATATATTCTTCTCCAACATAATTTATAGGAACCACTGTTTCTATTTCTTCGTTACCTTCAACCTTTTCTAAATCTATATGTAATACCCTTCTAGTTACAGGATCTCTTTGAACTTCTTTTATAAGAGTATTTAAAGAACCCTCTTGTGAATTTATGCTTAAAAGGCCATGTTCACCAGTTACAGAAAGAGCATGATTAAGTTCTAATTCTCCTATTTCAAATAAGAAATTATTAATTCCTTTTCCGTATATAACTCCAGGAACTAATCCCTTTCTTCTGCACTGTCTACTTGAATGTCTAGTCTTTTTTTCTCTTTGATTTACTTGTAAATTTTCCATCATCATCCCTCCTTTTAAGTATTATCTCCAAAATTTATTTTATTATTCATAAACTTCAATGTCTTATATAAATAAAGAGGACTTTCTCAAAATAATTATTTATAAAACTTATAAACAATATGAAGAGAATATCTAGATAAGCTTTAGAATTTAAATTATTATGGAGAAGATATTACGTTTAAAAGCTGAGACTGTTTGAAGCGAAGCAAGTTTCGAAGCTTTAGTAATATCTTCGGAGTAATGATTATTCAAATGACTCCAATGTAACTAAAGTTCCATTGGATAAGTTCAAGATTCCAAATTAAAATTTGGACTTTCACTTAAAATCTAGTAATTCTCGGAATATGTTTGTAAGTTTTATTATATTTTGATAAAGGCCCCTTTAAATTAATTTTATTTCTATTTTTATTTTAGAAGTTCACTAGATACAAAGTTTATTTCATATTCTCCAACTAAACCATCTCCATCTAGATCAAAGTCACTATTATTTGATCCAAAGTATTTTGATACCATAGATAAATCCCCTAAATCTATTTCTCCATTCTTGTTAAAATCTGCTTTTAAAGGATTTTTCACTTTAACATTTAGGTTAATTGTGTAGATACTTTCTGTACCATCTTCTGCTACCACTTTGATTTTGCTAACTCCTGGTAAAATTTCAGCATTTTTAATTTCAATAGTGGCATTTGAATCTTCTGACGTAGCTGTTATTTCTGGGACAATATTTGTTCCTTCTTCTAAATCTATTTCATAGTCAAATACATCCTTTTTAAAACCATCCATAGTTTCACCATTAATATAAATATCACTTAAACTAGAATTGCTACTAGCTACTCTACGCTCTATTGAAGAAATAGTTAAATTATTCATTTTCCCTTTCAATTTATCATTTCCATTAGAATCAGCACCTATAATAAGTGGTAAATCACTAACTTCTAAAGGTGAACTTGGCTTTACTGTCTTATCTAATTCTCCATTTATATAAATAGATGCTTCACCCTTTGAATGTTCAAAAATAACTTTTATATTTGTCCATTCATTTAAAGGAATTGCTTTATTAGATATAAATTGAGTTATTGCCCCTTCAGCATGGAATCTTAATTTTCCTTCAGGAGATACATCTATTAAGAATCCACCCTTTCCTGTCCCATTATTTATTTTTTGAGCTATCTTTTGCCAATAATTAGTGTATTCATCTAAATAAACTTCAGTTTCTATAACTATATTATCATCTAATTTTAATGAATCATTGCTTTCAACCCTTATATATCCATTACCAAAATTAGCAGCTTTTCCATCCTTTGAATCTCCTTGAGTAACTGTACCATTTACTTCTCCATGAAAACTATTTTTAGAACTATCTTCTCCTAAGTTAGAAGAATTTTCAAAGTTATAATAAGCAATTATGCTTTCTTCTACAATTACATATGGATTTATTAAAACTCTGTATTCTTTATGCATAGTTTCATCCTTAGATGTAACTCTTATTACTGCCTCCCCTGGAAGTTCTTCTGGTTTTGTAATTTCAACCTTAGCCTCTGAAGTAAAAGCTTCTGCTTCAATATTTAGATTTTGTAAGTTTTCTCCCTCTTTAAGATCATAAGAATATTCATATTTACTTCCATTAAATTCTTCTAGAGGATTTCCATTAATATTTATGGACTTAAGATCTGCATTACTAGCAGCATGAACTTTTGTTAACTTAGCGTCTCCAAAACTTCCATGGTCTGAGCCTATACTATCTCCCCCATCTTTTACAACTAATTTAAGTGTATTCTTACCAGCTATAGGCACTTTAACATGTTTTTGTGTAGTATCTCCTGTCATTAATCCACTGTCAAAAACTTTCTCATTATCTAAATAAACTTCAAAGGATATAGATGCTACAGTACCAGCCATTTCTTGATCTACCCCAACAAAGGTTTCAAAATAATCATAGTAGTCTAATCCTTCTAAACTATATACTATCTCTGAGTGAGCATGGGTTCCTATTCCTTTATCATAAGAAACCTTCTCTCCATCTTCACCTTTTAAAGTTATTGTATTTCCATCACAACTAGCATCTTTTTGTATTTCTCCATATCCAGTAGATGCACTTTCCCATTCTAATTCACTTAAATAAACACTAGTTTCAACTGCAACCTTTTCTGATTCCTCTCCTAATCCCTCTGAATTCTTTGCCACTACATAATATAAATAACTATAACTATCATTTGAAGGAGCATTTTCATCAATAAACTCTTCTGTTTTTACATCTTCAGCTATTAATTCAAAGTCCCCTTCACCTTTTCTATAAACATCATAACCTTCTGCAAATTTTGTCTTATTCCATTTTAATGAAACAGAGTTATCTCCATTTCTTAAAGCTTTTAATCCATTAACCTTTTCTGGTTTCTCCATAGGCATTCCTTCAACCTTATATTCTCCATTAACTTCTGTTTGGAACTTAACTACATTTTTTGAAACAACCTCTGGAGTTATTTTATTTCCATTAGCATCTGTTATAATAGCTTCTGTTATTCCTGGATATTCTAAATAACAATCATTTCCTGAACCAGATTTTATTTTTAGGAGATTTAATGAATTATTATTCCAGTTAGCTGAAATCTCAAAATTTCCTCTAGCCTTTAATCCATCAAAGCTTCCATCTTCCCATGCTGTTGGTAATGCTGGCAATGGATTTATTGTTCCTAAATGACTTTGTACAAGCATTTCAGCCATTCCAGAAACAGCTCCCATATTCCCATCAATTTGGAAAGGTGGATGAGTATCAAATAAATTTTCTAAAGTACTTGTTGTTAATTGATTTTCTAATAATCTATGGGCTCTATCTCCATCTAATAATCTAGCCCAGAGATTTATTTTATTAGCTTTAGACCATCCTGTTCCTCCATCCCCTCTATGATTCATAGTAACCTTAGCTGCTTCATATAGTTCTTTAGTATCTTTTTGATTTATTTGAGTTCCTGGATAAAGTCCTACAAGATGAGAAATATGTCTATGATTATTATTTGGATCATCTATATCATCTTTCCATTCTTGAACTTGTCCGTGTTTACCTACTTGAGGTTTTAATAATCTCTCCCTCTTATCTTCAAGTTCTGCTCTAAACTCTTCATCTACACCTAAAGTTTCACTAGCTTTTATAGTATCTGTGAACAATTGCCAAATAAGTTCTTGGTCAAAAGTTGTACCTACAGTTCTAGGACCATGTTCTGGAGAATAACTTGGTGAAGAAACTAAATAGGTTTTTCCATCACTATGAGTATATTCAACTAAAAATTGAGTCCAAAACTGTGCAGCCTCTTTCATAATAGGATATATATTTTCTCTTAAATAATCCTTGTCATCAGTAAAATTATAATGCTCCCAAAGATTTTGGCTTATCCAAGCATTAGAAGTAGGAGCCCATCCCCAATCAAATTCCCATCCCATAGCTGTAAAGCCAAAAGGATTATTCATTGTATTTACTGTCCATCCATTTTTATTTTCCATAGCCCCTTCTATTCCACAATGCATTTCTGCTGTCTTTCTTCCTGGTTCTCTT
Organism: Clostridium sp. CTA-17; assembly: GCF_054767895.1. Classification (NCBI taxonomy): domain Bacteria; kingdom Bacillati; phylum Bacillota; class Clostridia; order Eubacteriales; family Clostridiaceae; genus Clostridium; species Clostridium sp. CTA-17. The sequence goes on from NZ_BAAABF010000003.1 coordinate 250,386, forward strand.
AAACTTTCTACATATTCAACTAATGGAATGGCAGTTTCAGATAAGTTAGCAACCTCTGCTGGCCAATAATTCATCTGTATGTTTACATTAAAATGATAATCTGAACTCCAAGGTGGATTATTAGAATTATTCCAAACACCTTGTAAATTAGCTGGCAAACTTCCTTCCCTTGAAGAGGATATAAGCAAATATCTACCATATTGGAAAAATAAAGTTTCTAAGCTATTAGATTGATTTGTTTTATATTCATTAAGCATTTCATCAGTAGGCTTATCTAACTTAAGTTTCCCTAAATTTAAATTTACTCTATCAAATAAATTTTTATAATCTTCTATGTGCCTACTCTTTAATTCATCATATCCTAAATTTACAGCATTATTAATTCTTTCAGTTACTGCTGAATGTGGGTCTTCTCCTTTATAAGTTGGATATTCATTTATATAATCTGTTCCTGCACTCATTATTATTGTTATTTCATCTGCATTTTCAACACTTATTCTATCTTCTTTATCCTGAATTGATCCTCCAGTATTAATAACCTTAATTTGAGATTCATATTTCATTCCATTATCTTCTATTGCACCACTTAATATCAAAGTATTATTTTCTACAGAAAGATTCTTCCCATTATGGGCACCTTCATTTCTAACATCTACAGTTAGCGAAGAAGCTTTATCAGCCTTTAATTTAATAACCATTACATTATCAGGATAACTACAGAAATATTCTCTCTCATAATTAACACCCTTATAATTATATTTAACTGTAGATAAAGATTCCTCTATATTAAGCTCTCTTCTATAATTAGTTACCTTACTCTCTTCATGAGACTTAAAATCTAAGAATATGTCTCCAAAATTTTGATAAGCTCCATAAGCTCTTTGATCACCACATACTCTTTGATATAAATCATTTGAAGGAGTTCCACCCTCAGCTAATATTTTTCTTATTTCTTGTACAGCTTCCCAAGCACCTTCTTTATTTCCCCCATTATAATCTTCCCATGCTCCTGGTCCACCAGACCATAGAGTTTTTTCATTGTATTGTATTCTTTCACTTGCTACACTTCCAAAAATCATTCCACCCATATAACCATTTCCAATTGGAAGAGCCTCATTTTCCCACTTTGTAGCAGGCTCATCATACCATAAGGCTAATTTATCTAGATCAATATTTTCATTTAAAGTGCTTTTTCCTACTTCATTAAATCTACTAGACTTAGCAAAGGTATAAACTGATTGACCCACTACCATTAAAGAAACTAACAATGCTATTTTCTTCAAGAATTTCCTTTTCATAAATCCTCCCCCTAATATAGTAATAATAATATTTAATAATGTATTTTTGCATTTATTATAAATATATGTAATAAATAAGCTGTATCTTCACCTAAAAATTTAAAAAATGATTAAATTCTTAAATTTTAGGCATAATTAGATACAGCACATAAAAATTATTTTAATATATCATTCATTATTTAATTTGCTCATCATCATTAATGGTAACTGTAGCTCTTGAATTAAATCCTAATATTCCATCTATTGGATCACTTAATTTTAAATAGAATTCCTTAGGCTCTTCTTTTTCCTTATCATCAATAATTGTTATATCAAAAGTTTTTTCTGTTTCTCCTTCATTAAATGCTAAAGTACCAGACCATGTTTGATAATCAACACCATTTAAAGCAGTCCCTGCCAAAGTGTCATAGTTAACTTCAAGCTTACCATTACTTCCTCCTTTTCTTATAACCTTAAAAGTAGCAGTTCCTATATTTTCACTTACTTCGTATCCTGCCTTTTCAAATTCAACCATACCTTTTCCACCATTGTCTAATACATAAGCTCCATCTATATGAGCCGCTACCCCTCTAGAACTTGTATTTTTTCTTCCAGTACATTTAACCGTAACTTCATGCTCTCCATCACTTAAATCTTCACTTTCAAAAACTATCTCTTTAGATTTTCTATTAGGAGAATATAAGTCAACCTCTACTGGATTTTCACCATCTATGGAAATTTCCATTATTCCATGTCCTGAATCCTTTGTTCCTGATAAGAAAAACTTAGTTCCATTAAATTTAATATTAACTGTAGCATTAGTTTTACTTGTATAGTGAGCATCTCCACCTAAATCATTTTCTCCATGGATAGTCTCATATACCCATCCATCACTAAAATTAAATTGTTCTAATTCATTTCCCTTATTATCATCATTTAACACTTTCAATCCAGCTGGTGGTCCTGATGGAAGTTCTATACTAGTAGGCTGTTTATAAACTCCAACATTATTTATAAGTGGCACTTCTAATGAACCAGTTATATTAATTCTTATTTTTTCTCCTTTAGTTGGGGATATTCTAACAAGTCTTTTATATCCTATTGTTTTTCCTTCATAAACCTTATTCCAATTTTCTCCTTGTAACACTTCTATATTAAAACTGGATACTCTTTGACCTAATGGTATATACTCTTGCAAAGAAATAACATCAAATTCTTTACTTCCACCTAGATCTATTTCAATAGTACCTGTTTTACTACTATTATCTGGTGCCCAATAGGTATCATAATCTCCATCTACAATTTTATTTGCACCATATGTCTCATCCCTATTAGCAAAACTATCTACTATTACTTCTTTATTTAAAGCTAAATCATCATTAAATAACTCTTTAATTGTTTCACCAAATTCCTTTAATCTATTAACATCATTTTCATGTAACTTACCTTCTTTATTAGGGGGAACATTTAATAATAAAACTGAATTTCTCCCTATGGATTTAAAATAAATATCCATCATTTTTTCTAAGGATTTAACTTCATTATCTTGAGATTCATGGTAAAACCAACCTGGTCTTATTGATACATCTGATTCTCCAACTACCCAATCTGGTCCACCTTCTTCTCCATTATTCAAATATGTTGGATTTTCCCTTTCTTTCATTTTTTCAATATCTATAGTTGACCAGCAAGGCTCTCCTGCATATCCTTTTTCATTTCCAATCCATCTAATATCTGGACCCTGTGGACTAAATATTAAACATTCTGGTTGTAATTCTTTTATAAGAGCAAACCATTCTTCAAAGTTATATTCTTGCTTAACATTTGATCCCTTTGCTCCATCCATCCAAACTTCAGCTATAGGTCCATAGTTAGTTAATAACTCCCTTAGCTGATTCATGTAAAACTCATTATAATCACCACCATTACCTTCTCCATAATGTTCTGAATTTTGGTCCCATGGTGACAAATAAACTCCAAATTTTATATTATATTTAGCGCAAGCTTCTGAAACCTCTTTAACCACATCTCCCTTTCCATTTTTCCAAGGACTACTAGCTACATCATGCTTTGTATATGCACTATCCCACAAACAAAATCCATCATGATGTTTTGCAGTTAATATAACCCTTCCAAAGCCTGCATCTGCCAAAGTTTTTACCCATTGATCAGCATCTAAATTAGTAGGGTTAAAAATTTCTGGATTTTCTGTTCCATCTCCCCACTCTCTTCCTGTAAAGGTATTCACACCAAAGTGTATAAATGCTGTAAGTTCCTCTTTTTGATAGCTAACCTGTTCTTCTGTTGGAATTGCTCCAAATGCTTCTGTTACATATTTCATATTATTTATAGTATTTGCCTTAGTTAATATAGATCCTTGTCCCATACTAACTAAAAAAGTCATTGCCATTGTAGTTGCTAAAAAACTTTTTATAGCACTAACTTTCATACTTCCTCCTTAACTATATTTATCCTATATATGTTTATTCAGATAACATAATATTTATTACAATAATATTTAAAATTATTAACTTTTTTAATGTTATTTTTTCAAAACAACTTCCATATGAAAAGTAATACTATAAAATAAACCTTATAAATTATTAGTAAAATTTAATAATCTATAAGGTTTATTCTTTAGTATTAACAAATGGCTTTTAAAATTTACTTGTTATTTTAAATACTCTAAAGCCACCTTGGCATTATCTGTAAATATAGCATCTACTCCATAATTTTTAAGCTTATCTATATCCTCTTTTTCATTTACTGTATAAACATTGACTTTTATACCTTCATTATGTGCTTTTTCTACCAGTTCTTCTGAAACAAGAGATTTAGAAGGATGTATTGCATATGCATTTAAACTTTTAGCAATATCAAGAATATTAGGCATTTCTTTTTCATAAAGTACCCCTAATTTAATATCTCCATTTAACTTTTTAGCTTTTTCTAAGGCATTATGATTAAAACTTGAAATAAGTATTTTTCTTTCTAGATTATATTCCTTTATTAAATCTAATACATCCATCTCAATGTTTTCATAATCTATTACATCATTTTTAATTTCTATATTTAAAACTATATCCTTATCTTTTATAAGATTAAAAACATCTTCTAATAAAGATATTTTACAATCACTATTATTTTCAAAGCCTTCTTTATTACACTTAAAGTTTCTAAGTTCTTCAAAAGTATAATCCTTAACTTTTCCCTCTCCTTTAAAAGTTCTTTTTATATCCTCATCATGTATTATTACTAATTTTCCATCTTTACTTTTGTGCACGTCAAGCTCTATTCCATATATATCTAATTTTAAAGCCTCTTTAAATGCTAACAAAGTATTTTCTGGATATTTATAACTAAATCCTCTATGTGCAAAAACTTTCATAAGTTAATTCTCTCCTTTGTAAATAACTCTGTTATCTATATTTTCTATTGAGTTACATCCTGTTAATACCATAGCTGATTTTAATTCACCTTTTAAAGAATTCACATATTCTTCTACCCCTTTAGCTCCATCAGCAAAAGTAGCTGTTATAAAAGGTCTTCCTATTAAAACGCAATCAGCACCTAAGGCTATCATTTTTAATATATCAACGCCAGTTCTTACTCCACCATCAACTAAAATTTTAACTTTACCTTTAACTCTAGCTGCTATTTCTGGTAACACTTCACATGAAGCTGGGGTTTGATCTAAAACTCTTCCTCCATGATTAGATACTACTATGGCATCTACTCCTGCTTCTACTGCTAATTCAGCCTCATCTGGCGTCATTATTCCCTTTAATATAAAAGGTAATTCAGTTGAATTCACTAATTCTTTTATTTCCTCTAAGTTTTTAGGCTCAACTGGCTTTCCATTCATAGCTAAAGTTATAAGACCAGCTGCATCTATGTCCACACCTACAGCAAAGGCTCCTGCTTTTTCTGCCATTTTTATTTTTTCTATTACAACTTCATTTTGCCAAGGTTTTATAAATATTATTCCTTGTCCATTATATTCTTCTATGACTTCTAAATTAGTAGCTAAACATAAGTCTACTGCGGTATCTCCTACCATAGGATATATACCAGCATCTAAGCATCCCTTAACTACTCCCTCAATATATTCTCTTTCACTAACTTTTCCACCCATGTTTAACATAGTTCCTGTTATAGGAGCTGCAAAAAGGGGTAAATCCATATTCTTACCGAAAATTTCAATATTTGTAGTAGGGTTTTTAGCATCATGAATTGTTCTCATATTAAGTTTTATTTCCTCTAATGCCTTTACATTTCTTATAAAGGAATCTCCTGTTCCTTTTCCTCCCATACCAGGAACTTCTCCTGCACATGCTACTCCATTACAAACTTTACATACTCTACAACTTCCATTATAAAGTTCTCTAGCTTTATCTCTCATATCCTTATTCATCTATACATTCCTCCTAAAAATCATTTTCTGTTTTAACTTTAAATCCATTTTGAAGTAGAAGTTCACAAGTTACCCCATTTCCTTCTTTTTTCTCTCCATTAAAATTTCCTGAATATATAACTCCAAGACCACAAGATGGACTTTTTGCTTTTAGAATTACATATTCTGCATTTATGCTCTTTGCTATATTTAAAGTTTCATAAGCCCCTTTAAGAAATTCTTTTGTAACATCAGTTCCATCCTTACCAAGTACTTTTGCCTTTCCTTCTAGTACATCTTTTCCTGTTCCCCCTATTATTTCACTTGGTATTCTTGGAGTTTTTAGTCCTCCTAATTGTTCTGGACATGCAATCACTGCTCGCCCTTCTTTAAGAAGCTTTAATATATTTTTATTTAAATTATTTTCACCATTGTATTTACAATTAACTCCACACAAACACCCACTAATTAAAATCACAAATTTCTCCTCCCTAAAACTTATTAAAATAAATTTACTCCTAGTTTTAAAAAAATTTATCCATTATTTATTAACAAAATTCTATTTTATTATAATCCTTAAAACTTCATAAAAAAAGTATTTATCTTTTAAAGTAAAAAAGAGTTATATCAAAAAGTTAATAATAAATACCATAAACATTAAGAGGTTTATAATATTTATTATATGTTATTTGATATAACTCTTTATTTTTAAAGTTTTATCCTTCTAATTTAAACTTAATCTTATCTCCACTTTTTATTATTTCTCCTGTACTTATGCTCTGTTCCTTAATTTCACCTTCTCCTTCAAATTCTCCCTTTAATCCTAAGGATTTTAAAATTTCTTCTGCCTCTTCCTTATTTAATTTTCTAAAATCAGGAACTACTATTTCCTTTTCATTTCTATCAAATCTACTTCCAGCATACAAGGTTATACTATCACCCTTTTTAACCTTATAGCCTGGTATAGGTTTAACTGAAGTAACAAAGGTTCCGTCTCCCTCAATTACACAATTAATTCCTAATTCATTTAAAGTTTTTTCAGCACTAGTTACCTTATTCCCTCTTAAATCAGGGATTATTACACTTTCATCTTTCGCATCTAATTGCCCTTCATTTAATGAAATATAGTTAAATATATTATTAAATAATTCTCCTGCAAAAGGTGCTGCAACAATTCCTCCAAAATGCTCTCCATTTTTAGGATTATCTATTATTACTATTAAAGATACTTGTGGATTATCATATGGTGCAAATCCAGCAAAGGACGCTATATATCCTGCTCCATAAGTACCTGTTTCAGGATCTACCTTTTCTGCTGTACCAGTTTTTCCTGCTACTTTTATTCCTTCAATACCTGCATCCTTTGAAGATCCATTAGAAACAGTAGATTCTAAGGCCTCTTTAACTCTCATAGTACTTTTTTCATCTACTATATTTTCTTGTATTTTAGGTACAAAAACTTCATCTATAATTTTTGTCCCATTATCATCCTTATGACTTAATTCTTTCATAATATGAGGCTGAATTAAATCTCCTCCATTTGCAACAGCATTTAAAGCTGTCATAAACTGAATACCATTCATTGTATTAGTTTGTCCAAAGGATATAGTTGCTAAATCCACAGCATTTATATCTTCTACATTTTTAACTATTCCTGTAGCTTCTCCAGGTAAATCTACTCCTGATTGAGTTCCAAATCCAAAAAGTTTAATATATTCATTTAATTTTTCTGCTCCTAATTTTGCTCCCATTTCCATAAAAGCAACATTACATGAGTTTTCTAATGTCTGATTAAAATTTTGTACTCCATGTCCACCAGGTTTCCAACACTTTATATTTCTTCCTGCTACATTTAAACTACCATCACAATAATAAACCTCATCTTTTCCTGCTATATTTTCCTCCACAGCTGCCATAGAAGTTATTATTTTAAATATTGAGCCTGGCTCAAAGGCATCTGAAACAATTGTATTTCTCCACATATTTTGAAGTTTTGCTGATTCATCTTTCCCATTAAATGTTTCACTACCCTCATAAGGATTATTAGGATTAAATCCAGGTTTATTTACCATTCCTAAAATTTCTCCATTATTAGGATTCATAACCGCAATGCTTACTGAGTCTGCATTATGTTTCTTCAATGCTTCATCAGCCACTTTTTCAACAAAGTATTGTATATTCTCATCTATTGTCAAAGTCATATCTTTTCCATCTACAGGGGGAGTAAAACTTGTTTCAGAATAAGGATTTGAAGTGCTATTCCCAGAAACTTCACTAACTCTTACTCCTGGGATTCCCATAAGTTCTTCATTGTAATAAAGTTCTAATCCACTTAATCCTTCTCCATCTGCATTAGTTGTTCCTAAAGTATGAGAAAGAAAATCTCCATTAGGATAATATCTTTTTGTATCCTCTGATACTATTACTCCATTTATATCTAGCTCTTTAACCTTATCAGCCTTTTCCTTTTCTATTCTTCTTATTAAGGTAGCAGAGTTTGCTGGATTTCCTGATGGATATGTAAGTTCTATTCTTGATAAAACCTTTTCTTCATCCATTTCTAAGGCTTCTGCTAATAATTTTGCAACTTCAATATTATCAGTATCTTTCTTATCAATATATTTTCTTAAGGTTATTAAGTCTAAATCTACCCTAAATACGTTTGCAGTAACTGCTAGCTCCCTGTTGTTTCTATCTAATATACGTCCCCTTCTAGCATCTATTTGTATTTCATTTGTCCATTGTTCTTCTGCCATAGCCTTATAATCTTTTGATCTAAATATACTTATGTAAAGCAATCTACCTGATAAAGCTAAAAATAATATTACTATGGCTAATAAAAAAGCTAATACTCTGCCTTCATTAAGTTTAATTTTTTTATTTTTCTTTTTTATTTTCACCTAACAACCCCCTCTATACCCAATTTTACATAATTCTCAAAGTTTAAATTGATTATATCATAAATATGCCCATGCTTTTTTTAATAAATTGTATATAAAAAAGAGCTCATCTAAAATTCTTTATAAGCTTTAGTTTATTTAATCCTACTAATAAAAAATTTAGACGAACTCTTAATATTATTTTTTAAATTATTATTGATTTTATAATTAACTTAAATTTATATAAATCAAAATCTAAGTTAGGTCATAATTTAATATTAAAAATCTATTTTAATATTACAACAGTAACTCCTGTTCCACCCTCTCCATACTCACCTAGTCTGTGGGATTTTACATGAGGATGTTTTTTTAGCATATCGTTTATAGCTTTTCTTAAAACACCAGTACCTTTTCCATGAACTAAAGTTACTTCTCCTCTTCCTGCAACATAAGCATCATCTAAATACTTATCTGCAGTGTAACAAGCTTCTTCCGAATCCATACCTCTTAAATCTATTGATGGATCCACCTGTCTTAAGTTTAATCTTGCTTCTCTCTTCTTAATTTTCTTTTCTTCTTTAGTTTCCTTGGCTACTCTTAAATCCTTAGCTTTAACATTTATTTTCATAATTCCAGCTTGAACTTGAACTTCCCCTTTATTGTCTGGCTTAGAAAGAACTATGACTTTTTGGTTTATTGAAGGTAATAAGGCTTCCATTCCAACCTCAATCTTTTTAAGTTCTTCTCCTTTTTGCTCTTCTTTTTTCTTTTGAAGTCTAGCCTCTGCATCACTTATTTTATCTCTAAGCTTTCCTCTTTCAGCCTCAAGCTTTCTTCTTGCATCACTAGAAATACCCATTCTTTCTAGATCTCTCATATTTTTAAGAATAGCATCAGCTTCTTCCTTAGCTGAATCTAAAATTTGCTTTGCTTCTCTTCTAGCATCTGCATAAACATTATCTCTTACACTTTCAATTCTTTCAAATTTCTCTTTATATCTATTCTTATATTTTTCTGCATCATTTCTTAAGATAGCAGCTTCTCTAGCATCATTTTCTGCTTTTATACTCTTTTCTTGAAGTGATTGTATTAAATCTTCAAATTGAAGTGATTCAGTAGAAATAACCTTTTTAGCCTCTTCTATTACATTATCTTTAAGTCCTAATCTTCTTGAAATTTCAAAAGCATTTGATTTCCCAGGAACTCCTATTAAAAGTCTATAAGTTGGTCTTAAGGTTTCAACATTAAACTCAACAGAAGCATTCTCAACATTTTCAGTTTTTAATGCATATCCTTTTAATTCACTATAGTGAGTTGTAGACATTATTCTACATCCTCTTGCTCTTAAGTTTTCTAATATTGAAATAGCAAGTGCAGCTCCCTCTGTAGGGTCTGTTCCAGCTCCAAGTTCGTCAAAAAGTATAAAACTTTTATTATTTGCTTTCTCCATTATTTTAACTATATTAGTCATATGAGAAGAAAAAGTTGATAAGCTTTGCTCTATACTTTGCTCATCTCCTATATCTGCAAATATCTCTTCAAAGAAGCTTATGCTTGAATTTTCACTTGCTGGTATTAAAAGTCCACTTAATCCCATAAGTTCAATAAGCCCTGTAGTCTTTAAGGTTACAGTTTTACCACCAGTATTTGGCCCTGTTATAAGTAATGTTGAAAATTCTCTTCCTAAATAAATATCAGAAGAAACAACTTTATCTTTAGGAATTAGTGGATGTCTCGCATCCATTAAATCTATTACTCCTTCTTCATTTACTATAGGCATTGTTCCACCTAAATCACTACCATATTTAGCCTTTGCAAATATAAAGTCTAATTCAACTATTATATTAAAGTTAACTTTTATAACATCAATATTTTTATATACTAAGGCTGATAATTCTGCTAATATTCTCTCAATCTCAGCTCTTTCCTTTAGCATAAGCTCTTTTATTTCGTTATTTAAGTTTACTAAAGCCGTTGGTTCTATAAAAAGTGTAGCCCCTGTTGAACTTTGATCATGAACAAGTCCTGGAACTTGAGATTTATATTCAGCTTTTACAGGAATAACATATCTATCTCCTCTAACTGTGTATAAGGAATCTTGTAGATATTGAGCATTACTTCTTACTATGGAATTAACTTTATCTCTTATAGAGGAATTCTTTTCTTTTAAACTTCTTCTTATACTATAAAGTTTATCACTTGCAGAATCTGCAATTTCATCTTCACTTACTATGGCCTTTGATATAGCACTTTCTACTCCTCTAAGTACTATAAGTCCTTCTCTCATTCCTTCTAGGATTCTATGCTCTTCTTCCTCTTCTTTTCTAGCTAAAAAGTCAGAAAGTTTTCTTGTTACAGATAACATGTTTCCTATTCTAAGAAGCCCTTCTATACTTAAAACTCCACCTTTTTCAGCCCTTGTTATAGCTTCCTTAACATCATAAAGCCCTTCAAAAGGAGGATTTCCTTTTCTCATTAAAATATCTAAAGCTTCTTTTGTTTCTTCTAAATGTTCTTTTACATCATAAACAGAATCATATGGTTTAAGATCTAAAACCATCTCCTTAGCTGATTTTGTAATGGCATATCCTTTAACCAATTCCTTAATTTTATTAAATTCTAAAACTCTTAAAACTCTATCGTTCATACTTTAATCCCCTTTACTCAACGCCTCTTTTAAAGTGACCTTTAGTATAATCCTTTAATTTTAAAGCTTCTTCCTTATTTAGAGCTTCAATTACCTGTCTAACCTCTTCATACTTTTCATCTACAAAGTCTAATCTAAAAGAATTTACTCCTAAAGATTTTATTTCATCAATTTCCTGAACTAAGTTAACAGGTACTGTATTGTATATGTGCGATCTACAGAATATATCAGTTCTTATAGCAAAATCTTGATTCATTCTATCTCTTAAAGTAAATGTACTACTTACACATTGATTATCACAATTTTTTGAAGTACATTTTCCACCAAAGGTACTTCCTATTGGACAGTATTCACTAACCATAACCTCTGGTCTTCCATAAACAAACATTTGAGCTCCCTTAGAATACTTCTTAAGCATTTTATTTAACTCTTTTTTATTTAATTCTAAACTTAAACAGCTTCCCATCATATGTTCATTATAAAACTTCATACCATAAGAATTAAATATATTAAGTTTATAATCACCTATAATATTTGTTTTATCCTTAAATCTATTTATTATTCCAGTATTAGCTGTAACTAAACCTTTTATTAAGTTAAGATTCTCTTCTATTATATTACTTATTGTTTCAAACTCTTCTTTTATTATTGTAGGTGCTTTTATATAAAGATTAATTCCTTCAACTTTGAATTCTTTTATAGCATTCTTATTAAGTTGCCCTTGATTTTTTCCAAAGATATCTAAAGCAATATTTTTGATTCCACAATCTATTGAAGCTCTTAATTGTTCCTTAGTATTTACAACAACTAAAACCTCTGGCATTTCACCATTCTTTTCATTAAGTTCTATATTACTTTGTTTTTCTATAACTCTTTTGTATTTTTTAATCTCAGAATTTCTTATCTCTTCTAAAACTTCTCTTCTTAAATTATTTATAGAAGAAACTGCTGCAAAACCATCTTCAAAAGTTACGTATTCTATTTCACTTATTTCATAAGGAATATCTCCAGATTTCTTTAAGTTCTTTTCAACTTTTTCCTTATCCATAGGTCTATTTACTGCAACTTGAACCATATCACCAGTCTTTGTAAAGTAATTTCCATTGTACTCCACAGTAAGTTCCATAGGCTCATTAACCTTAAATTTCATATAAGCCTTTAAGTTTATCTTTCTCTCATATGGATTTTCATAAGAGGTCTTTAATTCATTTAAAAGCTTAGTATCTGAAGTTTTATAAAGCTTATCATTAGCTTTATATTTTTTAGGGAATATTTTTACCTTATCTCCCTTTTTAGCTTCAGTAACCTCTTGATTTCCCATAAGTATTTTACTTACAGTAAACCCATCATCATTAGTTCTTATTCCATCTTTTAATGAAAGATCATCTAATAAAAGCACTTCTCCATTTTTTAGAACTTCTCCAAGTAAAACTCCTGTATTTCTTGGAGTTTTAAATGCCATCATATCTTTCCCAACATTTTTATACATGTATGCTGTAGAAAAACCTTCTCTATTAAATAACTTTTTAAGTTTAAGTTTATTTTCCTCTTGAGATTTTTTAATATTTCTATAAGAATTATCTATAGCTTCTCTATAAGATTCTATAACTCCAGCAACATACTCAGGTCTCTTCATTCTTCCTTCAACCTTTAAAGAGCTAGTTCCTGTTTTTATTAAGTCCTCTACATTTTCAATAGTACAAATATCCTTAGGACTTAAAAGGAATCCTTTAGTCTCTTTCTTATCTTTTTCTCTAATTAATGTGTATGGAAGTCTACAACTTTGAGCACATCTTCCCCTATTACCACTTCTTCCTCCTATTAAGCTACTCATTAAACATTGTCCTGAATAGCAAACACATAAAGCTCCATGAACAAATATCTCAGTTTCTATTCCTAAATCCTTTGAAATATATTTAATCTCATCTAAAGTAAGTTCTCTTGATAAAACAATTCTAAAAAATCCATTTTCTCTAAAGAAAAGTGCTCCTTCTCCATTATGTATGCTCATTTGAGTTGAAGCATGTAATTCAAAATCTGGATATAATTCTCTTATTTTTTTAGCCAATCCTACATCTTGGATTATTAAAGCATCAACTCCTATTTTATATAAAACGCCTATGTAATCTACTGCTTCTTGAAACTCATTTTCCTTAATTAAAGTATTTACTGTAACATAAACCTTAACGCCATAAGTATGGGCATAATCCACAGCCTTTTCCATTGTTTCATTATCAAAATTAGAAGCATAAGCTCTTGCTGAAAACTTGCTTCCTCCTAAATATATAGCATCAGCACCTCTGTTTATGGCAGCAATTAAACTTTCCATACTTCCTGCCGGTGCTAGTAATTCTATTCTTTCCATAAAATTCATCTCTCCTAAAATTCAACTAGGTCTTTCCTTAGTTAATTTACTCAATACTTTGTATTATACACAATTACACAATACAATTCTACATTTCATTATTTGTCTTTTAATTCAAGCACTTTATAAAATAAAAATTTGTATTGATATACTTTAAAATAATAACTAAATAAATCTAAAGCTATTTAGTACCCTTAATATTTTTCTAAGTTATGATAAAATTAAATTATACTAATATTTATGCGGAGGTTACAAAATGCTTTATGATTGTCACATACATACAGAATTTTCAGCTGACTCTGAATTAAAAATTAAGGATATATTAGAGAGGGCTAAAAAAAATAATCTAGGAATAATAACTACAGAGCATTTAGATTATAATTTAAAAACTCATCCTCAATTTGCTGAACTTGATATTGAAGGTTATTTAAAGGAATACAGTAAATATAGAGGAGAAAATATGCAACAAGGTGTAGAACTTGGACTTGCAATGAACAATGTAGATGAAAACTTTGCCTTTTATGAAAAATACAAAGATAAATTTGATATGATAATAGGTTCTATTCATTCTATAAATGATGTTACTCTTTCTAGATTTCTAAAACAAGATACAAGACCTAAAGAAGTTGTTTATGGTGAATATCTTGATAATATGCTTAAATGCATAGAATTTTATGATATTTTTGATACCTTAGGACATATAGATTATCCTTGTAGATACAGCGCTTATGATGATAAGGAAATGACTCTTAAGGATTTTAAACTTAAATTCCAAGCTATTTTTAAAACACTAATAGCTAAAAATAAAGTTCTTGAACTTAATACTACTCGTTTAGATGATGAAACTTCCTTTAAAAACATGGTAGAAATCTATTCATACTATAGAAAACTTGGAGGTAAGTATATAACCCTTGGCTCAGATTCTCATAAAATAGAGCATGTAGGTAGAAATTTTGAGAAGCTTTCTAAATTCTTAGAAGAGACAAAATTAACTCCTTGTTATTTTAAGAATAGAAAGTTAATCCCTTGCTTGTAATATCTCACTAACTACTTTATTTAATCAGTTAAAATAAAACTAGCTTTTAATTAATGTTTATCTTTTCAATATCCAGTGTAGTAAATAAAAAGTTTATTTTAAGAACTAAGTTTTAAATTAATATTGACCAGAACTTAAAATTAACTGAGTTTTAGATACTAGTTACACTGAATATTTCTTAAAAAACAAAAAAGACTATAAGGAAATTTATTTTCACATAAATCTCCTTACAGTCTCTAAATACACTTTTTATTTTTTCTTTAAAAGAACATTATTTGATTTTTTTGAAGTAGCAAGCTTAACTTGAGAATCTAGATATTTTTGCTCTAAATCTAAAAGTTTATACTTAGCTGTTTGCCAGTTACGTCTTAACTCTTTATTGTTCTCCATTAAAAGTTCTTTTTCTCTTTTTAACTTTTTAGCTTCCTCTTCTAAAATTTCCATTTCAGCCTTAACTTCTTCAGCTTCTTCCTTTAAGGCTTTCATTTCAATTTCCATATCCTCTGAAATCTTCTTACCTAAAGCATCTTTTTCCTCTAAAGCTAATTGAAGATTTTCTTCTAACTCTAAAATTTGCTTCTTTAAACCACTATTTTGATCTTTGATCCAAATTTTTTCTTTATTTAAAAGCTCTGAAGTTTCCTTAAGTTGTCCATTTTCTTTATTTAAACCTTCAAGTTTTTCTTCTATTTCTTTGCAATTAATCTTTAGATTTTCTCCTTCTAAAGTTAATTTTTCATTTTCTTCTCTTTGAGTCTTATTTCTTTCCTTTAAGCTATTAATCTCTTTATTTAATAGTTCTAAGTTTTTCTTAGCTTCAGTAACTATACTGCTTAAGCTATTATTTTTTTCCTTAAGATCTCTAAGCTCTTTTTCCACATGATTATTTTTGCTTTTTAAATTATTAATCTCATTACTTAAGTTTTTCTCTTTACTTCTTGAGACTTCTATAGTTTTGTTTAACTCAGCATTATTTGATTTAACCTCTTTAAGTTCTTTACTTAATTTTTCAACTTCATATAAGTTTTTATCCTTAGCTGATTTTAAACTATTATTTTCACTTTTTAATTTTTCAATTTCTTTCTTTAAATTAGCTATTTCTTGATTAGAATTATTCATTCTACTATTTGTATTCTTAAGCTCTTCTTTTAAATTAGAATTTTCATTATTTAGCTTATTAAATTTATTATTAAGTTCTTCTCTGCTTTTCTCAATCTCTTCTTTTTTATCTTTTAATTCATTGAAATTCTTTTCTAAGGCTTCTTTCTCTGAAGTAATCTTATCTAGTTTTTCCTTTAAAGAAACACTTTCTCCTTCTAGTTCTTTAAGATCTTCTATTTCTTTTTTGGACTTTTCTAATTCAGATTTTATTTTTTCATAATAATCTATAAGTTGATTATATTCATCGTTTCCTTTAAATAACTCATCAGCTATATTTAATGCAGATAAAGATAAAACTCCAAGTGCACTTAATTTATTATTTTTTGTTGCCATCTCTTGTGTTTTTTCTTCTACGTATTCAGCTACTTTTTTTAAATATTCTCCGTCTTCATGGCCTTTTAAATTATATTCAACTCCATTTATTGTTACCGTAACAGTCGCCATACTTTCTTAAACACCTCTTACTTCCATAATAAAAAATATGTTATGTACATTTTAACATATACATAACATATTTAAAACTATTATTGCTCTCTTAATTGAGCTCCTAGCTTATATTCTAAAGCTCTTAATATCTTATCATGAACTTTATTTATATCTTTATCTTTTAAAGTTTTGCTTGGATCTCTGTAAGCTATAGCATATGCAATACTCTTCTTACCTTCTGGTATTTGAGCACCTTTATAAACGTCAAATAATTCAACTTTTTCAACTACTTGACCACCAGCTTTTCTTATTGCATCTTCTATTTCTTGAACTAGAACTGCATCATCAACAAGTAAAGCTATATCTCTTGTTATTGCTGGATACTTAGGTAATGGTTTGTAAGCTTTCTCTGTTTTTGAGAAGTTATACATAGCATCTAAATCTAATTCAGCAACATAGCAAGGAACATCTACTCCGTAGTTTTCATTAACGTCTGGGTGAATTTCTCCTAAAACACCTAGTGAAGTTCTACCTAATATTAACTCAGCAGTTTTTCCTGGATGATAACTTGGGTTTTCACTCATTCTCTTGAATGATGCGCTCTTAAGACCTAATGAATCTAATAAGTTTTCAACTATTCCTTTTAAATCAAAGTAATCACATTGTCCATAAATACCAATTGTTAATATATTTCTTTCAGTTGGTAATTCATTTTCATCTGAATTTGGAATATAAGTTTTACCTATTTCAAATAATCTAACTATCTCATTGCTTCTTGAATAGTTTCTAGCTAAAGATTCCATCATTGAAGGAAGTGTTGATGTTCTCATAACACTATAATCTTCTCCTAGTGGATTCTTTATTTTAACAACATTTCTAAGGCTGCTATCTTCTGGTACACATATTTTATCGAATACCTTTGGACTTACAAATGAGTAACTTATAGATTGATTTAAGCCTGATGCTAACATTGTATCTATAACTTTTTCATCTAATAATTGTTTCTTGTCCTTAGCTTCTTTTTCTGTACTAGTTGATATTAAAGTAGCTGGAATATTATTATATCCATAGATTCTTGCAACTTCTTCTGCTACATCTTCTCTTATATCAACATCTATTCTAAATGTAGGTACTAATATTTCTAATGTATCTCCATTTATAGTAGTTTTTAAATCTAAGCTATCTAAACATCTCTTCATTTCTTCTGCTTCTAATGAAGTTCCTAAGAATTTGTTTATCCAGCGAACACTTACTTCTAAAGTCTTTTCTTCTTTAACATTATTGTAGACATCTATAGTGCCTTCCATAATCTCTCCACAGCCTAGTTCTTCAACTAAAGCACATGCTCTATCTAAAGCTAAAGCTGCTAAGTTTGGATCTATGTCTTTTTCAAATCTTGATGAACTTTCAGTTCTTAATCCTAAATTCTTAGAATTAACTCTTATATTAGTTCCATCAAAGTTAGCTGATTCAAATACAATCTCTGTTGTGTCATCTTTAACACCTGAGTTTAATCCACCCATTATACCAGCTAACGCAACTATCTCTTCTCCATCTTTTATGCAAAGAACATCTGAATTTAATTCTCTTTCTATTTCATCTAAAGTTACAAATTTATCTCCATCTTTAGCTCTCTCAACTACTATGTTAGAAGATTTTAATTCTCTTCTATCAAAGGCATGCATTGGTTGACCAAGCTCTAACATAACAAAGTTAGTAATATCAACTATGTTATTTATAGGTCTAACCCCAGCATCTAATAATCTTTCTTGCATCCAAGTTGGTGATGGAGCTACCTTTACATTTTTAACTCCTCTAGCCATATATCTATTACAAAGCTTATCATTAACTGAAACTTTTATTTCATCATTTATGTTTTTATCACATTTAACTTCAAACTTAGTACTTGGCATTCTGTAAGTTTTTCTTGTTGTAGCTGCTGTTTCTCTAGCCATACCAACAACACTTAAACAATCAGGTCTATTTGAAGTTATTTCAAAATCTAAAACTTGTTTATTAAGACCTAAATATTCTTTTATACAAACACCAATTGGAGCATTCTCTGGTAAAATCATAAGTCCAATAACTTCTTTTCCGTCAGCAATTCCTAATTCTTCTTCTGAACAGAACATTCCGTTTGAAACTTCTCCTCTTAATTTACCTTTTTTGATTTTGCTTCCATCAGCTAATATTGCACCATGTAAAGCTACTGGAACCTTATCATGTTCTTTCATATTATCTGCAGCTGTTACTATTTGAATCATTTCTGATCCTATGTTTACTTGACAAATTTTAAGCTTTTCAGCATCAGGATGTTGTTCTATTTTATCTATTTGACAAGTAACTATATTTTCTATTTCTGCACCAGCAGTTACGACCTCTTCTACTTTTGATCCTGATAAAGTTAAAGCATCGCCTAACTCTTCTGCTGTCATATCTATATCAACGTAATCTTTAAGCCAATTAAATGGTACTTTCATCTTTTTTACCTCCTATTTTAAAACTAGAATTGATTTAAGAATCTCATATCACTTTCGTATAATAATCTTATGTCATCTATTCCATACTTAAGCATAACCATTCTGTCTACACCAAATCCGAAAGCAAATCCACTATAAACTTCTGGGTCTATTCCACAGTTTCTTAAAACTTGAGGGTGAACCATACCACAACCTAGTATTTCTATCCAACCTTCTCCCTTACATACTTTACATCCTTTTCCGTTACATACAAAGCATGTAGCATCCATTTCAGCTGATGGCTCAGTGAATGGGAAATGATGTGGTCTAAACTTAGTTTTTACTTTATCACCAAACATTTTTTTAGCAAATAATTCTAAAGTTCCCTTAAGATCTGCAAAAGTTATATCCTTATCTATAACAAGACCTTCCATTTGGTAGAATATTGGTGAATGTGTAGCATCAACAGCATCTGATCTAAATACCTTACCAGGTGAGATCATTTTTATTGGTGGTTGTTGTTTTTCCATTACTCTAGCTTGAACTGGAGAAGTTTGAGTTCTTAAAACTACATTATCATTTATGTAGAATGTATCTTGCTCACTTCTAGCTGGATGATTCTTAGGAATGTTTAAGGCTTCAAAGTTATAATAATCTTTCTCAACCTCTGGACCATCTTCTATAGCAAATCCCATTGAAACAAATATTTTTTTCATCTCATCTAAAGTTTGCTCTAATGGATGTTTCTTTCCTATTGTTTGTTTTTTACCAGGCATTGAAATATCTATTACTTCATTTTTAAGCTTTTCTTGTTTTTCAGCTTCTTTAACAGCCTTTGTTATAGCCTCTAATTCAGCTTCTAAAACCTCTCTTACCTCATTAGCTAGCTTACCAACTATTGGTCTCTCCTCTTTAGATAGAGACCCCATTCCTCTTAATATAGTTGTAAGCTCTCCCTTTTTACCAAGATATTTAACTCTTATTGTATCAATAGTAGTACTATCTTTAGCTTCTTTAATTTCTACTAAAGCTAATTCTTTAATTTGATTTAACTTATCTTGCATTTTCATTCTCCTTTCCTGATATATAATTAATATATTAGATTTTATCTTAAAGCTCTTAGAACCCTAATATCTATTTTTTAGTCATTATTTAATCTTAGATTTAATTTTAATGGTATATTTTCATTATTGACACATTTCTATTAAAATAAAATAAACCCCATCCCTCAAAAACAAGGGACGGGGTATTCATATCCGTGGTACCACCCTAATTAGCACTAAAATAAACTTAGTACTCACTTAATTTCAAATAACGACTATGCCGCTAACTACTACTTTATATTTCACAGTTAGAACTCCAGAGTGAACTTCAATATAGTTTTCTAAAAATGCTTTCAGTCCATGGCACTTTTTCCCTGATAAGAAATTGCTATATCTACTCTCTCTATCAATGTTTTTATCTATTCAATTCAAAGTATATTATACATATAATAGTATTTATAATCAAGGCATTTATTATTTTTTCATATTTAATAGAATTTTACTTATAAAAAAATCAAGAGATTATATAAAAAGTTAATAATAAAACTTACAAATAGTATTAAAGAATCTCTAGTAATTCTTAGAATATATTTGTAAGTTTTATTAAAAATCTCTTTTATAAAGCCTCTTGATTTATTTAAATGATTGTCTTATCTTTTCATATATCATTATAGAGGTAGCTACAGCTACATTTAATGATTCAGCTTCACCAGGCATAGGAATTTTAACTTTTATGTCCGCAATATCATATACTTCATCACTGACACCATTTCCTTCATTGCCAACAGCTATCATAACTTTCCCTTGAAGATTTTCTTCAAAGAAATTATTTTTTCCCTGAAGAGAACTTACTACAAGTTTATACCCTTCCTTCTTTAATGATTTTACAAAATCTAAAGAATCATCCTCAACAATTGGAATATAAAATATTGAACCCATTGTTGATCTTAGAGTCTTATCATTATATATGTCAACAGTACCTTTAGTCATTACTATTCCTGCTGCACCCGCTGCATGAGCTGTTCTTATTATTGTTCCCATATTTCCTGGATCTTGAACCTTATCTACTAAAACAACTAACTCTCCACTTTTTAATTCCTTGTTTTGCATATTTATAACTCCAACAATTCCTTGTGGATTTTCCGTTGAACAAAGTTGTTTTAAAAGAGCTTCATTCATTTGTATAAGCTTTATATTTTCATTAATTTTTAAGAATAATTCAGGATTTTTCTCCTTAAAACTTTCTGTAAAAATTATTGAATCTATTGATACCTTACTTTTTATAGCTTCCTCTACAAATCTTAAACCTTCAATAAGATATTTATTACTCTTTATTCTATGCTTTTTTTCTTTTAACTTTTTTATCTCTTTAAATAAGTTATTATTTTTACTTTCGATTTCTAACAAAGCAAATAATCCTTTCTAGAAGATATTAATGTCTAAATATCTTTCCTTCTAATTTTGTTAAATCCTCTGCAGAACCTATAGCAACTACTATGTCATCTTTATTAATAACATCATCTGCATCTGGAGATATATTAACTTCATTGTTTCTCTTAATAGCCATTACGTTTATTCCGTATTTACTTCTTAAGCTTAATTCTTTCATAGACTTTCCATACCACTCTTTTGGACTTTCTATCTCAATTATAGAATAATCTGGTGATAATTCTATATAATCTAAGATACTTGAAGAAACTAAGTTATGAGCTACTCTAACTCCCATATCCTTCTCAGGTAAGATTACTCTGTCTGCTCCTATCTTATATAAAACTTTAGCATGTAAATCACTATTTCCCTTAGCTATTATATATTTTATTCCCATATCTTTTACAAGTAATGTTGCCATAACACTTGCTTGTATGTTAGCTCCTATTGTAACTACAGCCACATCAAAATTTCTTAATCCTAAAGTTCTTAAAGCATTTTCATCTGTTGCATCCATTTGAACTGCATGAGTTACACTATCTGATATTTCTTGAACTAAATCCTCATTAGAATCAATTGCTAAAACATCATGACCTAAAGCATATAAAGTTTTAGCTACTGATGATCCAAATCTTCCTAATCCTATAATAACGAATTGTTTACTTGACATAAGCCTTACACTCCTAACTTATTTATCCTATTAATATTTTATCTTCTGGGTATTTGTATGCACTTGGTTTCTTTCTATTAGCTAAAGCTAGAACAACAGTCATAGGACCCACTCTTCCTAAATACATAGTTATTATTATTATTATTTTTCCTATTGCTGAAAGATATGGAGTTAATCCAAGTGTTAATCCAACTGTAGCAAAAGCTGATGTAACTTCATATAGAATATATTCTAATGAAAATCCTGGTTCTGTTACTGCTAAAATTAATGTTCCAAGTACCACTATACCAAAACCTATAAATAAAACAGCAAAAGCCTTATACACTAATTCTTTTGAAATTCTCTTCTTAAATACTTCAGTATCTTCTCTTCCTCTTATTATAGAAATTAGAGTAAGTACTACTATACCAAAGGTAGCAGTTTTAATTCCCCCTGCTGTTGACCCTGGTGATCCACCTACAAACATTAATAGTATAGTTAAGAATTTCCCAGCTAAAGTCATATCAGCAGTAGAAACAGAGTTAAATCCAGCAGTCCTTGTGGTTGCTGAAGCAAAGAATGCATTAGTTAATTTGTCTCCAAAACTCATATATTTAAGAGTATTAGGATTATTATATTCAAATATAAACATAAGAATAGCTCCCCCAATTAAAAGGATAGCTGTTATCATTATTACAACTTTAGAATGTAAAGATAATTTCTTATATCCCTTATAATTATATAATTCTGACCAAACAGTAAATCCTAAACCACCAATTACTATTAAGGCTGCAATTGTTAATATTACGGTTTTATTGTTAGCATAGCCAACTAAATTATCTCCAAATAAATCAAACCCTGCATTACAAAAAGCTGATATAGAATGCCAAATACTATAGTATATACCTTTTAAGAATCCAAACTTAGGTATAAATTGAGTAGATAATAATAGAGCACCTAACATTTCTACTGAAAATGTAAATGCTAAGATATATCTAATCATTCTAACTAACCCCTGTATTCCAAAGGTATTCATAGCTTCTTGTATAAGAAGTCTTTCTCTTAAGGTTATTTTTTTCTTAACCATTAAGGCAAATAAAGTTGTAAAGGACATGAATCCCAATCCACCTATTTGTATTAAGATTATTATGACAGTTTTCCCAAAATAGTTCCAATGTGCCGCTGTATTTAATGTTATAAGTCCAGTAACACATACAGCTGAAGTTGAAGTAAATAAACTATCTAAAAAAGGAGTAAACTCACCACTTTTAGATGATATTGGAAGACTTAATATTATAGCACCTAATAAAATAACCATAGAAAAACCTAAAGCTAAAATTTGAACGGCACTAAATTTTATCTTTTTTGTCAGTTTAATGTACATAATTAAACCCCCAACTTAAACTAATATTATATTTTTCCTTTAATTTTATTATATCTTATTTTTAATTTATATATGTAAAGTTGTCTTATTTTTAGAATTTAAAAGTAATTTTATTTAATTGTAATTGCAAATAAGTTTAATTTTATTCAGATAAACGTCTGAATAAAATTAAACTTATAAAATATAAATAGTATATAAAAAAAATGCGAGATAAACTCGCATCTGATATTAAGCGTTTAAGTGCTTTTTAGCTAATTCAACTAAATCAGCAAATGCTTTTGGATCATTTATAGCTATCTCTGAAAGCATTTTTCTGTTTATATCAACACCAGCTAATTTCATTCCGTTCATGAATCTTGAATATGAAAGACCGTTCATTCTTGTAGCTGCGTTTATTCTAGCTATCCATAATCTTCTGTAGTCTCTCTTCTTTAATCTTCTTCCAACGTAAGCATTTCTTAATGCTCTTATTACTGATTCGTTAGCAGTTTTGAATAACTTGCTTTTTCCACCATAGTATCCTTTTGCAAGTTTTAAAACTTTTTTATGATTTTTACGAGCATTTACCGCTCTCTTAACTCTTGCCATTTTCTAGACCTCCTACTCCGTGTTTTATCTTATAGATATGGTAATAATTTCTTCATTGCTTTTTCTTGTGCAGTTGAAACATAACCAGTTTTTCTTAAATTTCTTTTTCTCTTAGCACTTTTCTTTGTTAAGATATGGCTAGTGAAAGCGTGAGCTCTCTTTAACTTTCCAGTTCCTGTTTTTTTGAATCTTTTTGCTGCACCTCTATGAGTTTTCATTTTTGGCATTGTAAGTATCCTCCTCTCAAGTTACGCTTTTTTAGGAGCTAAAATCATTATCATGTTTCTACCTTCTAATTTAGCAGGTTTTTCTACTGAACATACTTCTTCTAATTGAGCTAAGAAACTATCTAATATCTTAACACCAACATGTGAATGCTCAGCTTCTCTTCCTCTAAATCTTACAGTTATCTTGACTTTATCTCCAGCTTCTAAGAATTTTTTAGCATTCTTAGCTTTTATTTCTAAGTCATGCTTTTCTATAGTTGGGCTAACTCTTATCTCCTTAACACTGATAACCTTTTGCTTCTTTTTTGCTTCTTTTTCTTTTTTAGATTGCTCGTAAATAAATTTACCGTAATCCATTATTTTGCAAACTGGTGGTTTAGCATTTGGCGAAATCATAACTAAGTCTAACTCAGCCTCATCTGCCATTCTCTGTGCATCTCTTCCAGATACAACACCAAGTTGCTCTCCTGTGCTAGAAATTAATCTAACCTCTTTTTCTCTTATTTCTTGATTGATTGCAAAATTTTTACTAATCTTGTTCACCTCCGATAGAATTTAGCCAACACAAATATATAAATAAAAAAGGACGGTTTTAAGCCGTCCTCTATTACCAAAATCAAATGTAATAAAATTCATGACCAAACTAGCATTAATAGCTGTAAGGTGAGAAACGGCTGTTTCTTCTTGACATCAGTTATCTTATCATTATTCTTTTTTATTGTCAACACAATTCATCAATTTCTTTTAAATAAAATAATAGTTTTATATCTTTAAAACTCATAATCTTAGAATTTTATAATTTTAAAAATTTATTTTTTTAGAATATCATTGTAACTTTTATGTGTTTCTACTCTTTCACAAAAAACACTTTTTATGGTTTGAATAAATTCTTTATTAATACAATGTTCTTCATTATATATTTTTATTTTTTTTGGTGCATTAGTTATTAAACCACTAATAATAATATCTTCTATATTTATTATTCCCTCTTCAGCAATATCTGTAATCTCATTAAAAAACTCTTTAAAGATATCAAGTCCTTTAGAATCTTTAACCTCATATGATCCATTTCTTTGAACTATTATATTTACTTCTTCTAATTTACAATCTTGTATATCTACAAAATATTTTAATAGTTTTATAAATTCATTATATTCTTTTTCAATCATATAATCTTCTACTACTTTATCTATAATACATTCTATAGCCTTTAATAAAGGTTTCATTCTAAATGTTATAAATCCTTCTATGTTTATATAATCATTTTCTAATATAAATTCTTTTATATTCTCTATAATATCATTGACCTTATTTAAACAATAAAAATCTTTATCAGAACAAATCTTTTGTTCTCCTTTTAATATTTTATTTATAGCTAAATCTATTTCTAATATTTCATCATGTTTTAAAAAGAAATAATTTTCATTCATGTAATGAAGCATTTCTTTTTCCCTATAGTGTTCTATTATAACATTATAGATAACATTACTTATATATAACATTATGGTCTCTCTTATCTTTTCATCAAAGTCACTATTTCCATAGTATATTTTAACGAAGTGAGTTCCACATGAGATACTTTCTGACACACCAATTATAATTCCTTTGCTCTTTAAAACACTTTTTATACTCTGTATGTCCTCTATTAAATTTTTTTCGTCCTCACAACATAATGTCATTAGAAGCATTTTTCTCACTCCTTTCTCTACTTTTAGTATGTATTAATTCATATCTAATATTCAAAAATATAAATTCATTAATCGACAATTTCTTTATTTTTTTAGTAAAATGAAATTATAAAATTTTGAATGAGGAGATTATTATGAGAACTTGTTTTGTTGATTATAGAATTTCAGAATTAGAAGAAAAAAAACTAAATGATTTAAATATTAATATAATTAAAGTGCCAAAACATCCTAGACTATATGATGCTATAGATGGTCATCCAGATATACAAATAAATATACTTAATGAAAACACTCTTTTATTAGCTAAAGATTCATCTGAAGAATTATTTAACTCTATACCAAAGGATTTAAATATTATAAAAAGTTCTTATAACTTAGAAGATAAGTATCCTGGAAATGTAATTTTAAATGCTGTAAACTTAAAAAATGATTTTATACATAATCTAAAATTTACTGATCCTAAGCTAATTGAATCAGTAAAGGGAAAAAATTTAATAAACATAAAGCAAGGCTATTCTAAGTGTTCTATTGCTATAGTTTCTGAAAAAGCTTTAATAACTTCTGATAAAGGAATTTATAAAGCCTTAAAACCTTATGGTTTTGATATATTATTAATTCCTAGTGGTGATATTTCTCTTCCTGGTTTGGATTATGGCTTTATAGGTGGAAGCTGCGGATTAATTTCAAAAAATCAAATGGCTTTCTTTGGCAACTTAGAAAATCATTCCTATGGAAATGATATTAAAAACTTTTTATTAAAATATGATGTTGAACCAATTTATCTTTCTAATGGTAAATTAATAGATAGAGGTAGTATATTAACTATTTAACAATCACTATATTTTACTCAATATAGTAATAAATGTTGATAAAATAGCATATAAATATTATTTTTTATATTTATCACATTTACTGTTACAACTTAAATATATCTTTTTCAAATAATAAGTGGATAAATTTAATATTTACTGAATTATTCTTTAATTCAATTCATACTTTTCCATTCCCATTGATTATACAATTAGTAATATAGTAAAATAAATTTAAGTGGTAATTACAACTATGTATTAAGAGGGGGAAAAGTATGTTTTATTTAGGTATTGATGCAGGTGGAACAAAAACATCATTTATGCTTATAAACCACTTAGGAGAGGTTTTGTCAACTCATACTAGTGGTACATGTCATATACATCAAGTAGGATTTGATGGTTTTAGAAAAGGTATTCAAGAAGGTATTGATAAGATTTGTAGTGAAATTAATATATGCAGAGATGATCTTAGTTACTCATTTTTAGGTTTACCTGCTTATGGTGAAAATGAAAGTGAAAAATTAAAAATGAATTCTATAATAGCTGAAATCTTAGGAGAAAATAAATTTTCTTGTGGAAACGATGTAGAAGTTGCCTTAGCTGGTTCATTGGCTGGTAAACCTGGAATATGTATAATTCTAGGAACAGGAGCTATTGCATCTGGTATAACTAATGATTTAAAAACAGCAAGGACTAGCGGATGGGGATATATATGTGGTGATGAAGGATCTGGATATTGGATTGCTAAAAAAGGTGTTGAAATCTTTGGAAAACAATCTGATCATAGATTAGAAAGAACTGCCCTTTATGATATATTTAAAAATGAATTAAAACTAGAAAATGATTTTGATTTAATATTCCTTATAAAGGATGAATATAAACAAGATAGAACTAAAGTTGCTAATCTTGCAATGTTAGTTTACAAAGCTGCTCTTAAAGGAGATAAATATGCTTTGGATATATATAGACAAGCTGCTAAAGAATGTCTTCTAATGGTAAATGGATTAACTAATCAACTTGAATTTACAGGAGTATTAAACATCTCTTACTCTGGTAGTGTATTCAACTCAAAAGAATTTATCTTGGACCCATTAAGAAATTATCTTCAAGATAATTATACTGCATTTAATTTAACAGCACCTATACTTCCACCAATTAAGGGAGCTGCATTAAATGCCTTAAAACTTCACAAAGGAGAAATTCCAGAGGGTGTAGTTGATAATTTAGCTAAAGAACCAAAAGAAATTTTAGTATAATAATATATTTTAAAAGGAGCATTATGAAAATAACTCACTAATAAAGTTTATAAACAATATTAAGAAAAACTCTTAACACATTTATAAATTTTATCTTGAAGTTTCATAAAGCTCCTTTAATTTACTTATAATCTACATAAACCTTAAAACCAATGCAGTTTTTATTGATACATTATTTTCTTCAACAAAATTTTTAGCCTCTTTTCTAGGCACTTTAATAACTTCTATCTCTTCATTTTCTTCTAAATTTTCTGTTGAAATATTTCCATAAACCTTCATCTTAACCACAGCAACAGACTCATCAGACATACCTACTGAAGTATAGCTAGGCTTTATTAAATATTCACTTTCACTAGCTAAAAGTCCAGTTTCTTCAAAAAGCTCTCTTGTAGCAGCCTTTATTGCATCTTCTCCATTGTCTATAAGTCCAGCTGGGAATTCATATATATAATCATTTATAGCAGGTCTAAATTGCTTTAACAAAACAAACTCATCATTTTCTGTTATTGGAATTATCATAACTCCATCTGCCTTATCATGTTTATTCACAACGCAGCTTAAATCTTTTTCTGTTCTTCTACTTGCTATAAAATATTCTTTAGAATTTCCAACCTTATTCTCAATATCTAATTTATATAAGTTTAAAAACTTGCAATCAGTTAATTTTTTTATATCCTTTATTTTCATCTTAATACTCCTCTCATATTTTCACTTTTAATTAGGCTTTAAATTAATATAAATTAAACTAGCTATATTTTTAACTATTCTACTTTAATTTTACACATAAAAAGGATAAATATAAAGTTTCCTTTACATCTATCCTAAAAATCTAATTAATTTTTCTTTAAACTTAAGATTCATTTTTTAATGTATTATTTTCCTCATCTTTATTAAAAATTATTTTATCTTCTTTGCTAATTTTCATAATTATATGTCCACTTGAAAATTTTATATTAAATGCACTTTCCAGTGGGCTTATAAATTCCTCTTCCCAAAACCATATATATTTCCCAATAGTACTTCTTATTGTATTATATAATTCTAACTTTATTATCTCATTATTTTTAAAAGAAACACTACCTTTATTTTTTTCTACCTTTTTATCCCCTACTAAAAATTTTATATATATTAATTCATTTTTACTTTTTATATAAAATCCTTCACTATTACAATCTATAAAAGTAACTTTTTCATCTATTAATCTTACAGTATTCTTGATTAATTCCTTTAACCTCATCTTTTCTAAATCAATTCTACTTTCAAAGGAACTTATTCTTAAACTTAAATATGGAGTTACCTTCCATCCCCTATTTATGTTTAATTTATTTTTATTACTTTCTTTATTATTCTTTAAAATTAAATACGTTAAACATAAAGATAAACCAATTATAATAGCTAAAAACATTCTTACTCCTCCTATTAAGTTTATTTATATATTATATCTATTTAAAATATAATTAATACATTATGTATCCTAATTTTCAACATATTTACAAATCAATTATCTTAATATTAAAATGATTATTTATACTAATATTAAATTCTCAAAATATTAATGTACTTTTCTTATAAAATAAAACATATTATATTGTAAGTCGTAATTTAATATATTATATGCTTTTGAATGCACTTTATTGATACTTTATTTCGTCATTTGTAAACCTTTACTATCAATTTATAATTTTGTTTATAGGGGGTATTTTTATTATGAAAAAAGTTGTCAAACTCCAAAAAGAAGTTACTAATGATTTTGGAGATAAAAAAAAATTAGATTTGTTAATAGCTATTGATAATGTAAAGTTAATTCAATACACTTGTCCTTCAAATGAATTTTATTCAGTATCTCATAAAGATTTAATTATATATAAAGAAGATAATTCCCTTAAGATTTCTGAAAAGCCTATAAATAAAGATATAATTGCCGTTTTAACTTGGTTTAAATATAGAGATACTCAAGTAATCAAACTTTTCATAAAAGATTCTTCTGTTGATAATGAAGAACTTTACAATATTACATTAAGAAAGGTATTTAAAGAAACAAATTTCTCTAATTTCGGTGAAAAATTAATAAAATCCTTAATTTAAAAATGCTCTCTTTTAAATAATATTAATTCCTAGTTATATATTAATAAATTAACACTATTTTAAAAGAGCATAAAAAAACATCTATAAGAAATCTTATAGATGTTTTTTTATGGAGGCGCCACCCGGATTTGAACCGGGGAATAAAGGTTTTGCAGACCTCTGCCTTACCACTTGGCTATAGCGCCATATATGGAGCGGGTACCGGGAATCGAACCCGGGTATCCAGCTTGGAAGGCTGGTGTTCTACCATTGAACTACACCCGCATCTGGAGCGGAAGACGAGACTCGAACTCGCAACTTTCACCTTGGCAAGGTGACACTCTACCATTGAGTCACTCCCGCAATAATGGTGGCTCGAGCAGGAATCGAACCAGCGACACGAGGATTTTCAGTCCTCTGCTCTACCGACTGAGCTATCGAGCCAAATGTCTTGATCTCTTCAAGACATTTATTATTATATTAACTTAAAATTAATTTGTCAACTTATTTTTTATTTTTTTCTTCTTTTTCTTTCTCTTCTGCTTTTTTCATTTCTTCTGAAACTTCATCAGCAATAGATTTTTCTTTTTCTTCTAATAATTTTCCTATATCTTCTTTTGTAAATTTATATGCTTTATTACAGAAGTGGCATTTTAATTCCTCTTCTTTACCTTCATCATATAATTCTTTTAAATCTTTATATCCTATGCTTAATAATGCTCTCTCTACTTTCTCTCTTGAGCAATCACATTTATATTTTGGAGTTTCTTCTTCTAATATTTTTAAATCCATTCCATCAAAAATGAATTCTATAACTTCTTCTATTGTTTTTCCTTCTGATAGCATTGTAGTTAATGAAGGAATCTCATCTAGTCTATATGTTAATAAGTCTCCTAAAAGTTCATCAGCTCCTGGTAATAATTGAATTATAAATCCGCCAGCTTTTTTTATTGAATGATCTCTATCTACTAATACTCCTAGAGCAACTGCTGAAGGTATTTGCTCTGAAGCTGTAAAATAATATGCTAAATCCTCAGCTATTTCTCCACTATATATAGGAACTTGTCCTACATATGGATCTTTTAATCCTAAATCTTTAATTACTGTTAATCCACCATTTTTACCAATAGCTTCTCCAACATTTAATTTACCATTCTCTGTGTTTAAAGGTAAATCAACATGTGGATTTCCTATGTATCCTTTAACACTACAATCTGAGTAAGCAGTTACAGTAACCCCTTTAGCCATTCCTCCACCATTTATTTGTAAAGTTACAACTTCTTTATCTGATTTTAACATTGCTCCCATCATAGTTCCTGCTGTTAACATTCTTCCTAAGGCAGCAGCAGCTGTAGGTGTACAATCATGTATTTTTGAAGCCTCATTAACTAACTCTGTAGTTTCTGTTGCAAATATTCTTATCATACCATCTTTAGCTATGGCTCTTATTAATTTATCACTCATAATTTAATCCCTCCGTTATTTTTTTACTATATAAACTATTCTTTCAGTATCTGGTGTTACTTCATCTTCTGTATAACCATTATGCTTTTCTACTATTTTAAAACCTATTACATCAAGAATATATTCTATTTCACTTTCCTTATAAGCTCTTTCTTCATGAACCTCTGTAAATCTTTCATACTTTTCTCCATCTTTCACAAAGAAATTTAAATTCATCTCTACTATTTCATCCTCAAAAATATTTTCCCAAGCATAAAATAATTCTTCACTATCATATGTGTAAACATTGTTGCCTAATACTTCTGATATTTTATAGTATGAATTTATATCAAATACAAATAAACCATCCTCTTTTAAATGATTATATACCCCTCTTAAATAATTTTCTACACTTTCATCATCTAAAATATAATTTGTTGAATCTAAAACACATGTTATTAAATCAAACTTTCTATTTAACTCTAACTCACACATGTCTTGGCAAACTATCTTACCTCTAACTCTATGTTCTCTAAGCTTTTTATCTGCTTCTATAAGCATATCTTGTGAAAGATCAACAAAATAATTTTCTTTGAAGGATTTTCCTACATGAACACCAACATTTCCTGTTCCACAGGCTAAATCTAAATACATTTCTTTATTAATATTATACTTATCACATTTTGATAAGGCATATTCTGCTATGTTCTCATAGTTTACATCTTCATATATAAGTTCATCATACACTTTTGCCATCATCTTATAACTCTTCATAATAATTTAAATCCCCCATATATTATTCTACCTAAAAATTATATACTTTTTTTACTTTTCGTCAACGTGAGGTTTTTTCCTACCTAATATTTCATCATTGCTAGGTAATTTAAGTTCTTTTTTTCTCTTAGTCATTAACCCACCAATTCTTCCTGTTTCCTCAGCAGTTAATCCCCCCCATCCAAATTTATCAACCTTATCACTTAATCCTAATTCCCCAGCTATTTCATATTTCATCTTTTCTCTTAATTTTTCTGCTGGTGTTAATTCCTTATTAGATTTTATTTTTCCTTTTATAATTTTTTTTAATGGTGTCTTGCTCATATTCTTCCCCTACCTTAAATTTATTTTTAAAACTATTATTCCCCCTATAAGCTTAAATATTCATATTTAGTCAAATATGAAAGTTAACTTACTCAAATCCTTCAAATTAATCATAAAATATACTTGATAAAGTGTTTATCATTGAACTATATTTAATATATAGAAATAGAATATATTAAGATTATATTTAGGAGGGATATTGTGTACAATGTAGCAATAGTTGGGGCAACAGGAAATGTTGGAAGAAAATTCCTTGAAATCCTAGAAGAAAGAAATTTCCCCGTTAAAGAATTATATTTATTCGCATCAAAAAGATCAGCAGGAAAAACTTTAAAATTTAAAGGTGAAGATGTATTAGTTGAAGAATTATGCGAAGCTAATATTGAAAACAAGAAAATAGATTTTGCATTATTCTCAGCAGGCGGAAGTGTAAGCTTAGAGTTTGCTCCTATTTTCGCAAAACATGGAGCAGTGGTTATAGATAACAGTAGTGCTTGGAGAATGGATAAAGAAGTTCCTTTAGTAGTGCCAGAAGTAAATCCAGAGGATGTAAAATGGCATAAAGGTATTATTGCTAATCCAAACTGTTCTACAATCCAAGCTATGGTAGCTTTAAAGCCACTATATGATAAATATGGTATAAAAAGAATAGTTTACTCAACTTACCAAGCAGTTTCAGGCGCTGGAATTCAAGGTATATTAGATTTACAAGAAGGAACTACAAAAAAATTCCCGTATCCTATATTAGGTAATGTAATTCCTCATATAGATGTATTCTTAGATAATGGATATACAAAAGAAGAAATTAAAATGATTGAAGAAACAAAGAAAATACTTCATGATGATACTTTAAGAATAACTGCTACTACAGTTAGAGTACCAGTTTTAAATGCTCATAGTGAAAGTATAAATGTAGAACTTAATTCTGAATTTGAACTTGAAAATATTGTAGATTTATTTAATAGTTCAAAAGGAATAATAGTTCATGATGATGTAGAAAACTTAAAATACCCTACTCCACTTGAACTTAGTGGAAAAGACGAGGTCTTTGTTGGAAGAATAAGACGTGATTTCAGCTTAGATAATGGTCTTAACCTTTGGGTTGTGGCTGATAATATAAGAAAAGGGGCAGCTCTTAATGCAATTCAAATTGCTGAAATACTTATAAATGAAAAATAATTTATTTTTTTGGAGGTAATACGTATGTTTAAAGGGTCTTGTGTAGCTTTAATAACACCATTTACTGAAGATGGCGTTAATTATGAAGAGCTAAGAAAATTATTAGAATGGCACATTAAAAATCATACTGACGCTATTTTAGTTTGTGGAACTACAGGAGAAGGTTCTACTATGACTTTAGAAGAAAAGAAAGAAGTTATAAAATTCTCTGTGGAAGTTGTAAATAAAAGAGTTCCTGTAATAGCTGGAACTGGAACAAATAATACTAAGGCTTCAATAGAATTAAGCCAATATGCTGAAAAAGTTGGTGCTGATATGGTATTAATAATAACTCCATATTATAATAAAACTTCTCAAAAAGGATTATATGCTCATTTCAGTGCTATAAATGATGCAATAAATATTCCTATTATGCTTTATAATGTTCCATCAAGAACTGGAATGAATATAACTCCATTAATGCTTGATAAACTTGCAGATTTAAATAATGTAGTTGCTATAAAAGAAGCTAGCGGAGATCTTTCACAAGTAGCTAAAATGGCTGAATTATGTGGTGATAGAATTGCTATCTATTCAGGTAATGATGATCAAATAGTTCCAATTTTATCGCTAGGCGGAGCTGGTGTGGTTTCAGTTTTAGCAAATATTCTTCCTGAAGAAACTCACAATATATGTGAAAAATATTTCTTAGGCGAAGTTATTGAATCACGTAACCTTCAACTTAAATATCTTTCATTAGCAAATTCTTTATTTATAGAAACAAATCCAATCCCAGTTAAAACAGCTATGAATTTAATGAATTTTAACTGTGGACCATTAAGATTACCATTATGTGAAATGGAAGATTCTAATTTAGTAATATTAGAAGAAAACTTAAAAGCTAATGGTTTAATAAAATAATCTATTATATAATAAGCATAATCGCCTTTAGGTGGTTATGCTTATTTAAAACTAATATCGGAGGTACCAATTATGGTTAAAGTTATATTAAATGGTTGTTCAGGAAAAATGGGTAGCGTAATTTCAAACTTAGCTGAAACAAAATTTCCTAATGTTCAAATAGTTGCTGGTATAGATAATAACACTACGGCTCAAAGATCTTACCCAATCTTTGCAAAACCAGAAGATTGCAATGTTGAATATGATGTATTATTAGATTTTTCAAGAGCTGATGCTTTAAAAAGCTTAGTAGAATTTTCAAAGAAAACTAAAAAACCACTTATACTATGTTCAACAGGATACACTGCTGAAGACTTAAAATTTATAGAAGAATCTTCAAAAGAAATTCCTCTATTTAGATCTGCTAACATGAGCATAGGTATTAATTTAGTAAATAATTTATTAAAGAAAGTAGCTCCTGTTCTTTATGAAAACTTTGATATAGAACTTGTAGAAAGACATCACAATCAAAAAGTTGATGCTCCAAGTGGAACTGCCCTTTTATTAGCTCATACTATTCAAGATTCTCTTAATGAAGAAACAAAATTACTTTACGGAAGAGAAGGAATTGCTAAAAGAGAAAAAAATGAAATCTGTGTAAATACAGTAAGAGGTGGCGGAATAATAGGAGACCACGAAGTTATTTTTGCTGGTGATGGTGAAGTTATAGAAATAAATCACAAAGCTATTTCAAGAGATGTTTTTGCTATAGGCGCTTTAAAGGCATGTGAATACATGGCTGATAAAACTAAAGCTGGAAAATACTCAATGGATGATGTTTTACAACTAAACTTCTAATAAAATTTTTATAAAATACTGAAACACCTTGTTTTAAAGTATCATTAATTTCTATGTACGAATTTAAAGATCTAAAAGAAGATTTTAAAAGAGTATATACTCTTTTAGAACCTTTCAATTTAAATTATTCATAAGAAATAAAAATATTTAAAACAAAGTAAAATAATAAAACTTATAAATATATTTTGAGAATTATTTTCTTCTCTTAATACTATTTATAAGTTTTATTTTTAATTTTATATAACTTATTTCATTTTTGCCTTTTTAAATTATCTTTTATTTAAGACATAGTTTACTTTTTTAAAGTTTTTACAAAAGCCTCTAATTTATCTAAAGCTCTTTCAAGTTCATCTTTACTATAACAGTAAGATATTCTAATATACCCTTCTCCACCTTTTCCAAAGGCATCTCCTGGTACACAAGCAACTTTGCCTTCTTCAAGTAATCTATGACAAAATTCTTCTGATGTTAATCCAAACTTACTTATATTAGGATAAATATAAAAAGCTCCTTTAGGTTTTTCCACTTCTAAGCCCATATCTATTAATCTTTTATAAGTAAAATTCATTCTTTCTTTAAAAGATTCCTTCATATTTTCAACATCATCCATACAAGATTTTAATCCTTCTAAGGCTCCCCATTGAGAAATAGATGTTGCACATGAAGAATTATATTGATGAACCTTTATAATTTGATCATATATTTTCTTAGGGCATGCTACATATCCAATTCTAAGCCCTGTCATTGAAAACATCTTAGAGAATCCACTTACATATATTAATTTTTCTTTTATCTCTCTACATTGAGCTACAGAATAATACTCCTCCTCAAAACAAAGGGATGAATAAATTTCATCAGTTAATACCAATATATCATTCTCTTCTATAATCTCTACTAACTCATCTCTACTTTTTTTACTAAGTAATGCCCCTGTAGGATTACATGGATAAGAAAGTACTAAAAGTTTTCCCCCTTGTTTTATTCCTTCTTTTAAACTTTCTATGTTAACTGAAAAATCTTCATTTAAATCGTAATTTATAACTTCACATCCTATTATTTTGCTTATGCTTTCATAAGCTGGATATGCAATTGATGGAACTAAAACCTTCTCTCCTGGATTTAAAATGGCTGTCATAGCTGCATATAACCCTTCACTTCCACCTACAGTTATAATTATTTCATCCTTACTAAAATCAATATCAAAAGTGTTCTTTAGTAATCCTGATATTTCTTCCCTCAATTCAACTATACCAGCATTGGCTGTATATGTTGTTTTTCCTTCTTCAATAGCCCTTATCATAGCTTCTTTAACCTTTTCTGGAACAGGAAAATCTGGCTGTCCTAAAGTTAATGATATAGCTTCTGGGAATTTTACTACTTCATTATAGAATTTTCTTATTCCTGATATTTCTACCCCAATAACATTTTTATTCATTAAAATTCTATCCCCTCTCTAGCTGGAACTCCTTTTTTATAATAATGCTTAATTTCTCTCATCTCTGTTATTAAATCAGCTTTTTCCATTATTTTTTCTGGTACATTTCTTCCTGTAAGAATTAATTCCATATCTTTAGGTTTCTTTTCAATTAATTCTACAATTTCATCTTCTCCTATGAATCCTCCAGAAATTGAAGCCATTACCTCATCTAAAATTAATATATCACATCCTCTATTTTCAACTAGTCCTTTTACAAAATCAAATCCTACTCTAACCTCTGATTTTAATTGAGCTAATTGTTCCTCATTTAATTCCCAAGTAAATCCTTTAACTTTTTCAAATCTTAATATCTCTAAATTATCAAATCTCTTAGCAGATTCTAATTCACCTGTTTTCCATGATTTAAGGAATTGAACCACCTTTACTTCCATTCCATCACCTGCAGCTCTAAAGGCTAATCCCATTGCTGCTGTAGTTTTTCCTTTTCCATTTCCAGTATATACTTGAACATATCCTTCTTTAAGTCTTGCCATATTTTATCACTCCTTTAAATTATATTTTATAATATATTTGATTTTTTAAACAATCTATTTATTAAATAATATAAATTTTACGTTTTTCTCTTTTATTGATAATCATTTTTGTTTATAATAATTTATATTGTATGTTATATTTTAATAAATATATAAACAAAATGCATTATAAATAGAAAGGATGTAATTTAATATGAGTTATAACTTTACAGATCCATATGAAATTGCTAGATTCATAAAGGAAGTAAAAAAATCAACTCCTGTTAAAGTTTATCTTAAAGGTAACTTAGAAGGTGTAGAATTAGGTTCAATAGAATGTTATGGAAATAATGATTTCTATGTATTATTTGGAGAAAGTGATGAAGTTGCTACTTTCTTAACAGAAAATAAAGATAAAATAGTAAGCTTTAGACTTGAAAATGATAGAAGAAACTCAGCTATTCCAATGTTAGAACTTTTAAACATAAACGCTAGAATCGAACCTGGCGCAATAATAAGAGACAGAGTATCAATCGGAGATAACGCTGTTATAATGATGGGTGCTGTCATAAACATAGGAGCTGAAATAGGCGAAAGTACAATGGTAGATATGAACGCTGTTATCGGTGCTAGAGGAAAACTTGGAAAAAGAGTTCACTTAGGCGCTGGAGCTGTTGTTGCTGGTGTTTTAGAACCACCTAGCAAAACTCCATGTATAATAGAAGACGATGTTTTAATAGGAGCTAATGCAGTTATCCTTGAAGGTGTTAAAATTGGAAAAGGCTCAGTTGTAGCTGCTGGCTCAGTTGTAGTTGAAGATGTACCAGCTGGCGTAGTTGTAGCTGGAACTCCTGCTAAAATAATTAAATCTGTTGATGAAAAAACTAAAGATAAAACAGAAATATTAGATGATTTAAGAAAATAATAAAAAATAGCCATGAGAATTTATTCCCATGGCCTTTTTTATTAAGATTATTAAGAAATTTCTTCACCTGATTCATTTTGTTCTGATTCAACAGCTACTTTTTCCATTTTAGAAATTGAAACCTCATATGCTATTTTCTTAACAACTTCAGTTTCAGATATTTTCTTTTGATATTCTCTACTTTGAAGTCTTCCCCAAATTCTTATATTGTCCCCTACTTCTAATGTCTTGCAGAATCTTGAGTTTCTTCCCCATGCTATAGTTGGAATATAATCTGATTTATTATAAGATCTATTTACAGCTAATAATAAGTCAGCAATTTCTCTTCCAAATGGAGTTGTTCTATAAATCGGCTCTTTACAAATAAATCCATCTAAGAAAATTTCATTAGGATTTTTGCTTCTTTCTTCACAGTATTCTATATTTCTTGCAAAAACTGTTAAGATAAGCTTATTATTTCCATCTATGAATTTATTGTAACTTCTTAATTGTCCTTCAACTACTATTTCAGTTCCAATTTTTAAATCCATAGTCGTTATTAATCTTTCTGATACAGTAATATTTAATAAGTCCTTTGAATCACTTAATCTCATAACCTCTAAGTTAAATGTATAGAAACCCTCTCCATACATTTCGTGGCTGAACTCTAATTCTGAAACTACAGTTCCTTCTAAATAAATTTTGTTGTTTAACATTAAATTATCCATTTTAACCTAAACCCCTCTCCCCATTAGTGTTTAATCATATAAGTTTAATATGTTTTTTATATTTATCTGTATATCCAATAACTATTTCCATTATAATACATTTTGTTCAACGATTTCAACTATTATTTTGTTTCGTTTTAATTAACAATTGTTTTCCATTGTCATCTATTTCGTAACTATTTTCATATATTATGTCGCTTATTTTAACAAATTCATATCCTTCTGATTTTAGTTTTGGAATTATTTCCTTAAGATTCTCTACAGTATATTTACCATTATTATGATATAAAAGTATTGAACCACCTTTTACATTATTAACTACCTTTTTATACTCCTTCTCTTTACTCTCTCCTTTCCAATCCACACTATCAACATCCCATTGGATACTTTTATATTCTAATCCCTCAATAGCACTTAAGCTTTCTTTGCTATATGAACCACTAGGAAATCTAAATAAATTAGTCTTTACTCCAACTTCCTTTTCTATTATTTCTTCTGTTTTTTTAACCTCTTCAATTATTCTCTCTTTTCCTATATTCTTAAAATCAGGATGTACATAACTATGATTTCCTATTTCGTGTCCTCTCTTATGAATTTCTACTAACTTTTCTCTATTACCTTCAGGATATATTACCCACTTACCTATTATAAAAAATGTAGCTTTTATATTATTTTCATCTAGTAAATCTAAAATTTCATATAAATAATCATTTTCTGCCCAATTCACATCAAAAGTAAGAGAAATTTTTTTATCATCCCTATCTACACAATGAATTGGCTTATTATCTTTTGCAAAAACATTAATAGGCAATGTAAATATGGCAATAATAACAACTAAAGCAATGGTAGTAATAAAATATTTAAAAGAAAAAAAATTATTATTATTTTTCAAAGTATTCACTCCTTAATATTTAATATTAATCAAATAACTTTATTATCTTAAAACATATATGGTATAATAGGATTATTATTTCAAAACAGTTATGGAGGAAAACATAAATGTATGATAGCACATTAGAATTAGCTGAGAACAAATTACTTCTTTTATATATAATAAAGTCAATAAAATATCCTATATCTAACACTCAATTAACAGATATAGTTTTAGAAAATAGTTTTATAAATTATTTTATGTTACAACAATATGTATCTGAATTAATTTCTTCTGAGTTCTTAGAATATAAAACTCAAGATGATGATAAAGAAATCATAGTACTTACGGAAAAGGGAGATAAGGTACTATTCTTCTTTAAAGATAGAATATCTCCAAACAAATTAAAGCTTATAGATGAATATGTACGCAAGCATGTTGAAAAAATAAAAAAAGAATTAAGTATATCTGCTGATTATACTGTTGGAGAAGACAGTTCTTTCATAGTAAATCTTAAAGCAATAGAAAATAATACTATTCTAATTGATTTAAATGTAAGCGTTCCTTCCAAAACTGAAGCAAAATCTATTTGCAATAAATGGGAAAACAATTCTTCCGATATATATAACAAAATAATTCATGCTCTTATAGAAGATTAATAATCCTGCTATTATTATTAGCAAAAATCGTTATAAAATTTATATAATTTAGGGGGAAAACATAATTGTTTAAAAAACATAATTTTCACTTTAATTGGCTCCCACTAATATTGATATCAACAGTTTCAATCATGTTAATTTTTAATATTAGGAGCATTTTAAGTGAAGGTATTAGACCATTTTTATCAGTTTTAACACCATTTTTTTGGGCTTTTGGTATAGCTTATTTGATAAATCCTCTCATGATGCTTATAGAAAAGAAGTTTAAACTTAAGAGAGCTTTTTCATTAATGATAAGCTATATTTTAGTTATAATATGTGTTTACATATTAATTGCAATTATTGTTCCTACAATATTTGATAGTTTGTCAGAATTATTTAGTAATCTTAGTGAATATGCATCCTCTGCTGAAAGTTGGATTAATAACACCTTAGCAAGTATGAATGTTCCTTTAGATTTAAATCACTTAAATACTTCTGCTACGGAATTTATTTCTAAGACATCAACTTTACTATCTAATATAGTAGGTAGTTTATTAACTCAAACTATAAAAATAACTTCATCTGTTGTTAAATTTGTATTTGGATTTATTATTTCAATATACATGTTAATGGATAAGGAAACTCTAATTAAAGGATGTAAAAAAATTATAGTTGCAGTTATGCCATCTAAAAAATCTTCAGAACTTTTTATTAGTTTCATGG
This sequence comes from Clostridium sp. CTA-17, assembly GCF_054767895.1. Lineage (NCBI taxonomy): Bacteria > Bacillati > Bacillota > Clostridia > Eubacteriales > Clostridiaceae > Clostridium > Clostridium sp. CTA-17. The sequence continues at coordinate 291,439 of NZ_BAAABF010000003.1, forward strand.
CAGAAGCTCACAATATTTTTAGTAGATTTATAATAGGTAAAATTATAGATTCACTTATAATAGGAGTGCTTTGTTATATAGGTTTATTATTAATGGGTACTCAATATGCGGTGCTTATTTCTTTCATAGTTGGATTAACAAATATGATTCCATATTTCGGTCCATTTATAGGAATGATTCCTGCATTTTTATTAACACTTATTGTTCAACCATCTATGGCAATATGGGTTCTTTTATTCATATTCATCCTTCAACAATTTGATGGTTGGTACTTAGGTCCAAAAATATTAGGAGATCAAGTTGGTGTTTCTCCACTATTCATAATATTCGCCGTTACAGTTGGTGGCGGAATATTTGGTGTTTTAGGAATGTTCTTAAGTGTTCCTATAATAGCCTTAATAAAAATATACACAGAAAAATTCATTGAATACAGATTAGAAAATAAAAAACAGAATTTGAGTGAATAATAATAAAGAGGATATAAAAATATCCTCTTTATTTTTTTATATTTATTATTTAACTAATTGTTAATAATCATTAAAATATGATGTTAATGTATAAATATTATGTTATTATTAACTAATTAAGTTTTAGATATTCATTAAAACGTTTAAATAAATTAATAAAAAGGAGTACTTATGGATAAAAAGAAACAATTTAATTTTAGTAAAAAACAAAAAATAACTATATTTTCTTTAATAGCTATCCTTATATTAATTGCATCTATAGTAGGCTTTTTTGTTTTTAGATTTTACAATCACTCCTACGAAGGAAATACGGCCCCTGCTAAAGTTAATACTGTAGATGAAGATATTAAGTTTAAAGAAGTTCCCGGAATAACAAATATTCTTTTGCTTAGTAGTGATGCTAGACCTGGAGAAGATGTATCTAGATCAGATTCCATAATGATCTTAACAATAGATAATATCAATAAAAAGTTAAAAGTAACTTCTTTAATGAGAGATATGTTAGTAAAAATCGATGGTCATGGTGAAGAAAAATTAAACCATGCCTTTGCTTATGGTGGTCCTACTAAAACAATTGAAACTATTCAAAATAATTTTGGTATAAAATTAAATAACTATATAATCGTAGATTTTAGTGCTTTTGTTAAGGTTATAGATGCTATAAACGGAGTTGAAGTAACAATTAAAGATTATGAACTTGATGAACTTAATAAATATATTTTAGATGGTGGCGGTTCTGAAAAAGATTTACTTCCTTCACCTGGAACTTATAATCTTAATGGTTATCAAGCATTATCTTATGCTAGAATTAGAAAAGTTGGAAATGGTGAATATGAAAGGACTGAAAGACAGAGAGCTGTTCTTCAAATCGCTTTAGAAAAAGTTAAAGATATGTCAAAAGTTAAACTCGTTTCTCTACTTAATGAATTATTCCCATATGTTAAAACTAATATTTCTTTAGGAAATGCTATGGATTATGGATTTACAGCCTTAAATGTGGGTAAAAATTGCAACTTTGAAATAGAGCAATTTAGAGTCCCTATAGATAGTATTTCAAAAGGTGGAATTATTGATAATAAAGGTTGGGTATTTGTTATAGATAAGGTCGAAACATCAAAGGCTCTTCAAGCGTTCATATTTAACGATAATAAAAATTATGAACCTGATACTAGTAACTTCGACTCTATAATAGAACAATACTTTAATCACTATGATATTAAAGATGATACTAATCATCCTGATTATGAATATGTACCTAGTATAAATACTAATGGAAACTTTGAAAAACCTAAAAATAATTCAAATAATAGTAATAACTATAATTCTAATAATAAAGTAGAAAAACCATCTAACCAAGGAAGCAATGAAAATTCTTCTAATAAACCAAGTAGTGGAAACAACTCTACTGGTAATAATTCTACAGAAAAACCTAATACTTCAGAAAAGCCAAATAGTCCTCAAGAAACTCCAATACAACCACCATCTGAAGATAATGGAGCTAGTGGAAGTGGGGAATCCTCTAACACTCCATCTACTGATGGAAATGCTTCTTCTGAAAATAATAATAATCAAAATAATACTGAAGTAAATTAATAAAAAGCTATATAGAATCTAATAAACTTAGATTCTATATAGCTTCTTCTTTGTTATTATAAATATAATATTACAGAAAAAAAGTGACTTATGCTTCCTCCCATTACAAATAAATGCCAGATAGCATGATTGTATGGCATTCTATCTAAAACAAAAAATATACATCCTAATGTATAAAACAATCCACCTATAAGAAGCCAAAAGACGGCCATATGAGGTACTCTTTGCCATACATCCTTAACTACAAAGATAACCGCCCACCCCATAAATATATATAATAAGGTGGATAGATTCTCAAACTTATTTATACAGATAAATTTAAATACTATTCCTAATATGGTTAATACCCAAATCATAATAAATATTACCATAGCTTTTTTATTATCTCTTAAACAAACTAATACATAAGGTGTATAAGTTCCTGCTATTAAAAGATAAATTGATGAATGATCAATTATCCTTAAAAACTTCTTTACTTTTTTATTAGGAATACTATGGTATAATGTTGATCCTAAATACAGTAAAAATAAAGTTATTCCAAATATAGTGAAACTTATTATCTTATAAACATCTCCACTTAAAGATGCGAAAACTATAAGTAAAACAGCTCCTACTATGGCTAATACCACTCCAATTCCGTGCGTTATGGCATTAGCAATTTCCTCTCCTCTAGTATAAAAATTTAATTCTTCACTCACAATTACCGTCCCCCTTTCTCATGTTATTATATGCATATTTTTAATTTATATTTGTAATTATAACACTTATGATTTATGATTAAACATGTTTAGAAAAATTATTTGAAAGGTGGTTTTTAATATGAATCATTCAGCTGAATATTTTATAAAATCATTAAATATGACAGCACATCCTGAAGGTGGATATTTTAAAGAATCCTTTATTTCTCCTAGCAAACTTGCTCCAAATACTTTACATATAAATGAAGAGCGTTTACTTTGGACTAGCATATATTTCTTATTAAGAACTGGAGAAGTTTCAAATTTTCATAGATTAAAATCTGATGAAATGTGGTATTTCCACGCTGGAGAATCCTTAACTATTTATATGATAAGCCCTGATGGTGAACTTATAGAAAAACAACTAGGATTAAATATAGAAAAAGGAGAAACTCCTCAAGTTTTAGTTCCTAAGGATTATATATTTGGTTCTGCCATGAATAATGAAGGCTTTTCCTTAGTTGGTTGTATGGTAGCACCTGGCTTTGATTTTAAAGACTTTGAACTATTTGAAAGAAAAGATTTGCTTGAAAAATATCCAAACTATAGAGAAGTAATAGAAAAATTAACTAGATAGAAAAACTTTTATAAAAATAAAAAACTTACAAATCCACTTAAAGAGTTACCATATTTCTTTAAGAATTGTTTGTAAGTTTTTTATTAGTTTTTAATATAATCTATTTTATATCAATCAAATTTTACAATATGTTTTTTCAGATATTTCATCATAATACTGAGCTTGTTTTTCTTTGCTAAATATTATTTCCAAAACATCCCCAGCCTGAATTTTAATCTCTCCATTTGGTATTATTTCCTCTGCTCCTCTAAAGATAGTTATTATTAAACTATCCTCAGGCCATTTCACATCTTTTATAAGTTTTCCTTCTAATTCAGAACCAATCTTTACTTCAAAGTCAAAAATCTCTTTTTTCTTTATACCAGTATTAAACTTAATATTCATTCTTTCTAATAATCTCTCTAATAAACTTTCATAAATAGGCTTATTATTAAGCATATCAGAAACTAAATACGCCACAGTAACTGTTATAGCCACTGGTAATAAGTGTTTAAAAGTTCCTGTCATCTCTGTTATAAGCATTAATCCAGTAATAGGTGCCTTAACTATTGATGCAAATTGTGCTGCCATAGCTAACACTATAAAGTTAACTATTAAAGAATCACTTATTCCTAAATACTTGTTTAAAAACAATCCAAATATGGCTCCTACTAAAGCACCTATAGCTAATAAAGGAAAGAATATTCCTCCTGGCACTCCTGATGAATAACTAAAGAATGTAAATATAAATTTTATTACTAAAATTACTATTAAAAGTTTTATCGCAATATTATTTCCTATTACACTTTCAATTAAAGAATCTCCTCCATCAATTGCTTGAGGAATTGTTAAAGCTAAAATTCCAACCATAACAAAAGGTATTATTGTTTTAAATTGAATAGGAATTTTTTTTAAAGTCTTCACATAAAAATCCTGTGTTTTTAAAAGTCCTTTATTAAAAATCCATCCTGTTACTCCTAATATTGCTCCTAATATTAATAATGTCCAATAATATTGTATTGGCAATGAATTTGTAGGTGGTATTTTTATGCAAAAATCATTTCCTAAAATAAGATTATCCACAAAAACTCCTGTAAGAGAAGCTGACAGTGCAGCTAACATAACTGGCAGTGAAAAACTTCTATGTACTTCTTCAAGAGCAAATATAGCTCCTGATAAAGGGGCATTAAATATTACAGCAAGACCTGAACTTGCTCCCCCTGTTATTAATAATCTCTTTTCAAAGTCACTTCTTTTAAATATTTTAGCAAAGCCTTCTCCTATTGAAGCTCCAATTTGAACTGAAGGACCCTCTTTACCTAATGAAAGACCAGATGCCATACATATTATTCCACCAATAAACTTATCTCGGAATACTCTTAGCCAGTTTACGCTTATTTTTCCACTTAACTCCCCTTCGACCTGCGGAATACCACTTCCACCTATCATAGGATTCTTTTTAACTATAATTCCAACTATAAATCCTAAAAATATAAGAACTAAAAATAAAGGAATTATAAGCTTTGGATTTTCTCTTGTATATGAATATACCTTGTTAAAGCCTTCCATTCCAAATCCTATTATGGTCTTATAAATCATTATTACAATTCCAACAATTATGCCCACTAATATTCCTTGTACTATTATTTTAAACTCTAAATTATTTAATCCACTTATCTCTTTATCCTTATCCATATTAATCACATCCATAATATTTTATGAATAAATTATATACCTTTTGTTAACAATAGTTCAATTTTTAATTTTCTCATTTATCCAGTTAAATACAATTTATCTACTTAAGCCTAATACTTTATACTTCTTAAGGATGTATTCTCATTATTTCTTATGGCCTTTCTCATGTCTCCAACCATGTATAGAGAACCACAAATTAATAATAAGTCATCCTCATTAGTAAGAGAATATGCCTTATTATAGGCCTCTTTATAATCCTTAAATTTAAAAACTTCTTTTACATATTTTTTTACTTTAATATATAAATCTTCAATATCCTCTGCTCTATCACTATGAGGTTCAACTATAACTAACTTATCTACACCTCTAGTTATTTCTTCCACCATTTCATCTACTTGTTTATCACCTAGAACCCCTAATATTAATGTTATATTTTTAAAATTAAAATATTTATCTATACTATTTCTCAAATTTCTTATTCCATCAATATTGTGAGCTCCATCTATAACAACTAAAGGAGTCTCATTTAATACTTCCATTCTTCCAATCCATCTTACCTTTTTAAATCCTTGCTTAATAGATTCATTGCTTATGTTTACCCCATTATTTCTTAACCTACTTAGGGTTTTTAATGCTACTAAGAAATTCTTTACTTGATGATCTCCAAGTAAACCTAAATCTATTTTTAAAATTTCATCTCCTACTGAAACTTCTATTTTCTGAACATGATTTTCTTTATCTATAATTATGTTTTTTATGTCTTCAGTATTAACAACCTCTAAATAGCAATCTAATTCATTACATCTCTCTTTTATTACGTTCAATGCTTTTTCTTCTTGTGGATAAGATATTACAGGTACACCACCCTTTATTATTCCACACTTTTCTTTTGCAATTTCTTCTATGGTATTTCCTAAAACATTCATATGATCTAAACTTATTGAAGTAAGTACAACTATCTCAGGAAGAACCACATTAGTTGCATCTAATCTTCCCCCTAAACCAACTTCTAAGACAGCATAATCAACTTTCTTTTTAGAAAAATAATAAAACATTAAAGCAGTTATTATTTCAAACTGAGTTGGACTTTCATAGCCAAGCTCCATAACTTTATCTATAGCATTTTTAACATCTCCCATAAGAATTGCTAAATCATCTTTATTTATATTCTCACCATTAATCTGTATTCTCTCTTCAAACTCCTCTAAATAAGGTGATGTATACATTCCAACCTTAAAGCCAGCTTCCTTTAAAACTGAACTTATCATAGCAGTAGTTGAGCCCTTGCCATTTGTTCCCCCAATATGTATAAACTTAGTGTCCTTATGCGGATTCCCTAAAAACTCCAAAACCTTTTCTATTCTATCTAATCCTAAATTCATTCCAAACCTTGATGCAGTAACAATATACTCCATAGCTTCAGCATAATTCATCATTCCTATAGCCCTCCTAAATATAATAATAGAGTGTGTATCAAACTAACATAATAAAGTTAATTATCAACACACTCTCTAAATTTAGCAAATTTTTATTTTTTAACTAGAACGTAAAGAATATCTTAATGAGTAACTATTATTCTGGAATCGATAATAGAAATACTTTACGAAATTAAGTAATTCTTGGAGTCTAGTAAAAAATAATACGCTAAATATTATTGTAAAGCTTCTATTCTTTCTAGAACAGCCTCTAACATTTCTTTGTATTTAACACCTTTTGCTCTTTCTTCATTAACAACAGCCTCTGGTGCTTTACTTACGAATCTTTCATTAGAAAGTTTCTTCTCAACTCTTAAGATTTCTCCCTCAAGTTTAGTTTTCTCTTTATTTAATCTTTCTAACTCTTTTTCTCTATCAACTAAGTCAAGTAATGGTAAGAATAATTCTCCACCCTTAACAACTACTGATACTAAGTTATTATCTAAGTTATCCTTATTATCTAAGAAAGTAACTTCTGATGCAGATGCAAGCTTTTCTAAGTAAGCTCCACCATTTATGAATGCATCTTTAGCCTCCTCTGAAGCATAAGCCATAACCTTAGCTTTTCTTGAAGGTGGTACATTCATTTCAGCTCTTAAGTTTCTTAATGATCTTATAGCTTCCATTATGAATGTCATGTCCTTCTCAGCTTTTTCGTTATTTAAAGCTTCATCATATGTTGGCCACTCAGCTATTGTAATTGACTCAGTTTCTGTGCTTAAGTGAGTATATATTTCCTCAGTTATGAAAGGCATTACTGGGTGTAATAATTTTAATCCTGTATTTAATACAGTGTAAAGTACGTTAAATACTACTCCCTTAGCTTTTTCATCATCACCATATAATACTGGTTTAACTAATTCTATATAGTAATCACAGAACTCTGTCCATAAGAAATCATGTACTTTTTGAAGAGCTATTCCTAACTCATATTTTTCCATGTTTTCTGTAACTTCTTTGATTAATGAGTTCATTCTTGATAATATCCATTGATCTGCTAAGCTATACTCTTTACAGTCTTTGTATTTATCCATAAGCTCTCTATCTAAGTTCATCATAACGAATCTTGAAGCATTCCAAATCTTATTAGCAAAGTTTCTTGCAGCTTCAACTCTTTCAGGAATATATCTTATATCATTTCCTGGAGCATTTCCTGTTACTAACATGAATCTTAATGCATCAGCACCATATTCATCTATAACTTCTAATGGATCAACACCATTTCCTAAAGATTTACTCATTTTTCTTCCTTGAGCATCTCTTATGATACCGTGAATTAATACTGTATCAAATGGAGTTTCTCCCATGTTGTGAATACCTGAGAATATCATTCTAGCAACCCAGAAGAATATTATATCGTATCCTGTAACTAATGTTGATGTTGGATAGAAGAACTCTAAATCGTCAGTTCTATCAGGCCATCCTAAAGTTGAGAAAGGCCATAAAGCTGAACTGAACCAAGTATCTAGAACGTCTTTATCTTGTTCTATGTTCTCTGATCCACACTTACAGCACTTAGTTGGATCCTCTAATTCAACCATGATTTCTCCACAATCTTGGCAGTAGAATACTGGTATTCTGTGTCCCCACCATAATTGTCTTGAAATACACCAATCTTGAATGTTTTCCATCCAGTTAAAGTAAGTCTTTTCAAATCTTTCTGGAACGAATTTAGTTCCTTTGTTTCTAACAACCTCTATAGCAGGATCTGCTAATGATTGCATTTTTACATACCATTGTTTTGATATGATTGGCTCTACAACTGTACCACATCTATCATGAGTACCAACATTGTGAGTATGAGGTTTTATTTTAACTAATAATCCTAACTCTTCTAAGTCAGCAACCATTTGTTTTCTAGCCTCATATCTATCTAAGCCCTTATATTTTCCACCTAGGTGGTTTATTACACCGCTATCATCCATAACTCTTATTTGTGGTAAGTTATGTCTCTTACCAACTTCAAAGTCATTAGGATCGTGAGCTGGAGTTATTTTAACTGCTCCTGTTCCAAATTCTACGTCAACATAGTCATCAGCGATTACAGGTATTTCTCTATCAGTTAAAGGTAATTTTAACATTTTACCTACTAAGTGAGCATATCTTTCATCACTTGGGTTAACTGCTACAGCACTATCTCCAAGTAAAGTTTCAGGTCTAGTTGTAGCTATTTCTAAGAATTCATCTGAACCAACTACTGGGTATTTAATGTGCCAGAAGTTTCCTTCTTTTTCTTCATACTCTATCTCAGCATCTGATAAAGCAGTTTGACATTTAGGACACCAGTTAGTTATTCTGTTTCCTTGGTATATTAAACCTTCTTTATATAATTTAACGAATACGTGTCTTACTGCCTTACTTAAGTTTTCATCCATTGTGAAAGCTTCTCTTGTAAAGTCAGCTGAGCATCCCATTTTCTTAAGTTGCTCTCTTATTCTTTCTCTATATTCATCTGTCCATTCCCAAACTTTTTCTAAGAAAGCTTCTCTTCCCATTTCTTTCTTATAAAGACCTTCTTTTAAAAGTTCATTTTCAACTTTAACCTCAGTTGCTATACTAGCATGGTCTTGTCCTGGTAACCATAAAGTGCAATATCCTTGCATTCTCTTAAATCTTATAAGCATATCTTGAAGTGTGTTATCAAGTGCATGACCTAAGTGTAATTTACCAGTTATATTTGGTGGTGGCATTATTATAGTGTAAGGTTTTTTACTCTTATCTATTACAGGAGTAAAATACTTCTTTTCTTGCCAATTGCTATAAAGTCTTTCTTCAAACTCTTTAGGATTATACGTTGTAGAAATATTCTTATTATCCATTAGACTAACCTCCTTAAAACTTAAACACAATTTTATGTATTTATATAAAACATTCCAAAAACTATCTTGAAATGCCTTTTAACAATTATTTTTTTATTTATGGTCTATTTTAAATGAATATTTATTTTAGCTAGCCATTTATATTTATGTTCTATCTAAAAACAAAGACTGATTTAAAACATTCTTTATTTAAAAGTAATTTTAGGCAATAAAAAAAGCCCTCATCCATAAAAGGACGAAAACTCGCGGTACCACCTTTTTTCCCTCACAAAAAGGGCTCTCTAAAATTAACGACTGAAATTGCCGTCTTTGATTACTTCAATAATTTCACCAAAGAAACTCAAAAGCTACCTTCAAGATATCAAACTTAGAAATCTTACACCCAAGGATTTCCTCTCTTAAAGTTCTTCCTATCTTTACTCCTCTTTATCACTGTTTATATCATCATTTAAATTATAGATATATCTTATACCATTATTTTAACCTATGTCAAGTAACTCTAATCAAATATGATATAAATTTATAATATTTTTAGTCTTTAAATATTCTTCTATAAATTTATTACTTAATGAAATTACACAATATTTTCAACCCATGAATATAATCCCAAAATAAGTTAATAATTAAAATAGATATTATTTAGGAGGTCAAAAATGAGTAACTTTTCTAAAGGTAATGAATTATACAATACTAGAAATTATTCTGATGCTATAAATTATTATAAAAAGGCTTTAGATAATGATGAGTGTAAGTGCCATAGTTATTATAATGCTGGTGTTTGCTACATAAAACTAAAGCAATATGAAAAAGCTATTGAAATGATAACTAAAGCTTTAGAGCTATACCAAGACTCAAAATATTTTTTTAACTTAGCCTATTGTTATTCAATGACAAATAATAATTCTAAAGCTTTGAGATATTTTAACTTAGCTTGGGCATTAGATAATGCAGATATTGATTGTGAAAAAGCTATAAGTTTAATTTTATCAAAAATCTCAAAATAAATCATAATACATATAGCCTACTTAACTCTCAATACCTATTCTAATTTATAATTAAAATTACATAAGCAAAATTTCATTAAAAGAAATATAAAAAAACCTAATTCTCCCTAAAAGCTAAATAAAACTTACAAATAGTATTAGAAGAAATTTTATTTTCTCCAAAATATATTTGTAAGTTTTATTGTATTTCATATAACTTATTATCTTACCATTCGCCTACTATTTTTCCATCTCTGTGTGATTCACTATTTTTTTTGCTATCAAAATAGTTTCCTGCTTTACCAAAGGTAGGATCAACAGTTATCCACTGATTTTTTTCTGGTAAATAAACCTCATTCCAAGAATGTGGTCCCCATTCCTTCCCATTGAATCCTTCTCCAGTTACAATTCTAACTTTAAGCCCAGCTTCTCTTGCCATAGCAACATAAAGACAAGAATAATCAAAGCATATTCCTTTTCTAGTTTCAAAGGCTTCAATAGCTCCAGACTTATACTCAGAAGTTTTCTCGCTTATATTTTCAGCTTTATTATCATCATAATTAATATTTTCACTTATCCAAGTATATATTCTTTTAGCTTTTTCTCTACTATTTTTTGCATTTTTAGTAAGTTCCTTAGCTTTTTTATTAATATCTTCATTTGATTTTATACCTTGTTCTAAAGTTACACCATTATAAAGATTTATAACATTTCTATTACTTTCAACCACTTTTTCACTTATTGGCTCTTTATTACTTTCATTCGCAGAATTTATATTGTTACTAATAACGTCTTTATATTCATTATGAAAAGCTTCATACTCTTTATTTAAAGCAGCATAGTACTTATTACTATTTATAACCTCATAAGCCTTTGAAGCTAAAGTCATGCCTTCCATTTTCTCTCCTAAGAAACCATTGCTTCCTAGAATAACTATTACTAAAGCAATTACAGCCATATAAAAAAGAGACTTTGGTATATTTATTATTAAAGCCGCAACTTTACCAAATCCCTTTCCCCTTCTAGACTCCGCTTTCTTTAACCATCTAAGTATGGGATTTATAATAATAAAACTAAATATTTTAAGTATAATTTTTACTATAAAATAAATTACAAGTGTAAGAGCTAATACTATGAATATTATTATAACCTGTGGTGAAATATTAAAGTTAGATATAATGTTATTGAATTCAACAACTACAATTGAAAACATCCTCTCTATTATATCTATCTTTTTTATAGCTATAAAACTTAAGTATAAAGCAAGAAAAAAGGATATATATCCTCCTAATTCCTCTATACTATTCTTTATTTTAATAATATTAAACTTTCTTTTGTAAGCAACTACTAATGGCAGTATAAAAGAACAAACTATAATTATATCTACTAAGTTAAAATTCATTTTATCTACTCCATATATTCATTATTTGTTAATCTTCTAACTATGCTATTACAGCAGTCATAATCATACCCTTTAGATAAAAGAAATCTAAATAATTTTTGAGATAATTTATATTTATCACTTTCTTTTTTCTTTAGTATATTATATTTCTTTTCTGCTAACTTAAAGGCAGTATCATTTTCATCTTCTGAATCAATATTAGATAATTTATCTAAAAGTATATCTTCACTAATGCCCTTTCTTATAAGAGCATATTTTATTTTATTTCTTCCCTGACTTCTAAGCCTATCCTTTATATACATCTCTGCATATTTTTCATCATTTAAAAGATTGTACTCCTTTAAAAATTCTATGGTTCTTTTAATTGTATCCTCTTCAAAACCTTTTTCAGCAAGTTTATCTCTTAATTCCTTTTCTGTTTTATAGGTTTTCTCAACTGTTCTTAATGCAGAATTTTTACATTTTATAAATTCATCTTCTTTTACAATTTCCTTGATTGCTTCAACATCTATTATAGAATCCTTTTGTATTCCTTGCTTATATATAAGTTCAGCATCACAAGCAAAGGTAAAAGCTTCATCCACATAAACATTTACTCTATTTACATTTCTCTTTTGAACTTCTATACTCGTTATTTTTCCCATTTTATCTACTCCATTGGCTTTAATATGTGTATAGTAGGATTATTCAAATATTTATTACAAACTCTATAGATATCCTCCCCAGTTAAAGTCTCTAGTTCTTCCATGCTATTTATAAACTCAGTTATATCTTTTCCTGCTAAACTTTGAACTAATACATAACTGCATAAACTGCTACAATCTTCTAAGGTAGAAACTACTCCTGTCTTATGAGTCTTTTTCATCATACAAAGCATATCTTCATCAAAGTTTATATTCTTATTTTTTATGTCTAATATAGCTTTGTCTATTACTTCTATTACCTCATCTATGGATTCTTCTCTAACTGATGTAAAAATATTCATTGTATTTACATTTTCGTCTAAATCCATTTGACTATATACATCATAAGCTAATCCACGTTCTTCTCTAAGCTCTCTAAATAATATTGAGTTTGAACTTTCAGCTAACTTATAACTTAATATCTTTAATGGAAGTTTATCCTTTTCGCAAACCTCTTTAAAAGCATAAAGATAAGTAACAGTTCCTTGCTCTATTTGAGATTTGTAAGTTGTTTTTATTAACTCTTTATTTTCTTCTTTTATTATTTCAGCTTTTTTATGGGATTTTCCTTCCCATTTTCCAAATAAGTCTGTTATTATTTTTTGCATTTGTTCATGACTAAAGGCACTTACAGTTACAATAACACAATTGTCAGGAGTATAATATTTTTTATAAAAATCATAAACCTGCTTTCTTTTAAATCCCTTAACATGTTCTTCAGTTCCTGCAATAGAATTTTTAAGTGCTGATTTATCAAAAGCATATTCATGAGTTCTGCTAATACTTAAATCTTCAATATCATCCTTATCACTTTTTATCTCTGATAAAACAACGCCCTTTTCTTTTTTCATTTCTTTTTCATCAAAGGAAGAATTTAAAACCATATCACTTAAAAGTTCTATTCCCTTTTCAAATTCCTCATCTAGACAAGTAATGCTATATACTGTTGAAATATAATCTGTATATGCATTATAATCTCCACCTAAAAATTCTAATTCTCTATTTAATTGTTCATTACTTCTATTCTTTGTTCCTTTAAAAAGCATGTGCTCAACAAAGTGGCTCATGCCTAATTCTTTTTCATCTTCATATAAAGATCCTATATTAACACCAATATTTATAGATGCTAATCTTGTATCTTTTTTTATTGTTATAACTTTTAGCCCATTGGGTAAAATTATGGTATTTTCATCAAATGTCCATCTTTTCATTAAAAACTCCCCTAAAATTATTTATATAAACCTTAGTTTTCATTGTATAATATTAAGTAAGTTAAAACAATATTTTTTAAAGGTTGGTGGTTATATGAATAAAACGGTACTTATTGTAGAAGATGAAATACGTATAAGATTTCTTGTAAGAGATTACTTCAAGAAAGAGGGATTTAATGTGTTAGAAGCTTCTGATGGTGAGGAAGCTCTTAGGATATTTTCTGAAAATATAGTTGATTTAGCAATATTAGATATAATGATGCCAAAATTAGATGGACTTGCTGTTTGTAGAAATATAAGGGAAGTTTCCAATACTCCTATAATATTATTAACAGCTAAAAGCCAAGAAGAAGATAAACTTTTAGGTTATGAGCTTGGAGCTGATGACTATATGACTAAACCGTTTAGTCCTAAGGTTTTATTAGCAAAGGCTAAAGCATTATTAAGAAGAACAGGTACATTAAATGATAAAAATATTTTAGATTTTAATGGATTAACAATAAACAAGTTATCCCACGAAGTAAAACTAAATGGAGAAGAAATTTTACTATCCCCTAAGGAATATGATTTACTTATTTACCTTTCTTCAAATGAAGGTATAGCTTTATCCAGAGATAGAATTTTAGATAATGTTTGGGGTTATGATTATTTTGGTGATATAAGAACAGTTGACACTAATATAAAAAGACTTAGAGAAAAATTACTTGATAAAGCTAATTACATAGCTACTGTTAGGGGAAGTGGCTATAAATTTGAGGTGAAATAGTGAAAAAAAGTATTTCAAAAAGATTATTTATAATAACTTTTAGTATAATAATATTCTTAACCCTATTCACCATGATATTCCAAATGACATTTTTTCAAGAATTTTATTATAAAAGAAAAACTAATGATTTAAGCAATGCAGTTTTAAAATTTAGAGCTCTATATTCTTATGATATAAAGAATACTGACTCTTTATTTAAGGCTTTAAGCTTTTTTGAACTTGAAAACAATGCTAAAATAGGTATTTATTCTATAGATAGTACTCCAAAATATATTCCTGATCCAGCCAATAAAAATTCAGAGGCTGTGGATTTATTAAATGATATTTTTACTGAATTATATAGTGACCCGGATTTTGCAAAAACCTTAATAAATTCAAACTCTGGGGTAACTACAGAATTTAAGAGCAGAAAATACTCAACAAAATATATTGTTTATATGGTTCCATTTTCTCTTAATTCTAAGAATGATTCTATTATTATAGCAATAACATCATTCCAACCAATTGAAGAAGCAAGCGCATTGATAAAAGATTTTTATAAATACATAATTCTTATAGTCATAGTAATTGGATTAATTTTATCTTATGTATTTTCAAACTTAATTTCTAAGCCTCTAGTGAAATTAAATAAATCTGCAAAGAAAATGAGTGCTATGGATTTCTCTGAAAAGTGTAATATAGAACGTGAAGATGAAATAGGAAATCTAGCTAAAACTTTAAACTTTTTATCTAAAAATCTATCTAACGCCTTAGATGATTTAAAAATAAAAAATAAAAAGTTAGAAGAAGATATAGAAAAGGAAAGAGAATTGGAAAAGCTTAGAAAAGACTTTATTGCTGGAGCATCTCATGAACTTAAAACTCCTATTGGTATAATATCTGGATATGCTGAAGGAATAAAAGACGGTATAGTTGATTATAAAGATCAAGAAGTTTATTTAGATATAATAATTGATGAAGCAGAAAAAATGAACAAATTAGTTATGGATATGCTTGAACTTTCAAAGCTTGAGGCAGGTAAAATTGATTTACACATAATAGATTTTTCACTTACCGAACTTATTGATGAAGTTCTAGTAAAAAATTCCGTTGATATTAACAAAAATAATTTAACTATAATAAAAAATTACTCTCCTGATGAAGATTTATATGTTCAAGGAGATGACTTTAAAATAGAACAGGTACTAACTAATTTTGTTACCAATGCTATAAAATATTCTGAACCTAACAACCAAATAATAATAGATATAAACTCAGTTGAGGAAGATAAAATCTACTTTTCAATTGAAAACACCGGTGCCCATATTCCTGATTCAGATATAAATAAAATTTGGAATCAATTCTATAGAGGTGATACTTCAAGAAATAGGTGTGCTAGAAGTACAGGTCTTGGATTATCTATAGTTAAAAATCTTCTTCAAGCTCATGGAAGTGACTTTGGAGTTATGAATACAGAAAATGGTGTTAAGTTCTACTTTACCCTAAAAAAATCTAAAGAAATAGATACAACAGAAGAAATCTAAGCTAAAAGGCATATATCAAATAACTTTTAATAAAGCTTACAAACAATATTAAGATAATATATAGTAATTCTAGGAATATGTTTGTAAGCTTTATTATATTTTTATACAGAACCTTTTAGTTTTTTAAAGCATTCCACCGTCTACAGTTATTATTTGTCCTGTTAAGTATGAAGATTCATCTGAAGCTAAAAATTTTGCTACCCTTCCAATCTCTTCAACTTCTCCAAATCTATTCATAGGAATTTCTTCCTCTAACCCTTCTTTTTCTTCCTTACTAAGCCATGAATTCATCTCTGTATTTATTACACCTGGAGCTATACAATTTACTCTTATTCCCCAAGGAGCTATTTCTTTTGCTAATGCCTTAGTAAATAAATTCATTCCTCCCTTAGTAGTTGAATATAAAACTTCGCAGGAAGCACCTACATTCCCCCATATAGATGATATATTTATAATTGATGAATTACTTCCTTCTCTTAATAAATCCATAGAATCTCTTGTAAGCTTAATAGCACCTATTAGATTGATATTCATAATAGAATCTATCTCTTCATCACTAGCATCCATAAACAATCCTATTTTTGATATTCCGGCATTATTTACTAATACATCAAGTTTCCCAAATTTATTTTTAATGGAACTTATTATATTATTTCTCTCATCCTTATTGGCTACATTTCCACCTAAAATTTCTCCTGAACCCCCTAGTTCCTTAATCATATTTAAGGTTTCATTAGCCCCTTCTAAATCACTATTATATCCAACTAAAACAAAAGCTCCAGCCTTTCCAAATTCCCTTGCTATTCCTCTTCCAATTCCCTTTGAAGCTCCAGTTATATATACTATCTTTCCTAATAATTTTTTCTCCATTAATCCTTCATCCTTTTCTGCATAACATTAAAATTCTTAAAAGTTGTATCAAAATAACTTATTAAAACTTATAAATAGTATGAAGAGAATATCTTTATAAGCTTTAGAATTTAAGCTATTATGTAGAAGATTTTACGTTTATAAGCTAAGCTGTTTGACCGAAGGGAGTTCTGAGCTTTAGTAAAATCTTTGGAGTAATAGCTATAAATTCTTAGTGAAATCCAGTAATTCTCTCAATATATTTATAAGTTTTATTAAAAGTTATTTTCATAAACCATTATATAACTAAGTTATAAGACTATCTTAAAACATCTCTTATTATTCTCTTTGCATTCTTATAATATATTTTCTCTATTTCCTCCTCTTTAAAGCCTTCCATCTCCAAAGCACTTAATAATAAATTCATCTTACTTGAATCTTTAATTTCAACTTCATTTTCTATACCATCAAAATCAGATCCTAAGGAAATAACATCTATTCCCCCAATATTTCTTATGTGTTTTATATGTCTAACCATATTTCTTATGGAAGCTAAATTTAAATCCTCTTCCCACTCTTCTTTTAAGAAAGCATTGCAAAAATTTATTCCTGTTACCCCACCACTATTAGCTAACTCTTTAATCATATGGTCAGTTAAATTTCTACTATGATTAGTCTTTGTTCTACTATTAGAATGAGATGCTATAATTGGACTCTTTGAATATTTTATTGCATCATAGAATCCTCCATCAGAAAGATGAGAAACATCTATTAACATTCCTAGACTATTCATTTCTTCCACAACTTCTATCCCCTTTTTAGTAAGACCCTTATCCTTATATTTAAACTCATAATTTGGATATCCCAAGTCATTTATATAATTCCAAGTTAATGTTATTAAAGAAACACCCTCTTCTTTAAACTCCCTTAACTTTTCAATGTCACCCTTAATAGCATCGCCCTCTTCAATAGTTATAAAAGCTCCTATTTTATCCTCTTTTTCTGCCTTTTCTAGGTCACTTATATTTCTACATAATACTATATCTCTTGAATTCTCATTTATTTCTTTCTTAAAATTCTGTAGCATTTCTTTGCAATAAGAATAAGTATCCTCATTACATTCTTTATTTATAAACAGAGCAAAAAATTGAGCTAAAGCCTCTCCTTCTCTTAATTTATTTATATCAACCTTAAAATCATTTCTAAAAAGCTTTTTATTTTCTTGAAGCATACGTGATGCTGTATCACAATGAAAATCTATAAATTTCATAAAAATCTTCATAGGTAAATTCCTATGAACGTTCACCTCTTTCATCTACTAATATGAATATTTTCACAATATAAACTATATCAAAAATTTTTCTCTTTTTAAATTATTCTCTTGTAATACTATTATTATCAAAAAATTAAAGCCATGTTACAAATTTAAATTGCAACATGACTTTAATTCTTTATTCAGTATTTCTTAAAGAGAATAATAAATTCACTAAAACAAAATTTTAATACTCCCTTTAAAAACTATTTTTTAATTATTAATATAAAGGATACTTAGCACATAAAGCTTTAACTCTTGCTTTTAATGGTTCTAAATCTCCATCTTTTTCTTTAATAGCATCATTTATTATAGAAGCTATTTCTTTCATTTCTTCTTCTTTAAATCCTCTAGTTGTTATAGCTGGAGTTCCTATTCTAACACCACTAGTAACAAATGGGCTTCTTGTTTCATTTGGTACAGTATTTTTGTTTAAAGTTATTCCTATGCTATCTAAAAGTATTTCTGCATCTTTACCAGTTATATCTTTATTAGTTAAATCAACAAGTATTAAGTGATTATCAGTTCCATTTGAAACTAATTTAAATCCATAAGATTCTAAAGCTTCTGCTAAAACCTGTGCATTCTTAACAACTTGCTCCATATATGTTTTAAAACTTGGTTCTAATGCTTCTTTAAAACAAACAGCCTTTGCAGCTATTATATGCATTAAAGGACCACCTTGTATTCCTGGGAAGATATTTTTATCTAATGCTTTTGCAAATTTTTCTTTACAAAGTATTAATCCTCCTCTTGGTCCTCTTAAAGTTTTATGAGTTGTTGATGTAACAAAGTCAGCATAAGGAACTGGTGATGGATGTAATCCTGTAGCTACAAGCCCTGCAATATGAGCTATATCAATCATTAAATATGCTCCTACCTCATCTGCTATCTCTCTTAAAGTTTTAAAATCTATAATTCTTGAATATGCACTAGCTCCTGCAACTATTAACTTAGGTTTATGCTTAAGAGCTAATTCTCTTACATTTTCATAATTTATTGTTTCTGTCTCTGGGTCTACACCATATGATACGAAATTAAATAGTCTACCTGAGAAATTAACGGGTGAACCATGAGTTAAGTGTCCTCCATGACTTAAATCCATTCCTAATACAGTATCACCTGGCTCTAATATTGAAAAATAAACAGCCATATTAGCTTGTGATCCTGAATGTGGTTGTACATTAGCATGCTCAGCCCCAAATAATTTTTTTACTCTTTCTCTTGCTAAATCTTCAACCTCATCTACTACGTGACACCCACCATAATATCTTTTTGAAGGATATCCCTCAGCATATTTATTTGTTAAATATGATCCCATAGCTTCCATAACAGCTTTGCTAACAAAGTTTTCTGATGCTATAAGCTCGATACTATTTTCTTGTCTTTCCTTTTCCTTTTGAACAAGATGTGCAATTTGCTCATCTTCTCTTTCTAAGTTTTCAAAATTCATTTTCTTCACCCCAAACGTAAAATGTATATTACTTATTATAAATTTATTAATTATTTTTAGCAATAGAAAATAATTTGTTTATATTTTGATTAAACTAATATGAGTTTGTATAGCTTATTTTAACTTTTCATATGTTATAATTACTATATTGGTTATAAATTTACATAGGGGCGAATAATATGGATTTTGACAAAGTATTACATATTGCAACTTTTGCAGGTAGAATAATACTAGAAAGTGGCGGAGAAACTTATAGAGTTGAGGAAACTATTTGTAGGATCTGCGCAGCTTACGGTATTAGATATGCTGAAAGTTTTGTTACCCCAACTGGAATTATGGTTTCTGTGTATGATGAGAATAATTATACAACTACTTTAGTAAAAAGAGTTACTAATAGAACTGTTGATTTACAGAAAATCCACTTGGTTAATGAACTTTCAAGAAAACTTTATACTGAAAAATATTCTCTTGATGAGGTTTTAGAAAAATTAATAGATATAAATGAAAATTGTCCTAAATATGATTTTAAAACAAATCTAATCTTTTCAGCTATAGGTGCTGCCGGATTTACCACCATATTAGGAGGTACTATAGAAGACTGTGTAGTATCATTTTTTGTTGGAATGTTTGTAAAACTAGCCACTTTTAAAGCTGGTGAATTAGGAATAAACGCCTTTTTTATAAACACTTTAGGAGGAGCCATAGCTGCCCTTTTATCATTAACAGCCTATAGCTTAGGTGTTGGAAGTAATCTAGATACAATGATAATAGGTAGTATAATGCTATTAGTTCCTGGTTTATCTATTACAAATGCTATTAGAGATACAATTGCTGGAGATTTAATATCAGGTCTAATAAGGGCAGCTGAGGCCTTCTTGGTAGCTATCTCCATAGCTGTTGGAACTGGTATGGTTATGAGTATTTGGATCTACTTTGGAGGTGGTATATAATTGGTTTTAATTAAAGAAGTTCTAGCTACCTTCATAGCTACTATAGCTTTTGGAGTATTATTTAATATTCATGGAAAGAATTTATTCTTTGCTGGAATAGGCGGAGCCTTAGGGTGGCTAGTTTATAAGATAGGATTATATTGTGGACTAAGTGTCATATTATCAATGTTCTTCTCAGCAATTGCCTTTAGTGCATATTCTGAAATATATGCAAGAATTTTAAAAACCCCAGTAACAACAATAGTTGTTTGTGCCTTAATACCTTTAGTTCCTGGAGGCGGTATGTATAATACTATGTACGAAGCTATTCAAGGAGATGCTATGTCAACTTGGAATCAAGCCATAATGACAATTTCATCCTCAGGAGCATTGGCTTTAGGAGTTTTATTTGTATCTACAATTACTCGTTTAATAAACAATAAGAAAAAACAATATACTCATGGATCATTGAATCCTAAAAATATATTATTATTTAAAAAGTTAAAAAATAAAAGTAATATAGATTTTCATACAAAAAAATAGACCACTTTTGTGGTCTATTATTTTACAAAACTATTTAATGTTTTTATTAATTGTTCTAAACCTTCTAATTCCTTTTTATCTTCTTCTCCTATCCCCATACAGTTTCTAGCATAGTTTTCTATAAGAAGTACTCCAACTTTATTTATGGCAGCTCTTATGGCAGATATTTGAGTTAATACATCCCTGCAACAAACATCTTTATCTACCATTCCTTGAATTCCTTTTACTTGCCCCTCTATTTTTCTTAATCTTACAAGTATATCTTTTCTTAAAGCTTCATTATCATTCAAAATTTACACCTCATACCATCATTGTAATCTAATATATAATATTTTTAATTGATATTATTATTTCATATTAATTACTTAATATACCTTAATTCCTCATTGAAAGTCAATAAAATAGCAATCTATAATTAAGATTTACTTTTTAACCAGTAAAGTAATAAAAACTCTTATTTTCTAAAATATAAGCTTTTTTTACTTACCACCTATATAAACTGACTAAAATTAGCGTGAGTACAAAACCCACGCTAATTAAGTTTACTTTAGTATCTCAATTTAGATTGCTCAAAAATTATTCTGCCGTATCTTCTTTCTTTATTGTTTCAATTCCTAATTCTTTTAATTGTTCTTCATCTACTATATTAGGTGCTTCAGTTAAATAACAGAATGCATTTTGGTTTTTAGGGAATGTTATAACGTCCTTGATATTTTCAGTTCCTGCTAAGAACATTATCATTCTATCTAAACCGAAAGCTAATCCGCCGTGTGGTGGTGGTCCAAATTTAAATGCTTCTAATAAGAATCCAAATCTTTCCCAAGCTGATTCTTGAGTAAATCCTAATACTTCAAACATTTTTTCTTGAAGTTTAGTATCATGTATTCTTATAGATCCTCCACCTAACTCTTCTCCATTTAATACTAAGTCATAAGCCTTAGCTCTAACTCTTCCTGGATCAGTATCTAAGTACTTTATATCCTCATCCATTGGCATTGTAAATGGATGGTGAGCTGCAAAGTATCTTCCTTCTTCTTCATCGTACTCAAGAAGATCAAACTCTGTTATCCATGTGAAGTTAAACTCACTCTTATCTTTGACTAAATCAAATTTTCTTGAAAGCTCTAATCTTAATTCTCCTAAAGCTTTTAAAACTACTGAGTTTTTATCAGCAACTATAAGAATTAAATCTCCTGTTTTAGCTCCCATAGTTTCAATTATTTTGTTTAATTCCTCTTCTTGGAAGAATTTAGCTATTGGTGATTTAACACCTTCTTCTTTTAATTGAATCCATGCTAATCCTTTAGCTTTGAAAGTTTTAACGAACTCTCCTAATCTATCAATGTCTTTTCTTCCCATAGAAGCTCCGCCTTCTAAGCATAAACCTCTAACAGAACCTCCATTAGCTACAGCGTCTGTGAATACTTTAAATCCACATTCTTTAACAACATCACTTAAGTTTGTAATTTCCATTCCAAATCTTAAGTCTGGTTTATCTGAACCGTATTTTTCCATAGCATCTTTAAATGTCATTCTCTTTATTGGAGTTTTTACATCTACTCCTAAAACTTCTTTAAATACATGTTTTATTAAACCTTCATTTAAAGCCATAACATCATCTTGCTCAACAAATGACATTTCTAAGTCAACTTGAGTAAACTCTGGTTGTCTATTAGCTCTTAAGTCCTCATCTCTGAAACACTTAACTATTTGGAAGTATCTATCAAAACCTGATACCATTAATAATTGTTTAAATAATTGTGGTGATTGAGGTAATGCATAGAACATTCCTGGATAGTTTCTTGATGGAACAAGATAATCCCTAGCTCCTTCTGGAGTTGACTTTGTAAGTATTGGTGTCTCCATTTCTAAGAAACCATTTTGATCTAAATAATCTCTTATTGCTTTAGTTGTCTTATGTCTTATTTTGAAGATATTTTGCATATCTGGTCTTCTTAAATCTAAGTATCTATACTTTAATCTAATACTTTCAGCAGCATCTAAATCTTCTTTTATATATATTGGAGGAGTATCTGACTCAGATAAAATCTTTAATTCCTCAGCTTTTAACTCAACCATACCTGTTGGCATGTTTGGATTTACTGATTCTCTCTTAACTATTTCACCTGTTACAGCAATACAATATTCAGGTCTTATTGATTTTGCTTTTTCTAGGATTTCTTCTCCTAAATCATCATTAAATACAACCTGTAAAATTCCTTCTCTATCTCTTAAGTCTATAAATTGAAGACCTCCAAGATTTCTATTTCTTTGAACCCAACCCATTACGGTTACTTTTTGTCCAATATGGCTTTCTCTAGCGTCGCCACACATTATGTTACGCTTTAATCCATTTAAAGCTTCACCCATTTTAATTCTCCTCCTGTCTACTACTTAACTATATTTACTATTTCATTTATATCTAAGCTGATTTCGAATTGTTCTCCATCGCTCATTCTCTTAATTTTAATTTTGTTTTCTTCTATTTCAGAGTCACCTATAACAAAAGTATATTTAGCTCCTATTTTATTAGCATACTTCATTTGAGCTTTAACACTCTTTCCTAAGTGATCTATTTCAGCCTTAATACCAGCCTTTCTAAGATTAAATGCTAATTTCATAGCTTCAAGCTTAGCATTATCTCCCATTGAACCAATATAAACTTCACATCTAACAGGTTCAGGAATTTCTATTCCTTCTTCATCTAGAACTAAAAGAAGTCTTTCTAAACCTAATGCAAATCCCATAGCTGGAGTTTTAGGTCCATCTATTTCTTCTACTAGATAATCATATCTTCCTCCACCACATACTGTTAATCCATCTTTTATAACTTCAAAAACAGTTTTACTATAGTAATCTAATCCTCTTACTATTTGTGGATCTATGTTATACTCTATTCCCATAACATCTAAGTAAGCTTTTAACTTGCTAAAGTGATCACTACACTCTTCGCAGATGTAATCTAGTATTGAAGGAGCTTCCTTAACTATTTCCTTACATCTCTTTTCTTTACAGTCTATGATTCTCATAGGATTCTTTTCAAATCTTGTTTTACAAGTTTCACAAAGATTATCATAGTTCTCTTTTAAGTATTGTTTTAAAGCTTCATTGAATTTTGCTCTACATTTTGGACATCCTAAGCTATTTATATTTAAGCTTAATCCTTTTATTCCAAAATCCTCTGTTAATGCTCTCATAACTAAAGATAAGATTTCTGCATCAATAGAAGCTTCTTGTGAACCAAAAACTTCTATTCCATATTGATGGAATTCTCTTAATCTTCCTTTTTGCATTTTTTCATATCTAAAGCATGGAGTAAAATAGAACATTTTTGTTGGCTGAGCATCAGCATATAAACTATTTTCAATAAATGCTCTAACAGCTGGAGCTGTCCCCTCTGGTTTAAGAGTTATACTTCTTCCACCTTTGTCTTCAAAAGTATACATTTCCTTTTGAACCACGTCAGTAGTTTCTCCAACTCCTCTTTTGAAAAGTTCAGTTGCCTCAAACATAGGAGTTCTGATCTCTCTAATTCCATATTCAGCTGATATTTTTCTTAACTTTTCTTCTATATAATGCCATTTATAAGCGTCATTAGGTAACATATCTTTTGTACCCTTTTGAGCTTGTATCGCCATAAATAACTCCTCCTACATAATATTAAATTTTTTATTTATATAAAGTATCAAGTAATTCTATCTTACCTTCAACCATTTCCTCTATTCTTTTTACATATTCCTTTACATCTTTAACATTTGCAAATCTTTCTATACGATTTTTATCTTCTTCTAAAAATACTACCTTAGAAACTGCATCTGCTCCTAATGCAATTATAGTCTGCTTATCTTCAATCATTTGAATATTGTAGATACATTCCTTGTTATCTTTTGAATATCCTACATTCTCCATGTTACCAACCATATTTTTTTGTCTATACATATAATATGGATGCATATTTAGTTCTCTACCTAAAACTTTACTCATTTCATACATCTTATTAAGATTTTTTTGCTCTGCAATAGTTATAGTATTATGTAAAACTAAATTTTCATGAAGCCTTGATGCTCTTTTAATAGACATACCATGAATAGTTAAACTATCTGGATTAAGCTCCTTTATCATAGAGCATGTTTTAGAAACCTCTGAAATATCTTCATTTGGAAGACCTATTATAATATCCATATTTATGTTATCAAAGTCTAGGCTTCTTGCCAAATTGAATTTATCCACTACATCCTCTGTTAAATGCCCTCTACCTATTGATTTCAAGGTTTTATCGTTCATACTTTGAGGATTTATAGATATTCTAGATACTTCATATCTTTTCATAGTTTTTAATTTTTCTTCAGTTATAGAATCAGGTCTTCCACATTCAACAGTGAACTCCTTTATTCCTTTATTATTAACGAAACTATCATATATATGTTTCATTAATACTTCAAACTGTTCATTATTTACTGAGGTTGGAGTACCTCCACCAAAATAAACAGTTTCTATCTTTAAGCCTTTCTTTGATACATAATCACTTATAGCTGAAATTTCTTTGCTTAAAGCTTCTAAATAAGGCTCAACATCTTTCTTGCATCCAGCTATAGGATTTGCTGCAAAAGAACAATAAAGGCATCTTGTAGGGCAAAAAGGCATACCAACATATATACTTATGTTTTTTTCCTCTTTATTTACAAAACTTTCTTCTCTTTCTGCAACTTCTATGCAAAGTTTAGCCTTTTCTTCCCTAGCCATATAATTATCTTCAAAATATTTTATTATCTCTTCGTCAGATTTTCCTTCTCTTATTAGAGATAAGGCTATTTTACTTGGTCTTATTCCAACTAATGTTCCCCAAGGATATTCATCCTTAAGAGTTTCAGATAAAAATTTGAATATTCCCTTTTTAAGTTCTGTTTTAAATCCGTATCCTTCTTTGAACTCATAAGAAAAACTATTATCTCTCTCTGAAATATTAACCATATTTTCAGATATAAAGACATCGTAGTCTCTCTCTTCATCTTCATTTACAAACTTTAATTCCTTAAAAGTATAGAATATATTAAACATTTGATAAACGTCATATCTATACTTTAAGTCATTAAGATATATTTTAATATACATAAAAATCTCCTGCTAAAAATGGGTTTCTTTGTCTTTCGTGTTTAATAGTTGAACTTGGCCCATGTCCTGGATATACTTCTATGTCATCACCTAATGGTACCAGTTTATCATTTATACTCTTAAGAAGAGTGGCATGATTACCCCCTTCAAAATCACTTCTTCCAATTGATTCTCTAAATAGAGTATCTCCTGTAAAAAGACAATTATCTATTAAGAAGCATAATCCTCCTGGAGTATGTCCTGGTGTCTCTAGGCATTTTATTTCATAATTATCTGAGAACTTAAGAGTATCTCCATCTTTTAAATATCCATCTGCCTTTGGAAGTTTTCCAAAAACATCCACATTTCTTTCTATCATATCTTCATCTTTTTTATCTATATAAAAAGGTATTTTATATTTTTCTGAAAGTTTTTGTACAGCTCCCACATGATCAAAATGTCCATGAGTTAATAATATCATTTTTGGTTTTGCATCTAAAGATTCTATTACACTTTCAATTCTTGATGCTTCTTCACCTGGATCTACTATTATACAATCCTTAGTTTCTTCATCTATAACAACATAACAATTAGCTTGATACATTCCTACTGGAATTGTTTTTATTAACATATCAATCCCTCCTAAAAAATGAAGTTTAATTTATATTTTTAACCGAATTTATAGGAGTCTAACTTGTTAAGCTAAACTCCTATAAAAACTTTCAATGTTTAACTTTTCTAAAAGCCTATATTTATTATAATGCTTTATACACAAAATAGTAATATTTGTTTAGAAATTCTTTTTGCTATCTAAAATTAAAGTTACAGGCCCATCATTTTCTATGTCAACTACCATATGGGCACCAAAGACTCCAGTTTCAACTTTTATGCCCTCTTCTCTACACATGCTTACA
This sequence comes from Clostridium sp. CTA-17, assembly GCF_054767895.1. Lineage (NCBI taxonomy): Bacteria > Bacillati > Bacillota > Clostridia > Eubacteriales > Clostridiaceae > Clostridium > Clostridium sp. CTA-17. Next base: position 318,440 of record NZ_BAAABF010000003.1, read on the forward strand.
AACTCATCAAAAAGTTTCTTAGCTTCATCTCCTCCAAGAGCATTCATGAAGTTTGGTCTTCTTCCCTTTCTACAGTCTCCATAAAGGGTAAATTGTGATATAAGAAGTAGTTCTCCACAAACATCCTTTAAAGATAAATTCATTTTATCCTCTTCATCTTCAAAAACTCTTAAATTTAAAACTTTATCTTTCATATATTTTAAGTCTTCAATAGTATCCTCTTTACCAATTCCAACTAATACATTAAAGCCTTTATTTATACTTCCAACTATCTCATTATCCACTTTAACAGAGGATTTATTTACTCTTTGAACTACAACTCTCACGGTTATGCCCCCTTTTATTTATTTACTCTATAAACGTCTAATATTCCTTGTAGTCTTCTTATTTTCTTCATTAATTCTTTTAATTGTTCTATATTATCAATTTTTACTTGAATATTTATATTTGCTACTCCATTTTTACCTGATTTAGCATTTAAAGAAAGTAGGCTAAGGTTAGAGTCAGTTATAACTAACATAACATCAGATAATAAACACATTCTATCTTCTGCTTTAACTTCAAGTTCAGCCACATATGCAGCTCCCTTTTCAGTTCCCCAACTAACATCTACAACTTTCTCTCCCTGTTTTTCTACTATAGCCTTAAAATTAGAACAGTCCTTTCTATGTACAGAAACTCCTCTTCCTTTAGTTATATATCCAGCTATATCATCTCCAGGTACAGGATTACAACATCTTGCAAATCTAACCATTATATTGTTTAATCCCTTAACAGTTACTCCATAGCTTTGTTTTTTCTTTGTTTGTCTTTCAGTTTTAGCTATTTGCTCTTCAATATTTTTATTTAATTCTTCTTCGCTAACCTGTTTTACAACATTCTCTTTAAGCTTAGATATTACAGTAGATGAAAGTAGTTCTCCTTCTCCTACAGCTACATATATTTCTTCAACATTATTTAAATGATATCTCTTTAATAATTTATCATATAATGGCCCTTTGCAAAGATCTGAAAATACTAAGGATTGCTTCTTACATTCCTTTTCAAGCATTTCCTTTCCTCTTTCTAAGTTCTCTTCTCTTCTTGCTTTTCTAAGCCATTGTTTTATTTTACTTCTAGCTTGATTACTATTAGCTATATTTAACCAATCTATATTAGGCCCTCTAGATGATGAAGATGTTAATATCTCTACTATTTCCCCAGTTTTAAGCTTGTAATCTAAAGTTACTATCTTTCCGTTAACTTTGGCTCCTACACACTTATTTCCTATATCTGTATGAATCTTATATGCAAAGTCTATAGGAGTTGCTCCCGCTGGTAAATTTATAACTACCCCCTTAGGAGTAAATACAAATATTTCATCTGAGAATAAGTCAAGTTTGAATCCTTCCATAAATTCAGTTGCATCAACAGCTTCCTTTTGCCACTCAAGTATATCTCTAAGCCATGTTAACTTGTTTTCAAAAGTCATATCTTTTGAATCAGTTCCAGTAACACCACTCTTATATTTCCAGTGAGCTGCTATTCCGTATTCAGCCGTTCTATGCATTTCAAAAGTTCTTATTTGAATTTCAAAAGTCTTTCCTTCACTTCCTATTACTGTTGTATGTAAGGATTGATACATATTAGGTTTTGGCATTGCTATGTAATCTTTAAATCTACCTGGTATTGGCTTATAAATCGTGTGTACTATACCTAGTACTGCATAGCAATCTTTAACTGTATTAACTAAAATCCTTATGGCTGTTAAATCAAAGATTTGTTCTATGCTCTTATGTTTATTTACCATTTTTCTATATATACTGTAGAAATGTTTTGGTCTTCCTTCTATATCGCTATCTATATTAGCTTTATCTAAATTCTCTTTTAGCTCTTCAATTATACGAGAAATAAATTTTTCTCTTTCCACCCTTTTTTCAGCTATCATATTTACTAAATCATAATATTCTTCTGGGTGAATATATCTTAAACATAAATCTTCTAATTCCCACTTTATTTTAGATATACCTAATCTATGAGCTAAAGGTGCAAATATATCTAAAGTTTCTTGAGCTTTTTTCTTCTGTTTTTCAGGCTTCATATATTTAAGTGTTCTCATATTATGAAGTCTATCTGCTAGTTTTATTATTATAACCCTTATGTCTTTAGCCATTGCTAAAAGCATTTTTCTTACATTATCAGCTTGTTGTTCTTCTTTGCTTTTATATTTTATCTTCCCAAGTTTAGTAACGCCATCAACTAAGTTAGCTACTTCAACATTAAAAATATTACTTATATCTTCATAAGTATAATCCGTATCTTCTATGACATCATGAAGAAGTCCTGCAACTATAGTATTGGTGTCCATGCCCATATCAGCTAATATCATAGCTACGCTAATAGGATGAATTATGTATGGCTCTCCTGATTCTCTTTTTTGTTCTTTATGTGCTTCAAAAGCTAAATCATATGCTTTTTTAACTAAATCTATATCAACATTGTTCCCATTAGCTTTTATTTTAGAAATTAGTTCTTCTAACATACTGGATTATTCTCCCCTACTTAAAATTTCTTTTAATATATTATATTATTATATAACAAAAAAATAAAATAAACCAATAATAAAATTAATGGCTGGTCAATAAACCAGCCATCTTAAACTCTATTATAATTTTTTACAAAATTAAAGAATTCTAAACATCATAATCAACTAATGATGTTACTTCGTATCCTTTTAATTTATCTCTTCCTTTTAATTCTGTTAACTCAATAGTAAATGCTAATCCAGCAACTTCTCCACCAGCTTGTTCTACTAATTTAGCAACAGCAGCTATTGTACCACCAGTAGCTAAAAGATCGTCAACTATAGCAACTCTCATACCTGGTTTTATAGCATCTTTGTGTATTTCTAAAGCATCTTTTCCATACTCTAAATCATATTCTACTCTAACTGTATCTCCTGGAAGTTTACCTGGCTTTCTTACCGGAATGAATCCAACACCTAAAGCATATGCTACAGGAACTCCAAATATAAATCCTCTAGCTTCTGGTCCAACTACAACGTCAATATTCTTATCTTTGAAGAATTCTGCCATTTGGTCAACTGAATCTCTTAAGCCTTCTCCATCTGCTATTAAAGTAGTTATGTCTTTAAAACTTATTCCCTTCTTAGGAAAATCTTCTATAACTCTTATTTTATCCTTTAAACTCATTACTTTGCCTCCAAAATCAATAAATATATATAAATTTTAATTACTACCTTATTTTTTCATTATAAATATATTTAGTTATTTGCTCCGCTCTGTCCTTATCATTTGTAGTTAATAACTCCACAATTATCTTTGCGTTATCTTTTTTGCTAATGGCACCTTCTCTTGGAGTTATCTCATTAACTATTTTATTAATACTATCTATATTTATATCACTAATATTAAAGAAACTCTTAATAGCATTCAATCCTATACTATTAGTATATCTTAAATATTGAATGCCTTCCTTTAATATTATTCCATTTTCCCCTTTATTTTTAACGTTCTTTGAAACACTACCTATAAGTATTAAATCTAAATACTTATTTATTCTTTTCATGTTATAATATATAGCAATAGCTTGCATTAACTTAAAAGTTAACCCCGAATTAGTCAAATCTTTATATCTATATGAACACTTTTCTTCACTTGGGTTTATATATGTTGAATCATATATGCATTTTGTACGTTTATTTTCCATTATTATTAAATCTATATTAAATCTATTACAGAGATTCTCCACCTCTTTATTTTTAAGTCCACAACCTACTGTTATTAAAAGTTCTGCACCTAAAAAAGCTATATCTTCTCTTAAAGTATATTCATCTATATCATAGTTCTTCTCTTCATGTTCTGAACTTACACAATATTCAACATCAGCATTTAAATACTTTAGTATAAGCATTAAAGATGATATTGCACATATGGAATCTAAATCACATCCACCATATATAACTATCTTTTCTCTATTGTTAATTGCAGATGCTAGTCTTTCTATTGCTTTATTCATATTTTTAATGTTAAAAGGGCTATACCCAGATATGTAATTAGTGCAATATATGTTTTTCCAAGCCTTCTGCATAATTTAACTCCTCCATAAAATTAAGAAAACAAGTATATTATAATTTAAAATTACCTTTTTGACAAATACTTTTCAAATAAATACGTATACATTAGTCATTTTTATTATTTTCCACTTATTTTTCTTTAAAAACAGCAAAATTTCTAATTAAAATAAAAAAAAATGCTAAAAGTTATAAAACTTTTAGCATTTTTATACTATTACTTATTTCTTGCCTTTTTATTTTTTTGTCTATTAGTTATTATACACCAAATTGGACTTGCTATAAATATTGAAGAACAAGCTCCTGATGCTATACCAACTATTAATGGGAAAGCAAAATCTCTAACTGTAGGAACAAAGATATAAACACAAACTATAGTGATTAAAGTTGTAAGTGTTGTATTTATAGATCTTGACATTGTTTGAGTTATACTTATGTCAGCAATCTCTTCCACAGATTTGCCTCTAAGTTTTTTTCTATTTTCTCTTATTCTATCAAATATAACTATTGTGTCATTTATAGAATAACCTACTATTGTAAGTATAGCTGCTATAAATGGAGTGTTTATTGTTATTCCTAATACAGCATAAACACTTATAGTTATTAACACATCGTGTAAAAGGGCTATTATTGCTGAAATACCATAAGAAAATTCAAATCTTATGACTACGTATATAAGCATACCTATTACAGCTATTACAAGTGCTACTATTGCATTTGTTGTTAAATCTCTTCCTACTGAAGCTCCAATCTCGTTTTGTGATACTAATGCATCATCTTTTAAATCGTATTTTTCTTTAAGAGCTTTAAAGATATCATTAACTTGAGAACTATTTAACTCTTTTGCTTTTATTTGAAGTTCAGTACCATTAACTTGATTCGTAACTGCATCTTTTGAATATTCATCTACAATTTTATCAACATCAGTTTTATTAAATTCTGTTCCCATATTTATTACAACTTGGGTACCACCTCTAAAGTCGATTCCAAAATTCATACCTTTAGTAAACATAAATCCAAAACCTATAACAATTATAAGAATTGATATAGTAAACCATATTTTCTTCTTCTCTACAATTTTAAGCATTATGTCTACCTCCTTTTATACGACCAAACATTGAAGGCTTATTTAATATTCCCATGTTGAATCCTAAATTCATAAAGAATCTTGTCATTATTATAGCGGTAAACATACTTATTGCAATACCTATTAATAATGTTAAAGCAAATCCTTTAACTGGTCCTGATCCAAAGAAGTATAATACTAAACCAGCAATAAAAGTTGTTATATTAGAATCCATTATTGATCTTAAAGCATTGCTAAAACCTATTTTCATAGCTGATGTTATACTTCTACCATTTCCAAGTTCTTCTTTGATTCTTTCAAATATAAGTACGTTAGCATCTACTGCCATACCTACTGTTAATAAGAAAGCTGCTATACCTGGTAAAGTAAGAGTTACTCCTACTAATGCAAATATATAAAGCACTACTAATATATAAACACTTAGTGACATACATGCAATGAATCCTGGAACTCTATAGTATAGTATCATAAATAAGAATATTATAGCTACACCTATTGCTCCTGCTTTCATGGCATTTGGAAGAGCATTTGCACCTAATTGAGCACCTACAGTCTCAACTGAAACTGCCTTAACTGGAACTGGTAATGCACCAGCATTTATTATTCCAGATACCTTTTCTGCTTCTTCCATTGATCTATTTCCTGAAATAATAGCTTCACCATTAGAAATTATGTCATTTACTACTGGATCTGTTAATGTTTCATTATCCATTTTTATAGCTATTTTTTGACCTTTATATTTCTTTGTTGCCTCAGCAAACTTTTGCTTCCCCTCTTCGTTAAGCTCTAATTTTATAACTGGCTTACCTGTTTGAGGGTCTATATATACACTTGACTTTTCAACATCTTTTCCTGTTAAAATAACATCATTCTCAGGACCTACAAATGTTAACTCTCCTGTTTGTTGAAGAGAATCTACTATAGTTTTTGAATCGTATTGTCCTGGAATATCAATTCTTATTCTATTATTTCCCTCTGTTGTTACTACAGTTTCTGAAACTCCAACCTTGTTAACCCTTAAAGATAAAAGTTCCTTTGTTGTGTTTAATTGATCTACTGTTACATCATCGCTTTGGATTTCCATAAGAACAGAAACTCCACCTTGTAAATCCAATCCTTTAGTTATAACCTCATTAAACGTTTTAAATTGATAGTCCCCTAAGGTAAATCCTTTGAACCCTGCTAGAGCTAAAAAACTTATCACTGCTATGGAGATAAAAAATAATATGAAGCTACCTAATTTTGATTTCATGGTTATCCCCCTCTGTAAAAATTTCTCTGATAAACTAAATTATATTAATATGTTGCCACATAGTCAATATATGGCAACAATTATTAATATTATATTTTTATTCAGCGTCCATAGTCTTTGACTTTAATGCAATAGCACACTCAATTCTTTTCTTTTGCATTTCACATCCAACTTCATAAGGAACATGAATATCGCCATTAAAGTTAAAGTTATTAGCTTGACATCCACCACTACAGTAGAATCTTGCCCAACATTCTTTACATTTTGGTTTATTATATATGTGAGCTTGTTTAAATTCTGTTGAAAGATCTTTTCTGATTTCTCCATCATAGATATTTCCTAGTAAGAAATCAGTGTTTCCAACGAATTGGTGACATGGATATATTTCGCCATCTGGAGTTACAGCAATATACTCATGACCTGCTCCACATCCTGCTATTCTCTTATAAACACAAGGACCACCATTTAAATCAATGTTAAAGTGATAGAATTTGAATATGTTATCTCCCTCTTCTAATCTTCTCACCATTTCATTGTATAATTTATCATACTCTCCAAAGATAGTTGGTAAATCTTCTCTTCTTAAAGATAATTCATGTTCATCTGGAAGAACAACTGGCTCTATTGAAATCTCAGTAAATCCTTCATTAGCAAGAGCCATTACATCTTGGAAGAAGTCAGTATTATTTCTTGTAAATGTTCCTCTAGCATAATATTGTTTGCTTGGATCTCTCTTTTCAACCATTTTCTTTATGTTTGGAAGTATTCTATCATAACTTCCTGAACCATCAACTCTTATTCTAACAGCATCGTTAACTTCTTTTCTTCCATCTATTGAAAGAATTATATTTCCGATGTTTTTATCTATATAATCAATTCTTTCATCATTTAAAAGAGTTGCATTAGTAGTCATAGTAAATCTTACATTTTTGCCTACTTCTTCTCCTCTTTTCTTACCATAATCTATTATTTCTTTTATAGTATCAAATACCATTAGTGGTTCCCCACCAAATAAATCAACTTCTATATTCTTTATTCCACCTGAATTTGCTAATACAAAATCAATAGCTTTTTTACCAACTTCAGCACTCATTGGTTTTCTACATCCTTTGTATTCTCCCTCATCAGCGAAACAATATTTACATCTTAAATTACAGTCATGTACAACATTTAAGCATAATGCTTTTATGTATGAAGGTGCCTTGTCACTTTCTTTAGCAACCTCTTCATATAAATCTCCTGAGTATAAAGCGTCTTCTTCTACTAATTGAAGTAAATCTTCATAAGCCTCTTCAATTTCCTCAACTGGATATTTATCTTTTAACTTTTCAATTAAAGATTCCTTACTACTTAATTTGTTATCATTATCTATCATATTGTAAATAAGGTCATCAACAATATGAACACTTCCTGAGTTTACGTCTACTACGTAATACTCTCCACCTTGCATAAATTTATGAATTAATGCCACAATATTTCCTCCTAACTAAGAACTATGGCAGCAACTTTAAAAGTTACTGCCACTTAAGAATTTTTATAATTAATTTTCACAAGCTAAGTTTGCTACTGTAGCTGATGTTTTACAAGCTGATTGGCATGAGTTAGCACACTCTCTGCAATCTGCTGGTTTACATAAGCTCTTTTTTAAGCTTGACTTGTTTACTGTTTTTATACGCTTCATTTACTCTTCCTCCAATCAAAACTATCTTTAATATTATACCATGTTAAGGTTTAATTTTAAAGCTCTTTTTAAAAAGCTAATTTGATTTACCACCCTTATTCTTTCACATTATAATGTAAAATTCAATACCTAAAATGAAAAAATAGCTATTTTAATGCATAAAATACATTAAAATAACTATTTCTTTAAATTATACTAATCAATTTTTGAACTTATGCCTTGTTTTGAAAACTCGATCTTTGTTCTATCTTGAGTAGTCTCTATTATAACGCTATCATCTTTTAATTTTACTATTCTACCTATGATTCCGCCTCTAGTTATGATCTTATCATTAACTTTTAGCTCATCTATCATAGCATCATATTTTTTCTTTCTTTTCTTTTCTGGTAAGATAAGTAAGAAATAAAATACACCAAACATTAAAACAAAAGGTAATACCATTGTTGCTATTTGTTGAAAATTCATACTAGCCACTCCCTTCTTATTATGTAAATTTTATATTATTAAGCTCTTCCATTCCATTCTTCTAACTTTTTAGCTTTGAATTCTGCAAAGTATCCGCCATCTATAGCATCTCTTATATCCTCCATAAGCTTATTATAGAAGTATAGATTGTGAAGAACACATAATCTCATAGCTAACATTTCTTTAGCCTTAAATAAGTGTCTTATATATGCTCTTGTGTAATTTTTACATGCAGGACATTGACATCCTTCATCTATTGGTCTAGCATCTAATTCAAACTTAGCATTCATTAAGTTTATTTTACCTTCTTTAGTGAAAACATGACCATGTCTTCCATTTCTAGCAGGTAAAACACAATCAAAGAAGTCTACTCCTCTTTCTACTGCCTCTAATATATTTGATGGAAGACCAACCCCCATTAAATATATTGGTTTATCCTCTGGTAAATGAGGAACTACAGCATCTATAACTCTATACATTTCTTCATGAGTTTCTCCAACCGCTAATCCTCCAATAGCATATCCATCTAAATCCATTTCTCTTATAGTTTTAGCATGTTCTATTCTTATATCTTCATAAACTCCACCTTGGTTAATACCAAAAAGCATTTGCTCTTTATTAACAGTGTCATCTAATGAATTTAATCTATCCATTTCTTTTTTACATCTTTCAAGCCATCTTGTTGTTCTTGCAACTGACTTTTCTACATATTCTCTAGTTGATGGATTTGGAATACATTCATCAAAAGCCATAGCTATTGTTGAACCTAAATTACTTTGTATTTGCATACTTTCTTCTGGTCCCATGAATATTTTTCTACCATCTATGTGTGAGTTAAAATAAACTCCCTCTTCTTTTATCTTTCTCATTCCTGCTAATGAGAAAACTTGGAATCCACCTGAATCTGTTAAGATTGGTCTATCCCAATTCATAAAGTTATGTAAGCCTCCCATTTGCTTTACAACCTTATCTCCTGGTCTTAAATGTAAATGGTATGTATTAGAAAGCTCTACTTGACATCCTATTTCTTTTAAATCCATTGAAGAAACAGCACCTTTTATAGCCGCTAAAGTTCCTACATTCATAAAAACAGGAGTTTGAATTGTACCGTGAGGAGTTACAAACTCACCTCTTCTAGCTTTTCCGTCTTTTTTTAAAAGAGTATATCTTTTTTTAGTCATGAAAAAAGTCCTTCCTTTGCTTTTTATTTTATAAACATTGAATCTCCAAATGAGAAGAATCTATACTTTTCTTTTACTGCAGTATTATAAGCATTCATTATATTATCTTTGCCAGCTAAAGCTGAAACAAGCATTATTAAAGTTGATTCAGGTAAATGGAAGTTTGTAATTAAATTATCAACTATTTTAAACTTATATCCTGGATATATGAATATATCTGTCCATCCACTTTGTTCTCTAACTCTTCCATTTTCATCTCCAATAGTTTCTAAAGTTCTTGAAGATGTTGTTCCTACAGCAATTACTCTCTTTCCAGCTTCCTTAGTTTTATTTATAAGCTCTGCATTTTCTTTATCTAAATGATAATATTCTGAATGCATAACATGATTATTTACATCATCAACCTTTACTGGTCTAAATGTACCAAGTCCTACATGTAAAGTTAAATATGCTATATTAACACCTTTATCTTTAATTTCTTTTAATAATTCCTCAGTAAAATGTAATCCAGCTGTTGGTGCTGCTGCTGATCCCTTTTCTTTAGAATAAACTGTTTGATATCTTTCTTTGTCTTCTAATTTTTCATGTATATAAGGTGGAAGTGGCATTTGTCCTAATTCATCTAAAACTTGTTCAAATATACCATCATACTTAAACTCTATTATTCTATTTCCTTCTTCACCAATTTCTCTGACTATGGCTTTAAGTTTACCTTCTCCAAAAGTGAAAACTGTACCTACTTTAGCCTTTCTTCCTGGCTTAGCTAAACACTCCCACTTATCTCCTTCTATTCTCTTTAAAAGAAGAAATTCTATTTTACCACCAGTTTCTTCTTTTTCTCCTATAAGTCTAGCAGGTAATACTCTAGTATTATTTAAAACTAAAGTATCTCCTTCATTTAAATACTCTAATATATCATGGAATTTTCTATGTTCAATCTCTCCAGTTTTTTTATCTAAAACCATTAATCTTGAAGAATCTCTCTTTTCAAGTGGATATTGAGCTATAAGTTCCTCTGGTAGCTCAAAATAAAAATCACTTACTTTCATTTTAATTACACCTTCTCTATTTTATTTTTCAAATAACGTACACTGTTTAGAATCTATCTTAGATTCATTAAATCTAACTCTTCCTAAGTGTTTATATGCTTTATCTGTTGCCATTCTTCCCCTTGGAGTTCTAACTATAAACCCTTTTTGTAGAAGATATGGCTCATAAACATCTTCTATAGTATCTAATTCCTCTCCAACGAAGTAAGCTAAGGTTTCTATCCCTACTGGTCCTCCATTGAAGTTATCTATTATGGCTTCTAGAATTTTATTGTCAATTCTATCAAACCCTTCTCCATCAACTTCTAAAATCTCTAAGGATTTTTTTGCAGCCTCTTCTGTAATTTCATTATCATATAAAACTTCTGCAAAATCTCTTACTCTCTTTAAAAGTCTATTTGCTATTCTAGGAGTACCCCTTGACCTTTTAGCAATTTCAAAGGCTCCTTCTTCAGTTATATGGCATCCTAAAATTTCAGCACTTCTAATTATTATTTCCTTTAATTGCTCATCAGTATAATATTCCATAGAACATAAAACCCCAAATCTATCTCTTAAAGGTGAACTAAGCATACCAATTCTAGTTGTGGCACCTATTAGAGTAAATTTAGGTAAATCGAGTCTTATGGATTTACTAGCAGCCCCTTTACCAATAATTATATCTAAAACATAATCCTCCATGGCAGGATATAGGATTTCCTCTACACTTCTATTTAATCTATGTATCTCATCAATAAACAGAACATCATTAGTGTTTAAGGTTGTTAATATTGCCGCTAAGTCTCCTGCTCTTTCAATAGCAGGCCCTGATGTTATTTTAAGATTTCCACCCATTTCATTTGCTATTATATTAGCTAATGTTGTCTTTCCAAGACCTGGTGGCCCATATAAAATTACATGGTCTAAGGCTTCCTCTCTTCTTTGAGCAGCTTTTATGAATATGTTTAGTCTTTCTTTAACTTTGTCTTGACCTATATATTCATTTATTTTCTCTGGTCTCAAACTGTATTCATTAGTTGAATCTATTCCAATCTCATTAGAGGTAACTAATCTTTCACTCATTTAATTACACCTCCTAACGCATTAAAAGTTTTAAAGACTCCTTTATCATATTTTCTATAGATAATGTCTTATCAACTTTTTCTAAAGCTTTTTGAGCTTCCTTCTCTGTATATCCTAATGCCATTAAGGCACTTAATGTTTCATTTATATTGAAACTATAATCAGAATTATCATTAATTCCTTCTATTAATTGTCCCTCTTCAGAAGTAAGTTCATCTGGTTTTAACTTATCCTTAAGCTCTAGAATAATTCTTTGAGCCGTTTTCTTTCCTATTCCAGGTGCCCTTGTTATGTGCTTTTCATCTCCCATCATTATTGCGTACTTTAAATTATTAACAGTACTAATTGATAGAAGTGATAAAGCCGCTTTTGCTCCTACTCCATTTATGGATAATAAAAGCTTAAACATTTCTAATTCTTCTCTTGTTGTAAATCCATACAGACCTATGAAATCTTCCCTAACGATCTGCTCTAGATATAGAAGAACTTCCTCTCCTACTTTTGGCATATTAGACATTGTATTTCCAGATGTGAAAATTTTATATCCTATATTATTTAATTCTATTACAACATAATCCTTACTTATCCCTTGAAATTGGCCTCTTATATATTCGTACATATTTAATGCTCCTATGTATAATAAGTTCTTTAAATCTATATAATACTTTAACATGAAGAGGGAATATTATCAATGAATTACACAAAATTTACTATTCATTAAAAACACTCTAAACTCTCTATTTTCCTAGGTCATACTTTCATTTAAGTAATAAAAAAAGCCATATCTTAATAAGACATAGCTATTGATTATATATATTTTTTCAAATGATAAATTTACTAATATTTTTAACTTATATAATTTGTTATATTTTCTTCACACTCTTCTCTTGTATCATATTTCTTTTCAAAATTACTTATTTTACTTCTATCAACCTCTGGCAAATCATCTATTTTCTTTGTACTAACATCCTCTGGCTTTTCAATAAATGGTCTTCCATCTTCACCAGCCTTAAACATTGCTATGTATCCATCTTTTTCACCTATATAATACTTACCAGCTTCTAATATTCCCATATCATTTAAGAAAATTATTTCTCCTGAAGTTGATGAAACTAATTCATACCCATCTTTTTCTACAGCAGAAATTAACTCATCCATATTTTCTCCCTTGATTTCATCATTTTTAACCATTTCTCCAATAGTAGTTTTATAATCAACTACGACATGGTCATCTAAAGTTCTTCTTGTAAATATTACATCCATATCCTCAGCTAAAACAATTTCACCTTTTTTCTCTGTAACCTTCATATTAGTTTGTTGAATCTTTTTACTATTATAAAAGTAAGTTATCATATAACTGCTTACAAATATAAATATGCCTAAAAGAATAAATATTAAGTTTTTGATTTTATCATTATTTTTTATATTATTAAAATTCATATCATCACCTCATTGGTGATTATTAACATATTTTCTCTTTTTATACACACATTTTATGTTTTTTTATTTTCAAACACTTTTAATATTAATATTCTATCTAAATCTCCCTAGCTTTTTTAATAACCTTCCTATAGTAATTAAATCCTTACTATCTTATCTAAAGTAAAAATCAAATATAAATATTCATGGTTAAACTAAAAAATCTCTATTTTTATATCTAAGATCAAAATTATGTTAAAGTATATAATAAAATAAAAAGGGAGTGATTAAAATTCACTCCCAAAATAATTAATTACTATGCAGCATTATTCTTTTTCTTTCTTAATACAGCTAGTCCACCAATTGTTAATACTGTACCCATAGCAGCTACTGCTCCAGTTCCAAATGGCATACCTGTGTTAGGTAAATTTTCACCATTATCAGGATTTTCTGGATTTTCTGGTTTTTCTGAATCAACAGTTGTATCTTCACCAGCTTCTAATAAAGTAGATAAATCAGTTATAGGATCTATACCATTTTCTTTCCAATAATTTGCCATTTCATCTCTTATAACTAAGTTTGTATCCACTACATTTTTAGCAGCTGAGAAATCATAAGAATCTCCGCCTACAGCCATAAAGTCATTAGTAACTACTGTATAATACTTGTCATTTTCTAATTTAGTTCCATCAGCTAATCTAACTGAAGTTATCTTTTCTCCTCTTTCAGCTCCTGGAGTGTACCAAAGTTTAACACCAGCATGTTGTCCCCATCCAAAGTTATCTGGTTCTATTCCATGCTCTAAAACTTTTATTATATCTGAACCTTTCATTTCCATTGTAACTAAAGTATTATCAAATGGAAGTATTGTGTACATATCTCCAACAGTAACTGTTCCAGCCATTAATGGGGCTCTTACTCCTCCACCATTAGTTATTGCTATATCAGCATCAACTATTCTTCTCATAGTTTCAGCTACAGTAGCCCCCATAGGACTTACTCCAGTATCTCTATCATGTGGTAAATCTACTGATAAATCAGCAACTTTTTCATTCATTATAGGAGCTAAATCAGCTTCAAATTTTGCTAATATATCTTCCATATTCTTATCAACTGGAAGAGTATCTTTTCTCTTAGAAATATCGTCAAGTTTAGTTGTAACTACTAATTCATCTTTATAGTCAAATTTTAAGTTAACATATCCTAAATTTCTACCATTTTTATACGCTTGTATAACTGGTACTCCATTAACTTTTCCTTCAACTTTTTGGTGACTATGAGCTGATATTATAGCATCAACTCCTGGTACTTCAGCAACTTCAACAATCTCACCAGTTATTTCTCCAGTCTCTCTATTTTGTTCACTTCCTAAATGACTTAAAACAACAACGGCATCTACATTTTCTTTATTTTCTAAATAATCTACCCAAGTCTTAGTTGCTTCTACAGGATCTTTAAATTCTAAATGAGCAACGTTATCTGGTTTTGTCTTGTATGCAGTTTCAGGAGTAGCAAGTCCTATAAATCCAACTTTCTTTCCTTCTCTTTCAACAACGCCATAAGGCTTAGCCCATTCAACTGGTTCTCCAGTTTCTTTTTCATATATATTTGATGCTAAGAAATCAAATTCTCCAGCTTTAGCCCAATCTGGTATATATTCATATCCCCAGTCAAACTCATGGTTACCAACTGCTGAAAATTCTAAGCCCATTTCCTTAAGCATAGCAGTAACTGGCTCACCTTTTAAAAGATTTGACATAGCACTTCCTTGATATATATCTCCACCTGTAACAACTACAGTATTTGGATTTTCTTCTTTTACTCTCTTTATTTCTCCAACTAACTTAGCTGCTCCAACATCACTCTTAGATTCTGCTAAAGATCCATGGAAATCGTTGAAAGTAACTATTGGTATTTCAACTTCCTTAGTTCCTAAAGCTTCTAAAACATCATTCCAAGTTACAGCTTTTACATTTGGAGTTCTTCCATCTTCTGATACAGGTATTTTTATTTTACCTTCATTTACAAGTTTAACAGCTAATTCTCTTTGTTCTGCATCCCAGTCATTACCTGTTATCTTCCAGTTATTATCAACATTTTTAGTGATTTTTCCACCTTTTACATTTTGAATATAATCAACTATTAAATCTCTCATATCTGATATTTGATCATTATTTGTATCATATATTTTCTCATGCTCACCTTGGTCCATTATTCCAGCAGCTAATCCAGAATTATATCTATAATCATTTACTGTTAAGTAAACTACATCTGAGTCTTCAACTGGCTTACCATCTTTTTCAAACTTTAAGTTTTCAATTCTTTGACCTGGCTCTTTAGATATATTTATTTCATAACTTATTCCATCAAACATGTCATATAAATACATTCTAACATCTTCATTGAAAGATACTGTTAAATCCCCATCTTTATAAGTATTATAATACTCAGCATTTTTTTCCATATACTTTTTAAGTTGCTTTCCATTTGTTTTTATAGTATATAATTTGTTATCATATCTATAAATATTTGAAATATCTGCTTTGCTTATATTTCCTTCATATAAGTTTGATGAAGCACTAAATAAAGCTGCTCCAGAAACCATATAAACCTCATCTGGATTTATATTCTTTGATTCTAAATGCTTTCTACTATTATATAATTGAACTTCATTTATAAAATCAGTTATACCTTGATCTTCAACTAATGATTGTGGAATTTCTTTTATTTCATTTTTATCAGCAAGATTTCCTCCAACCATTTCGCCAACAGGTGCTGTTGCATCAGCAATTGCTGTGTTATGAAAATCAGCAAGTAAATCATTTATTTTTTGATCCTCTGCTACACCTTTTGTGCTTAATAATTTAGACTTTTTATCTACAACTTCTACTTTTTCTCCATTTTTTCTAACAGTTAATTCTATTTTAGAAACCATTTGACCATTACTTGTAGGTTGGCTTATAACTGCATTGTTTATTTTTTCTTCTGGTACATTAGTATGACTATGTCCTGCAACTATGGCAGATACCTCTGGGTTCATTTCAGCTATGGCTCTAGCACTATCTCCATTACCATATTCACTTTCTAATCCCACATGTGAAACTACTGCATAAACATCAGCGCCACCCTCAGGTCTATTTTCTATTTCATCTATTACAAATCCAACTTCTTCTGCAGGATTTTTAGCCTCATATCCTTTTAGATTTTCTGAATCCCATTTCATTATATGAGGACTTACAACTCCAATTAGAGCAACTTCAACGCCTTCTATTTCCCTAGTTGTATATCCTTCATAAACCCTCTTACCATCTTTATAAAGATTTGCACATAATACATCTAAATTATCATTAGCTTGACTTACAACATCATTAAGATTGTCCATTCCATAGTTAAATTCATGATTTCCTAAAGAGAAAACATCATACCCTATAGCATTCATTCCCATAACCATAGGATTAGGACCATTTTTAAATAAGTGATTGAAATTTCCTTGTATAGTATCTCCATTATCAACCACTATTGTATTAGGATTTTCCTTTCTAGCTTCATTAACTAATGTTGATATCTGATTTAATCCACCATCAGATTTTTGATTACGAGCATACTCATAATTCATAAATCTACCATGAAGGTCTGATGTACCTAAAATCTGAATAGTTACATCTCCTTCTTTTTCTAAAGTAGCCTCTTCTCCTTTTTTCTCTAGGTTTTCCGGTGCTAAATTTTCAGTAGCCTTTACAGTAGTTAACGGTGTTGCAATTCCAAAGATCATTGAAGTAGCAACTGCTAATGCTGTAAATTTCTTATCCCTTACTTTTTTAAGCATATTTTTCCCCCTCATTTAGTTTACTATTGTTATAAAAGTAAATTTTATACATATGTATTGTACATTATTTGGCGAATATTTTTCAATCTTTTATTGTTAAATATTCGTTAACTTTAATTAACTTTTTATTTTTTTAATTCCTAGTAAATTCTATGCTTAAATAAATTTAAAATTAATAATAAATTAATCTTCTTAAATAATAAAAGCAGTAAAGAAATTTTCTTTACTGCTTTTTTAGTCATTTTAAATTAAGCTGCATCATTATGTTTCTTTTTTAGAATTATGCTACCGCCTATAGTAGCTAAAACTCCCATTGCTGCAAAAACTTCAGCTCCAAAAGGATTTCCTGTGTTAGGTAATTTAATTAAATCATCCTTTTTATTTTCTTCATTATTTGAATTATTATCTGGATTAGATATTTCAGGCTTATCTGTATTAATATCATCTATAGTTGGATCCATTGGCTTATTTACTTCTATAGATGGTTTTTCTGGTTCTACCGGCTTATTTGTATCTATAGTTGGTTTCTCTTGTTCTACCGGTTTATTAGAATCTACAGATGGATTTTCTGGTTCTACTGGTTTAACAGCTTCTTCCTTATCTTCTCCAGGTTCAATAAGTGTTGCTAAGTTAGTTATAGGATTTATACCATGATTTTTCCAATAATCACTTATGCCTTCTCTTAAAACTTTATTAGTATCTTTAATATTCTTAGCTGCTGAGAAATCATATCCATCTCCACCAGCTGCCATAAAATCATTAGTCGCTAATTTATAATATTTATTTGGATCTAGCTTACTTCCATCTAATAATCTTACAGAAGTTATTCTATTTCCAGGTTCAGCATCTGGATTATACCAGAATTTAAGACCAGCATGTTGGCCCCATCCAAAATCTTTAGGAGCAATTCCATGTTCTAATACTTTAATAATATCTGAACCTTTCATATCCATTGTTACTATAGTATTATCAAAAGGAAGTATAGTATACATATCTCCTACTGTTATTACGCCTTTCTTTAATGGAGCTCTTACTCCACCACCATTATTTATAGCTATATCTGCATCTACTATTTTTCTCATAGTTTCTGTAACAGTTGCTCCCATTGGGCTTACACCTGCATCTCTATTGTGTGGAAGATCCTCACTTAAATCAGCCACCTTAACATCTAAGATAGGTGATAATTCTTTTTCA
Organism: Clostridium sp. CTA-17; assembly: GCF_054767895.1. Lineage (NCBI taxonomy): Bacteria > Bacillati > Bacillota > Clostridia > Eubacteriales > Clostridiaceae > Clostridium > Clostridium sp. CTA-17. The sequence continues at coordinate 336,728 of NZ_BAAABF010000003.1, forward strand.
TATTTTCCTAATGTTTCTTCCATTTCTTTATCTACAGGTAAATCTTTAATATTTTTAGAAATATCCATACGTTGAGCTTCAACAGATAATTTTCCATCTTTATCAAATTTTAAATCTATAAGGCCAATAGCACGTCCATTTTTATAAGCTTGTACTATTGGAACTCCATTAACAGTTCCCTTAACAGGCATATGGCTATGAGCTGATACAATTGCATCTAAGCCTGGAACTTTTGTAAGATTAACTACTTCACCTGTTATTTCTCCAGTCTCTCTATCTTGTTGACTTCCAATGTGTGTTAAAGCAATTACTGCATCAACTTTTTCAACTTCTCTTAAATGTTTAACCCACTTTTCTGCTTCAGTATTAGGATCTCTAAATTCTAAATCTTTTACATTATCAGGATTTGTTTTATATGCTGTTTCAGGTGTTGCAAGGCCTATAAATCCTATTTTCTTTCCGCCTTTTTCAACAATACCATAAGGTTTAGCCCATTTTACAGGTTCTCCTGTAGCTTTTTCATATATGTTAGAAGCTAAGAATTCAAATCCACCATCTTTAGCCCATCCTGGAATTAAATCATAACCCCAGTCAAATTCATGATTTCCTACAGATGAGAATTGAACACCTAAAGCTTTATTCATATCACTAACTGGCTTTCCTTTTAAAAGGTTAGATAATGCACTTCCTTGATACATATCTCCACCACTTACTACTATTGTGTTAGGATTTTTTTCTTTTACTCTCTTTAATTCCCCAACAAATTTAGCAGCTCCAGGATTTCCTCCTGATTCTTTTAAAGAACCATGAAAATCATTGAATGTTAAAATAGGAATTTCAACTTCTTTCTTTTCTTCTGGTAAAGCCTCTGCAAATTTTGATACTTCATCCCAAGTAACAGATTTAACATTTGGAGTTCTTCCATTTGATGAAGTTGGTAGATTTATTTTTCCTTCATTAATAAGTTTAACTGCTAAAGCTCTTTGTTCTGGATTCCAATTGTTACCTGTTATTTCCCAGTTTCCATCTACATTTCTATTTATTACTCCATGTTTAACATTAATTATATAATCACTTATTAAATCTCTTATCGCTGATATATCATCATTTACTGTATCATATATTTTTTCATGTTCACCTGGATCCATTATTCCTGCAGCTAACCCTGAATTATATCTATAATCATTTACTGATAAATATACTACATCTGAATCCTCAACTGGTTTACCATCTTTAGAGAATTTTAAGTTTTCTATTCTTTCACCTGGATCTTTAGCTATATTTATTTCATAATTAACGCCTTCAAACATATCATACTTATACATTCTTACATTTTCATCAAAAGATATAGTTAAATCTCCATCTTTATATTTATTAAAGAACTTAGAGTTTTCTTCCATGTATTTCTTTAATTGTTTTCCATTAGTTTTTATAACATATAATTTATTATCAAATTTATATATATTTGAAACATCAGCCTTGCTTATAGGACCTTCTTTAAGATTAGCCTTAGGACTAAATAAAGCTGCTGATGAAACCATGTACACATTATTAGGATCTATCCCTTTAGTTTGTAAAAACTTTTTACTATTATATAATTGTACTTCATTTATAAAATCAGTAACCCCTTGGTCTTCAACTATTGATTGTGGAATACCTTTTACTTCATCAGGTTTTGCTAAATCTCCACCTTTTAATTCTCCAATCTTAGCTGTTGCATCATTTATAGCAGCTTCATGGAAAGGCTTAAGTTTCTCAGTTAATTCTGGATCTCCTTGTACCCCTTTAAGACTTATAAGATCTGCGTTCTTATCAAGAACTTTTATTCCACTTTCATCTTTTTCAACAGTTAAATTAAATTTAGAAACATATTTTGCTCTACTTGCTGGTTCACTAATTATAGCGTTTCCTCTTAATTCTGATTTAACTGTATCATGACTATGTCCAGCAACTACTACACTTACTTCTGGATTTGCTTCAGCTATTCCAGCAGCACTATCTCCATCACCATATTCTCCATTTAAACTTGCATGAGAAGTTACTACATAGACATCAGCGCCTCCATTTGCCTTTATTTCTCCTATTATTTTCTTTACTTCTTCTGTTGGATTCTTAGCTTCATAACCTTTTAAGTTTTGAGAATCCCATTGCATTATATGTGGAGTAACTACTCCTATTATTGCAACCTTTATTCCATCTACATCTTTAATTGTATAAGGATTAAAAACTCTCTCTCCATTTCTGTAAAGGTTTCCACATAAGACATGAAGATTTGGGTTTGCTTGACCAATAATATTATGAAGTTTGTCCATTCCAAAATTAAATTCATGATTTCCTAAAGAAAAAACATCATATCCTATTGTGTTCATAGCAAGTATCATAGGATTTTCTTTATTCATAAATAAGTGATTGTAATTTCCTTGAATAGTATCACCATTATCTAACACTAAGGTATTAGGATTTTCCTTTTTAGCTTCTTTAACCACAGTAGCTATTTGATTTAATCCACCAACGGATTCCTCTCCCTGTGCATAATCATAATCCATAAACTTACCATGCAAATCGGAAGTGGCAAGTATTTGGATATTGACAGTTTTTTTATCTGTCTTTTCTGTTACATTTGAATTTTTTGTTTCAGAAATTTCAGCAGCTTTAACTGGTATTGGTAGTATAAAGCTAAAGACCATTGCTAATACAACCATTAAAGCAGTAATTTTTTTGTTACTAAACTTCTTTAACATAAATTATCCCCCTTGAATTTTATTTGTTATAAAAGTTAATTTTATACATACTAATTGTAACATATATTAATATATTTTCAATATTTTGTTATAAAAATTCAAAGAAAGTATATAACTAATAAAATAGGATTTATTATGAAAGATTTTTTAAACTCCATCATAACAAATCCTATTCTCTTTAAAATTACTCTAAATATTATTTCACATTATATTCAATAAAGGTCTTAAGATTTCTTAAATTTATTTAACTAATATAAATATTCATTTCTTAAAAGCTCTATTTTTTCCTTAGTTAATCCATATTCTTTTAGAAAATATGTTTCATAGCTACCATAAGTATTTTTTATATTATTTAAACTAAGTTCTATAAATTTCTTTTTTACTCCTAAAATATCATCTATCAATTCCTTTATAGTTTCATTTGATACATGCTTTTCATAAATTTGAAGTATTCTATGATTTTCTACTTTTCTATATTCATTACTTAACATATAATCTTCTATTACCTTTTCCTCTGGTACACCTAATAACAATAATATTAAAGCTGATCCTAAACCAGTTCTATCTTTCCCTGATGTACAGTGCTGTAATACAGCTAGGTTTTTAGGATTTTCTATTGTCTTTATAAGCTCCTTGAAAGCTAAATTATTTAATGGCATCTCAATATATCCATCCATAAGTATCTTTTCAGGTGGTTCTTGATTGCTATTCTTTGATAAGATTCCTTTTAAATATGATTCCATATTTAGATTTTGATTATCTAAATTTCTCATTGCAGATATATTTATATTTTTTGTCCCTTCAACATTTCTATCTGGGCTTAATTTAACTTCTTCTAAGGATCTATAATCAAAAATATACTTAATTCCTAGGGTTTTAAAATATTCTAAATCTTCTCCTTTTAATTTATTTAAAGCTTCTGAGCGATAAAATAATCCCCATTTCACCTTTCTTCCATCCTTTGTTTCATATCCACCTAAATCTCTAAAATTGCAAAATCTTTTAAGTGGCACAAGTCTCTCTGCTAAAATCAACTCTTCATTTTCGCATTTTATAAAATAAAAGGTTCTATTCTTAGGCTCTGGATCCTTAAATTCAAATTCGTTTTCTTTTTCTATATGTTTAATAAACTTTAATTCTCCATTAAGTTTCTCAGAGTAATATAAAGTTCCAGTAACTTCTTTATTTAATGTTATTTTTAATATCTCTCCAGAGATTCTTATTAAATTTCCATTTAAATTTCTCATAAAATATCATCTCCTACTATAACCCAAATTCTTTTTTTAATTATACTACTTATTTTTATAAATTGTTAACTTTTCTTAAACTTTTATATATTTTCTCTTTACCACAAACTTCTTAAATCTCTTAAGTTTAAAGAATTTTTTTCAAAGAATTAATATTTTTCCATATTATGTATGATAAGATATTATTATAAGATGTAAACATTATTATTTATATATTTTCAGATATAACAAGATTTATTTTTCTATAGTAATAAACAAACTGAACTTTTAACTATCTTTAAATCTATTTTATTTATGCTTAAGGAGGTCCCATGGAATTATTATTTATATTGCTTTTTTTAATAATGCTTATAACTGCATTTTCAACCTCACTAAGAGAAACTAAAAAATAATTATATTAAAATTTATTTTACATTTAATGAAAACACAAAATAACGGCAGTAATATTTAATATGGTAAAAATAAACCATTAAATATTACTGCTTTTAACTGAATTGATTTTTTAGAATATTACTTAATTATTAATCTATTATATTTTTATAAAAATCTTATCTTTTAGTTTTTTAAACTCTAATTTTCCCCAGTCTTTCTACTTACATAGGAGAATTAGGAATAAACTCTATAATATAGAAAGTTTTTATAATAGTAAAAGACTACATTCATCACTTGCTTATAATCCTCCTAATGAAATGAAATTTAAAGCTTTGAATGCAGCCTAAATAAGTTCGAATTTTTGTGTCCAAGGTATTCACACAAATCCAGTTTAGAAATTTATTACACTTTGTTTTTAATTTGTATCTTAAAATTGTATTTAATTACATATACAATTTAAATGATAAATATTTAGGCCTTTATTAAATATAAATTTCAATAATGAATTAATTCAAAAGAGTTTTAGGATATATGGAGGATTAATGATTAAAGCAAAGAAAATAGTAATTTTATTGGGTATTATATTTATAGGAGTAACAACAGTGGCAATAACATATAATTGGATAAAAGATAATACTCCGAATAAATCAGTAGAAATTATAGAAGAAAGCGAATTAAATGAAATAGCTATAGAAAATCAAAAAGAGAAAAATATTAATAATACATTACCAAATGAAAATAAACAAAAAGAACAATCTAAAAAGAATGAAGATTTAAAGAAAGATAAAGAGATACAAAATAATATAAAAGATAATAAAGATACAGCACCTCAAGAAAACACAAAAAATGAGCAAGAAAAAACACCACAAGTAGGTGATGTTGTATGTAAAGCAGGATGCATATATGGAAGTGAACATATAAAAGGATGTRATAAATATACCGGAAATGAACAAATTGAGCAAGAAAAAACACCACAAGTAGGTGATRTTGTATGTAAAGCAGGATGCGTATATGGGAGTGAACATATAAAAGGATGCGATAAATATACTGAAAATAAATAAATTGAAAAAAGAGCGTGTAAAATACTTTGTGTAATTTACACGCTCTTCAATCAAGAAAATATGATAGATATATAGCTTATACCTCTAATTGTATATCTATTAGCAAATTAATTTTTACTGTTATATTTTCATTTCAATAAATCTTTCCTAAACCCACTTAATTTCTTTGTTATATTTATATAAAATAAAATATTTATCAACTTATTAAGCAAATCAAGTCAATGTTCTTTTGCTATAATTTCTTATTTCTAATTCTAATAAAAACTCTTCTAATACATCTTTTAATAAAAAAAGGTTATCTCCTATACTATAAAGCTAGAAAATAACCTTTTCTAATATATACACCATTATAGAGACCATAATTAATGTACACCGTAGTAAATATTCAAAATTAATAATATATAAGAACCTATCAAACCATTGATATTAATTAGTTTATCCTCTTACTCATCCCATCCTTCAGGGAATTCAGCATTGTGATAAACCTCTTGAACATCGTCGTCATCTTCAAGTAAGTCTAACATCTTTTGGAACTTCTTAGCATCGTCTTCGTTTATAGCAGTTTCAGTATCTGGTATCATTTTAACTGCTGCTTC